>JAUXVI010000025.1 GCA_030680575.1 Hylemonella sp.
CCGTGGGCATCGACACCGCATCGCCTTCGAGCGGAATCAGGTGGGCCGCGCCCTGCACATCGGCCCAGGCCATGGCCGAGTTGGAGGTGCCGAAATCAATACCGAGTGTGCCGTGGAGCGAAAGCGTCATGAAGCAAAAGAAAAAAGAATAGGACTTGCGGCCAGGCAGTCGGCGCAACGGGTGTTGTTGGAACGGGTTCGTAAACGCGGCCCGGTCGTCTGCGGGTTGGGGCGATCCCCGCGCCATGCCAGGCACCGACGGAGCCAACAGACCGGGGCATCACGCCGGCACAGTTCTGGTCATTCGGCTCTGTTCAGGCAAGAGAAAAGCCCGCAACTTTTACAAGCTGCGGGCTTTCTTTTTTGGTGCGGCTGGCAGGAATCGAACCCACGACCCCTTGGTTCGTAGCCAAGTACTCTATCCAGCTGAGCTACAGCCGCTAAAAATGAAATTATAGCACGATCTTTGACGCCTTCCGAAAGAGGATCGCAAATCGAACAATTTACCCCCACTCTCTGTGGTCTAAGTTGTGGACAACTTGAAGAACAACTCGTGCGACCCGCACCGGTATTGTGTGAACCGACAGATGGTATGGGGAGAAGGCGGGAAGGGGCGGGATGAAGTGGGATGGGCCGCAACCCCGCGTAAACACTAGCTTTTCCCGGATTCTAGGGGGTCGGGCCATGCCCCACCTTTGCGACACATGGTCTGAGGTGAAAGGTGGGGCGGTGCGGCAGATGGTTTGGGGCATCAATACAGGCCCTCAAACCCCGGCATAAAGCCCCCTGAAACGCCCCACGCGCCCCTGTAGAGCGCTGCCTGGTGGGCATGGAGCTACCCAGCACCCTACATGCCCCACCTTTCCAGGGCGATGAGGGCGATGCCCCACCTTATCCACAGAACATGCCCCACCTTTGGCCAGCCCTAGAAAAACGGGCCACCACGGGCTAAAGCTTTGATTTTTAAAGAACTTTCTACCTTTTGAGCCTGATAGCTCACTTTTTCAAGGTGGGGCATGCTGCCCCACCTTTGCCCCACCTTCAAAGCCCCCAAATTGACCCCGTAAACGGTCTTTCAGGGTGCCGAAAAGGCGAGTTATCCACTGGGCTGCGGATCAGCCTGCCCACCCCTTTCTGTAGTGCCGCTCCAGTACGTCCAGAATCTCCTTGCGATCGGCGTCCGAATCGCCCAGCATGGGGCGCGCTGGCATGGGAATCGGGTGGGCTTTTGTCACCCCGCTGACCGGCCCGACCAGGCTATTGGCCACAAACTTGGCCAGGCCGTCGATCAGCACGTAACGGGTGCCACCTGGGTGCTTGATCGTCCCGCCGAACTGGTGAATTGCAGCCTTCACGCTGTTGGTCCCGACAGCCACCTTATTGCTGCTCGCGTCGATCGAAAAAGAGTCCCGCATCAAGCCGGAATCTCGCAGCGTTGCACCGCCCTCATTGATCGCCCGCTTGGACGGTTTCCAAGGCGTTCCGTCTGGTCCCTTTTGAGCCCTAAGTCGGAGCTGCACGCCGGTCAAAAGTACACGCCCCACGGCCTTCATTGCGGGCGTCCCATCACCACCTTGTGGCATGGATCGCATCAGGCGTTTAAGTGCCTTATTTACCGCCTGGTCTTGGGCGTGAATTTGGATATCAGTCGCCATCGCGGAACCCCTTCACCTTCGCGGCCAATGCATCGCGCAATTGCTGCGCCTGATCTGAGCCAGGGTTGTAGCCAAAACCCGGATCGACACCCTTGGGAATCAGCATTGCCTCGCCCGTTCGCGGGTTGGTGTAGTGCTGAAATTCGGTCTTGGGTGCAGCAGCTCCAGAGTCGTATCCCATCGACTCGGCTTGGGCCTGTGAAAGTTGGATCACAGAGCATCTGCAGTTCCATCCGTTGGGCGGTGTATGGAACTGCCACCACACATCGTCTGCAGGCAAGATGGTGCCGTCCCATTCGGCGTGTTCTGGTCGTGTCCGGTTGTCGTCGACCGCGTCATAAAGCAGGAACGGTGCGTCGGCCTTTGTCTCCTGAATTTGAGCCCACTGGCCTGCTGCGTAAGCTGTCTTCAGGTTGGTTCGGTAGATGGTGCGAAGGCGGCGCGGGCTACCCAGCTCAGCCTGGACAACTTCTCCCGTTGCCGGATCGGTAACCTCCTGGCGTCCCCACCATCCGGCCTGCTGCAGGATGGGCTCCAGGCTCTTGCGGAACGTCTCAAAGGTCGTGCCGTCGGCCAGGGCCTTATCTACCGCACTGCGCACATCCGTGAGCAGGTCGATATCGGCCATCTTTGCCACGGTGAACGCGTTGTTGTGTTCCTCATTGAACACGTCTTGCCATGCGAAGCTGACGGCGAAACCCTTCTTGCGAAAGAACTCCAGCGCCTTCTTGGGTGCGAGCTTGAAAGCTCCCTCAAATGCCATGTGAACTAGCCACCAAACCAGCGTTTGAACAGGGTTTTAAAGAAGCCCTGACCCTGCTCTGAAAAGTCCGCATCGGCAGGGCCACGGCCCAACACGTGCGCGCTGAAATTTGCCCTCGCAATGCTGTCCACCAATGCAGGGCTTGGGTCGCTGTCGAGTAGATCGGCAAGGCGCTCACGGAACTGCTGCAAGTCGCCTGTCTGGTCCAGCATGGACTGCAGGTCTTCCACCCGGCGCTTCATGGTTTGCTGCCACTGGCCAGCAAGCTGGTCGGCCACGTTCTCCAGCAAGTCCTGGTTGTCACGTTTAGCCTTGCGCAGGCTGGCTACCTCGGCGAAGCTGGCCGTCTGTTCTGCACCTGGCAGCAGGCCGGTAAACATGCCGCCACCTGACGCTTTTGCTTGCGACCGAACCCATCCATCGCCGTAGGTCTTCAGGATGTATTGCTCGGTCGGCTCGTAGCCCAGCTCCTTCACCGTCTTGTCACGTGTGGCCCGCTGCGCTAGGTCTTCTGGCTCCTCAAACTCACGGCTCAGCGTTGGGAGGTTTGCACCAGGCAGGTTGTACGCCACGGTCCATGCCACCAATGTGGCGTTGAGCGTCTCGCACAGCTCGTCGCTGTCGTCTTCGGCCAGCTCCTTGCGCACATCGTTGTGCACGTTCGCTTGGCCACTCCCGAGGCCAGCACTGGACGCGGTGGTACTCATGGTTTCACCCAGCACGGCCTTGCTGATCTGCTCGTCCATGTAGCGCACCAGCTTCTCGTAGGTGTCCACGCTGCCACTGCGTGACGCCTCCAGCAGCTCCACCATCATGCCTTCGGGCATGGCCACGCCAGCATCCTGACTGATGGCCCGCAGCGCGTCCATCAGCTTGCGTTGCTCGTCAGGCGTGGAGCCCTTCGGATACTTACCCACCGCAGTGGGACTTCCAAATTTGTCGGCAAAGGTCAGCCAGAACGTGATGCCCTGCTTTTTGAAGAACACCGGCCAGAAGAGTTTGTGCCCCAGGCCCAAGCCGTAGGGTGTGCCGTCCTTGCCGCCGTAGGTGTGCACGATGAACTTGCGATCTGGCACCTCAATGCCGTCCATCATGTGTTCACGGGTAGCCTGCGTAGCTACCAACAAGGAACGGGTACAGCGAGCCTGCGGGGACACCGATCAGACCGGCTACACCGGCAGCACCGCGTGGGTTCTTGTCGACCAATTCCTGGATTTCTTCGCGCAGCCGACCAAGCTCTCCGCTTGTCAGTCGTTTAGGCGCTTTTGGCTCAGATGCCTGTGAGTTGCCCAAGTCGTGGCAGGTGTCGCATCCTTGGCCGGTTCTAAGGCGTTCTAAGGCTATGCGTGGCTGGTTTGCTCCGGTCCCGTTTCCATTTCCGCTCCGATCGTCTACACCCTTGATGAAAAAAGGGAACTTGTCGTCGAGGTTGGCGGGCACATTGAAATCGAATGCTTGCTTCAGATTTTCAAAGGCTTGAACCATCAATGGGGGCAATGGCTTTACCCGTGGCTTGCGAGGGGCGCTCATGCTCCAACCTCCACTTTGGTTGGTTTCCAGTGCTTGCCACCAGTTGGTAGGCGCGTGGACATTTCCGCAATGGCAATGAGCTGCTGTGCCATTTGACGCAACTCGCTGGGGCGCAGCTCTACGCCATTGAAGGGTTGGGAGTCCAGCACCACCAATGCCTGCCCGTGGCGGCAGCGGGTCAGGGTTGCCGCTATTGGTTTGATAGCTGCTCGCGCTGGTTCTACGGGCGCTTGAGTGCTGTTTAGCATGTAGCACCCGCCAGTTGACCTGTCCAAACCGTCTTGGGCCTACCGCCCTTTTTCTTTTCGTAGGGTTTAAACACGTCGGGGCCAACGATCTTCGCCAGCTCAGCCTCAACCCGTGGACTGCGCATCCGTCCAT
This sequence comes from Hylemonella sp., assembly GCA_030680575.1. Taxonomy (GTDB): domain Bacteria; phylum Pseudomonadota; class Gammaproteobacteria; order Burkholderiales; family Burkholderiaceae_C; genus Hylemonella. The sequence continues at coordinate 4,330 of JAUXVI010000025.1, forward strand.
TCACCACGGCATTCACAGTTTGAACCGTCACGCCAAGGAAGGCGGCAATCGCTGCTTGCGATGTCCCGGCCTTCGCTATTGCTGATTTAATGTCTGCTGGACTCATAATTTGTGAACGATTAATTGAACGGTATAAATCTTATACCAATATTTGCCACCATGCAAGCACCAACAGAAAACCTTTCCGGCATCCCCGACCGCTTACGAGAAGTCATCGCCAAAACGGGGCTTTCTCAGGCGAAGTTCGCAGCTCTGATAGATGTGGAGCTACAGAAGCTGAAAGATGTTTTGCGGGGGCATATCCGCCCACCAGCTGACCTTGTTCAAAAGGTCATAGAACGCTGCCAGGTGGACGCCATGTGGTTCCTGTCTGGCCGTGAGCTGGACATCGGGGCGCTGACACCGCTTGAAAAAATCTTGATAGAAAACCTGCGCAGCCTCTCTGATGAAGAGCGCACAGTCATGACCCGCAGCATTGCCCAGCTGGCAAACGAACGGGCCAAGAAGTCATGAGCAGCAATCTGCTGTGGGGCATCGTGATTGCCTTGGCGGTCGCTGCCCTGTATCGGGCATACCGCAAGGAGCAGGCAAGGCTGGCACTGCGTGAGCGGCTCAAGCAGCCTGTGCAGACAGTTCATGCGAGTGAACTGGAGGCTCTGGATGACATACAGATATGCCGTTACTTGATGCGCGGCGAAGACTGGGATGGCGCACGGCAGGCGCTGCAAAAGGTGGCCTATGGCATCAAACGTGAAGATGCCGAGGCGCAGCGAGAATTCAAGCAACTGATGACTGACTTTGCGGCGCAAGACCCCTTGGTCAGCAGCGTGGGCAAAACGCTGCTTGAGCTGGTGCGACAAGAGCCCGGTGTGCGGCAGACAGAGCTGTACAAGCACCTTCCAGGCATCGGCGTAGAAGAAGCCCGCTATGCCCTGTATTTCATGGAGCAGCTCCAGTTGATAGAACGGAAAAAAAGCGGCAACAGCTACAAGATTTTTGAGGCAAGGCCAATCATTGAGGCTTGACGCTTAGCCCCGCCCTTCAATCCCCTGTCATAGAATCCAGAGACTCACATGGCCACGTGGCCCTGTGCAGGTCTTGCGCCCTTGCGCGCCCATTTCCCTCCTAACGCAAAGCTTTAACGCAAGTTAATAGAGCCAAAGGGCTTACACGGGAAAACTACGTCCATCAGATCGCCGCTTTGTTTTGAGCGGTAACTCAACAGGACGTACCGTGTGAACCTCATCGAAATTTTCAAACCAGGCAAGCACACCGCAATGAGCGGCCAGGTGATTGAGTTCACCGAGGCCGATCTGCAGGCCGCTGCTGCCGCCTACGACATCGCACTCCATGAGGCCCCGCTGACCGTGGGCCACCCCAAGGACAACTTGCCCGCATACGGCTGGGTCAAGTCCATGCAGTTTGCCGATGGCTCCATGAAGGTGGAGCCCGACCAGGTAGACCCCGAGTTCGCCGAGCTGGTCAGCAAGGGCCGCTTCAAGAAGATTAGCGCCAGCTGGTACACACCCGACGCCCCGGCCAACCCAAAGCCAGGCAGCTTGTACCTGCGCCACGTCGCGTTCCTGGGTGCGCAGCCGCCCGCCATCAAGGGCCTCAAGTCCGCATCTTTCTCCGACAGCTCCGAGGGCGTGCTGGAGTTTGCCGACTGGGCCGACCTGGACAACGCCGACCTGTGGCGTCGGATGCGCGAGTGGTTGATCTCCAAATTCAGCACAGAAGACGCCGACGCCGTCATCCCTGCCTATGTGGTCGATTCCCTCAAGGCTGATGCCATGCAGGAAGACGCAACCACAAGCCCCGGCTTTCAAGAGCACCAACCACAACCAGGAGTATCACAAGTGAACCCATCCCAAGGCGGCGCAGCTGCCAAACCAGGTGCAGCCCCAGCGGGCGGTGCCGACTTTGCTGAGCAGCAACGCCAGCTCACCGAGCGTGAAGCCGCTTTGGCTGCGCGTGAAAAGGCCATCAAAAAGGCTGAGTTCGACGAGTTTGCAGAAGGCCTGGTCAAGTCCGGCCAGCTGCTGCCCAAGGACAAGGCCCGCACCGTCGCCTTCATGGAAGCCCTGCCCGCCAATGGCGTGGTGGTGGAGTTCGGCGAAGGCGACAAGACCACCGAGACACCCATCCTGGATGTCTTCAAGACATTCATCAGTGGCCTGCCCAAGGTGGTGGAGTTTTCCGAGGTCGGTGACAAGGGTGTCAAAGCTGACGCCACGACCGATGGGCAATCCGATCGCCAGATTGCTGACCGCGCACATGCCTACAAGGTCAAGCGCGAGGAAGCTGGCCAATTCATCAGCTACGCCGAAGCCGTGAACGCCGTTCACGCAGGCACCGACAAGGAGTAAGCAACCATGCGCAACCAACAACTGATCAAGAACTACACCGCCGAAGGCGTCATTCCAGCCTACAGCATCGTCAAATTTGGCGCTGCAGACGGTGGCGTCTTGGTGGCAGCCGCAGCCGCTGACAAGATGATTGGTGTGACTGACCGCATTGCAGCGGCTGTTGCAGGTGATCGTATTGACGTGGTACGCCAAGGCATCGCTGAAGTGCTGTATGGCGACACTATTGCTGCCGGTGATCTGCTCACCGCAGATGCAAGCGGTCGCGCCATCGTGGCCACTGCGGCTGCAGGCGTCAACGTCCGAATCATCGGTGTGGCCGAGGTTGCAGGCGTTGTCGGCGATATTGGCTCGTTCATCGTCGACCATGGCTCCTTCCAGGGCTAAGTGCACTTGGCATAGACGCTGGAACCATCCCCCCCACTTTGTAACGACTCCCTGGAGACCCCATGAGTACCAATACCGCCCCATTTACCGTACAGCCAAAGCTGACACAGATCGCTATGGCGATCAAGCCGACCGGCATGATTGCCGACATGGTCTGCCCTCGCGTGCCAGTGCCCGCCGAGAAGTTCATCTATACCAAGATGGCCACGGACGAGGCATTCACCATTCCCGACACCCGTGTGGGCCGTACTGGTGCCCCCAACACCGTTGAATTCGGCGGCACCGATGTGACCGACTCGACCGAGGACTACGGTCTGGATGATCCTGTGCCCAACAAGGACATCAAGAATGCGGTCGGCACCAACTACGACCCGCTGGCCGCAGCAGCCGAGCGTGTAGCCCTCCTGGTGCAACTGGCACGCGAGAAGCGCGTGGCAGACCTGTACTTCACCTTGGGCAACTACCTGGCATCGCTGCGCACCACCCTCTCTGGCACCAGCCAGTGGAGCGACTACGCGAACAGCGACCCCATCAGCGCCATGTTGACCCAGTTCGACAGCATGTTGATTCGCCCCAACGTTGGCATCTTCGGTCGCGCCACTTGGACCAAGCTGCGCATGCACCCCAAGGTGGTGGCGGCAGTCTTGAACAAGACCGGTGGCCTGGGCGGCGCGTCTGCAGCTGGTGTGATCCAGCGCCAAGCCGTGGCCGACCTGCTGGAGCTGGACGAAATCTACATCGGCGAAAGCTTCTACAACGCCGCCAAGAAGGGCCAGACCGCAGGCTACAGCCGCCTGTGGGGCAAGCACGCTGCCTTTGCCCGCATCGACAAGGCTGTTCGTGACCCACGCGCTGGCCTGCCCACTTTCGCATTCACTGCGCAGTGGGGTGACCCAGTGGGCGGAACCATTGCCGACGCAAACATCGGCCTGGACGGCGGACAGAAGGTCCGTGTGGGCGAACACGTCAAGGAGCTGATCGCCTTCCAGGAAGTGGGTTGCTTCTTCCAGAACGCGGTGGCGTAAGCCACGGCAAGTGGTGAATCAAGGCGGTGCGCCCACGGCAGCGCCGCCTTTTTTGAACACTTTCCCAACCACCCTCAAACCACGTTTTAACCAGGAGTGAATATGGCCACCGGCGACAAGAACCCAACCAAAACCCCAGCTGCCAAGGCTGAGAAGTTTTCCTACACCGTGCGCAGCCGCCTCGACCATGACGGCGAGACCTACGAGCCCGGCAGCACTGTGGAAATGACCGAAGCGCAAGCCGCCCCCTTGTTGGGCGGTGCCCTGGAGATTCCCCAGTAACCCATACCCACCCCAGAGCGGGCTTTGATCGCTCCGGCTTGTCAACCAGCCGGTGTCGGGAGCCGCAGATTGACTAACTCCCCAACCTCCCCAGGGCTGGATAAAAGAGTGAAACGGTTTGGCAGAGCCCTGGCTTTGATAACAACTTCCACCCATGAGCTACGCCGTAAAACAAGACATGATCGACCGATTTGCCCTCGCTGAGCTGATCCAGCTCACCGATCGCACGGGCGGTGCCGTGGCTGTGAACGACACAGTCATCAACCAGGCGCTGGCCGATGCCGACGCCGAGGTGGATGGCTACCTCATGGGCCGCTATTCGCTGCCGCTGGCCAGCGTCCCCAAGATTCTGGTGGGCGTGGCCTGCGATGTGGCCCGCTATCGCCTCTATGACGATCGCGCCACCGAGCAAGTCACCAAGCGCTACGACGATGCCATCAAGTTCTTGAAGCTGGTCGCAGACGGCAAGGTCAGCCTCGGCATCAATGCCACCAATGTGATCACCCCGACCACGGGCGGTGCTGCCAGTTTTGGCAATGACCGCGTGTTCACCTCCAGCACCTTGAGCGATTACTGATATGACCATCGCAACTTCCGAAGACGCCCTGGTCACACTTATCAAGGACACGCTCGGCACCAAAGTCAAGGCCGTTGAGTCGCTGCCTGGCAATTGGGACGATGACACCCTCAAGCGCCTGCTGCGCGCTGTGCCTGGTGTCTTCCTGGTGTGGGCTGGTGGCCAGACCAATGACCGCAACAGCGGTATGTCGGGCATGGTCAATGGCAGCTGGTTGGTCTATGTGGTCACAGGCCACGCCAGCGGAGAGGCTGCACGCCGCCGTGGCGATGGTCAGCAGGCAGGTGCCTACGAGTTGGTCGAGGTGCTGATCCCACTGCTCAACGGTTACACCATCCCCAACGAAGGCACCCTGTCCCTGCAGCGCGTGGAGAACCTCTACAGCGGCACCGTGGATCGCCAAGGTGTGACCGTCTATGGCCTGAGTTTCACGATGCCTATGGCGTGGCCCACGGTGGTGGATGTGTCCACGCTTGACCCCTTTCAGACTTTCGCAGCCCAGACCGATGTGCCGCCCTTCTCATCTGCAGCAGAACGCCAGAAGTGGCTGGACGGTGACTACAGCACCAGCAAACCCGATGCACGCGACACCGTCGCGCTTCCCCAGTAACCCAGGAGCCAACCATGCCCGAAAACACCATCTTTGTGAAACCCGCCGCAGGCATGCGCGTGGTCAACCCTGCCACCGGCCAGCCCTTGCCTGCCGAGGGCGACACCGTCGAGAACGGCAGCTACTGGATTCGCCGCCTGGATGACGGTGATGTGACCGAGGAAACGCCCCCCGCCACGCCTGTCAAAGCCAGCTCTAAGAAGGAGTAAACGACCATGACCATCAGCTTCAATGCCATCCCAATCTCGCTGCGCACGCCTGGTCAGTATCTTGAGTTTGACAACACGCGGGCCCAGCAGGGCCTGCCAGTCATGCCCCACAAAATCCTGGTGCTGGGCCAACGCCTGACCGCTGGCCAAGTGGCGGCTGGCGTTCCCGTGCGCATCACCAGTGCGGCCCAGGCCGAGGCCGCGTTCGGTCGCGGCTCCATGTTGTCGCACATGTTCCAGAAGCTCAAGGCCGCGAATCCCTACACCGAGACCTGGGCATGCGCATCTGACGACAACGGTGCAGGCGTAGCTGCCACAGGCACCATCGTGGCCGGTGGCGCGCCTACTGAGGCGGGCACCTTGAATCTATACATTGCGGGTCGCCAGGTGCAAGTGGCCATCACCAGCGGCATGACCACTGCGCAAGTGGCCACTGCCATCAATGCCGCGATCGCAGCCAATACCGATCTGCCGGTGACCGGCGCTGTGGTCGCATCGACAGTGACCTGCACCGCCCGCCACAAAGGTGAGAACGGAAACTACCTGGACCTGCGCACGAACTTCAACTTCGGCGAGAAGATTCCTAGTGGCCTGACCATCACCATCACTCCGATGGCATCAGGCACCAGCAACCCGGACATCGCCACGCCGATCGCGGCCATCGGTTCCGAGCAGTACCACACGGTCATCATGCCCTGGACGGATGCCTCCAACCTGACCAAGCTGGAGACCGAGCTGGCTGCACGCTTCGGCCCGCTGATCATGAAAGAAGGCCAAGCCTTCGCTGCGGCCAGTGGCACCCATGCGGCCATCGACACCCTGGTCACTGGACGCAACAGCCCACACGTGAGCATCATGGGCAGCGGCAAGAGCCCACACCCGCCCTATGAATGGGCAGCGGTGCTGGGTGCTGTCGATGCCTTTGAGCCCGACCCCGCACGCCCACGCCAGACCCTGGTGTTGACCGGCCTGCTGGCTCCTGCAGAGAAGGACCGCTTCACGCAGACCGAGCGCAACATCCACCTGACCGATGGAGCTGCCACCTTCATTGTTGACACGGGCGGTCGCTGCCTGATTGAGCGCCTAACCACCACTTACAAGACCAACGCCTTCGGCATTGCGGATATCTCGTACCTGGACATCGAGACGATGCGCACCATCGCCTACCTGCGCTACAGCGTGCGCACCCGCATTGGCCTGCGCTTCCCTCGCCACAAGCTGGCAAGCGACGGCACCCGCTTTGGTGCTGGCCAGGCGATCGTGACGCCCAAGATCATCCGCGCCGAGCTGCTGGCCCTGTTCCGTGAGTGGGAAGACGCTGGACTGGCTGAGAACTTCGACCAGTTCAACCGCGATTTGATCGTGGAGCGCAACGGCAGTGACCCCAACCGCATCGACGCGGTCATCCCGCCCGACACGATCAACCAGCTGCGCGTCTTCGCTGGCCAGGTCCAGTTCCGGCTGTAAGCAAGTAACCGACAAGGAGTTCATTTATGAGCGGCATGCGACTAGGCAAGGCCTTTATCAAGTTCAACGGCGAGTTGCTGGAGACGCTGCCCGGCGCATCCATCGACATCGGCGGTGTGGAGCGCAAGGTCATCAAGGGCAACAACAGCATTCACGGCTACTCCGAAGAGCCCAAGGAGTCCATGATCGAGTGCGAGGTATCGGTTGGCCCCAGCACCAGCCTGACCAAGCTCGGCGCGATCACGGGTGCCACCATCACCTTTGAAGCCGATACGGGCCAAACATGGGTGGTACGCAATGCCTTCAACACCGTCACGCCCAAGGCGACCGATGGTGATGGCGGCAAGGTGCCCGTCAAGTTCGCGGGCGACCCTGCGGAGGAGATGTAAGCCATGACCACGACTTACACCCTGATCTATCCCGTTGAGCTGAAGAACAAGGCTGGCGACGCGATGGAGACCATCACCGAGCTGCAGCTCAAGCGCTTCAACGGTGCAGACATGAAGGCCATTGCCAACGCCAAAGCCAAGGGCGAAGGCGAAATGATGGCCGTCATGCTGTGCCGCAGCGCCTCCATTCCACCGTCCACCTTCGACCAGCTCGACGGTGAAGACATCACCGCCGCTGGTGAGATTGCAGCGGGTTTTATCGGGCGTGTCCAGACGACTGGTTCTCAGTAATGGCCGTGGTCGCCTACACGTTTCACTTCCCTCCAAGTGAGCTGTGGGCGATGGACATTGAAGAACTCTTGAACTGGCACGCACAAGCCAAAGCGATCAACAAGAAGCTGGAAACATGAGCGGCAATCTGAAACTAGCGTTCGTCATTGAGGCCCTGGACAAAGCGACAGGGCCTTTGAGCCGCATTGGGCGTTCGATTGACAAGATCGGCGAACCCATCCGCCGCATTGGTTCGCTGTCTGCAGAGACAGCGTTCCGCTTTGGCCGCTTCATGGGCAACCGTCTGCAGAACCAGATGGGCGAGGTGCGTGAGCGCTTTGGCAAGGTACGCGACACGGCAGAAGGCCTGGCCCAGACCTTCGGAGCCGTCAGCCTGGCAGCGGGCGGCGTGTTCTGGGCCCTGAAGCGAACGATCGACGAGACCGACCGAGCGTCGGACGTGAGCAAGAAGCTGGGCATCACCGTGGAGATGTATCAGCGCCTGGGCTACGCGGCGCAACTCAACGGGAGCGACCAGGAGACGATGGGCCAGTCCCTGCAGTTCTTGAGCCAGAACATGGTGGAGGCCATCAACGGCAGCAAGGAAGCCGCCGTCTGGTTTCAGCGCGTTGGAATCCCTCTTAACCAGCTCAAGAAGATGAACGTGGTGGAGGTGTTTGAAAAAATCTCCGACAAGTTCCTCAAGGTAGGCGATGCAGGCCAGAACGCTGAGAAGAAGATCGCCGTCATGAAGGCCCTCATGGGCCGCAGCGGTGCCGATCTGAAACAGGTGCTAGACCTGGGCAGCGAAGGTCTGAAGAACTTCTACACCGAGGCCGACAAGATGGGCGCGGTGGTCAGCGGCCAGACCGCCGATGCGATGGGAGACTTCAACGACAACTTCGACCGCATGAAGTTCTCCATCTTCGGCGTCATGTCCTCCATCGCCCAGCATGCACTGCCGGCACTGGACGGCCTGGTGCAGCGCATCACCTCAATGAGCGTTGAGAGCCGTGCGGACTGGGGCAAGTCCATTGGCGACACGATCACAAAGATCGTGGACGCTTTGCCTGGCTTCCTGACTGCTACCGGGCAGATCATTTCTGCCCTGGCCATGCTCGGCGCTGTCGCCAATGTGGTCGCGCAGTTCCTTGGGTGGGACAACGTCCTAACTGCCCTGGCTGTAGTCATGGGTGCCAAGCTGGCCTTCTCCATCTATGGTCTGGGTAAAGCCATCGTGACCATGATCCCCACGATCTGGAGCCTGGGCGTGGCGCTGATGTCCACGCCGCTGGGTTGGTTCATGGCTGCGATCGCCGCGATCATTGGCCTGGTCGTGCTGATCTACAAGAACTGGGAGCCGATCAAACAGTTTTTTGCCGACCTTTGGGGCGGCATCAAAACCGCTTTTACCTCGGTTTACGACTGGATCATGGGCAAGATCATGGCCGTGGTGGAACTGGCCGCAAAGGTTGGCCAGGCCGTGAAGGGCATCTTCAGTGGCGACACGGGCGGCTCGGCATCGTTCGACGCAATGGGCAACGCCACAGGCGTGGACGCCATGTCTGCGCTGCCTGCAGGCCGTGGCCAGAAGTCGGACGTGGGCGGCACCATTCGCCTGCAGATTGACCAGGATGGCCGCGCCCGTGTGGCCGAGGTCAAGAAGAACAACCCCGGTGTGGACTTCGATGTCTACAGCGGCATGTCGATGGCTACACCATGAGCTGGTTCGACGAGCTGCAGCAAGCCACCTTCAGGGGCATCCCTTTCTCGGTAGAGGGTGCTGAGTCCTCCTATGGCCGTCGCGCCGTGGTGCATGAGTACCCGCTGCGCGATCGCCCCTTTGTGGAAGACCTGGGGCGCAAGGCCCGCACGTTCACGCTGGAGGCCTATGTGTGGGGCCCGTTCTACATGCAGGCCCGCGATGCCCTGATGAGCGCCCTGGAGCAGGGTGGCTCCGGTCGCCTGGTGCATCCCTACCTGGGTGAACGCACCGTCACTGTCACCGACTTCAAGAAGCGTGAAAGCACCTCCGAAGGCGGCATGGTGCGCTTCACCATCAACTGCGTGGAGGCCGGTGACCTGGCTTTCCCCAGCGTCCAGGACGATACGGCCCGCCAGGTCGACCAGGCTGCAGACAATGCGCTCCTGGAGGCACAAGCCCGCTTTGCTGCGGTCTTCATCATTGATGCGCTGCCCGAGTTTGTGGCCGCAGCTGCACAAGGTCGCCTCGGTGCTGCCATTGACCTGATCCAGAAGGTCAGCGCCTCCCTTCCCACTCTGCCAGGCATTGCCGCGACCTTCGGTCCCCAGCTGCTCGGTGTGCGTTCGGAGCTGTCATCGCTGATGCAAGGCCCCAGCGCCCTCGGCGGTGCCCTGGTGGGCCTGGTGTCGGGCTTGTCGGGCCTGCTTAGCCTGCCATCGGATGCGCTCACCATGCTGCGCGGACTTTTCACCTTTGGCGACACCACTGTGGCCGTGCCTGCCACCACCCCAAGCCGCGTGCAGCAGGGCATCAACCAGGCCGCGATTCACAGCCTGATCCAGCAGGCCGCAGTCATTGAAGCCACCCGCAGCTCCAGCCAAATGACATTCGGTGGATACACCGATGCGATCGCCGTGCGCGACGAGCTGGCCACGCGCCTGGACACCCTGGCCGAGACCACTCCAAGCGACACCGTCTATCAAAGCCTGGTCACCCTGCGCACGGCCATGATCCGCGACATCACTGCCCGTGGTGCCGATCTGGCCCGCACGGTGACCGTGCAGCCTCAAGCCACCCAGCCCGCCCTGGTGCTGGCCTATGCGCTGTATGAGGATGCCAGCCGCGATGCCGACATCATTGCGCGCAACAACGTACGCCACCCTGGCTTTGTGCCTGGTGGCCGCACCCTGGAGGTGCTGGCAGATGCCTGACGTGCAACTCAAGGTCAACGGCAGCATCTACGGCGGCTGGAAAAGCATGCGCCTGGAGCGCGGCATGGAGCAGTGTGCTGGCGTGTTTGAGCTGGGCATCACCGAGCTGTGGGCTGACCTCATCGAATCCCGCGAGATCTCGCCAGGCGACGAGTGCACCGTGCTACTGAAGGAAACCACGGTCATCACCGGCTATGTGGACGAGATGACTTTCGCCTACACCGACACCACGCACGACCTCTCGGTACGTGGCCGCGACAAGACCGGTGACCTGGTGGACTGCAGCGCCATCAAGCCCGCAGGCCAATGGAGTGGCCGCAAGCTGGAGCAGATCGCCGCCGATCTGTGCAAGCCGTTTGGTATCAAGGTCATCACCGAGACCGACACCGGCAAGCCCTTCCCCCGTTTTGCCCTGCAGCAGGGTGAATCCGTGTTTGAGGCCGTGGAGCGCATGGCCCGCATCCGCGCTGTCCTGGTCACCAGCGACGGCAAGGGCAACCTGGTCATCACCCGCGCCAGCACCAAGCGCGTGGCCACCGTGTTGGAGCTGGGCGCAAACATCAAGGAGGCCAATGCCACATTGAGCTTCAAAGACCGTTTCAGCAAATACATCCTGAAGGGTCAGGCCGCTGGTGGCGACTTCTTCAGTGGCAAGGCCGCATCCCAGATCAAGGCCGAGGCCACCGACCCGCGTGTGACGCGCTACCGCCCCCTGATCGTGGTCAGCGAAGGCCAGGACATTGCCGCCTCGCTCAAAGACCGTGTGAAGTGGGAAGCCAGCGTGCGTGCAGCGCGCAGCAACGACATCTCCATCACCGTGCAGGGCTGGACTCACGCGGAAGGCCTGTGGGAGCCCAACACCCTGGTGTATGTCCGCGATAGCTGGACGCGCTTGGACGCCGAGCTGCTGATCAAGAAGGTTTCCTACCGCCTCGACAACGGCGGCACCTTCACCGAGCTGGCGCTGACCAGCGCTGACGCATACAAGCTGCTGCCTCTCAAGGAAAGCAAGGGCGACGGCTTCCATTGGGATACGCCCAAGCCCACCAAGGAGGCTTCCAAGTGAAAGCCCTGCAGCGCGCCTTTGCGCCCCTCCAACGCCGCATCATGCTCATGGTGGGCCGTGCAGTACTTGAGCTGGTGAACGATGCCAGCAAGATGCAATCGGCCCAGGTGAGCCTGCTGGAGGACGAGCTGCGCGACAACGTGGAGCGCTTCCAGAACTACGGCTTCACCAGCGTGCCAGAGGCTGGAGCCGAGGGCGTGGCACTGTCTGTCCAAGGCGACCGCGATCACGTCATTCTGGTGGCCGTAGACGATCGCCGGTACCGGAAGTTGGGCATGCTGCCTGGCGAGGTCGCGGTCTACACCAAGTGGGGCGACTTCATCCACCTGAAGGAGGACGAGATCGTGGTGCAGCACGCCACCAAGATCAGACTCGTCGCGCCCACCACCGAGGTGGGTGGCGACCTGCTGGTGCATGGCAACGTCACGGCTGACGGCGACGTGGCCGACCAGGGCGGTGCCAAGACGATGGCGGGCATGCGTACCGTGTTCAATGGCCACACCCAGCCTGTGTCGGCTGGCACGGCCCAGGCACCGTCTGGAGGCATGTGATGAGCGATATCGCCACCACCCTCGTCCAGAACACCAACGCCATCCAGTTTGACTGGAACTTGGTCAGCGGTTCGCTTGAGTCCGACGATGGCCTGCAGACCGCCATCGTGATCAGCCTGTTCACCGATCGCCGTGCCGATCCCAGCGATCTGCCTGCCAGCGCCTCCGGTGCAGACCGCCGTGGCTGGTGGGGTGACTCCTTCGCCGATGTGGAAGGCGATCGCATCGGCTCCCGCCTGTGGCTGCTGGCCCGTGCCAAGAAAACCCAATCCACCCTCCTGCGGGCCCGCGACTACACCAAGGAGGCCCTGCAGTGGCTGATTGAGGACGGTGTAGCCCGCGAGGTGAATGTGGCCACCGAGTGGAGTACTTCACGCACCGGCTACCTGCTGTTGACGATTGAAGTGGTGCGCGCTGGCAAGCCGGTTAATAAATATCAGTTTGACGCCTTCTGGAAGGGCAATTAAATGCCATTGACACGCCCAACCCTCCCGCAGCTCATCGACCGCAATGTCGCGGATATCGAGAGCCGCTTGCCTGGCAGCGATGCCCGCCTGCGCCGCAGCAACCTCAACGTGACTGCCCGTGTGGTTGCCGGTGCTGCACATGGCCTGTATGGCTCCATCGACTTCCTGGCACGCCAGCTTTTTCCCGACACCGCCGAGAAGGAGTACTTGGAGCGCCATGCCAGCGCCCGCAAGCTCACACGCAAGGTGGCTGTCGCTGCCACTGGCCCACTGGTGCTGACAGGCTCCAACGGCTCCACCGTGCCTGCTGGCACTGTGCTGACCCGCTCCGATGCTGCCGAGTTCACCACCAACGCGCTGGCCACTATCGCCGCAGGCACTGCCACGGTCACCTTGACCGCATCGGTGCCTGGTGATGCAGGCAACACCCTGGCGGGCAGTCAGTTCACCTTTGTCAGCCCCGTGGCGGGCGTCAATTCGACCGCCGTGGTGGGTTCGGGTGGCTTGGTCAACGGCAGCGATGCTGAAGGCGACACCAGCCTGCGTGAGCGCCTGATCGCCCGCATGCAGAAGCCCCCCCAAGGCGGTGCTGATTTTGACTATGTGGACTGGGCGCTTGAAGTGCCTGGTGTGACCCGTGCATGGGTCTACCCGATGGAGCTGGGCCCAGGCACAGTGACTGTGCGCTTCATGCGCGACGATGACTCGACAGGTGCTGTGCCCGATGCTGGCGAAGTGGCCAGCGTTGCGGCATACCTCAATGCACGCAAGCCGGTCACCGCAGGGCTATATGTGGCGGCGCCAACTGCCAATCCACTGAATCTGAGCATTGCTGTTACGCCCAACACTGCAGCCGTGCAAGCTGCGGTGCAGGCTGAGCTGGTCGATCTGATCCGCCGTGAAGCCATCCCCGGTGGCACGCTGTTGCTGACCCACATCCGCGAAGCCATCAGCATTGCCGCTGGAGAGAACAACTACAACATGCCCACGCCTGCTGCTGACGTGACCAATGGTGTGGGCAGCATCACCACGCTGGGAGCCATCACATGGCTATGACCGCTGATCAGTATCTGGCTCAGCTGCAGGCGCTGCTCCCTAGTGGTGCCGCCTGGACGCGTGAGCCCGATGCCGATTTGACAAACGCCATGCTGGCCATCGCTACAGAGCTGGCCCGCGTAGACGCCCGCCTGGACGATCTGGTCAATGAAGGCGATGTGCGCACCGCCACGGAGCTGATGACGGACTGGGAACGTGTGCTGGGCCTGCCAGACGACTGCATGGCCAACACCGTGCTGACGTTGGCCCAGCGCCGCCTGCTGGCGCTGCAGCGCCTGGTGGAAGAAGGTGGCCAGTCTGCCGCCTATTACATCGGCCTGGCCGAGCTGCTAGGTGAGCCTGGTTGCACGGTGTCCGAGTTCCGGCCCATGAACTGCAACGACCCTTGCACCTACGCCGTGGGCAGTCAGGGTGACAGATTCTTCTGGCGTTTGAACATCCCTCACGCGCCGCTCAACCTGGCCCCCATCAACTGCAACAGCGACTGCAACGACGCAATGCAGACCTACACGCCGTCGCTGGCAGAGTGCCCCATCCGGGAACGCAAGCCAGCACACACCCAAGTTGTTTTCACCTATTCGCCATAAGGAGTCCGCTAAATGGATCGCATCAGTACCCCAACCAAGGCCCTCGACTTGTTCGGCGTGGGCAAGCATGGATTCCGCGACGGCAATCTCGGCTCCGGCATCCTCCCCACCGACTTGAATGCCGCCTTCTTCAATGACTGGCAAGAGGAGATGATGACCATCATTGAAGCGAATGGCTTTACACCCACTGCGGGCCTTCGCACCCAGGTGTACCAGGCCATCCAGTTCATGATTGCCACGGCCACCAGCGGCATGAAGGTGCCAGTGCGCTACACAACGACCGCCAACGTTGTCCTGTCTGGTCTGGGCACGCAAGCCGGTGGTGATTGGCCTGGTGCAATGACTGCCGGTGACCGCGTCCTGGTGAAGGATCAGGCAACGGGCGCTGATTGCGGCATCTATGTGGCAGCAGCAGGCCCTTGGGTGCGTGCCACGGATGCTGACGGCACAAACGAATTGTTTCCCAGCACCGTGGTGTCGGTGCAGGAGGGCACTGCCTTTGGGGACTCCCAGTGGATGCAGACCACCGATGGCACGATCACCATCGGCACCACGGCATTGGTTTTTGCGCGTAAAGATTCTGGCCTTAGTACATCCAACTTCACAGGGTCAAATCAGTCAAAAGCGACAAGCGGCTATCAAAAGCTGCCCGGTGGGCTAATTATTCAGTGGGGTTACGTGTCGTCGCAAATCGGGCAGGCGAGTGTGACTTGGCCAATCGCATTCCCCAACGCGTTGTTCACCGCAGTCTCTAACGTGGCTGATTCGTCTGGCTCGCTGATCAACATCATGACGAAGTATGTGCCGGCTGCCTCTGGCTTGACTAGTGGTACTTTTATGCTACAGCAAAGTGTTTCGAATGCAACCGCTTCGGGTGGCTATTCATGGATTGCAATTGGTTGGTAAAGGATAACAAAATGACAATGAAATATTCCGCGTCAACAGGTGGGTTTTACGACACCGAAATCCATGGCAACAACATTCCAACCGATGCGGTGGGAATCACCATAGAGCAACACGCAACTCTGCTGGCGGGCCAGTCTGAGGGTAAGTCGATTACGGCTGACCAAAGTGGTTTTCCAGTGCTGATCGACCCAGCGCCGCCAACGGCTGCACAGATCGAGGCGGCTTTCACCGCAGCCATCCAGCAGCGCTTGGACGACTTCGCCCGCACGCGCAATTACGACAGCATCCTAAGCGCCTGCACCTACGCCACCAGTACGGTGGCCAAGTTCAAGACTGAGGGGCAGGCCTGCGTCAACCTGCGCGATGCCACCTGGGCAGCGGCATACCAGATCCTGGCCGACGTGCAGGCGGGTGACCGCCCCATGCCCGCCAGCATTGCGGACATTGAGGCAGACCTGCCCGCGTTGGAGTGGCCGCAATGAGCGCCCACTTGGTAGCACTGGCGGCACTGGGATGGGTGTTGGCGTACCTGTACGGCTTTTGGCTGCTCTACGTTCTGATCATGGGCTTTTATAGGGCTTATCTGAGCAAGCGCCTGACTAAACCCGCCCTTGTGCTGGCCTCACCCGCTCTGATCGTTGGCTACTTGGTCGACCTGTTTGCCAATTGGACCATCGCCACGGTGTGGTTCATGGAGTTTCCAAGGCGGCCCTTGGAATTGGTGACTGATCGGCTATCCCGATACATCGGCCTGCAGGAAGACTGCTGGCACAAGGGACACGCGGTCTGGGTTTGCCAGAACCTGCTGGACTACTTCGACCCTCACGACAAGCACTGCTTGAACAAACCCTAAACCCATTTCAATCCCGGAGTAAACGATGACTGATACCCAAACTGAAACACAGATTCAAGCCAAAGGCCTGACTGCGCCGCGTGTGACGCCCGAACGGATCAAGGAGCTGATGAGCCGTGTGGTTTACACCTTCGAAGTTCGTCCCAACGGCTCCACCACCACTTTTGCGCATGCCTTCTTGGACGGTGAGTTCTACCTGGCATCCGGCACATCCGCTTGCGTGTCCCCCGAGAACTTCAATGAGCAGCTCGGCAAAGACATCGCCATGAAGGCTGCAGCGCTCAATGCCAACGATAAGTTGTGGGAGCTGGAGGGCTATCTGCTGCGCTCCAAGCTGGAGAGCCAACAGTTCAAGCCCAACAAGGTCGACGCTTCCTGTGTGTTTCGTTATTGCCCCGACGAATCGGCCTGCAAGGCCAAGGGCAGCTGCGTAAATCGCGCTTAAGAGGTCGCAATGCTGTACCTACTCGCAATCGTTGCTCTCGTCGTCGGTCTTGTCATCGGCCTGGTCGGCTTTGCCGCTGCAGCTGATCCAGAGGGAAGAGTAGGCAACCTGGTGTTATTGATCTATCTCGGGTCAGCGATCGTCGCGATCGCTGCCGGGTGGCTTCTATGGATGGGCTGTATTGATTTGTGGCACCTGGTGCAGATGCCAAGTCACTAAAAACAGGGCGAGGGCCAGCGGTGCGGTAACACCTCCGACCCCCACCTCCGCCGTGATTGCCCACGGCATTGACCGAAGACCCTGCCACCTGTACAGGTCAGGGCATTATGGAAGATGCCGCAATGTTCGAAAAGTTAGAGGAAATACGGTGTGGCCAATGCCGCCGCAAGCTGGCAGCAGGCAGTTACACCAGGTTGGAAATCAAGTGTCCCAAGTGTGGAACCTTGAATGTACTGAGAGCCAGCGCTGCTGATCGCAGCAGCCCGAGCCCCGCAATAGAACGCCCCCGAGCGTCATCTGAAAACGGAAGTAAAGATGACGCAAAAACGGGAGCCGAAAAAGCTCATTAAAAACTCGGTTGAAAAGGACGTGATCCAGGCAGCACCGATGGTGCAGTGGGTAGGCGGCAAGCGCCGACTGGCCCCACATATCCTGCCGATGTTCCCGGATCACTCCTGCTATGTGGAGCCCTTCGCTGGAGCAGCTGCTCTGTTCTTCTTGAAGGAGCCTGTGAAGGTGGAGGTGCTCAACGATGTCAATGGCGACCTGGTGAGCCTTTACAGGGTTGTGCAGCACCACCTGGAGGAGTTCATCCGGCACTTCAAGTGGGCGCTGGCCAGCCGTGAGATTTACAAGTGGCTGCAGATCACTCCAGTCGAGACCCTGACCGATATCCAGCGCGCCGCCCGCTTCTTCTACCTGCAGAAGCTGGGCTTCGGTGGCAAGGTGCAGGGGCAGACCTTTGGCACGGCTACCACCTCACGCCCAGCGCTCAACCTGTTGCGCCTGGAGGAGCAGCTCAGCGCCGTCCACCTGCGGCTGCACCAGGTGTTTGTGGAGCATCTATCCTGGGCCAACTGCCTGACAAAGTACGACCGCCCGCACAGCCTGTTTTACATGGACCCACCCTACTGGGGCACCGAGGGCTACGGCGTCGAGTTCGGCCTAGAGCAATACGACCAGATGGCCAGCCTCATGGGCTCCATGAAGGGCAAGGCGGTGGTCAGCGTGAATGACATCCCAGAGATGCGTAAAGCCTTCAAAGGCCACTACATCAAGCGGGTGAATATCACCTACACCGTGGGCGCATCTGGCCAAGGTCGGGAGCCCAAGGGGGAGCTGATCATCTGCAACTTCAAGCCAGGCGTTTGATGCATGCCAGACCACCCCAGTCTGGCATGCAAAAACCGCTTGCTGGGGTGGCCGAACAGAGCGTTACTTGCGGCCACGAAAGGACGCCCCAATGACTACCAAACAAACTCTTGAACAGATCGCCCGCCGCCGCCTTGGAATGGACAGCCTGGAGACCCGCAAGTCCGACCGGCTGGACTTCCATGACCTAGCAGTCTGGAACATCGCGGCAGCACTCCAGGACGCCTACGAAGCGGGTAAAAAAGCAGCTGACAAAAAGGAAGCCAAAGCATGACCACTGCCCAGGCCCAATACCAAGCCCGCCAGGTTCGAATTCAGGCCCTGGTGGTCCAGCTGCAAAGCACCCTGGCCAGCCACAGCACCAAGGCCGCAAGCCAGCCTCTCAACTGGGGATATGCTGGCGACCTTGGCCACGTCGAATCAAAGCTGCAAGAGCTGGTCGAGTTCTTCCAGAACTGACCCTCCTGCTGCACAACTAGGCAGAGCCAGCCGCCGAGCTGGCTTTGTCGCTTCTGGGACCTACAAGGCGCGGATAGCCGGTGCCGCACCCAGTACACCACCCTGCCCAAGATCGTGGCTCCTGGAGCGTTTTGGAGGGTCGTTTTAGAAGGGTGGAACCCGCTTTGAAGGGGGTTTTAGGAAAAAAGAAAGGGCAGGTTATCCACAGGAACTGTGGACAACCCACCCATCTACCCCTCTGCCAGATGGTCTGAATCGTCAAACCATCTGTCGTGCTTCAGCAAACCATGTGGCGCTTTACATATTGATGCGGGGAACATTGCACAAGAAAAAGGCAGTGGAAATGGTAGGGCGTGAGGGACTTGAACCCCCGACCAAGGGATTATGAGTCCCCTGCTCTAACCAACTGAGCTAACGCCCCGACCGAAGCGGTGATTGTAAGGGCCTACTTGCTTTGACTCAGGGCGTTGCCGAGCAGTTTGGAAGTGATGTCCACGATCTGGATCATGCGGTCGTAGGGCATGCGGGTCGGGCCGATCACGCCTAACGTGCCCACCACCTGGCCATCCACCTCGTAAGGAGCGCTCACCACCGACAACTCCTCGAACGGCACCACATGGCTTTCACCGCCGATGAAGATACGCACGCCTTCGGCTTGGCCCGCGATATCGAGCAGACGCATCAGTTGCGCCTTCTGCTCGAACAGGTCAAAGGCACGTCGCAACTGGCTCATGTCGCTGGAAAAATCGGTGATCGACAGCAAATTGCGCTCGCCGGCAATCACCACATCGTCCTGCGTCTCGGACATCGCCTCGGTACCGACATTCACGGCCGCCTGCATCAGCGAGGCGATCTCGGAACGCAGTGTTTCGACCTCGCCCTGCAGTTTTTCACGCACCTGTTCGATGGTGAGTCCCAGGTAGTTGGCATTCAGGTAGTTGGCCGCCTCGACGAGCTGGGACTGGGAATAATCCGTCTCGGTGAAGATCACACGGTTTTGCACATCCCCGTCGGGGGAGACCAGAATGACCAGGATGCGTCGCTCCGACAGGCGCAGGAATTCGATGTGCCGGAACACCGAGGCGCGGCGCGGCGCCATCACCACGCCGACGAACTGCGACAGGTTGGACAACAGGTTGGCCGCGCTGGAGATCACCTTCTGCGGTTGATCAGGCGCCAGGCTGTGCGAGGAGAACTGCCCCTGCTGCACGGTCAGCATGGTGTCGACAAACAAGCGGTAACCGCGCGCAGTCGGGATGCGCCCGGCCGATGTATGAGGGCTGGCGATCAAACCCAACTCCTCCAGGTCGGCCATGACGTTGCGAATGGTCGCCGGCGACAACTCCAGCCCGGACGCGCGCGACAGCGTACGAGAGCCAACAGGCTGTCCTTCTGCGATGTAGCGCTCGACCAGCGCTTTCAACAACAACTTGGCACGATCATCGAGCATGACTTCATTTTAATGATGTAATTTGCGCATGAAATCTAAATTTCAGCAGGTAGCTCTGATCGGCAAGTACCAGGCCGCACCAACCAGCGGCAGCAGCGCCTCAGCGCGCCCGGCACTGGAGGATATTGCGCGATTCCTGCAAGCCCAGGGTTGCCAGGTGGTTCTGGAAGCGCAGACCGCCGACAACACCGGCATGAACGCTTACCCGGTGATGGACGTGGAAGCCATTGGCCAGCATTGCGATCTCGGCCTGGTCGTCGGCGGCGACGGCACGATGCTGGGGATCGGTCGGCAACTGGCGCGTTACAAGGTGCCACTGATCGGCATCAACCACGGACGCTTGGGCTTCATCACCGACATTCCCTTCGGCAGCGTTGAAGCCACGCTCACCCCCATGCTGCGCGGCGAATTCGAGGAAGACCTGCGTTGCCTGATGCAGGCACGCGTGATGCGCGGCAGCGAATGCATTTTCGATACCCAGGCCATGAATGACGTGGTGGTGCACCGCGGCGGCGTCTCCGGCATGGTGGAATTGCGCGTTGAGGTTGACGGCAACTTTGTTGCCAACCAGCGCGCCGACGGCCTGATCATCGCCACCCCGACCGGCTCCACCGCCTATTCACTGTCGGCCGGCGGCCCCATCCTCCACCCGTCGATTGCCGGTTGGGTACTGGCACCTATCGCGCCGCATACCCTGTCCAACCGGCCCATCGTGATATCCAACACCTCGGAAATCGCCATCGAAATCGTGGCTGGGCGTGATGCCAGCGCCAACTTCGACATGCAATCGCTCGCCTCGTTGCAGCACGGTGATCGCATCGTCGTGACACGCTCACAGCATCAGGTTCGCTTTCTGCACCCCAGGGGCTGGACCTATTTCGACACGCTGCGGCAGAAGCTGCACTGGAACCTGGGAGTGGCCTGAAATGGAACACCCCCAGGCTTCGCGCACTGCGTGTCGCTACGCCCCCCCCCTTGCAGGGGGCAACGCCAGTGGCCCGGCAAAGCCGGCTCCACGGCGTTCCTCGGTTAAATCGTTTCATGCGACGCGAATCGGGTCGCATGCGATGGAGCACTGACATGAGTTTGAAACGCATCGTTCTGCGGGATTTCGTCATCGTCAGCGAACTCGAGCTGGATCTGTCTCAGGGTTTCACTGCGCTCACCGGCGAAACCGGTGCCGGCAAGTCGATCCTGATTGATGCCTTGCAACTGGTCACCGGCGCACGCGCCGACACAGGTGTCATCCGCGAAGGCGCCAGCCGCACTGAAGTCAGCGCCGAGTTCGACAGCAGCACCGCCCTGCAAAGCTGGCTGGAAGAAGCCGGTTTTGAGCCCGGCGACAGCTTGCTGCTGCGCCGCACGGTGGACACACAAGGCAAGAGCCGCGCCTGGGTCAATGGCAGCCCCGCCACCGCCACCCAGTTGCGCGACATTGGCGAGCAGCTGCTCGACATCCATGGCCAGCACGCCTGGCAAAGCCTGACGCGCCCGGACGCCGTGCGTGGCCTGCTCGACGCTTATGCCCGTATCGATACCAGCCGGCTGACCACGCTGTGGCAGCAGTGGCGCCAGGCACAGACCGCGCTGACCGAGGCACGCAGTGCGCAGGACTCTTTGCAGCGCGAACGGGAGCGTCTGAGCTGGCAGATCGGCGAAGTGGAGAAACTGGCCCCTCAACCCGGCGAATGGGAAGAACTCAACACCGACCACAGCCGCCTGGCCCATGCCCAAGCGCTGCTCGATGCCGCCCAAAGCGCACTCGATGCACTGGAGGGCGAGGAAGGCAGCGCGGCATCCGCACTGACCGCGGCCCATCAAGCACTGCAACACCAGGAACATCTGGAGCCCGATTTCAAGGAACTGACAGAGGTACTGGCCTCCAGCCTGGCCCAGGTGGAAGACAGTGTGCATTCCCTACGCACCTACCTGCGCCGCACCGATCTGGACCCCGAGCGTTTGGCCGAGCTGGATGCCCGTCTGACGCAATGGGTGTCGCTGGCACGCCGCTACAAGCGAACGCCAGAAGAGCTGGTCGCCACACTGGCCGACTGGAAAGAGGAGCTGGCCCGGCTCGATGCCGCCGCCGACCTGGCTGGCCTGGAGGCGGCCGAACAAAAAGCCCAAGACGCCTACATGGAAGAGGCGAAGGCCATTTCCAAGGCGCGCAGCAAGACCGCCCCGCAACTGGCCAAAGCGATCACCCAGGCCATGCAGGGCCTGGGCATGCAGGGCGGCCAGTTTGAAGTGACGCTCACCAAAGCCGCCCAGCCGATGCAAAGCGGGCTGGAGGAAGTGGCCTTTCTGGTGGCGGGACACGCCGGCAGCACGCCGCGCCCGGTGGGCAAGGTGGCGTCGGGCGGCGAGCTCTCACGCATTGCCTTGGCCATTGCTGTCACCACCAGTCAGCTTGGCACCGCGCAGACCCTGATCTTCGACGAAGTGGATTCCGGTGTCGGCGGCGCGGTCGCAGAAACCGTGGGCAAGCTCATGCAGCAACTCGGCCGTGACCGCCAGGTGCTGGCGGTCACCCACCTACCGCAAGTCGCCGCCTGTGCCGACCACCATCTGGTCGTCGCCAAGCAACGGCAAGGCCAGGCCACACTCAGCACCGTGGCGGCCGTGTTGGGCGAGCAGCGGGTGGCCGAGATCGCGCGCATGCTCGGCGGCGAGCGCCTGTCGGGCACGACGCTGGCGCATGCCAAGGAAATGCTGCAGTCGCAGGGTTGAAAAGAAGGACATTTCACGATGGCCATGGAAATCGTCCTCATCACCGGCATGTCCGGTTCCGGCAAATCGGTCGCGCTCCATTCGCTGGAGGATGCCGGTTATTACTGCGTCGACAACCTGCCGCCCGAATTGCTGCTGCCTTTTGTCACACTGGAGCAGGAGCACCGGGCCAGCCGCCTGGCGATTGCCATGGACGTGCGCAGTGCCACCTCACTGCCGCAGGTGCCGGCGCTGCTCACCAAGCTGCGCGAGCAAGGCATCATCATCAAGCCATTGTTTCTTGACGCCGCCACCGACACCCTGGTGCGACGCTACTCGGAAACGCGGCGCAAGCACCCGCTGTCGCAGACCATGCCGGCGGCCACCTCGCCCGATCTCACCCATGCCCTGGTCGACGCCATCGAACTGGAACGCGAGCTGCTGAACGACTTGCGCGAACAGGCCCATGTGATCGACACCAGCCTGATCCGGCCTTCGCAGCTGCAGGGTTACATCAAGGAAGTGATCTCGGTGCCGGGCAGCCAGCTCACGCTGGTGTTCGAATCGTTTGCCTTTAAACGCGGCATCCCGGTCGATGCCGACTACGTGTTCGACATCCGCATGCTGCCCAACCCGCACTACGAGCCGGAACTCAGAGCGCTGACCGGCAAGGACGCCGCCGTGATTGACTTTCTGAAAGCGCAGCCCGATGTCGATCTGATGCGTGAACACATCTCGCAGTTTCTTGATCACTGGCTCGACGCCATGTCGCGCAACCACCGCAGTTATGTCACGGTGGCCATCGGCTGCACCGGCGGGCAGCATCGCTCGGTCTATCTGGTGGAAGAACTGGCGCGGCGCTTCAGTTCGCGCTGGACCACGCTCAAGCGGCACCGCGAACTCGACGCCGGCTGACCCCGACCGTCAGCCCCCAAGCCGCACGTTTGACGCTCAGCCTTTCTGAAGCAGCTTGCGCACCGGTGCCGGCAACCCCAGTTGCGGCCAGACATCCGCCGCATGCCAGCCGCCGGCCGCGTTCAAGGCCCGGGCCGGGAGTTGCACGCGCACCGGGTGCAAATGCAGGTCCTTGTGCGTCAGCACATGGGTGAACACCACGTCGTCCTGCAGTTCAGCCCGGTATTTCTCCGGCACCGCCGCCTCCAGCGCCTCACGGCTGTCAAACAGCTCAAAGCAATACAGGCCCGCCCAGACACCGGGCGTGGGCCGCTGGCGCAGCCAGACGGCACCGGTGCGCGTCTGCGCCCACAACAACCAGAGTGACTGCGCGCTGCGTTTGAGCTTGCGCGTTTTCACCGGATAGCTTTCGGGCTTGCCCTCGCGTCGTGCCACGCACAGCTCAGCCACCGGACAGGCCAGACAGGCCGGCTTGCGTGCCGTGCACACGGTAGCCCCCAGATCCATCACGCCCTGGGTGTAGCGAGGCATGGCGCGCTGCAAGTCGCGCTGGGGCAGCAGCTCAGTTGCCTGTGACCACAAGGCGCGTTCGTTGGCAGCCACGGCCAGATCAGCATTGAAGCCCAGCACGCGTGTCAGCACCCGTTTGACGTTGCCGTCGAGGATGGCGACGCGTTCGCCGAAGCAGATCGAGGCCACCGCCGCTGCGGTGGAGCGGCCGATGCCCGGCAAGGTCTGCAAGGCTTCGGCGGTGCGTGGAAACTCGCCACCGTGCAACTTCACCACCTGCACCGCGCAGGCGTGCAGGTTGCGCGCGCGGCTGTAATAACCTAGCCCACTCCACAGCCCCAGCACCTCGTCCAGGTGCGCCGCCGCCAGCGCGCGTACATCGGGAAAGCGTTGCAGGAAACGGGCAAAGTAGTCCAGTACCGTGACCACCTGCGTCTGCTGCAGCATGATCTCGGACAGCCAGACGCGGTAGGGATCGCGCGTGGCCTGCCACGGCAGGTCGTTGCGGCCATGGCTTTGCTGCCAGCGCACCACGGGCGTGGCCAGATCAATCGTCATGGACTTCAGGCCTGCGCCAGTTCCGGCTCGGCGCGGGCCGCCGTCGGTATGGTTTCAGGCGACCGGACGAGGTAGTTGGTCAGCTCCTGCAGCTTGCCATCCAACAGGTCGATCGCATGGGTCTGGGCCTGGATTTCTGCAATCCGCTCATCCAGGCCGCCTGCCGCCTGCTGAATGCGGTCAATCGCCTCAATGCGGCGGCTGAAGTTGCGGCGGCGCTCACGCAGCTGGGCATCCAGCTGGGCCGCGGCCGATTTGCTCCACAACTCGACGTCGCCCAGCGCCATCTGGTGCACGCTGCGCAAGCGCGTGGACAAAGCACGTACCAGCCGGTCGGCAAACTCGGGTTGTGCCAGCCGGAAAGCATTGCCAATGCCGAGGTACTGCAGATGGCTGCGCTCGACCTGATCCAGGTCGTTCAGGTAGTCCTGCATCTGCGGCTCGGTCGGCGCCTGCAGGGAAAAACCGTGCTCGGCGTTGAGCTGGCGGAATGTGGCCGCCAGCATGGACTGGATTTCGCCGGTCAGCGACTGCACGCGCCGCAGGTTCTCGCGCAGGCGGTCAAACGTGTCGCCGTAGGCTTTCTTGACGCCGAGCTTGAGTCCCTTGTGCTGCAGCGCCTGCGTCAGCTGGGCCATCTCCTGACGCAGGGTGGTGGAGCCAAGCAGGCCGAACACATCGCGCAGCAGCTTGAGATGGACCGAGCGCACAGCATGGATCTTGGCGCCGCTGCGGTC
Organism: Hylemonella sp.; assembly: GCA_030680575.1. Taxonomy (GTDB): domain Bacteria; phylum Pseudomonadota; class Gammaproteobacteria; order Burkholderiales; family Burkholderiaceae_C; genus Hylemonella. The sequence continues at coordinate 29,468 of JAUXVI010000025.1, forward strand.
AAATTCAGCTTGCTCCTGCGAAATGCGGGTGCGCATGTGCTTGATGACGGTGCTGTTCTTGCCACGCAGGCCCTTGAGTTCGAGCAGTTGCTCGGCCAGGTCGCGGCGGCGAATGTTCAAGACGCGGCCCGTCTCCGCCTGCAGATCGGCGATGCCCGTGGCCACAGCCGCGCCCAGGATGCGTTGCCGCTGGCCCATGATGCGCCGGCCCAGGGCTTCTTCCAGCGCTGGCAGGCAGCTTGACTGCAACAGGGCCTGGTCGTCGGTGACCTTGGCCACCAGCCCTTTTTGCGCCGAAACGGGATAAACCAGTTCGCGCGAAATGCCGAGGATCTCGGCCGTGGTCTCGCACTGGCGCTCGATCTGCATCTGGATCTGCGCTGGCGAGCTCAGGGCGTCCCAGAGCGAATCAATCTTGTTGAGCACCACCAGACGCGTGTCCACGTCAGACGACTCGGTGATGAGGTGCTCACGCCAGATGGCGAGGTCGGATTTGGTCACGCCGGTATCGGCGCCGAGGATGAACACCACGGCATGGGCCTGCGGCACCAGGCTGACCGTCAGTTCCGGTTCGGCGCCGATAGCATTGAGCCCCGGGGTGTCCAGGATCACCAGGCCCTGCTTGAGCAGGGGGTGGGCGATGTTGATCAGCGCGTGGCGCCAGCGCGGAACCTCCACCATGCCTTCGGCATCGGTCAGCGGGTTGTCTTCAGGCGTCTGGCCATCCCAGAAGCCCAGTGCGCGCGCCTCGTCCTGCGTCACACGCAGGGTCTCAGCCACCTTCTCAAGCGCCACGGCCAGTTGCTGCGGATCGTTGACGTCCAGATCGATGCGCGTCCACTTCTCCGGCACCATGCGCCATTCCATCAGCGACTGCGTCTGCAGCCGGGTCTCGATCGGCAACAGGCGCAGGCAGGGCGGCACCTCGGCGTCGTAGCCCATCTCGGTCGGGCACATGGTGGTACGTCCGGCGCTGGCCGGCATGATGCGCCGGCCATAGCCGGCAAAGAAAATGGCGTTGATCAGTTCGGACTTGCCGCGCGAGAACTCGGCGACGAAGGCCACCATGACCTTGTCGGATCGCACCTGGTTCTCCAGCCTGCGCAGCCGTTCTTCGACAGCAGCGTCAAGCAGCTCATGGTCCTTCATCCATTCGGCCAGCAGCTTCAGGCGCAGGGCGAACTCGCGCCGCCATGTGCCGTGCTGGTCGAACTTCTCGTTGAATGAGGTTGCCACAATCTCTCCTGATGAACTTTTCAATTTATAGCATCCGGGTCGCTAATTTTTCTGACAGGCCGGGCAGTAAAACGTCGACCGCTGGCCTTGCCGGATGGCCTTGATCGGGGTACCGCACACCCTGCAAGGCTGACCTTCCCGACCATACACCATGGCGTCGAGCTGAAAGTAACCGTTTTCACCCTGCGCATTGGAGAAATCGCGCAAGGTGCTGCCCCCTTTTTCCACCGCCCGCGCCAGCACATCGCGGATGGCGGCGTGCAGCTTGGCCGCGCGCGGCCGGCTCAGGCGGGCGGCACTCAAAGTGGGGCGAATACCGGCCAGAAACAGCGCTTCAGAGGCGTAGATATTGCCCACCCCCACCACCACGTCGCCGGCCAGCAGTACCTGCTTGATCGCAGCACGGCGCGCCTTGAGGCCGGCATGAAAAGCCGCCACATCGAAGTCATCCGACAGCGGCTCCATGCCGAGCCGACCAAGCAGTTTGCGCGCCTGCGACGAAGCCTCGTCGGGCACAAACACCACGGCGCCGAAACGGCGCGGATCGTGCAGGCGCAAGGTCCCGTGCGTGGTCACCAGCTCGAAGTGATCGTGCACGCCGCGTGGTGGCAGTTGCCGGCCAAAGCTCAGACTGCCCGACATGCCCAGATGCAGCAACAGCAGCCCTTCATCCAGGTCGAGCAGCAGGTACTTGCCGCGCCGGCGCACGCCGCGCACCGTGCGGCCACTCAGCTGCTGCACCGGCAAGCCCAGGGGCCAGCGCAGCGCTTTGCCCAGCACGGCCGAGCTGATGCGCGCGCCGGCAATGCGGTCGGCAAAACTCAGGCGGGTGACTTCGACTTCCGGCAGTTCTGGCATGGTCTACAAGGCAAGCTGGCTTGGATTATTATGGTCCGATGTCGCCATCCCAAAGCATTGCCGTCCTGATACTGGCAGGCGCGCTCGGCGCGCAGGCACAGGACACTGCCCCCAACACCCCCACCGTCGCCACACAGCCGGCCTACTCGGCGCTCGACGGCGCACTCTTTTACCAACTGTTACTCGGTGAACTCACCTCCCAAGGAGGCGACCCCGGCACGGGTTATGCGCTGCTGCTGGATGCAGCACGCAAGACGGGGGATGAGCAGCTGTACAAGCGCGCCGTTGAAATCGCGCTGCAGGCGCGTTCGGGCGAATCGGCCCTGCAGGCCGCGCGTGCCTGGCGCCTGGCCCAGCCAGCGTCCAAAGAAGCCAACCGTTATGTGCTGCAGATCCTGATTGCCCTGAACCGCCTGGGCGACACCGTGGAGCCGATCAAGCGCGAGATCGCACTGACCGATGCCTCCGAACGCAGCGTCCTCTTCAACGTGCTGCCCAACTACTTCGCGCGCGCCAATGACAAGAAACTCGCGGCCCAGGTACTGGAGCAGGCGCTGGCGGACCAGCTGGCCAGCCCGGCCACCGGCGCGGTGGCCTGGACCGCTGTGGGCCGGCTGCGTCTGGCTGCGGCGGATCTGCCCGGCACGCTGGAAGCCGCCCGTCGCGGCCAGGCGCTGGATGCGTCTTCCGAAGGCCCTGCGTTGCTAGCCCTGGCCCTGCTCAGCCTGTCCCAGCCGCAGGCCGAGAAACTGGTGCAGAACTATCTGGCCATCAAACCGCAAAGCGACCTGCGCCTGGAGTACGCCCGGGTGCTGCTCAATACCCAACGCCACAGTGAGGCTTATGAGCAGTTGCGCATCATCACCACCGACCAGCCGGACGAAGCGCAAGCCTGGCTGCTGCGCGGCACGCTGGAGCTGCAGGACAACCGCCTGAGCGCCGCCGAAACATCGATCCGGCGTTATGCGAACCTGATCACGACCCAACCCCCGGCGACGAGCGAGGAACGCAACCGCAGTCTGACACAGGCCTACCTGCTGCTGGCGCAGATTGCCGAGCAACGCAAGGATTACGCGCAGGCCGAGAACTGGCTTGCCAAGATCAGCAATGCGCAAGACATGGTCAGTGCCCAGAGCCGGCGCGCCGCCATCCTGGCACGGCAAGGCAAGCTGGAAGAAGGGCGCCAGCAGATCCGCAACCTGCCCGAGCGCAGCCCGGCCGATGCGCGCCTGAAACTGTCCGCCGAAGTCCAACTGTTGCGCGATAACAAGCAGTACCAGGCCGCCTATGACCTGCTGAGCGAAGCCCTTCGCGGTGAAGCACAAGACGTGCATCTGCTTTATGACCAGGCCACGCTGGCAGAAAAGCTGGGCAACGCCGTCGAGATGGAACGCCTGCTGCGCCAGATCATGGTCATCAAGCCCGACTACCACCACGCCTACAACGCGCTGGGCTACTTCTTCGCCGATCGCAACATCCGCCTGGACGAAGCACGCCAACTGGTGCGCAAGGCACTGGAGTTCGCACCGGGCGACCCCTTCATTGCCGACAGCCTGGGCTGGGTCGAGTTCCGCAGCGGCAACACGGCCGAAGCGCTGCGCATCCTGCAAGAGGCCTACAAGAAACGGCCGGATGCCGAGATCGCGGCCCACCTCGGTGAAGTGCTGTGGAGTCTGGGAGAGCGTGAACAGGCCCTGAGCGTCTGGCGCGAAGGCCGGGCACTCAATGCCGAGAACGAGACCCTGCTGGAAACGTTCAAGCGCCTGCGTGTGAACCCGTGAAACTGCTGAGCCGAACAGCAGCTGGCCTGCTCCTGATTGCTATATTTTTGATAGCTGGATGCGCACAAATACCAAGGTCAGAGGGCCAAAACGGCATTGAATCGCAGCTCTGGCGCGGCCGCCTGGGCTTGCGTGTCGAGAGCGATCCGCCGCAGTCCTTCTCTGCCGGCTTCGAGCTCAGCGGCAATGCCGACCAGGGTGCGTTGCGCCTGTACAGCCCACTGGGCACCACCCTGGCGGACCTGCGCTGGTCGCCGCAGTCCGCCACCCTGTCGAACAACGGTGAGACACGGCAGTTTGAATCACTGGAAGCCCTGGCCACCCAAGCCACCGGCACCGCCATCCCGATTGCGGCCCTGTTCCAGTGGCTCGCCGGCGTGCAGACCCGCGCCGATGGCTGGAACGCCGACCTCTCGCAGCTGGAGGGCGGACGGCTGACGGCCCAGCGCACACAGCCCTTGCCGACCGCCGAATTGCGCCTCATCCTGGAGCGTTGAGGTGCCGTCGATGGCGCCACCGATAATCAGGCCATGAAGGCGCTCTACGACATTCCGGCACCGGCCAAGCTCAATCTGTTCCTGCACATCACGGGCCGGCGCGCCGACGGCTACCACCTGCTGCAGTCGGCCTTCATGCTGATCGACTGGGCCGACACCCTGCATTTCGAGCACCGGGCCGACGGCAACATCAGCCGCGAAGACCTGCTCAAGCCGCTGCCGGCCGACGACCTGATCTTGCGCGCCGCACGTGCGCTGCAAACGACCAGCGGCACGGCGTTGGGAGCCCACATCGGCGTGGAGAAACGCCTGCCGGCCCAGGCCGGCATGGGCGGCGGCTCGTCCGATGCGGCCTCCACCCTGCTGGCTCTCAACCAGCTGTGGCAACTGAATTTCAGCCTGCAGCAGCTCGCCGCCATTGGCCTGACGCTGGGCGCCGATGTGCCCTTTTTCCTGTATGGCCGCCATGCCTGGGTCGAAGGCATCGGTGAACAGATCACGCCGCTGGACGTGCCGCGCGGCCAGGTGCTGGTGGTCAAACCAGACGCCGGACTTGAAACAGGTGCAATTTTTTCCGATCCAACCTTGAAGCGCGACAGTATTGCTGCTACAATCTCAGGCTTTGCTGCAGACCCGTACAGCTTCGGCCACAACGACTTGCAGCCTGTTGCCCAGAAACTTTGCCCTGGCGTGACCCAAGCCCTCGATTGGCTGGCCACGCTCGGATTGCAGGGTCGGATGACAGGTTCAGGAAGCGCCGTTTTTGCATGGGCTCCGCCCTCTTTGCGTGTTCCGAAGGCGCCGGACGCGATGGAGGTCAGGTTATGCAGCAACCTGGATGCTCATCCTCTTGCGGGTTGGGCGACCAGCGATAAAGTTGTCGGTCGATAGCTGTTTCAGCTGTCAACCCGTGTAGGGGAGTCGCCAAGTTGGTTAAGGCACTGGATTTTGATTCCAGCATGCAAAGGTTCGAATCCTTTCTCCCCTGCCAAATTTTTCTGGGTATTAATCGCTGGGACGTCGTTCATGCAGGTCGCTCCTTCCCCTGATTTCATGCTTTTCACCGGCAATGCCAATCCTGGTCTGGCCGCTGACATTGCCAAGTACCTCGGCATTTCGCTGGGGGCTGCCACCGTGGGCCGTTTCTCTGACGGCGAAGTCACGGTCGAGCTCAACCAGAACGTGCGTGCCCGCGACGTCTTCGTGATCCAGTCGACCTGCGCGCCGACCAACGACACGCTGATGGAGCTGCTGATCATGGTCGATGCGCTCAAGCGTGCCTCGGCCGAGCGCATCAGCGCCGTCATCCCGTATTTCGGCTATGCGCGCCAGGACCGCCGTCCGCGCTCCACCCGCGTGCCGATCACGGCCAAGGTGGTGGCCAACATGCTGCAAGCCGTGGGCGTGGCCCGCGTGCTGACCATGGACCTGCATGCCGACCAGATCCAGGGCTTCTTCGACATCCCGGTCGACAACATCTACGCTTCGCCAGTGCTGCTGAGCGACCTGCGCCAGAAGAAGTACGAAGACCTGATCGTGGTCTCGCCCGACGTCGGCGGTGTGGTGCGCGCACGCGCGCTGGCCAAGCAGCTCGGCTGCGACCTGGCCATCATCGACAAGCGCCGCCCGAAGGCCAACGTGAGCGAAGTGATGCACGTCATCGGCGAGATCGAAGGCCGCAACTGCGTGATCATGGATGACATGATCGACACCGCCGGCACGCTGGTCAAAGCCGCCGAAGTGCTGAAGGAGCGTGGCGCCAAGAAGGTCTACGCGTACTGCACGCACCCGATCTTCTCCGGCCCGGCCATCGAGCGCATCGCCAAGGGCTCGGCCCTGGACGAAGTCGTGGTGACCAACACCATCCCGCTGAGCCCGGCTGCTGCCGGCTGCACGAAGATTCGTCAGCTCAGCGTGGCACCGCTGATCGCGGAAACGATCCACCGCATCGCCAAGGGCGAGTCGGTCATGAGTTTGTTCTCGGAACAGGAAGACCTTTTCTGATCCAGACAAAAAGTGGACCTGCACACCTCTGAGTCGTGCCGGGTCCTTGTTAAACCGGAGTCACACTGGTCGCGGTGGACTCCTTATGGAGTGAACTATGAAATTCGTCGCTTTTGAGCGCGCCAAGCAGGGCACGGGTGCGAGCCGCCGTCTCCGCAACTCGGGTCGTACGCCCGCCATCGTCTACGGTGGCACCGGTGAGCCGCTTATGGTTGAACTCGACCACAACGCACTGTGGCACGCCCTGAAAAAAGAAGCCTTCCACTCGTCCATCCTCGACATGGAACTGAATGGCAAGGAAAGCAAGGTTCTGCTGCGCAACGTGCAGATGCACCCGTTCAAGCAACTCGTGCTGCACATCGACTTTCAGCGCGTGGACGCCAACACCAAGCTGCACATGAAGGTGCCGTTCCACTACACCGGTGAAGAGAACTCGCCGGCCGTCAAGCTGGACCTGTGCCTGGTCAACCACGTCATCACCGAACTCGAAGTGTCCTGCCTGCCGGCCGACCTGCCCGAGTTCATCAGCGTGGACCTGAGCGGCCTGAAGAAGGGCGAGTCCCTGCACCTGGCCGACATCACCCTGCCCAAGGGCGTGACCGCTGTCAGCCACGGCAAGGGCAAGAGCAACCCGGTCCTGGTGTCGGTGGCATCCCCGGCCGAAGAAGCTGAAGCTGCTCCGGCTGCCGCTGCTGAAGCCGCTCCGGCTGCTGAAAAGGCTGCTCCGGCCAAGAAGAAATAAGTCCAGGCCCCGCTGCCTGAACTGCAACGGCCCACTTCGGTGGGCCGTTTCTTTTGGTAACTCAGGCACCCGGGTCGATGCATTGATAATCCGCGCATGATCAAACTGTTTGTCGGCCTGGGCAATCCGGGCCCTGAATACGAAGGCACCCGACACAACGCCGGCTTCTGGTGGATCGACGCCGTGGCGCGCGAACTCAAGGCCAACCTGACGATGGACAAGAGCTACCACGGCCTGGTGGCGCGCACCTCGGTCAAGGGCCAGACCGTCTGGCTGCTGGAGCCGCAGACCTTCATGAACCTGTCGGGCAAATCGGTGGCGGCGCTGGCGCGCTTCTTCAAGATCCAGCCGAACGAAATCCTGGTGGCGCACGACGAACTCGACATCGTGCCCGGCCAGGTCAAGCTCAAGCTCGGCGGCAGCCATGCCGGCCACAACGGCCTGCGCGACATTCATGGCCAGCTCGGTACCGACGACTACTGGCGCCTGCGCATCGGCGTCGGCCACCCGGGCGTGAAATCCGAAGTGGTCAGCTGGGTGCTGAAGAAACCCTCGCCCGAGCACCGCACCGCGATCGAAGACTGCATCGCCCGCTCGCTCAAGGCGCTGCCCGATCTGCTGGCCGGCGACATGGAAAAAGCCACCATGCAGATCCACACCAGCAAGCCACCGCGGCCGAAACCGCCGCGGCCCGCCCCCACGCCAGCCCCAGCCGAAGGAGACAGCGCATGATCCACGCACGTTCGTTTGCTATATTTTTTATAGCTACAGGCGCAGTATTCACAAGCGCACAGGCCCAAAACATCTACCGCTGCGGCGACAGCTACAGCCAGTCGCCCTGCCCCGGCGGTGTGGCCATCGATGCCGGCGACAGCCGCACAAAAGGCCAGAAAGCACAAGCCGACGCTGCCACGCAGCGCGACCGGCAGACTGCCAATACCCTGGAAAAAGAACGGCTGAAGCAGGAAGCGGCGGCCAGCCCCGGCACGCCAAAGGCCGATGCGGCCAAGGCATCAACAGCCGCAACCACGCCCCACCCGAGCCGCAAGAAGAAACACAAGGAGCCCGCCTACTTCACGGCCAAGACAGCCGCCGACAAGAAGGCGGAAAAGAAGAAAAGCGCCGCTGCGCCTTAACCCGCCGACTTGCTGGCAGCGGTCGCCTTGGCTGCCGCCTGCGCCTGTTGCGCTTCGGCCTGCAGCCGGCGGAATTTCTGCATCAGGGTCTCGCGGTCTTCCACGAACTGGGGGTTGACCGGAATGCAGGCCACCGGGCAGACCTGCACACACTGCGGCTCATCGAAATGGCCGACGCATTCAGTGCAGCGATTCGGATCGATCTCGTAGATTTCCTTGCCGAGGTAGATCGCCTCGTTCGGGCACTCGGGCTCGCAGACATCGCAGTTGATGCACTCGTCGGTGATCATCAGCGCCATAGGACCCCCGCCGTCTGGCCGTCAGGAATTTGCACTCGGATTCGCATGACCCCAATTATCGGGGTTGCGGCCAAGACCCTACTGCGAGTCGGCCAGATCCGTGGCCGGCCGGGGCTGTGCCAGCTTGGTCTGGTCATAGACCGGCTGGGGCGGCAGGTCGGTCAGGTGCGCGGTGTCGGCCCAGTGGACGATCTCGATCGCGTCACCCTGCAAGCGCACGCGGTTGAGGCCGGCATTCGGAATCTCGCTCTGGCGCGGACCGGACAGCGACAGGCCGAGCGCGGTGCGGTAGACCATGTCGAGCACGCCGCCGTGCGTCACCACCACCAGGGTCTGCTGCGGATGGCGGCGCCCCAATGCCCGCAGGGCTGCGATGACGCGCGCATGGAACTGGCGCGTGCTCTCACCGCCCTCGAAGGCGTAGTCTTCCTCGAAACGGATCCACTGCGTCCAGGCTGCGGCGTGCTGCGCCTTGATGTCGGCCACGCGCAGGCCTTCGGCCAGACCGAAGTGCTGCTCGCGCAAGCCAGCATCCAGTTCGGGCGCCAAGGGCAGCGGCTGCAGGCGCTGCGCACCCACCGGCTCAGCCGTCTGGCGCGCACGCAGCAGGTCGCTGCTGACCAGATGCTGCACCTCCTCGGTCGCCAGCCGCGCGGCCAGGCGCTGCGCCTGCGTGTGGCCGATGGCATTGAGCGGCACATCCAGCTGCCCCTGGAAACGCAGTTCGCGGTTCCAGTCGGTCTCGCCGTGGCGAATGAGGATGAGTTCGGTCATGTGCTCATTATGTGGCGACGCCGCAGCAGTTTTTCAAGCTCCACCGCCAGCAGCACCAGCGCAGCGGCACCCAAGCACAGGCCCAGCTCCAGCGCGCTCAGCGGCTCGGTGCGGAAGATCGGGTTGAGCGCCGGTACATACAACGTGGCCAGCTGCAGCGCCAACGTCAGCAGCACGGCCCCCAGCAGCGCCAGGTTGGAACGCAGGCCGAGCGTGAGGAGCGAGTCGCGTTCGGAGCGGATCGCCAGCACATGCGCCATTTGCGCCAGCGTGAGGGTGGTGAACACCATGCTCGGGCCATGCGGGTTGCCCTGGGCCAGGGCCCAGGCCTGCAGCCCCAGGCACAGCCCGGCCATCAAGAGGCCAACCCACAGCACGTGCTGCCACAGGCCATGGGCAAACAGGCTTTCCTGCGGCGGGCGCGGCGGGCGCTGCATGATGCCGCGCTCGGCCGGCTCGCGCGCCAGCGCCAGGCCCGGCAGGCCGTCGGTCACCAGGTTGATCCACAGGATGTGGATCGGCAGCAGCGCAATCGGCAGCCCCAGCAACGGCGCCAGGAAGATGACCCAGATCTCGCCCGAGTTGCCCGTCAGCGCATAGCGCACGAACTTGCGGATGTTGTCGTAGATGCGCCGTCCCTCGCGCACCGCGCGCACGATGGTGGCGAAGTTGTCGTCCAGCAGCACCAGGCTGGCCGCCTCGCGCGCCACGTCGGTGCCGCCGCGCCCCATGGCCACACCGATGTCGGCGCGCTTGAGCGCCGGTGCGTCGTTGACGCCGTCGCCCGTCATGGCGACAAACTCGCCGTGCGCCTGCAGCGCCTCAACGATGCGAATCTTCTGCGCCGGGTCCACGCGCGCGTACACGCGCACGCTAGCCACGCGCTCGTGCAGCAGCGGCTCGCTCATGGTGGCGAGCTCGGCCCCAGTCAGCACCTCGACGTCATGGCCGTCGTGCACGATGCCCAGCCGGCGCGCAATCGCCAGCGCGGTGGCCGGGTGGTCACCGGTGATCATCACCGGCGTGATGCCGGCCGACAGGCAGTCGCGCACCGCTGCCTGTGCCTGCGGCCGCGGCGGATCGATCATGGCCACCAGGCCGATCAAGCTCAGGCCCTGCTCGACCGCTGCCAGTTCGCCGTCCTCGGGCAGCACGTCCAGTTCGCGTCGCGCCAGCGCCAGCACCCGCAGGCCCTGCGCGGCCAGCGCCATGGCCTGATCCAGCACCACCTGCTGCAACAAGGGCACCACGCCATCGGCCCGCCACTGCAGCGTGCACAAGGGCAGCACCGACTCCGGCGCCCCTTTGATATAGGCCACCAGGGCGCCCTGCGCGCTGCGGTGTACCGTGCTCATGCGCTTGCGCTCGGAATCAAACGGCAGTTCCTGCACCCGCGGCCACGTCTGCTCCAGTTCGGCCTTGTCCAGCCCGCCCTCCAGCGCAGTCTGCGCCAGCGCGGTTTCGGTCGGGTCGCCATGCCAAGCGTTGCCGCGGCCGTGGTGGGCATCGTTGCACAGCGCCGCCGCACGCAGGATTTCCGCCATCGCCGGGTCATGCGGCTGCCCGACATGCCAGACCCGGCCTTCCATCCACAGCTGCTCCACATGCATGCGGTTTTGCGTCAGGGTGCCGGTCTTGTCGGAACAGATGAAGGTCACCGAGCCCAGCGTCTCGACCGAAGGCAAGCGACGAATGAGCGCGTTCTGCCGTGCCATACGCCGCGCACCCAATGCCAGCAGCACCGTCACCACCGCCGGCAAGGCCTCGGGAATGGCCGCCACCGCCAGGCTGACCGCGGTCAGCATCATGAGCACCGGGTCTTCGCCCCGCAACACGCCCACCACAAAGATCACCGCACAGATGCCCAGCACCGCCAGCGCCAGCCGGCGGCCGAAGTCGGCCAGGCGCCGCTGCAGCGGGGTCATGCGCTCGCCATCAGCTGCGTTGCCAGCCTCACCCGCCCCGCCCGTGCTGCGCCCCGTCTGCAACAAGGTGGCCACCTGCCCCAGTTCGGTCGCCATGCCAGTGGCCACCACCAGGCCACGCCCACGCCCGTGGGTGGCGGTGGTGCCCTTGAAGGCCATGTTGAGACGGTCGCCCAGCACGTGGTGCGTGCCCTGCAGCCGCGCCGTGTGTTTTTCCACCGTGACGGACTCGCCGGTCAGCGCCGATTCATCGACCTTGAGCTGGGCGATGTCGAGCAGGCGCAGATCGGCCGGCACCTGGTTGCCAGCCTCCAGCAGCACGATGTCGCCCGGCACCAGTTCGCTGGCGGCCACCACCTGCACCTGGCCGCCGCGCAGCACCGTGGCCTGCATGGCCGCGAGCTGGCGCAAGGCCGCCATGGCGCGGTCGGCACGCCAGGCCTGCACGAAGCCGATCACCGCATTGAGCAGCACGATGACCAGAATGGCCAGCGTGTCGATCCAGTCGCCAAGGAAGCCGGAAATCAAGGCCGCGGCCACCAGCACCAGGATCATGAAGTCGCGGAACTGGTCAGCGAGCAAGGCCAGCGGCCCGCGCGTCTTCGACTGCGCCAGCACATTGGGGCCGTGGTCGGCGCGGCGCCGGCCGGCCTCGGCCTCGTGCAGGCCATGCGCCGGGTCCACGCCATGTTCGCGCACCAGGTCATGCGCGTCGCGCAAATGCCAGTCGCGGCGCGGAGACGGGCGATCCGCCAAACTCAGTCCTCCTGCGGCAGCTTGACGATCATCACCGGCACACCGGCCGCATGCAGCAGCTCGTGCGACACCGAGCCCAGCAGCGCACTGCGCAGCGTGCCCTGGCCGCGCGCACCCATCACCACCAGATCGCAGCCGTAGTTTTCCAGAATGTCGACCAGCGTATGCGCCGGGTCGCCCTTGGCCACTTCGCGTTCATAGGTGATGCCGGCCTGCTGCAGCAGCGCTTCGGCCTGCATCATCGCGTGCACGCCGGCTTCGGCGCTGATGCGGTCCAGCACCTCGGCGTCGTGCGCCACCAGCATTTCGTAGAGCGAGGCCGGCTCCTGCACATTGGCCAACACCACACTGGCACGCAAGCCTTCGCGGGCCAACTGCACAACGCGGCGCACCGCCTCCAACGAAATATCAGAACCATCCACAGGCAACAGAATCTTCATGGTGTTTTCTCCTCCATAGCACGACGAAACTCTTCAAGCCGAGCCGGGTAGTCCGCGGCATCGCCATATTCCAGAAACCGAGCGTAGCGCTCATGGGTACCGAGGATCTTGCGCGCATGCTTGATCGGGCAGAAGTACTGCTCGGTGCGCGCCACGATCTCGGTGACATAGGCCATCAGTCCGTTGGCATAAGCGCAATAGGCGCACTGGAAGCGCTCGATGACATTCAGATAACCCAGATACTGCCGGTCGAAGACGAAGTAATCGGCGCGCCGCACCTTGGTCACGCGGTAGATCGGGAAGCAGGTGGCCTGGTAGAAGCTCACGCACAGGTCGAGCATGAGCAGCGGCACGATCATGGCGTAGATGATCGGCAAGGTGAGCAGGTTCAACGGCCGGATCGTCAGCAGCCAATGGAAGAACCCGGTTTTCAATTGCCGGTGCGCCTGCTTCACCGACTGCTCGAACTCGACACGCTTGCCCCTGATCGTGAAGGTCACGCGCTGCTCCTGTTCATGCAGCGCGGTGCGCAGGTCGCCCTCCAGCGCGGAGATCTGACCGAGCAAGTCTCGGATGCGTTCGTTCATGTCACTCCCATGCCGATCTACCGGCAGCCAAGCTGTTGTGACGCGGCAAGTCCGGCTGGGGCGGACCTGCGGCGCTTATTCGCGGCCCAGGCTGCGAACTTTTTCGTGCAGACGCTGCGCCACCAACGGGTCGACGAACTTGTCGACCTCACCGCCGAGCGTCGCGATCTCGCGCACAAAGGTGCTGGAGATGAACTGGTACTTGTCGCTCGGCGTCAGGAACACTGTCTCCACCTCCGGCATCAGGCTGCGGTTCATGCCGGCGAGCTGGAATTCGTAGTCGAAGTCGGTCACAGCGCGCAGGCCGCGGATCATGGCTTTGGCGCCACGCGCCACGACAAAGTCGCGCATCAGGCCGGAGAAACTCTCCACCGAGACCTGCGGATAGGGCTTGGCCAGCTCACGCACCATGTCCATGCGCTCCTGCAGCGTGAACAGCGTCTTCTTGTGGTGGCCAGCCGCCACCACCACGATGATCTGGTCGAACAGTTGCGTGGCCCGGCGCACCACATCGATGTGGCCGAGGGTCATGGGATCGAAAGTGCCGGGATAAACGGCAATCACATTGCGGGACATGGCGGGCTTCTCCTGCGATGCATTATGCAGTGCGAATATAACTGGGCGTGTTGTCGGCCAGCCTTCACGCCAGGGCATGGAACTTGCTGGCTGGATGACCGCACCCAATAGACTCACCCCATGACCTGGCACGCCACCCTTGACCTGCGCTACACACGGCAGAACCAACGCACCGTTGCGCATCACCACCACGAAGGGCCTTTGCGCGTGCTGCAAAGCCTGTACCCGGAAGGCGACGCGGTCTGCCACAACGTGCTGGTGCACCCGCCGGGTGGCCTGGTGGGCGGCGACACGCTGACGATCAAGATCGAGGTGCAGCCGGAGGCACATGGCCTCGTCACCACACCGGGTGCCACCCGCTTCTACAAATCGGCCACCGAACCCGCCGTGCAAAGCGTGCACGCCCAGCTGGACCCCGGCGCGCGGCTGGAGTGGCTGCCGCTGGAAGCGCTGGCCTACAACCAGTGCCGCGCCGAGAACAAGGCCGTGTTCGAACTCGCGCCCGGCGCCGAACTGATGGGCTGGGACATCACCGCGCTGGGCCTGCCGGAAGCCGGGTTGCCGTTCGTCGAAGGCACGTTTGCGCAACACATTGAGGTGCCCGGCGTCTGGCGCGAACAGGGCCGGATTGACGCCACCGACCTGCGGCTGCTGGACGGCCCGCTCGGCCTGGCCGGCCAGCGCTGCATGGCCACGCTGTTTTTCGTCGCCGGGTCCCCGATTGAACGCACGCGGCGTGAGCAGGCGCTGGAGGTGGTGCGCGCTGTGCTCGAGGGCCACGCGTTACATGCCACCGCCGGCGCTACCAGCCCGCACCCCCAGGTGCTGGTGCTGCGCGTGCTGGCACCGCTGGTGGAGCCAGCGCTGGAGCTGCTCAAGCAGGCGCGGGCTGAATGGCGAAGGGCGTTGTGGGAGATGGCGGCGGTGCCGCCGCGGGTGTGGGCGACCTAAGGCAAGGCTGTACGAATCACATCATTAAAACGACCCTACGGCTGAGGACGATCAGAAGCACCCGTGCAAACACGGTGTCGCTAAGCGGGTATAAGACTGTGTGCAGTCGAAGAACTTTGGGCTATGGATTTACTTACGCGTCTGCCTGTCAATTCTGAAAATACCAACTTGTTCGATATGGATGCGCTATGAGTAAACAGACATTCGATGTCATCTGTATCGTCGTGCTGATCCTTGCGTCTTATCCATTAGTCAGCTTTGGACGCGAAGATCAGTGGTTTGGATCTGCCTGGCTGTGGTACGCCGTATACCTATTTTTTGCAAAGTTGGCGCATTTGCTGGTCTATCGACCGCTTGCTAAAAATTTTTTTCCTGAGCCTTTGGAAAAAGACGAGACCACTAAGGAAAATCTGGACAAGTCGTGAATTGTTGACTCGTTCCGGCATTGGCGGATATCTCTGAGACTCACACGTTGAGCGTCTGCTTTCTCAGCCCGCGACGTACCAATATGGGTCGCTTGCAGCCCCTCACGTCGTCAGCGGCTTGCAACGACTGGCCTGCGCAGGTTCACACTCTCCGGTGCAAACCGCTTTGGCATAACGGTCCAGCGCCGCGCCGTAGCGGTCTAGCACGGCATCGCCGTCAACCCTTGCCCATGCTTGCGTACTACCAGCGCAACACCCGTGGCCCCAGCAGCGCGCCGGCCAGCGTCGGCATGGCGATGCCCAGCACGTACCAGATACCGATGAAAGGCACGGCCGACTCCGGGCAGTGCAGCGCATAAACCAGCGCACTCAGCGCCCCGGCCAACAGACCGGCGCCGGCGCCGGCCAGCGTCAGACGAGTTGGGGCCAGCCCCTTCATGGTCCAGAGCGTCGCCGCCAACAGCGGCAGCGAGATCAGCGCGATGTTGAAAGGACAGGTCTTCCAGGTCGTCCCGAGAATGAGGTCGGCGCGTTGCGCCGGCTCCGCCTCGAGCAGCACTGCGGCAGCAGCCAGCCACAACAGCAGCACCGGCGCGGCCAATGCCATCCAGATACCGGCCAGCCGCATACCAGGTCGGCCCAGCCGTTCGGTTGCGACGAAACCGGCCAGTGCAAGACTGCCCGCAAAGGCCAGCTTCATCCAGAACAGCCATCCCGTCATGGCCTGCGCCAAGTCATGGCGAATGCCAAACATGACGACCATCACCAAGGCTGCGGCCGGCACACTCCAGCCCAGGGCCACGGCAAAGCGCCGGCCCACCGCATTCACGGGCACCGGTTCGGCACCGGCCGCCAGCAGCGAAACAAGTTCATCGGTCTTCATGCAATTCCCCTGATTTTGGCCGCCAGCGCCTTCAGGCCCCGGTGCACGCCGATCTTGATGGCTGACTCTGACATGCCCGTGAGCTGCGCCGCCTCCACCACCGACAGGCCCTCCAGCTTGACGTGCACGATGGGCAGACGCTGCCGCTCGGGCAGACCGGCCAGCAGCTTGTTCAGATCCTTCCGTGCCTCGTCTGCCTCGGTGTCGGAAACGGCAAAGAGTTCGTGCTCGTCGTCCAGTGGATCGGTCAGAGCCTCGCGCGACATGCGGGCCCGCAACAGATCGACCAGCTTGTAGCGCGCGATCGCATGCACCCAGGCGGTCAGGGGCAAGTCGAGGCGGTAGGTGTGTCGCTGGTTGTGCACGGCGAGCAATGTTTCCTGCACGAGGTCCTCCACTTCATCGGGTCGCTGAAAAAGCCGCTTTCTGAAATAAGCCCGCAAATGCGCGCTCAGCGCTTTCAGGAAGCGGTGGTAGGCGGCGGCATCACCGCTCAGCCCCTGCACCAGCAACTCGCGCAACTGGTTTTCGCTGGTCGCGAGCCGAACATCTCTTTCTTCTATTCGTTCCATAGCGGCTTCAGGTTACAGCGTGCCGAAAAAAATATTTCGCCGAATCGTGTTGAGAACTGTAACCCGCGACCAAGTTCCGCCGAACTACCCCTCAAGCAGCGGCGTCTCGTCCGCCTGGCAATCAATGGAGTCTCTCTTGATGCGTTCACACACAGCGGTCGTTCACCCCGGTTGGTTGCGCGCCGCGCACTGGCTCAATGCCCTGGCGGTGGTGGTTCTCATGATGAGCGGCTGGCGAATCTACAACGCCACGGCCTTCCTCGGCTTTGCGTTTCCCAAGGACATCACCCTGGGCGGCTGGCTGGGCGGGGCACTTCAGTGGCACTTTGCCGCCATGTGGCTGCTGGCGGGCAATGGGCTGTTGTACCTGGGCTTCAATCTGGCCACCGGGCGCCTGTGGCAGAGGTTCTTTCCCTTGTCCCCGCGCGCCTTGCTGGCCGATTTTCTGGCGGCACTCAAGGGAAAGCTGGCCCATGCCGACCCACAGCATTACAACGCGGTGCAACGGCTCGCTTATCTGTTCGTGATGTTTGACAGCGTCCTGCTGGTGCTGTCCGGCCTGGTGCTCTGGAAATCCGTGCAGTTCCCGCTGCTGCGCGAACTGATGGCCGGTTATGAAGGCGCCCGTCGGGTCCACTTCTTCGCCATGGCGGCACTGGCCGCGTTCGTGGCCGTTCATCTGGCAATGGTGGCGCTGGTGCCGCGCACGCTGATCCACATGCTCCGCGGTCGCTAAGGAGGCACGCCATGACCACCCAACCCACACCCACCACGTCCGCCTGGCGCATCGACGGCGATGCCGTCCTGAAGGAAGCCGTGCAACGCATCGGTCCGACCGCGCGACGCGATTTCCTGCGCCGCTCGCTCACGCTGGGCGGCCTGGCCATGCTCAGTGGTTGTTCGCTGGTCGATGAAACCAGCGTTGAAACGGCACTGAGCAGGATCTCGCGACTGAACGACGATGTGCAGGGCTGGCTGTTTGATCCCAACCGGCTGGCACCGACCTACCCCGAGTCGATGATCACGCGCCCGTTTCCCTTCAACGCCTATTACGGCGAAGACGAGGTCCGGGCCGTCGAGGAAAGCGGCTACCGCCTTGAAGTGACGGGCCTGGTCGCCGACAAGCGCAAGTGGACGCTCGCCGAACTGCGTGCCATGCCGCAGACCGACCAGGTCACCCGCCACATTTGCGTGGAAGGCTGGAGCGCCATCGGCAAGTGGGGCGGCGTGTCATTTGGCAGCTTTCTGCGCCAGGTGGGCGCCGACCTCAGCGCCAAGTACGTGGGCTTCAAATGTGCCGACGACTATTTCACCAGAATCGACATGCCCACGGCACTGCATCCGCAAACCGTGCTGGCGCTGACCTACGACGGCCAGCCCTTGCCGCCCAAGTACGGCTTCCCCATGAAATTGCGCATGCCCACAAAGCTGGGCTACAAAAATCCAAAACACATTCAGGCGATTTTCGTCACGAATACCTACCCCGGGGGCTACTGGGAAGACCAGGGGTACAACTGGTTCGGAGGCAGCTGAGCATGACAACTCAGACGCCCTGAAAAATCGGCACTAACGCCATCTCATCATCACTTCAATGGAGTTCATCATGAAAACGATCACCTCGACCCTTTTGGCCGTCACCCTGCTGCTGGCCGGCAGCGGCACCTTTGCGCAAGACGCGATGAAGAAGGACAGCATGGCCAAGGACGCCATGACAAAAGACACCATGGCCAAGGACGCGATGGGCAAGGACAACATGAAAAAAGACGCCATGACCAAGGACAGCATGGCGAAAGACACCATGAAAAAGGACACCATGGCCAAGGACGCCATGGGCAAGGATGCTATGAAGAAATAAGCGTGTCAGGCAGGGGGCCGGAGCAAGCCGTTCTTCAAACGGCGAACGCCCCACCACCCCTTGCCCCGCCTGGCCTACTTGGTGAGCGGCTTGCAGCGGCTGGCCTGTGCGAGTTCGCACCCCCCGGTGCAGACGGCTTGGGAATAACGGTCGAGCGCCGCGCTACCACGGGGCTCGGTTGAGCACATCACCGTGCCATCGCGCTCCATCACGCAACGCCCGACGCCGCACACCGCTGCGCCGTAACGGTCCAGCACGGCATCGCCGCCGCTGCCGGAACAATGGGGGTCGCCATAGCGGTCGTTGACGCAGCGGCTTTCGGCTGGCGCGCACAGCGTTTCGCCATAGCGGGTGGTGATGCAGCGGGCCTCGGCCGCCAGTGGCAGGCCCAGCCCCAGGAGCAGCAGCGAAAGCACATAAGACAGCGGGTAGTTCATCGTTGACTCCTTGATCGGGCCAGCAGTTGGCAATTTGGCAGCAGGTTATTGCTACAAATTTTATAGCTTGTCGCGCAGATGAATCAAGGTCTGGAGGCCAAAAACACCATGAACTTCACTCGGCCGCTTGCTTCAGGCCTTCGATGTCCAGCTTCTTCATCTGCAGCAAGGCCTGCATGACACGACGCGTTTTCGCCGGGTCCGGGTGCTGCATCAGCGCCAGCAACACTGTGGGAACCACCTGCCACGACAGGCCGTAGCGGTCTTTCAGCCAGCCGCACTGCTGCGCGCGCTCGTCGCCGCCAGCGCCTAGTTTGTCCCAGTAGTAGTCCACATCGGCTTGATCGACACAATGGATTTGCAGCGAGACCGCCTCGTTGAACTGGAACTGCGGGCCGCCGTTCAAGGCCACAAAGGGCTGGCCGTCGAGTTCGAAGCCCACCGTCATTACCGAGCCGGCCGGCTTGCCGTGGATTTCCTGCCCGGCATCGGGGAAACGGCTCACGCTGGTGATGCGTGAGTTGGGAAAGATGCCGGTGTAAAACGCGGCGACTTCTTCGGCCTGGTGGTCGAACCACAGGCAGGGGGTGATCTTGAGCGGGTTCAGCATGACAGTGCTCCTTCGGGATGAAGACAAATGACGCTGCAGGCGCTCTGCAGACGCTTAGGCCCCGGGCTCACCTAGGGTCTGCGCCCGTGCCAGCAGCAGCTCGCGCTCGCGCAGGTTGTGCGTGAGCGTGGCGGCGTGTGCGAACTCGGCACGCGCCTCTGCCAGCCGGCCCAGCTTGGCCAGCAGGTCGCCGCGCACGCTGGGCAGCCACTGGTAGTTTTGCAGGGCGCGGTCTTCGCGCAGCGCGTCGATGAGGGCCAGGCCGGCTGCCGGCCCGTAGGCCATGGCCACGGCCACAGCGCGGTTGAGTTCCACCACCGGCGACGGCGTGGTCTGCGCCAGCGCCTCGTAGAGCGAGGCAATGCGCACCCAGTCGGTGTCGGCGGCCTGCACGGCGCGCGCATGGCAGGCGGCAATGGCGCCTTGCAGCGCATAGGCTCCGAGCGGCTGGCCTTGTTCTGCACACAAGGCCTCGGCCCGCGCCAGCGCCGCCAGCCCGCGGCGGATGAGCAGGTGGTCCCAGCGCGTGCGGTCTTGTGCCAGCAGCAGCACGGGGCGGCCGCTGGCGTCGGTGCGGGCGGCAGTGCGCGAAGCCTGCAGCTCCATCAACGCCAGCAGGCCGTGCACCTCGGGTTCTTCCGCGGCCAGTTCGGTCAGCATGCGGCCCAGGCGCAAGGCTTCGTCCACCAGGGCGGGGCGCATCCAGTCCTCCCCGGCCGTGGCCGTGTAGCCTTCGTTGAAGACCAGGTACACCACCTCCAGCACCGAGGCCAACCGTTCACCCAGCACGGCACCGCGCGGCAGCTCGAAAGGCACACGCGCTTCGCGCAGGGTGCGCTTGGCGCGCACGATGCGTTGCGCCAGCGTGGGCTCCGTCACCAGGAAGGCGCGTGCAATCTCGTGCGTGCTCAGGCCCGCCAGCAGCTTGAGCGTGAGCGCGGCCCGCATCTCGGTGCTGAGCACCGGGTGGCAGGCGGTGAAGATCAGGCGCAGCAGGTCGTCACCAATTTCGTCGGCGCGCACGGCGTCGAGCGCGTCCACGAAGTCGGGCGCCACCAGCGCCTGCTGCGCCTCCAAGTCATGGCCGATCTGCTCGAACTTGCTGCTCTGCACCTTGTCACGGCGCAAGCGGTCGAGCGCACGGTTCTTGGCGGTGGCCATGAGCCAGGCACCAGGGTTGTCGGGCACGCCCTTGGTAGGCCAATGCTCCAGCGCCGCCACCAGAGCGTCCTGCGCCACCTCCTCGGCTTGGCCGATGTCGCGCAGCAGGCGCGCCACGGCCGCCACGATGCGCGCGGACTCGATGCGCCAGACGGCGGCAATGGCCTGGTGGGTGGCGGAATGCATCAGGCGGTCGGGCGCTCAGGCTTGTGCCGGTGTGGCCGGGCAGGCGGCCATGTCCATGTAGGCCAGCTCCCAGATGTGGCCGTCCAGGTCTTCGAAGCCGTGCTGGTACATGAAACCATGGTCTTGCGAGGCGCGCGGCACCGTGCCACCGGCCGCACGGGCCTTGGCCACCTGCTGGTCGACCTCGGCGCGGCTGGCGCACGACAGGCAGATCAGCACCTCGGTGGTCTTGCGCGCGTCGGCCAGGGGTTTGCTGGTGAAGGTCTGACAAAAGGGTTCGGTCAGCAGCATGACGTAGATGTCGTCGCTGATCACCATGCAGGCACCCTGCTCGTTGCTGAACTGCGGGTTGAAGCTGTAACCCAGGGCGCCAAAGAAGGCTTTGGAACGCTCCAGGTCGCGCACGGGCAGGTTGACGTAGATTTGCTGATTCATGGAAATCTCCTTGCGGTTGCAATCAGGGTTGGCTCAGGTTTTCTCGGCGCGGGCCTTGAGGCTCGCCAGGCCGGCTTCGAAGTCGCGGCCAATCATGGTGTCCATGTTGATAAAGACGCCCATCAGCTTGGCCACAAAGGGGCAGGCGCCCTGCATGGCCCAGGTGACTTCGGTGGTGTCGCCGCGCGGCACCAGAGTGAAGTCAATGGTGTTGCTGGCCTGCATGGGGGCGCGCATGTCGAGTTGCATCGTCACCTGGGCGGGGGTGCTGGCGGTGATCTCCAGGCTGCCTTCGCCCACCTCCTTGTTGCCCTTGAACTCGTAGCGCGCCCCCGGGCCCGCGGCCGGGCCGCGGTAGCTGCCCTGCATGGCCGGGTCTTTCTTGTCGTAGGGGTTCCAGGTGTTGAACTGGCGCAGTTCGTTGATGAGCGCGTGGATCTTGTCCGGCGGCGCCTGGATGACGATGCTGCGCTGCAGGCTGAAGCGGTCGGGCCGCGTGGCGGCAAACAGCAACAGGCCGGCCAGGGCCAGCACGGCGATGATCAGGATGCTTTTGACCATGGTGCGGCTCCTTCACTGGCCGACGCCGGCGAAGTCTTCCTCTTCGTACAGGCGGCGCACCTCGATCTCGGCCGCCATGCCCTCGCCCACCGGGTTGGGGAAACGGCGTGTCCACGCCAGCGCCTCGTCGCGCGAGCGCACCTGGATCAGGGTGTAGCCGGCGATCAGTTCCTTGCTCTCGGTGAAGGGACCATCAATGACCTGGCGTGCCTTGCCGTCGTAGCGGATGCGCCAGCCTTGCGAGCTGGGCTGGAGGCCCGATGCGTCGAGCAGCACGCCGGCGCGGGCGAGCTCTTCGTGGAAGGTGCCCATCGCGGCCATGAGTTCGGGCATATGGGGTGGAAAAATGCCGGCCTCGGTATCCGGCGTGGCGTTGACGATGATCATGTATCGCATATCAGAACTCCTTCATGGGGTTGGTCAGCCAAACTCTGGCTTGCATTCCCACGACGAACGAAGCGGTACGAAATCGACCGTCTTTTGTCTAGGTAAAAACCCTAGATCGGCCGGCAGACCTCACGCGTCTTCGTAGCACGGCCCGACGCTGCGCACTTCCACGGTGCACCACTCGGCCGCCGGACATTGCTGGGCAATGGCCACGGCCTCGGCCCGGGTCGGGCAGTCGACCAGAAAGAAGCCGCCCACCATTTCCTTGGCTTCGGCGAAGGGGCCGTCGAGCACCTGGGCCTGCCCGCCGCGCACCTGCACACGCACGGCGTTGGCCTGCGAGCCGAGCGACTCGACCGCCAGCAACTGGCCGCGCGCTTGCAACTCCTCGGCAAAACGCTGCATGCGCGCGTACACCTCACGGCCTTCGGCCTCAGTGCGCGTACGCCGCTGGCCGGGCGGCTCCATCATCAGCAGCATGTAGGGCATGGAAACTCCTGGGTTGGCGGGCGGACCCGGCCAGGTTGATTTTTAGGCCGCAAGCATATCAATGCGTGCGCTGCCCCTGGCGCGGCCGGGCGGGCGGCGCCGTGCCGCTGGCCACATACAGCGTGCCCATGAGCACCGACTCCAGCTCCAGCGCCGCGCCCTGATCGAGCAGGGGCTGCCAGGGTGCGGCCAAGCGGTCGAAATTGGTGATGGACTGCGCAGCGAACATACCTACCAAGGCATTCCACGGCGCCAGCCAGGGCGCCGTCCACTTCAGGCCGGTGGCGGCGATGCGCGCACCGGGCTTGAGGTGGCGCAGCACATGCGTCACCGCCTGCGGGCTTTGCAGAATGTCGTGCACGAGGTGGAAGAAGGCGGCGTCAGCGGCATCTGGCAAGGGCGCGTCTTCCACTGCGGCACAGATGAGCTCCACATTGGTCCAGCCCGCCTGGCTGACGCGGCTGCGTGCCAGTGCAATCATCTCGGGGCATTGGTCCACGGCGATGATACGGCCTTGCGCACCGACGGCCTGGCGCAGCAGTTGCAAGCTCATGCCGGTGCCGCAGCCGAGGTCGAGCACGCACTGGCCGGGCAACAGTTGCAGCCGCTCGACCGCATGGCGGCGGATAAATTCGTAGGGGGCGAGTTGCAGGTCGTAGGACAAGGCGCGCCAGCGGTACATGGCCCGCGAGGCGTCGTGGCCGGCCGAGTGAGCTGAGTCGTCACGCATGGGCTCCTCCCAGAGCTTGGTGGCGCCTAGCCGAACAACTGTTTTACATCGATGCTTGAGCGACGCCCGAGGGCATGGTACTCCTTTGCCAGCCACGCGTCTGCACAGGTGCGCCCCTGTTCCTGCAGCTGCTCGAAGAACGGGCCGTGTGCCAGCAGTTTGGTGTCGGTGCGCAGCAGGGTGTCGAGCTGGCTGGCGTCGATCATGTGAAAGCGCAGTTCCTGCAGGCGGCGCTCCAGCCGGCCCTTGGGGCGCAAGGCCGAGCCGGAGAACTCGGCCGCGTGCGCGAACATGCGCATCTCGCGCATGAAGTTGGCGCTGAAGGCCAGCTCGACGATGCGCGCCTCGATCTCTTCCACGGTGTGCGGTATGCCTTCGCGCTTGAGCGGATTCAGCAGCACCAGCAGAATGTCGCGCGCCTGGCATTCGTAGGCCAGCGGGAACACGGCCGGGTTGGCGCTGTAGCCGCCGTCCCAGTAGCCCTCGCCGTCGATCTCCACCGTGCGATGGATCTTGGGCAGGCAGGCGGAGGCCAGCAGCACATCCACGGTCAGTTCGTGCGCGCGAAACAAGCGCAGCTTGCCGGTGCTCACCTGCGTGGTGCCGATGAAAAGCTTGAACGGGCAGCGCGTGCGCAGCTGCTCGAAGTCGATCTGGCGGTTGAGCAGATCACGCAAGGGGTTGAGGTCGAAAGGGTTCAGCTGCGAGGGCGAGAAGTAACCGGCCCAGCTGGCCAGCAGCCGGCTGGCCGGCTGGCCGGCGCCATGGTGATCACGTCGCCCTTGCGGCGCGTCAGCAGGCCCCAGGGCATCTGGCGGCCCAGTTCGTTCCAGAAATCCGCCAGCGCCTGGCGCGCACCCTCGCGCCCACCCTTGAGCCAGCCGTCGGCCAGCACCACCGCGTTCATGGCACCGGCGCTGCTGCCGCTGATGCCTTCGAACTGCACACGCGGATCTTTCAACAGCGCATCGAGCACACCCCAGGTGAAGGCGCCATGCGCGCCACCGCCTTGCAGCGCCAGGTTGATCGGCCCTGGTTTGCTATCAAACATATAGCTACTCCCGCTTGTTTCATAAGGGCTAGAGGCCAAAAATACTTATAACAGAGCCGGATGACGCCGCCAAGACCCGGGCGTGCGGGTTCAGCCCTCCTGCAGCAGGCTGCTGGCAATCGCCGCCGCCGCCGTGCGTGTCTCGACGCCGAGCTTTTCGAAGATGTGTTCCAGGTGCTTGTTCACTGTGCGCGGGCTCATGCCCAGGATGTCGGCAATGTCGCGGTTGGTCTTGCCCTTGGCCAGCCAGGACAGCACCTCTGTCTCGCGCGGCGTGAGGGCCGCACCACTCAGACGCTTGTGCGCGGCGTCCACCGCCGGGCCGGTCTGGCGCAGCAGGATCATGGTCTCGCCCGGGCCGGTCTGCCCCAGGTACTGGGCTTGCAGCTGGCTGCCATCGGGCAGCGCGGTCAGCGTCTCGCCCTGTGTGACGGCAGCCTGCAGCCAGTGCTTCAGCGGGGCCGCGTCGTCTTGCGGCCCGAGCGCTTCTTCCAGCCAGCGCATGGCCTGCGGCGAGCGCCAGGCGATGCGGCCTTGCGAGTCAAGCAGCACCACGCCCAGGCCGGCCACGTCCACCGCCTCGCGCGCCAGCCGGCTGACATGTGCATTGCGCAGATGGGTGGCCAGGCGCGCCAGCACTTCGGGAATCTTCAGCGGCTTGACCACGTAGTCCACACCGCCGCTAGCAAAGCCTTCGACGATCTGCTCGGTCTCGGTCAGGCCGGTCATGAAGATCACCGGCACGTGGGACCAGGAGGGCTCGGCCTTGAGGCGGCGGCACAGAGCAAAACCGTTCTCGCCCGGCATGATGGCGTCGAGCAGCACGGCGTCGGGCACCGCCATCTCGAAGCGCTCCAGTGCCTCGATGGCGTCACGCGCCACCAGCACGGTGTAGCCCTCGATGGCCAGCGCATCACACAGCATGCGCAGGGTGTCGGGCGCGTCGTCCACCACCAGCACCACGCTGGAGACGGCCGGCGGCATCACGGATTCAGCTTTCATCTTCGGTTTCTTTCAGGCGTTCGATCAGGGCAGAGAAGTCAAAGCGGTCCACATGCACCACCAGGCTTTGCAGCACGTCGGCAATCGCCGGCTCCTGCTCGGCGCTGCTGCGCAGCAGACTGCGCAGACCGCTGGCGTTGCCCATGCGCGCCAGGCCGATCAGGCTGTGGCGCAGCTCATCCGGCAGCGGCAACTTGCTGGCCAGCTCGCGTTCCGCCGGCGCTGCCTCCGGGCTGGGCAGCAGGTTGCTCTCGTGCACCCATTCCAGCTGCAGCACACGCGCCAGCAGGTCCAGCAGCTCGGACTCGATCACCGGCTTGCTCACAAAACCCTGGCAGCCGACGGCTTCCAGCAGTTCGGGCCGGTTCTCGAACGGGTCGGCCGAGACGAAAACGATCGGCAACTCGGGCCCGACGTTGCTGCGAATCAGTTGCGCGGTCTGCCAGCCGTTGAGGTCGTCCATGTTGATGTCGAGCAGCACCGCATCGGGCTTGTGCTGCTGCAGAATTTCCAGGCATTCGCGGCCGCTGGCCGCCTCGCGCATGATGAAACCCAACGGCACCAGCAGGCTGGCCAGCAATTGGCGTTGGATCGGCTGGTCGTCCACCACCAGCAGGGTGCGCCGCGGCGCCAGGTAACCGACGATGGGGCGCAGGTGGCGCACCAGCTGTGCGGCCGGCGGTTCGATCTC
This sequence comes from Hylemonella sp., assembly GCA_030680575.1. Classification (GTDB taxonomy): domain Bacteria; phylum Pseudomonadota; class Gammaproteobacteria; order Burkholderiales; family Burkholderiaceae_C; genus Hylemonella. The sequence continues at coordinate 55,505 of JAUXVI010000025.1, forward strand.
GCGCAGGTAAAGCCGCACGGTGAAGGTGCTGCCCTGCTTGACCTCGCTGCGCAGCGTGAGTTCGCCGCCCATGAGTTCGGTCAGCAGGTGGGTGATGGTCAGGCCCAGGCCGGTGCCCGACTCGCTGGCACGCCGCCCGGCGCTGCCGCGCTCGAACGGCATAAAGATGCGTTCCTGGTCTTGCGGCGCAATGCCGATGCCGCTGTCTTCCACCTCGAAGCGCACCACGTCGTGCCGGCAATCGACGCGAAAGACGATGCCGCCGGCATCGGTGAAGCGCACCGCATTGGCCAGCAGGTTGATGAGGATCTGCCGCAGCCGCTTGGCGTCGGCCTGCACCCAGGCGGGCACGCGCCCTTGCGTCTCCAGCCGGAAGGACAGACCCTTGCCTTCGGCCTGTGGCTTCACCATGCGCGCCAGCTCCGACAGGAATTCGGCAAACGGCAGCGGCGCCATGTCCAGCCGCAGGCGGCCGGCCTCGATGCGCGCCAGGTCCAGCAGGCCGTCGATCAGCGCGTGCATGTGCTGACCGCTTTGCTGGATGGTGGTGACCGCTTCGCGCAAGCCGCCCTTCAACTCGGCGTTGCGCAGCAGGATCTGCGCATACCCCAGGATGCTGTTGAGCGGCGTGCGCAGCTCATGCGTCATGCCGGCCACATAACGCGTCTTGGCCTGGCTGGCGGCCTCGGCCACTTCCTTGGCGCTTTGCAGTGCCTCGTCGGTGCGCTGGTGGGCGTCGATTTCCTTTTGCAGCAGCTGGGTCTGGCGTTCCGATTCATCGTGCGCCATGCGCCGGCTCTCGTTGGCCAACACGATCCACCAGGCCCACACCGCCGCCAACACCGCCAGCAGCGAAAAGACCTTGATGAACGGCATGCGCAGGGCCCCCACCGGCGCCTGCAGGCTTTCCTGCATGTAGACGACGCCCAGCACAAACGCCAGCACCGCGCACAGCGAGAGGAAAACCGTGAAGTACTGGCCGACGCGAAAGTTGAAGCGGTTGTTCAGGCTCGCCGGCAGGATGGCAGCCATGGCCTGGCGCACTTGGTCGGCGACCCGCGAATGGGTCTTGCAGCGGTCGTGGCAGCGCGATTCGAGCGAACAGCAGAGCGAGCAGATCGGCGCGCCATAGGCCGGGCAACTGGCCATGTCGGTGCTCTCGAACTGGTTTTCGCACACCGAGCAGCGCACCACCTCGCCCGGGGCCCAGGGCGAAGCGTCCTTGCGTGCCAGGTAGTAGCGGCCGCCCGTGGCCCAGGCGATCAGCGGTGCGGCGACCAGGGCCGTGCCCAGCGCAATGAAGGGCGAGAAGGCGGCCGCGTATTCGCCCAGCAGCCCGGCATGGGCGGTGACGGACAACAGCACCGCCAGCCCCATGGCGCCCAGGCCGACGGGGTTGATGTCGTACAGGTAAGCGCGGCGGAACTCCACGTGTTTGGGGCTCAGGCCCAAGGGCTTGTTGATGACCAGGTCCGCCACCAGCGCACCGACCCAGGCAATCGCCACGTTGCTGTACAAGCCCAATACCTTCTCCAGCGCACCGAAGACACCCAGCGTCATCAGCAGCATGGCGATGATGACGTTGAACACCAGCCACACCACGCGCCCCGGGTGGCTGCGCGTGAGCCGCGCAAAGAAGTTGGACCAGGCCAGCGAGCCGGCGTAGGCGTTGGTGACGTTGATCTTGACCTGCGAGATCACCACAAACAGCACGGTGAGCACCGTTGCCACAGTGGCGTCGCCGAGCGAACGCATGTAGCCGACCAGGTACATCTGCGTGGGTTCTGCCGCCTGCGCTGGTGCCGCGCCGTACTGCAGCGCCACAAAGGCCAGAAAGGCACCGCCCAGCATCTTGAGCATGCCCAGCACGATCCAGCCCGGCCCGGCCGCCAGCACACCGCCCCACCAGCGCCAGCGGTTGGCGGCGGTGCGCTCGGGCATGAAACGCAGGTAGTCGACCTGCTCGCCGATCTGCAGCACCAGCGAGAACGCCACCGCGGCGGCGGCGCCGAACATCAGCGGCTCGAAGCCGTTGCTGCCCGAGGTCAGGCCCGACAGGCCGGTGAATTCGCGGTACAGCTCGGGCTGCGCCACAGCAAACCAGACAAAGGGCCAGAACAGCAGCACGGCCCACAGCGGCTGGGTCCAGGTCTGCAGGCGCGAGATGAAGGTGATGCCGTACAGCACCAGCGGAATGATGATCAGCGACGACAGCACATAACACCACACCAGCGGCCAGTCGAACGCCAGCTGCAGCGCCAGCGCCATGATGGCCGCCTCCAGCGCAAAGAAGATGAAGGTGAACGAGGCATAGACCAGTGAGGTGACGGTGGAGCCCAGGTAGCCAAAGCCGGCACCGCGGGTGAGCAGGTCCATGTCCAGCCCGTAACGCGCCGCGTAGATGGCGATCGGCAAGCCGGTGAGGAAGGTAATGAGCCCCATCACCAGGATGGCCCACAACGCATTGCTGAAACCGTAATTGAGCGCGATGGCGCCGCCGATGGCCTCCAGCGCCAGGAACGACATGCCGCCAAACGCGGTGTTGGCAACCCGGAACTCGCTCCATTTGCGTGCACTGTGCGGCGTGTAGCGCAGCGCGTAGTCCTCCAGGGTTTCGTTGGCCACCCAGGAGTTGTAGTCGCGCCGGATGCGAAAGATGCGTTGGGGTGCGTTTTTCATGCGCGCGGTTTTGGTGCATTGGTGGTCATCCCTGGTGCACATGCAAGAAACGTTCTCACTTGGCTGCGTACCCCTGCGTACGTCGAATGACGTATGGGCGCATTTGCGGGTTCTCCCTAATCTCAAGGCCGTGGTGACGCCCTGTCGCCCAGCACCTGTTGCAGGTGTTCTTGGTTCCCACCTTTCATTTCAGGAGTGCTTCATGAAAAAACAGCCCGCCTCGTCCCCCGCCCACCTGGATGCCGATGCGCTTGCGCGTCGCCGCCTGCTGCAAGGCCTGGGCGCCATGTCCATGGTCGGTCTGCCCGGCATGGCCATGGCCCAGCAGTTCCCCACCGCCAAGGTCAACACGACCAAGCTTGCCGTGACCGACACCGAGGTGGTGGTGGGCCAGTTGCACTCCTCCTCCGGCACCATGGCCATCTCTGAAACCGGCTCCATCCAGGCCGAGCAGCTGGCCATCGACCAGATCAACGCCATGGGCGGCATCCTGGGCCGCAAGATCCGCGTCATCAAGGAAGACGGCGCTTCCGACTGGCCGACCTTCGCCGAGAAGTCGAAGAAGCTGCTGGTCAACGACCACGTGGCCGCCGTGTTCGGCTGCTGGACCAGCGCCTCGCGCAAGGCCGTGTTGCCGATCTTCGAGAAAGAAAACGGCCTGCTCTACTACCCGACCTTCTACGAAGGCCTGGAGCAGAGCAAGAACGTGATCTACACCGGCCAGGAAGCCACGCAACAGATCATCTACGGCTTGGACTGGGGTTCGAAAGAGAAAAAAGCCAAGACCTTCTTCCTGGTCGGCTCCGACTACATCTGGCCGCGCACCTCGATGAAGATCGCACGCAAGCACATCGAGACCGTGGGCAAGCTGGGCAAGGTGGTGGGCGAAGAGTACTACCCGCTGGGCAACACCAACTTCAACTCGCTGATCAACAAGATCAAGGTCGCCAAGCCGGACTGCATCTTCGCGGCCGTGGTGGGCGGCTCCAACGTGGCCTTCTACAAGCAGCTCAAGGCGGCCGGCATCACCGGTGACAAGCAGTTCCTGCTGACGCTGTCGGTGACCGAGGACGAGATGACGGGTGTGGGCGGCGAGAACTTCGCCGGCTTCTACTCCTCCATGAAGTACTTCCAGACCCTGGACAACGACAACAACAAGAAGTTTGTTGCCGCCTTCAAGGCCAAGTACGGCAAGGACGCCGTGATCGGCGACGTCACGCAAGCCGGTTACCTGGGCCCCTGGCTGTGGAAGGCCGCCGTGGAGAAGGCCGGCAGCTTCGACGTGGACAAGGTGGTGGCCGCTTCGCCCGGCATCGAGCTCAAGACCGCGCCGGAAGGCTACGTCAAGCTGCACGAGAACCACCACCTGTGGAGCAAGTCGCGCATCGCCATCGGCAACAAGGACGCCACCTTCAAGGTGGTGGCCGAGTCGCCCAACCTGATCGAACCCAACCCGTTCCCGAAGGGTTACCAGTAATCAGCTCCGCTTGAGAGGGAAACAAGGTGGCGGCCGCCTGGCGGTTCGGGGGTCGCCACCCCAGATTGGTACACAGACAGACAGGCAGGTGACGCCATGGAATTTTCGGAAATCCTCAACATTACCCTGATGCAGGGCTTCGCGGGACTCAGCCTGTTCTCGGTCCTGCTCCTCATGGGCCTGGGCCTGGCCATCATCTTCGGCCAGATGGGCGTGATCAACATGGCGCATGGCGAGTTCATGACCATCGGCGCCTACACGGTCTTCATGTTCTCCACGCTGGTGGAGAAATTCGCGCCCGGCTTCATGCCCTATTACTTTCCGCTGTCGATCGCGGTGGCATTCGGCCTGGCCTTCGTTGCCGGCTGGCTGGTGGAGTGGGGACTGATCCGCCATCTCTACAAGCGCCCGCTCGACACACTCTTGGCCACCTGGGGCCTGAGCCTGGGCATTCAGCAGGTGTTTCGCACCGCCATCGGCCCCAAGGAAGTCAGCCCGACATTGCCGGAGTGGCTGATGGGCTCCTGGGCCCCGCATGAGGGCCTGGACATCCCGATCAACGGCCTGTTCGTGCTCGGCCTGACCGCGCTGGTCACCGGCACCGTGCTGCTGGCGCTCTACAAAAGCCGCTGGGGCCTGCGGGTGCGCGCCACGGTGAGCAACCGCGTGATGGCCAACGCCATCGGCATCAACACACAAAAGACCGACCGCCTGACCTTCGCCATCGGCTGCGGCGTGGCCGGCATCGCCGGTGCGGCCTTCACCACCATCGGCTCCACCGGGCCGACCTCGGGTTCGCTCTACATCGTGGACGCCTTCCTGGTCGTGACCTTCGGCGGCGCCGCCAGCCTGCTGGGCACGGTGGCCTCGGCCTTCGGCATCGCACAGACGCAGTCGATTGCCGAATTCTTCATGACCGGCTCCATGGCCAAGGTGCTGACCTTGTCCTTGATCGTGGTGATCCTGATGATCCGCCCGCAAGGCCTGTTCGCCAGCAAGGTGCGCCGCTGATCGGCCCGCAACACAACGGAGTAACACCATGAACAACCTCACGACCTGGATCAACAAAAAAGGCCTGGGCAGCGTGGCCCTGCTGGCGGTGCTGCTGCTGGTGGTTTTCCCGCTCGCCCTCGACATCTTCCGTCTCAACCTGGTGGGCAAGTACCTGACTTACGGCTTCGTCGCTCTCGGGCTGGTGATGGTCTGGGGCTACGGCGGCATCCTGAGCCTGGGCCAGGGTGTCTTCTTCGGCCTGGGCGGCTACGCCATGGCCATGTTCCTCAAGCTGGAGGCGTCCGATCCCATCACCACCAAGATCCAGTCCACCCCCGGCATTCCGGACTTCATGGACTGGAACCAGCTCACCGCCCTGCCGCTGTGGTGGAAGCCGTTCGAGCACCTGCCGTTCGCGCTGATTGCCGTCATCGCCATCCCCACGCTGCTGGCCTTCATCATCAGCTACGCCATGTTCAAGCGGCGTGTCGGCGGCGTGTACTTCGCCATCATCACGCAGGCCGTGGCGCTGATCCTGACGGTGCTGATCATCGGCCAGCAGGGCTACACCGGTGGTGTCAACGGCATGACCGACCTCAAGACCCTGCTGGGCTGGGACATCCGCACCGACAGCGCCAAGTACATCCTGTACTACCTCTGCAGCGCCGTGCTGCTGGGCAGCGTGCTCCTGTGCCTGTGGATCCAGAAGAGCAAGCTCGGCACGCTGTTGCTGGCCATGCGCGACAAGGAAGACCGCGTGCGCTTCTCCGGCTACGACGTGGCCAGCTTCAAGGTCTTCGTGTTCTGCCTGGCAGCCGCACTGTCGGGCATCGGCGGCGCGCTGTTCACGCTGCAAGTGGGCTTCATGTCGCCGTCCTTCGTCGGCATCGTGCCCTCGATCGAGATGGTGATCTACGCCGCCGTGGGCGGGCGCATGAGCCTGGTGGGCGCGGTGTACGGCACGCTCCTGGTGAACTTCGGCAAAACCTATTTCTCCGAAAGCTTCCCCGACCTCTGGCTGTTCCTGATGGCGGCGCTTTTCATCGGCGTGACCATGGCCTTCCCCGACGGACTGGCCGGCGTGTGGAGCCAGAAGGTTGTGCCCTGGTGGAAACGCAAGCAGGCCCAGCGCCTGGCCATCCAGCGCGCCGTCAAGGCTGACGCCGCCCTCGACGCCTCGGATGCACCGGCCACAACCGCCAACACCGCCCTGTCCGGCCATGTGAGCGGACAGGCCGCCTGAACCGAGTTCACCAGGAGCACACCATGAGCAACACCGACTTCGCCCTGGCCGTGGAAGACCTCACGGTCTCCTTCGACGGCTTCAAGGCCATCGACACCCTGACGCTGTACATCGACAAGAACGAGCTGCGCGTGATCATCGGCCCCAACGGTGCCGGCAAGACCACCCTGCTCGACCTGATCTGCGGCAAGACCAAGGCCAGCGCCGGCAGCATCAAGTTCAAGAACGAGGAGCTGACCACGCTGGACGAACACATTCGCGTGCGCCGCGGCATCGGCCGCAAGTTCCAGACGCCGTCCATCTACGAGAACCTCTCGGTGTTCCAGAACCGGGAGGTGTCCTACCCGGCCGGCCGCTCGGTGTTCGGCGCCCTGGCCTTCAAGTGCAGCGACGAGGTCAAGGCCCGGGTGCAGGTGGTGGCCGAGGAAATCGGCTTGGCCGACGCGCTGGACATGGAGGCCGGCCTGCTCTCGCACGGGCAGAAGCAGTGGCTGGAGATCGGCATGTTGCTGATGCAGGAGCCCGAACTGCTGATGCTGGACGAACCGATTGCCGGCATGAGCGCGCGCGAGCGTGAACTCACCGCCGACCTGCTCAAGCGCATCTGCAAGAACCGCTCGGTGATCGTGATCGAGCACGACATGGAGTTCGTCAAGCAGATCGCGCACAAGGTCACCGTCATGCACCAAGGAAAGATCCTGGCCGAAGGCTCGATGGAAGCCGTGCAGGCCGACCCGAAGGTCATCGACGTCTATCTCGGCCACTGAAACCACAGGAGAAACACCATGCTCAAAGTCAACGACATGTTCGTGGCCTACGGCCAGAGTGAAGCCTTGCACGGCATCTCTTTCGAGGGCCGCACGAACGAAACCATCGCCATCATGGGCCGCAACGGCATGGGCAAGACCACGCTGTTCAAGGGCCTGATGGGCGTGCTGCCGCTCAAGTCCGGCCAGATCGAGGTTGCCGGCCAGGATGTCTCCAAAGACGAAAGCTACCGGCGCGTGGCCAAGGGCATTGCCTATGTGCCGCAGGGCCGCATGATCTTCCCCGCCCTCACGGTGGAGGAGAACATCCAGACCGGCCTGGAGAACTCGAAAACCAAGCAGATCCCGGACGAGATCTACGCGCTGTTCCCGGTGCTGTGGGACATGCGCCGGCGCAAGGGCGGCAACCTGTCGGGCGGGCAGCAGCAACAGCTGGCCATTGCCCGCGCGCTGGTGACCGACCCCAAGGTGCTGCTGCTGGACGAGCCGACCGAAGGCATCCAGCCCTCGATCATCAAGGACATCGCGAAAGCGCTCAACGAGATCCGCAAGCTGCGCGAGATCACCATCGTCGTCTCCGAGCAGGTGCTGTCGTTCGCCATGGACGTGGCCGACCGGCTGTTCGTGATCGAAGGTGGCCGTCTCGTGCATGAAACGCTGCGCGCGCAGACCGATGTCAACCGCATCAAGTCCTACCTCTCGGTCTGACCGCATCCACCGATTCATCCCCCATTTTTTGTCCCTCGCCTTCAAGGAGTCCCACCATGGCTGAAACCCTCATCAAAGTCGATCTCAAACAATCTGCTTACCAGAACGAGCAGGTTCACAACCGCTGGCACCCGGATGTGCCGATGGCCTGCTGGGTCAAACCGGGTGATGACTTCATCCTGGAGACCTACGACTGGACCGGCGGTTTCATCAAGAACAACGACAGCGCCGACGACGTGCGCGACATTGACCTGTCCATCGTCCACTTCCTGTCCGGCCCGGTGGGCGTGCACGGCGCCGAGCCCGGCGACCTGCTGGTGGTCGATCTGCTGGACATCGGCGCCAAAGACGAGAGCCCCTGGGGCTTCAACGGCTTCTTCAGCAAGAAGAACGGCGGCGGTTTCCTGACCGACCACTTCCCGCTGGCGCAGAAGTCGATCTGGGACTTCAACGGCATGTTCACCAAGAGCCGCCACGTGCCCGGCGTGGAATACGCCGGCCTGATCCACCCCGGCCTGATCGGCTGCCTGCCCGACAAGAAGATGCTCGACGCCTGGAATGCGCGCGAGCAGGAGCTGCTGGATACCGACCCGACCCGTGTGCCCGGCCTGGCCAACCCGCCCTTTGCCGCCACTGCCCACATGGGCAAACTCAGCGGCGAGGCCAAGGCCAAGGCTGCTGCCGAGGGGGCCCGTACCGTGCCGCCGCGCGAACACGGCGGCAACTGCGACATCAAGGACCTGTCGCGTGGCTCCAAGGTGTTTTTCCCGGTTTATGTGGATGGCGCCGGTCTGAGTGTGGGCGACCTTCACTTCAGCCAGGGCGACGGCGAGATCACCTTCTGCGGCGCCATCGAGATGGCCGGCTGGGTGCACATGCGCGTCAACCTGATCAAGGGCGGCATGGCCAAGTACGGCATCAAGAACCCGGTGTTCAAACCGAGCCCGATGACGCCCAACTACAAGGACTACCTGATCTTTGAAGGCATCTCGGTCGACGAGCAAGGCAAGCAGCATTACCTGGACGTCAACGTCGCCTACCGCCAGGCCTGCCTGAACGCCATCGAGTACCTGAAGAAGTTCGGCTACAGCGGCGCCCAGGCCTATTCCATCCTAGGTACCGCGCCGGTGCAGGGCCACATCAGCGGCGTGGTGGACGTGCCCAACGCCTGTGCCACGCTGTGGCTGCCGACCGAGATCTTCGAGTTCGACATCAACCCGACGGCGGCCGGCCCGATCAAGATGCTCGACGGCAGCGTGCAGATGCCGATCTCGCCCGACGTCAAGTAAGCCGGGAGCACGCGTATGCCGACCTATGACTATGCGTGCCCAAGCTGCGGAGGGTTTGAATCCCTGCGCAGCCTGGCACAGCGCAACGAACCCTGCAACTGTCCGGACTGCGGCACCGTCAGCACCCGCGTGTTCGTGGCCGCGCCGCGGCTGGCCTGCCTGAGCAGCGAGACACGCCACGCCTATGAGACCAACGAGCGCGCTTCCCACGCGCCGCGGTCTTCGCGGGATGGGGCGTATGGGCGGCTCAAACACCCCGCCGGTTGTGGCTGTTGCTCAAGCGGCAGCAAGCGTGGGGCCACGGTGACCGCACCCAATGGCGCCAAGGCATTTCCATCGAAGCGGCCTTGGATGATCAGTCATTGAGCTTTGGTTTTCTTTCGAGTGCCTCTCGATGAGTACTGTTCTCTTCCCCCCCTATCCCCCCCGCCCCTTTCCACCCCCGCCGGGGCGGAAAGGGGAGCCCAATTTGATTTCGTCGCGCCGACGAGGCTTCTACAAGGCAGCTGTTGCGAGCAGCTTTGGTGCGTTGAGATTTCGGGGATACGGTCGTAGTCAATGGCTCGGTTGCTGGCGCGCAGCGGCCAGCCGGGAGCGCACACATCACGTCGTGCTCTCTACGACCGTTGGCATGAAGTCTAAACACACCAACCACAGTCGCGGCGGTGGCGTCGTAGAAGCCACTCCATCCACCAACCACCAAATCGGGCTCCCCTTCCCGCCCTGGCGAGGGTGGGAAGGGGCGGGGGGGGATAGGGGGTGGGAGAAGCAGCCTCTCATATCAACCCAATAAACGAAACACTCACTCCGAAGGAGAAAAGAAATGATCCACGGCGATATTTCCAGCAGCAACGACACCGTAGGCGTTGCCGTCGTCAACTACAAGATGCCGCGCCTGCACACCAAGGCCGAAGTGCTGGCCAATGCGCGCAAGATCGCCGACATGGTGGTCGGCATGAAGCAGGGCCTGCCCGGCATGGACTTGGTGATCTTCCCTGAGTACAGCACCCACGGCATCATGTACGACGCCAAGGAGATGTACGACACCGCCGCCGCCGTGCCGGGCGAGGAGACCGCCATCTTTGCCGAGGCCTGCCGCAAGGCCAAGGTGTGGGGCGTGTTCTCGCTCACCGGCGAGCGGCATGAAGAGCACCCGAACAAGGCACCGTACAACACGCTCATCCTGATGAATGACCAGGGCGAGATCGTGCAGAAGTACCGCAAGATCATGCCTTGGGTGCCGATCGAAGGCTGGTACCCGGGCAACTGCACCTACGTCTCCGACGGCCCCAAAGGCCTGAAAGTCAGCCTCATCATCTGCGACGACGGCAACTACCCCGAGATCTGGCGCGACTGCGCCATGAAGGGCGCCGAACTCATCGTGCGCTGCCAGGGTTACATGTACCCGGCCAAGGACCAGCAGGTGCTCATGGCCAAGGCCATGGCCTGGGCCAACAACAGCTACGTGGCCGTGGCCAACGCCGCCGGCTGGGATGGCGTGTACAGCTACTTCGGCCACAGCGCGCTCATCGGCTTCGACGGCCGCACCCTGGGCGAATGCGGCGAAGAGGAAATGGGCGTGCAGTACGCAGCGCTGTCCAAGAGCCTGATCCGCGACTTCCGCAAGAATGGCCAGAGCGAGAACCACCTGTTCAAGCTGCTGCACCGCGGCTACACCGGCAAGATCAACTCCGGCGAAAGCGGGGACGACGCCAAGGGCGTGGCCGCCTGCCCCTACGAGTTCTACGGCAAGTGGATCAACGACCCCGAGGGCACGCGCAAACAGGTCGAGTCGTTCACGCGCTCCACCGTCGGCACCCCCGAGTGCCCGATCGACGGTATCCCGAACGAGGCGCCCAGCCACCGCTGAGCGGCCGCCGCCGGCCCGGAGCCCGGGCCGGCATGTCCCTTGTTGTCCCGAGGCTGCGCCGTGTCTGCTCCTGCCCCTGTCTCCGATCCGCTCGCGGCCTACCGCATCACCGAAGCGCCTTACTACCGCCCTTGCGGCAGAGAGGTGGCGCTGTACCAGCACGCCTACGCGCACCGCCTGCCGCTCATCCTCAAGGGGCCGACCGGTTGCGGCAAAACGCGCTTCGTCGAGTACATGGCCTGGAAGCTCGGCCGCCCGCTGGTGACGCTGGCCTGCAACGAGGACATGACGGCGGCCGACCTCGTGGGCCGCTGGCTGCTCGACGCCGACGGCACGCGCTGGCACGACGGGCCGCTCACGCTGGCGGCGCGCCATGGCGCGATCTGCTACCTCGACGAGGTGGTGGAGGCGCGTCAGGACACCACGGTGGTCATCCACCCGCTGACCGACGCGCGCCGCATGCTGCCGCTGGACCGCAAGGGCGAGCTGGTGCACGCCCACCCGGACTTCCAGCTCGTGGTTTCCTACAACCCGGGCTACCAGAGCCGCAGCAAAGACATGAAGCCGTCCACGCGCCAGCGCTTCGCGGCGCTGGAGTTCGACTACCCCGACGCGGCGGTGGAGATCGAGATCGTGGCGCACGAGGCCGGCATCGACGCCGCCCTGGCCGCGCAACTGGTCGGCGTGGCGCAGGGCTCGCGCGCACTGCGCCAGCAGGGCCTGGACGAAGGCATCTCCACCCGCATGCTCATCTATGCCGGCATCCTGATCCGCGACGGCGTAGACCCGCGCGACAGCTGCGAGATGACGCTGACGCGCGCGCTGACCGACGACCCGGACCTGCTGGCCGCGCTGCGCCACCTCGTCGATGCCCACTTCCCCTGAAGCACGATGGGCCGCGCTGACGCTGACACGCCCACCGTGGTCGCGCTGGGCCTGCTGCTCGGCGCGCTGAGCCGGCACACACTCACACTGCAAACGCTTGGCGCGGGGGACAGCCCGTCCCCTGCGTCGGCCACGACCCCGCGGGCGGTGCTCAGCACCACCCACCTGCTGCTGCCGGCGGCGGTGATGCAGCAGGCCACGCTGGCGCGCGCCGCCATCGCCCATGCGGCGGCCCACCTGCTGTATTCACCACCGGCCCAGGCCGCGGGCACGCTCAAGCCGCTGGGCCTGGCCGTGGCCTCGGCGATCGAGGATGCGCGCGTCGAAGCGCTGCTGATGCAACGCCTGCCCGGCGTGCGCCGCTGGTTCCTGCAGGCCCAGCCGGCACACGACCCGCACGGGCTGGACGTGCCCAGCCTGCTCGCCCGCCTGGGCCACGCCCTGCTCAACGGCCGCTACGCCGACGGCAACCACTGGGTGCACAAGGGGCGCACGCTGTTTGCCGCCACCCGCCATGATCACGGCCTGGAGGACCACGCCGCGTTCCGGCGCCTGGCCTCCATCCTGGCCAACGATCTGGGCCAGATGCGCGTGCGGCTGGACCCGCAGCAGTGCGTGGTGCCGGCCGCCTACCGCGACGACCACAGCTACCTCTGGCAACACGGCGCCACGGCCGACCACGCCACCGAGGTGCTGCAAGTGCAGACACCCGTCGCACCGCCCCCGCCCGCCGACGCCTCGCCGGCCGACACACCGCCGACTGATGCCGAAGAACGGCCCGACGATGGCATCTGCCACCTGTACCCGGAATGGGACTACCGCCTGCAGCGCGAGCGGGCTGACTGGTGCACCGTGCGCGAGGCAGTGCCTCCGGCCGCCGCGCCCGGCGGTTTGCAGCCCGCAGCCGAACCCACTGCGCCCTGGCGCAGCCGGCGCCGCCTGAGCCGCAACCAGCGCCTGCGGCGGCAGTGGGAAGGCGAAGACCTCGACCTCGACGCCGCCATTGATGTGCAGGTGGAGCGGCGCCTGGCGCTGGCGCCCGATGGGCGGCTGTTCGTGCGCCCGGGCAGCGAGGCGCCGCGCTGCAGCGTGCTGGTGCTGCTCGACCTGTCGGCCTCCACCGGCGACGTGGCCGCCAGCAGCGCGCAGCCCTTGCTGGCCGTCGAGCAGCAGGCGGCGTTGCTGCTGGCGCGTGCAGCGCAGGCCGGGCAGGACCGCATCGCCATCCACGGCTTTGCCTCCAACACCCGCGCCGCGGTGCATTACCTGCGGCTGCTGGACTTCGGCACGCCGCTGGATGCGGTACACACGCAGCGCATCCTGAGCACCCGCGCCGCGGGGTCCACGCGCATCGGCGCTGCGCTGCGCCATGCCACGCGCTGCCTGCTGGCCGAGCCCGCCGGCCCGCGCGCCATCGTGCTGGTGACCGACGGCGCGCCGTCGGACGTGGACGTGTTCGATGCCCGCTACCTGACCGAAGACGCCCGCGCCGCCGTGCTGGCCGCGCGGCGCCAAGGCGTGCAGTGCCATGGCCTGGTGGTCGATGCCGGCGCTGACCGTTATGTGCACCGCATCTTCGGCTGGCGCGGCTACCGCGTGGTCGCGCGTGCCGCGCAGTTGCCGCGTGCGTTGCAGGCCATCCATGAACAGCTGTCCGCCTGATCAAGCTGCTGCACAGCAGGCCTTAAGCTGAAAAAGCAAGGTGTTTCGAGACTGATTCTGGCTTGCCCAGATGCGTCATATGGAGGAAAATTTGATAAATACAGAACTCAACTCGCTGCGGGAACTCCCCCATGAAAATTGCCAACAAGATACGCATCGCGGTGATCGCCGTCATCACGGTGCAATTGCTCAACTCGGTCATCCTGTCGGTGCGTTCCGGCGGCGTGCAGAAGGCCACCGACGAAATCTGGGCGCCGCTGAACACCCGGTCACGCCAGGCCAGTGAATGGCTGGGTCTGGCCCAGGCCAATGCGGCACGCGCCACGGCCGTGGCCTTGTCGAGCGACGCCAATGTGCAAAGCGCCCTGAAGAACGACATCGCCACCGCCGAGTCGCGGGTGGCGGAACTCGAAGGTCTGGTCAAGTCCGGCGCGCGGCCCGGGCCGGAAAGCGCCCAGTTCGAGAAGGTGGCCGCCGCCCGCCAGGCAATGGCCGCCGCCCAGACCAAGGTGCTGCAGTCGCAAGGGCCGGAGACGGCCCAACTGGTCACGCAGACCCTGGCCCCGGCCGTCAACACCTACGTGGGCCACCTCAAGGAACTGGTGAAGCTGCAGGAAGCCGAGATCGTGCACCTGCAGGCCGAATACGCCGGCATCCGCAACACCAACGTGGTGTTTGGCGTTTCCCTGATCCTGGTCCTGCTCAGCTGCATCGTGATCGGCGCCGTGTGGCTGGTGCGAGCCATCCGCGTGCCGCTGGCCGACGCCAACCGCCTGGCAGCGGGCATTGCCCAAGGCGACTTGAGTCAGACCATCGAAACGTCGCGCCAGGATGAATTCGGCGAGCTCATGCAATCGCTCGCCACCATGAACGCTTCCCTGGCCACCATGGTGGCACAGGTGCGCGCCAGCACCGACAACATTGCCCTGGCCAGTGCCGAGATCGCCACCGGCAACAACGATCTGTCGCAGCGCACCGAAAGCACCTCCAGCGATCTGCAGGCCACGGCGTCGTCCATGGACAAGCTGACCCACACCGTCCAGCTCAGTGCCGACAACGCCCGCCAGGCCAGCCAGTTGGCCGGCAATGCGTCGGCCGTGGCAGAGCGTGGTGGCGAGGTGGTCAGCCAGGTGGTGAGCACGATGGAAGACATCAACGCCAGCAGCCGCAAGATCAACGACATCATCAGCGTCATCGACGGCATCGCCTTCCAGACCAACATCCTGGCGCTGAATGCCGCGGTGGAAGCCGCGCGGGCTGGCGAGCAGGGGCGCGGTTTTGCCGTGGTGGCCAGCGAAGTGCGTAGCCTGGCCGGCCGCAGCGCCGAAGCCGCCAAGGAAATCAAGAGCCTGATCGGCACCTCGGTGGACAAGGTGGAAGCCGGCATGAACCTGGTCGCCAGTGCCGGCACCACGATGAACGACATCGTCCAGTCCGTGCGCCGCGTGACCGACGTGGTGGGCGAAATCACGGCGGCGGCCACCGAGCAGAGCGCGGGCATTGCCCAGGTCAATCAGGCCATCGGCAATCTGGACCAGATGACCCAGCAGAACGCCGCCCTGGTGGAGCAAAGCGCTGCCGCTGCACAAAGCATGCGGGAACAGGCCGATCAGCTGGCCCAAGCCGTGTCGGTCTTCAACATCCAGGGCTCGGGCGCCAAGGCAGCTCCCGCCCCCGCCGCCCCGCGGCCCCCACGCCCGACCAGCCTGCCGGCGCAAAGCCGTGCCACACCGGCACCGGCCGTGAACACGCCGGCGGCAAAACCCGCTCTGTCGGTCCCGGCGGCCGCGACCAAGCCGGCACCGGCCAGCGTGCGCGCCTCCGACGACGACTGGGAAACCTTCTAAGCGTCACACCCTTCCGGCAGCCGCGGCACAGACGTGCACGCGGCGGACAGCGCGTAGCGGCCAGCCTTGCACCAGCCGCGCTCCATGGTGGTGCACGGCACCCCGCCGCGTGCACCACCATCTTGCATTCCACCGCCTCCCGGCGGTGGCGCGCCACCCCCCGCCCCGTATGGGCCCATGGCAAACACCTCGCGCAGCGGCACGGCTATTGCATAGCCTGCTTCAGACTCGAACTGCCACGCCATGGAACTGACTCCCCGTGTTCGGCCGGCCTTGGCGGCCGCGCGGTCTGACTTGGAAGCGAAGCGATATGGAACTGACTCCCCGCGAAAAAGACAAGCTGCTGATCTTCACCGCTGCGCTGCTGGCCGAGCGGCGCCGCGCCCGCGGCCTCAAGCTCAACTACCCGGAAGCGGTGGCCTACATCAGCGCCGCCGTGATGGAGGGCGCACGCGACGGCAAGACCGTGGCCCAGCTCATGAGCGAAGGGCGCACCCTGCTCACGCGCAACGACGTGATGGACGGCATTGCCGAGATGATTCCTGACATCCAGGTCGAAGCCACCTTCCCCGACGGCACCAAGCTCGTCACCGTGCACCAGCCCATTGTTTGAACACCACCCCAGACAGGAGAACCCCATGCCACGCGCCCTTCACATTGCTACAAAATCAATAGCTATCAGCGCTTTAATGACGGGCGCAAATGCCGTTTTTGCCCATGAGGGCCACGGCCTGCACGGCAGCCACTGGCATGCCACCGACCTCTGGGGTTATGTTGCTGTTGGCGTCCTGATCGCCGCCATCATCTGGCAAGCCCGCAAGTGATGCTCCCCAGGAGGCCCGCATGATTCCCGGTGAACTGCTGATCGACGACGGCGCGCACCAGCTCAACCCCGGGCGCCACACCCTGACCCTGGTGGTGAAAAACACCGGCGATCGGCCGATCCAGGTCGGCTCGCACTACCACTTTGCCGAAACCAATGCTGCACTCGGCTTCGACCGCGACGCGGCACGCGGCATGCGGCTCAACATTGCCTCCGGCACCGCGGTGCGCTTCGAGCCCGGCCAGCAGCGCACGGTGGAGCTGGTGGACTACGCCGGCGAGCGCAGGGTGTACGGCTTTCGTGGCCTTGTTCAAGGAAAAGTATGAACTGCCCCCACGCTCATCACTTTGTGTATTCACTGCCCCCCGAGGGGGCCACAGCCTCCCTTGGGGCGGCCCGGCGGGAGTCCTGAGCCATGGCAACCATTGGACGACAAGCCTATGCCGAGATGTTCGGCCCCACCGTGGGCGACCGCGTGCGCCTGGCCGACACTGAGTTGATCGTCGAGGTTGAGCAGGACTACACACTGCGCGCTGGTGGTTATGGGGAGGAAGTGAAGTTCGGCGGCGGCAAGACCATCCGCGACGGCATGGCGCAGAGCCAGCGAGCCCGCCATGAAGGCGCCATGGACACGGTACTGACCAACGCCCTCATCCTCGACCACTGGGGCATCGTCAAGGCCGACATCGGTTTGAAAGGCGGGCGCATCGCCGCCATCGGCAAGGCCGGCAACCCCGACACGCAACCCGGCGTGGACATGGTCATCGGCCCGGGCACCGAGATCATCAGCTGCGAAGGCAACATCGTCACCGCCGGCGGCATCGACAGCCACATCCACTTCATCGCGCCACAGCAGATCGAAGAAGCGCTGTGCAGCGGCGTCACCACCATGCTGGGCGGCGGCACCGGGCCGGCCACTGGCACCTTTGCCACCACCTGCACCCCGGGGCCGTGGAACCTGGAGCGCATGCTGCAGGCGGCCGACGCCTTTCCCATGAACCTGGGTTTTCTCGGCAAGGGCAATGCCGCGCTGCCAGGCGCGCTGCATGAGCAGATCAACGCCGGTGCGATTGGCCTGAAGCTGCACGAGGACTGGGGCACCACGCCGGCCGCCATCGACAACTGCCTGAACGTGGCGGAAGAAACCGACACGCAGGTGGCGATCCACACCGACACGCTCAACGAGAGCGGCTTCGTGGAAGACACGGTGGCCGCCTTCAAGGGCCGCACCATCCACACCTTCCACACCGAAGGTGCCGGCGGCGGCCACGCGCCCGATATTTTGAAAGTGGTGGGCGAAGCCAACGTGCTGCCCTCCTCCACCAACCCGACGCGGCCCTACACCGTCAACACGTTGGACGAGCACGTGGACATGCTGATGGTGTGCCACCACCTCGACCCGGCGATTGCCGAGGACCTGGCTTTTGCCGAAAGCCGCATCCGCAAGGAAACCATTGCGGCCGAAGATATCCTGCACGACCTGGGCGCCATCAGCATGTTCAGCTCCGACTCGCAGGCCATGGGCCGCGTGGGCGAAGTGATCATCCGCACCTGGCAAACCGCGCACAAGATGAAGCAACAGCGCGGCAAGCTGCCGGGTGACTCAGACCGCCACGACAACTTCCGCGTCAAACGCTACCTGGCCAAATACACCATCAACCCGGCCATCACCCACGGCATCAGCCACGAGGTGGGCAGCATCGAGATCGGCAAGTGGGCCGACCTGGTGGTGTTCAAGCCGGCCTTCTTCGGCATCAAGCCTGCCCTCATCCTCAAGGGCGGTTTCATCGCCATGGCGGCCATGGGCGACCCGAATGCCAGCATCCCGACGCCGCAGCCGGTGCACTACCGGCCGATGTTCGGTGCCTTTGGCGGCGCCATTGCGCAGACCTCGCTCACCTTCGTCTCGCAAGCCGGCATCGCCGCCGACATCGGCTCGCGCTTCGGCCTGTCCAAACGGCTGGCGGCGGTGAAGGGCATCCGCGGCATCGGCAAGCGGCACATGATCCACAACGACTACGCGCCACGCATGGAGGTGGATGCACAAACCTATGTGGTGCGGGCCGACGGCCATCTACTCACGTGCGAGCCGGCAGTGAGCCTGCCCATGACACAACGCTACTTCCTGTTCTGATGCTGCAAATTTCCAAACTCCTCCCGCGCGGCCAGGGCCTGGCCGCGCCCTTGATCCGCCGCGCTGCCACAGTGGAACTCGACTGGGACGTGCGCCAGAAAAGCCGTTTTGCCGCCACCGACTCGTTGGGGCGCGAACTCGGCATCTTCCTGCCGCGCGGCAGCGTGGTGCGCGGCGGCGACGTGCTGGTGGCCGAAGACGGCTCGCTCATCCAAGTGATCGCTGCGCCGCAGGCGGTGCTGCGCATCACCGCCTGTGCCGAACACGGCACACCGTTCGACCTGACGCGCGCTGCCTACCACTTGGGCAACCGGCACGTGCCGATCGAGTTGCAACCCGACCACCTGAAGATCGAGCCCGACCACGTGCTGGCCGACATGCTGCGTGCCATGCACCTGACGGTGGTGGAACAACAGGCCGCCTTCGAACCCGAGGGCGGCGCTTATGCACAAGGCGGCCACAGCCATGGGCATGGCCACGCGCACGGCCATGCAGAGGCGCATGCACACCCGCATGAACACCATGGCCACGATCATGGACATGCACACTGACACACCGCTGCCCGCCGCCAGCCTGCTGCAACTGATCTGGCTCGCCTCGCCGGCATTGCCAGTGGGCGGTTTTTCCTACTCAGAAGGGCTGGAAGCCGCCGTGGATACAGCACGGGTTGCGACAGAAAAAGAAGCAGCCGACTGGCTGACCGACCAGCTGCACCTGACGCTGGCGCGCGCCGACCTGCCCGTGCTGGCACGCGCCATCGCCGCTTGGCGTGCCGACGACCACACGGCCCTGCAGACCCTCAACAGCTGGCTGCTGCAGACGCGTGAAACCAGCGAGTTGCGGGCGCAGACGGTGCAGATGGGCCGCTCGCTGCTGGAGTGGCTGCGCAACCACGACGGCATGGCGCCGGCGCAGCTGCAGGCCTGTGCCGCATTGGAGCCGAGTTACCCCATTGCCTTTGCGCTGGCCGCCGCCAGCACCCAAGCCCCGGTGCGCGACTGCCTGCTGGCCTACGCCTTCGGCTGGGCCGAGAACATGATGCAGGCCGCCATCAAATCAGTGCCGCTGGGGCAAAGCGCCGGCCAGCGCATCCTGGCCCGGCTGGCGGCCGACATTCCGGCCGCGGTAGATGCCGCCGGCCAGTTGCCCGAAGCCGACTGGCAAGCCTTCAGCCCGATGCTGGCCATTCTTTCCAGCCAGCACGAAACCCAATATTCACGCCTGTTCCGCTCCTGACACCATGACCCTGCACCACATCCCGAATCGCACCAAGACCCTGCCGCCGCTGCGCGTGGGCATCGGCGGCCCGGTCGGCTCCGGCAAGACCACGCTGCTGGAAATGCTGTGCAAGGCCATGCGCGAGCAGTACGACCTGGTGGCCATCACCAACGACATCTACACCAAGGAAGACCAGCGTCTGTTGACGGTCAGCGGCGCGCTGCCGGCCGAGCGCATCATGGGCGTGGAGACCGGCGGCTGCCCGCACACCGCCATCCGCGAAGACGCCTCCATCAACCTGGAAGCCATCGACCGCATGCTGGCCGACTTCCCTGATGCCGACATCGTGTTCATCGAATCCGGCGGCGACAACCTGGCTGCCACCTTCAGCCCCGAGCTGAGCGACCTGACGATCTACGTGATTGATGTGGCCGCCGGCGAAAAGATCCCGCGCAAGGGCGGCCCCGGCATCACCAAGAGCGACCTCTTCGTCATCAACAAGACCGACCTCGCGCCTTATGTGGGCGCGAACCTGGATGTGATGAAGGCGGACACCGAGCGCATGCGCACCAACGCGCAAGGGCTGAAACCGTTCGTGATGACCAACCTCAAGACACTCGCCGGCGTGGACGAGGTGGTGAAGTTCATCGAGACTCGAGGACTGTTGCAGGGTTGAGGCCGGGCTACGGGTCTGCACATTGGGTTTCGACGGTCCGCGATAGACCCGATGCGGACAGTCGCTGGCGGTGAAAACGGGCGCTCAACGTTCGAGTTAACCCGCCAGCGGAGGCATGGCGCCTTGGCCCGGTTGGCGAAAATGTACCGCGTACCGCCGACCGGACCAAGGTGCCCTGCCGAAGCAGGTCCGGTTGAACGAGGGGTTAGGCATCGGCCGACGGCGCGGGTCCAACGCCAATCTTGCCCCTGCTGAAATGCGCGTACTTGATCGCAACTGCCGGGTTGTACGTTCTGACCTGTTCTTCGACGGCGAGCCTGTCAGCGAGCTTCATGTTCCAACCAAGGACCAAGCTTGCAACGCAGTTCTTCGGTACTTGCCAAGTAAACAGCTGCCTTCCAGGCACCGCGTGTGCTTGGCAATCCGACAAAGGGAGCACTACTCGTACTTCCTGCTCGTAGCTCCAATCTTGGAACTTGGTAAAGAAGAGCGATCTATGAGACTGCGGATCGAAGGTGACGCCTGACGTCTCGCGTTGATACGTGACTGGCGTCAGCTGGCGAAGAACGCCAGTTTGGTCCCCCAAGAAGACTTGATCCAAGTTCCTGAACTCGACGGCCAAGCCGCTGGCGTTGGCTGCATAGTGAGCCCACATTGGGAGGGAGTCGAATCGCCGTGACAGACAGAAAAGACCAACCTTCGACGACATCTCGTGGGCAGTGTCGGCAAGTAACTGTTCAAGTGTCGATATTGAGTCGTAGAAGGAAGAGTGAATCAGGCGCGAGGCCTCTGCCTTAGTTGCCGGTACGCGAACTACCTGATACTTTGGGGCAAGAGTCTGCAGTAGATTGCCCTGCTGGCGCAGATGCGACATGTCCTCATCTGAGTAGCCAGCCGACCGTAGGCGTGCCAAAGAATCGCGCACCGCTTCCGCATCCATGGCGGGAACCAGTTCAGACGGGTCATTCAGTTCCGAGATCGGCGTGAACTTCACCACACCGTTCAGGATGAATCGCAGGGCGTCTGGGCTGGCGATGAATTTGTATAGCGCGGTCATTGGCGGGCCTTCCGCTCAAGTTGCTGCGGGGCGGGCTTCCGATACCTAACGTGATTTAGACCGCAAAAGTGCGGAATAACATGACCGGATGTTCATCTTGACGCCTTCCTTGCTGCAAGCTAGGTGCTTGTTTTGTTCGAAGATTTCACGCCAATATAGCGCAGGCACCGCGCTAGCCCCCGGCCAGGTTCTTGAACAAGTAGCGGGCCAGCGCACCCCAGAAGTCTGCGCCGCTGTGCTCTTGCGCCAGCCGGCTGACATCCACATAGCCCTTGTGCAAGATGACCGCGAAGATCAGCACCAGCCCCAGGATCGCGACGATCTGCAGCGCCGTCTTGAACAGCGCCTCGCCACGTGCGCTCACGGCGCTACCTGCACACCGCGTTGCAGCAGATGTGCATGCACCGCGCCCGCCTTGAGGTGGCGATACAGCGCCAGCCGCAGCGGGATGAGTTGCTCTTCCCCCCAGACACTCGGCGCTTCCAGGTAGATGTAGCCACCGGGCGCCACGGCACGCGCAGCGGCCTGCAGGGCGGCGTCGAACAATGCCGCATCGAACGGTGGATCGAGAAAAATCAGATCGGCACTGGCCGGCGGCAATTGCTTGAGCGCGGCAATGCCATCACCGCGCTGCACCTGAACCGCCTCGGCTTTCAGTTGCTCCTTGATCTTCTTCAGCTGGGCAATGAGCGTCGTGTCCTGCTCCACCAGTTGCACCTGCAACGCGCCGCGCGAGGCGGCCTCGAAGCCAAGCGCGCCGGTGCCGGCAAAGGCGTCCACGCAACGCCAGCCGGTGAGGTCTTGCCCGAGCCAGTTGAACAGCGTCTCACGCACGCGGTCGGGCGTGGGGCGCAGGCCGGGCTTGTCGGCCACCGGCAGCTTGCTGCGTTTCCACTGGCCGCCGATGATGCGCACCTCGCCTGCGGCTGCGCGTGCAGCACGCGCCGGCGCAGCGCCGGGTTTCTTGGCGGCGGGCTTGTTGGGCTTGTGTTGGGTTGATGGTTTCATGGTTTGCCTCCCACCACCACTGTCACCATGTGCTCGGGTTGCAGCTTGCGCGCAAAGGCGGCTTTGATGTCAGCCACCGTCACGCTTGCCACCTGCTGCGTCCAGGTGTCGAGGTAGTTCAGCGGCAAGTTGTTCCAGGCGATGTTGGCCACGTTGTCGAGCAGCTTGCGGTTGCTGTCGATGCGCAGCGCGAAGCCGCCGATCAGGTTACCCTTGGCCGCCTTCAGCTCAACCTCGGTCGGCCCCCCGGCCACGAACTTGCGCACCACCTCGCGCGCCACCTGCACCGCCTGCGCCGCCTGGTCGGGCCGGGTTTGCAGGCCCACGGTGTAGGCACCGGCGTGCAGACCTGGCGCGAAGTAGCTGTAGACGCTGTAGCTCAAGCCGCGCTTCTCGCGCACCTCGGTGGTCAGGCGTGAGACGAAACCGCCGCCGCCCAGGATGTAGTTGCCCACGGTAAGGGCAAAGAAGTCGGGGTCGTCGCGTTTGTAGCCGGGCTGGCCGATCAGCACATGGGCCTGCGCCGAGTCGAACGGGATGTTCCGCTCCGCGGCAGCGGCCAGTGGCGCCACCTCGCCCACAGCCGGCTGCGCCTCGCAGGCGGTCATCGGCAGCCGTGCAAACAACTGCTGCACCAGGGCATCGGCCTGCGCACGCGTGACGGCGCCAACGATGCTGACCTTGGCACGGCAGGGCTGCAGCGCGCGCGCATGCAGCGCCTGCATGTCGGCCACGCTGATGCGAGCCAGCGTTTCCTCGGTCATCTCGTAGCCATAGGGATGCGCACCATAAACCGCTTGCGCAAAGGCCCGCGCGGCCGCCGTGCCAGGCCGGGTGTTGGCCTCGCGAATCGCAGCGGCCAGGCGTTCACGTTCGCGCAGCCAGACGTCTTGCGGGAAGGTGGGTTCGGCCAGCTGGCGTGCCGCCAGTGCGACGGCACGGGCCAGCAGATCGGGGTAGGTGAGCGAGCGCAGCGAGAAGCTCATGCGGTCGCTGCTGGCGTTGGCCGCGAAGGCGGCGCCCAGGTCGGCCCAGGCCTCGCCCAGGGCATTCTCGTCCAGCGCCGAGGCACCCTCGATCGCTCGCACGCCCTTGGTCGTCATGCCGGCGGTCACACTGGCCAGGCCGGCTTTCTCCGCCGGGTCGCGCCGGCCACCGGCGTCGAAGTCAACCTGCACATCCACCATCGGCACGGCCGGGCTTTCCACCAAGTAGACCGCCACGCCGGAGGGTTGCACCCAGTGCTGAATGGGCAGCGCCGCCTGCGCGGATTGAAAACCAAACAGGGCTCCAGCGCAAATCAACAAAGCGCCTCTAGCTACATTTTTAATAGCAAACATGAACATTCCTCAGTGGCGACTGCCGGCCGGTGCCTGGCGCCGTGGGCGATTGGGGTCGAGCGGCTGCGGCAACAGCTGCCCCACCGTGAGCTGATCGTCGCCAAAGTAACGTGCCGCCACCGCCTGCACCTGCTCGGCCGTGATGGCGCGCAGACGGGCCAGCAGGCGTTCGTTGGTATCGAGCGGCAAACCCTGCACCCAGTGGCTGCCGAGTTCCTGCGCCTGGTACATCAGCGAGTCGCGCTTGTAAACCTCGCTGGCCACCCATTGGGTCTTGACGCGTTCCAGTTCGGCGGCCGAAATGCCTTCGCGTGCCACGCGCGCCACCTGTTCGCGCAAGGCGGTCTCCACCTGCGCCGACGTCTTGCCCTTGATGGGCACGCCGTCCAGCACAAACAGCTGCGGCCCGCGGCCCGTCAGGCCATTGGAGGCGCCGGCACCGTCGGCCACGCGATCCGGCCCCTGGGTGAGCGCCCGCTCCAGGCGGGCGCCGCTGTAGCCGTCGAGCACGGCGGCCAGCACCGTCAGCGCCAGGGCGTCGTCGTCCTGGGCGGTCGGCTGGTCGAGCGACTGCAGGCCCGGCACCTTGAAGGCCAGCGCCACATAGGCCTGCTCGGCCGCTGCCTTGACTTCGATGCGGCGCAGCCCCGTCTGTTGCGGTTCGCTGCGCGGCTTGCGCGCCGGCACGGCGCGCGCCGGAATGCGGCCGTAAGTCAACTCGGCCAGGCGCTTGACCTGCTGCACATCCACATCGCCCGCCACCACCACGGCCGCATTGGCCGGCGTGTACCAGCGGCGGTAGAAGGCGCGCGCATCGTCGGGGGTCATGGCGTCCAGGTCGCTCATCCAGCCCACGATGGGGCGGCGGTAGGGCGCCGCCTGGAAGGTGGCGGCGTTGAGCGACTCGGACAGCATGGCGCGCGGGTTGTCCTCGGTGCGCATGCGGCGCTCTTCCTTCACCACCTCCAGCTCCTTGCGGAACTCGTCGTCGGACCAGTGGTTGTTGGCAAAACGGTCGGCCTCCAGCTGCATCACGTCACGCAACCGGGTGGCCGGGATCTGCTGGTAGTAGCCGGTGTAGTCCTGGCTGGTGAACGCGTTCTCGCGGCCGCCCAGGGCGGCCACGCGGCGCGAGAACTCGCCCGGCTTGAGTTTGCGTGTGCCCTTGAACATCATGTGTTCCAGCACGTGGGCCACACCGGTGGTGCCGTCCACTTCGTCCATGGCGCCCACGCGCACCCACAGCATGTGCACGGCGGTGGGGGCACGCCGGTCGGGCGCGACGATGAGCGTCATGCCGTTGGCGAGGGTGAATTGCGCGGCTTGGGCCGGCGCCTGCGCGGCGGCCGGAAAGCCCAGAAAAGCGCAGAAAACAAGGGAAAGGATGCGTTTCATAGAATTAGGGATGCTCTGTCCAATTCGCACCGCGTGCGGCGCGTTTTTGCGGGATGAACCGCAAGGCGCAAAACCCAAGGCAAGCCTGGACGGCTTGCCTGGTTTTGCAACGAAGCGGATCGCCCGCAAAAACGCGCCCCGAAGGGTTCGGCCCAAAACGGGCCCTTTGTCCACCAAACCCCTTGCGTGTGCCACCGGCACACGCTGCGCGGTGTTGGCGGCCAAATCATCCCGTTTTGGTTCTCGAACGCACATGGTGCGAATTGGACAGAACATCCCACGATTCTAAGAACGCCCCACATGTTCAGTTTTTTCAAGAAGAAATCCCCTGCACCGGCCCCTGCCGATGCTGTCGCCCCCAGTGTGACAGCTTCGGCCACGCCTGCCGCTGCCCCGCCCGCAACCCCCGTTGCGGCCCCGGCACCGCGTCAGTCCTGGCTTGACAAGCTCAAGTCGGGCCTACGCAAGACCGGCTCCAGCATCACCACGGTGTTCACCGGCACGCAGATCGACGATGCGCTGTACGAGGAGCTGGAAGCCGCGCTGCTGATGGCCGATACCGGTGTCAAGGCTACCGAGCAGTTGCTGGAAGACCTGAAGCGTCGCGTCAAGGAAAGCAAGACCACCGAGCCGGCCGCCGTGAAGGGCCTGCTGGCCGATGCCCTGGCCGAACTGTTGGCACCGCTGGAAAAGCCGCTGCTGATCGGCGAGCACCAGCCCACCGTCATCATGGTGGCCGGCGTCAACGGCGCCGGCAAGACCACCTCCATCGGCAAGCTCACGCACCACCTCTCCAACGAGGGGGCCACCGTGCTGCTGGCCGCGGCCGACACTTTCCGCGCTGCCGCGCGCGAGCAGCTCGAGATCTGGGCCGACCGTAACCGGGTGGAGATCATCAGCCAGGAAGGCGCCGACCCGGCCGCGGTATGTTTCGATGCAGTGAGCGCCGGCCGCGCACGCGGCAAGGATGTGGTGCTGGTCGACACCGCCGGCCGCCTGCCGACGCAGCTGCACCTGATGGAAGAACTGAAGAAGATCAAACGCGTGGTGCAGAAGGCGGATGAAACCGCGCCGCACGAGGTGCTGCTGGTGATCGACGGCAACACCGGCCAGAACGCGCTGGCCCAGGTGCGCGCCTTCGACGACGCGCTGGGCCTCACCGGCCTGATCGTCACCAAGCTGGACGGCACGGCCAAGGGCGGCGTGCTGGCGGCGATTGCGCGCGAGCGGCCGGTGCCGGTGTATTTCATCGGCGTGGGCGAAAAGCTCGACGAGCTGGAAACCTTCAGTGCGCGCGAGTTTGCGCAAGCCCTGCTGTCCTGACCCCCTGCACACACCATGCCGTCAATCTGGAAAAAACCCGTTTCGCTCGAGATCCTGAACGGGCTCATGCACCGCACGGCCGGTGAACACCTCGGCCTGGAGTTCCTGGAAGTCGGCGACGACTACCTCGTCGCCCGCGTGCCGGTGGACGAGCGCACGTGCCAGCCTTACGGCCTGCTGCACGGCGGCGTGAGCGTGGTGCTGGCCGAAACGCTGGGCTCCTGTGGCGCCGTGTTCGCCAGTCCCGAAGGCCATCAGGCCGTGGGGCTGGACATCAATGCCAACCACCTGCGCGGCGTCAAGAGCGGCTGGGTCACCGGCACCGCCCGGCCGGTGCACATCGGGCGCACCACCCAGGTCTGGCAGATCGATCTGCGCAATGAAGCCGGCGACATGACCTGCGTCTCGCGCATCACCATGGCCATGCTGCTGCCCAGGAACTGAGCCGGCGGCTTGCGCACGCCCCGCCGGCCAGCCGGGCGCCGGACCCTCCAGAATGGGCCTGATTTGCAGAACTGGAACTTTTGCGCAACTTGTTCGTTAAAGGAGGATGCCCCATGCTCTGGAACGATCCTGAATGACGGATGACGCCCAAGCCGGTCTTGTTGCCCGCGCCCAGGCCGGTGACACGCGCGCGTTTGCGGCACTGGTGCGCCAGCACCAGGACCGGGTGTTCCGTTTCATTCTGCGCCTGAGCGGCAGGCGCGAGGATGCCATGGACCTGACCCAGGAGACCTTCATGAAAGCCTATCAGGCCCTGCCTGCCTGGCAACCGCATGCGCAATTCCGCACCTGGCTGCTGCGCATTGCCCACAACACCACGCTCGATCTGTTGCGCCGCCAGCAGCGCGTTACCTTCGTGCCTTACGCCGAACTCGGCGCCGACGAACAAGATCCCGCCCTGCCCGACCCGGCGCCGCAGCCCGACGCGTTGCTGGCCGGTCGGCAGCGCATCGAATTGCTGGAGCGCGCCCTGAACGAACTCCCCATCGAACACCGGGAGATCCTGCTGCTGCGCGAACTCGAAGACCTGTCGTACGCAGAGATTGCAAGCACCCTGGACATCGCCGAGGGCACCGTCAAGTCACGCCTGGCCCGCGCCCGCAGCGCCGTGCTGGCCAGCTACCAACGCCACGCAGGAGAAACGTGATGACTGCACACTCAACACCAGGGCACACGCCCGACCTGCCGCAGCTGTCGGCTTATCTGGACGGCGAACTCGAAACCCGTGCGCAGCAGCGTGTTGCGGCCCACCTCGCCACCTGCCCGGTCTGCGCCGCCCGGTTCGCGCAACTGCAAGCGCTCTCGGCCAGCTTCCAGACCCTGCCGGAAGAGTCCCTGGGCTTCGATCTGGCCGGCGTGATCGAAGGCCGCCTGGCGAGCACGCCGCGCCGGCCCGCCCCACCGCACCGCGCCGGCCCGCTCGGCTGGTGGCCGGTCGCCGTGGGGGCGGCGCTGTCGATCACCGTTGGCCTGTTCATGGGCTCGGCGCTGGTGACGGCCAGCGCAGTTGCGACCCCGCGCATGACGGCGATGCGCGTCTTTGACCCGATGCCGCCGGGCAGCCTGTGCATCGGTTTTGAAGCCTGTTACGTGAAGGGAATCACCCCATGAAACCGACCTCTCTGCGCATCGCGCTCCTGCTCTCCCTCTTCATCAACGTGGGGGTGCTCGGCGCCGTCGCCTACCGCGCGCTGGTGCCGGCCAGCACCCCGGCTGCGGGCCTGAACCTGCCGCGCCACCTGCAGCTCAGCGCAGAGCAGCTGCAACACTGGCACGCGTCGGAGACCGCGTTTCTCGGCCAGCTGGAAGCCACCGCGACGGACATCCGCCAGCACCGTGACCGCCTGGTCCGCGCCATCTTCGCCGAGAACACCGACCCGACCCTGATCGAGGCCGAGCGCACAGCCATTGCGCGGCTGCAGGACGAACAGCAGAAACTGGTGATCCGGCAGCTGCTGGCCGAACGCGCCTTGCTGAACCCGGCGCAACGTGAACAGCTGGCACGCCTGCTGCTGGCGCAACCGGTCGGACCGTCCACCATCGAGCAGCTGCACCGGGAATAGCCCCGCCGCGCGATGGTGCAGGCCGGGCGATGGAACATTTGCGCCGCCCGTTCGTTCAAGCAGGTGATGGCCGGACTTCGACGCATCCGGCGCGCAGCCCGGCCATCACCCACCTGAACGGAGATGAAAAAATGACACGCAAATCCACACGCGCCCTGGGAAGCCTTCTTCTGCTTGCCGGGCTGTCTCTTGCCGGCGGCAGTTACGCGGCCGGCCCACACGAGCACGAAGCCCATCCGGCCCATGGCGCGGTCAGGCTGCAGCTCAATGCCGGCAAGAAATGGGAGACCGATGCCGCCTTGCGCCAGTCGATGGCGCAGATCCGCCAGGCCGTCGACGCATCGCGACACGACATCCATGCCAACAAACTGGGCACAGAGGGCTACAACGCACTGGCGCACAAGGTGGAAGGTGAAGTCGGCAACATCGTGAGCAACTGCAAGCTGGAGCCGAAAGCCGACGCGCAACTGCACCTGATCGTCGCCGACCTGCTTGCCGGGGCCGAGCAGATGGCCGGCAAGGCCAAGAAGGCCAAGCGCCGGGACGGCGCGGTGAAGGTGATCCACGCGCTGGACAACTACGCCAAGTATTTTGACGACGCCCAGTTCAAGCCAGTCGTGCACTGAAGCCACGGCGCGCCTCGGGCGCCGACCGTGCCGGCCCGCCCCCGCTCCCGCCTGGAGAGGGCGGGCGGGCATACCTGTCCGCGCAAGGCCTGCGGCGGTCATTGACCGTTTCGGCAGCTTCGCTATCATGCCCTGAAGGGATCAACCATGGTGCGATGCGCCTTGCAGGCAGGACAGGAGTTCGAAAATTTCCAATCCGAAGCAGTCGAATCATCGCGCCGGCGAGGATGTCTACCACCCGATCACCTGGGCGCCCTCACGGGATTTTCTCAAGTACGCCATCTGGACGGATCTGATCGGGTCGCTCCTCTTCAGTCTGGCCATCGTCGTCTATTACCCGGACGAGATGAAACGCATCATCGGCGCCGTGCCGATCGCACTGGTCGCGCTGGTCGTGTGGTACCAGCTGCGACGCGGCAGCACGCAAACGGCCTTCAACATCCTGGCACTCGGGGCGTGGACGACCGTCACGACCATGGTGTCCTTCAATGGCGGCATCCGGGCGCCCATCCACTACACGTATCCCCTGTTCATCCTGATGATCGGCTGGATGGTCAGCGCACGGGCCACCGTCATTGCCACCCTCCTGACCTCGGCCATCACGGTGGGCTTCATCGTTGCCGAATACCGCGGCTGGTTGCCCATGGCGAGGCCGGCGCCCCCTTTGCTCCATGGCATCGTCCAGATCGGCGTCTACATTCTTTCGGCCCTGCTGATCATTTCCCTGATACGGGCTTACAAGCATCGCCTGCTGGAATTGAACACCATCAACGACGACCTGACCCGGCACACGCACGATCTGGAACGCGTCAGGACGGAGCTGTACCAGGCGCAGGCCGTCGCCAAGGTCGGCAGCTGGGTCTATGACCTTGCCTCCGACACCATGCGGCTGTCGGATGAAACCTGCCGGATTTTCGGCCTGCCCAATGGAACCACCGGCAGCTACCAGGCCTATCTGGCGCGCACCCACCCGGATGACCAGGAACCCCTGTTAGTAGCCTGGCGCAAGGCCCTGCAGGGCCAGGCCGACTTCGACTTCGAACACCGCATCCTGCGAGGCAAGAGCATCGTGTGGGTCCGCCAGAAGGCAGAAATGGAGCCGGCTGCCGACGGCACGATGGTGCGCGCCGTCGGCATCACCCAGGACATCACCGATCGCAAACTGGCCGAGATGAGCCTGCGCTTTTCAGAAAAGAAATTTTCGATTGCCTTCAGCTCCTGTCCGATTGCCGCGTCCATCGCCACGGTGGACGACGGCCGCATCATGGAAGCCAACGAGAACTACGAACGCGACTTTGGCTGGACCCGCGCCGACCTGATTGGCCGGAGTTCCATCGAAATCGGCCTCTGGCCGAATCCCCTGCTGCGCCGGCAATGGATGGAGGCCGTCAAGGTGACCGGCCGCCTGGTCGACTACGAGACCCTCTGGATGCACAAGAACGGGGAGCAGCGCAACGTCAGCCTGTCCGGCGAGATCGTCGAGATCGATGGCGTGGCCTGCATCCTGGCCTATATCACGGACATCACGGCCCGCAAGGCTGCCGAGGAACAGATCCAGAGCCTGGCGTTCTTTGACCCCCTGACCCGCCTGCCCAACCGGCGGCTGCTCATGAACCGGCTGGAACTGGCCCTGGCCGCGGCCTTCCGTCATCAACGCCGGGGCGCGCTGCTCTTCATCGACCTCGATCATTTCAAGGTCCTCAACGACGTCCACGGTCATGACAAGGGCGACCTCCTGCTGCAGCAGGTTGCCCGGCGCCTGACCAGTTGCCTGGCCGAGGACAACACAGTGGCCCGTCTCGGGGGCGATGAGTTTGTGGTCATGCTGGAAGGTCTGAGCGAGAACTCGCCCGACGCGGCAACACAGGCCGAGGTCGTGGCTGAAAAGATTCTGGCCACCCTGAACCAGAACTACCTGCTCGCCGGCCAGACCTATCGCAGCACCCCCAGCATTGGTGTGACCCTGTTTGGTGAGCAGCAGGAGAATCTCGACGAACCCCTGCGGCGGGCGGATCTGGCCATGTACCAGGCCAAGGCCGCGGGTCGCAACACGATCCGCTTCTTCGACCCGCAGATGCAGGCGGTGGTCACCGCCCGCGTCACGCTGGAGCTGGAGCTGCGCGAAGCCCTTGAGCACGACCAGTTTCTGGTGCATTACCAGCCCCAGGTCAACAGCCATGGACAGGTCACCGGGGCTGAAGCCCTGGTGCTTTGGGATCATCCGCAACGCGGGCTGGTATCACCCGACCGCTTCATCCCGCTGGCGGAAGAAACCGGCCTGATCCTGCCGCTGGGCAAACGGATTCTGGGCAAGGCCTGCGCCCAGCTGGCCCATTGGGCCCGGCAGCCCGCGCTGGCGCACCTGAGCGTGGCGGTCAACGTCAGCGCCCACCAGTTCCAGCAGGCCGGTTTCGTCCAGCAAGTGCTGGACACGCTGGCGCAGTCAGGCGTCGACCCGCGGCGCCTCAAGCTGGAACTCACCGAAAGCGTGCTGCTCTACGACTTCGAGGATGTCATCACCAAGATGAGTGCGCTCAAGGCCCGGGGCGTCGGTTTCTCGCTGGACGACTTTGGCACCGGCTACTCCTCGCTGTCCTATCTCAAACGGCGGCCGCTGGATCAACTCAAGATCGACCAGGCCTTTGTCCGGGACATTCTGATCGACCCCAACGATGCGGCCATCGCCAGGATGGTGATCGTGCTGGCCGAGAACCTGGGGCTTGAGGTGATTGCCGAAGGCGTGGAAACACTGGCGCAGAAAGACGCCTTGTTCAGCCAGGGCTGCCTCAACTACCAGGGTTATCTCTTCAGCCGTCCGCTGCCGGTTGACGCGTTCGAAGCGTTCATCCAGCAGTCCCGCTGAGCCACGCCTGCCGCATGGCAGGCGGTGACTTCATTGCACCTGCAGAAAAGCGCCCTCTTGCGGCAGCACCGCACCGATCTCGGCCGCCGCCGCAAAACCATGGCGGCGGAAGATGCCCAGCACCTCGTCCACCGCATCCGGCGCACACGACACCAGCAGGCCGCCGCTGGTCTGCGGATCACTCAGCAGCGCCTGATCCACCGCGGCAAAACCGGACGACAACGCAATGTCCTTGCCATAGCCGGCCCAGTTGCGGCCGGAAGCGCCGGTCACCATGCCCTGTGCAGCCAGCTCACGCACACCTGCCAGCAAAGGCACGCGTGCCCAGTCGATCTGCACGGTGCATTGGGCACCGCGCGCCAGTTCCAGCGCATGGCCGGCGAGGCCAAAACCGGTGACATCGGTCAAGGCATGCACGCCATCGAGCGCAGCGAGTTCCGGACCGGGCGTGTTGAGCTGGGTCGTGGTGGCAATCATCTGCGCGTAGCCGGCAGCGTCGAGCTGCTCTTTTTTCAGCGCAGCCGACAGCACGCCCACGCCCAGCGGCTTGCCCAGGATCAGACGGTCGCCGGCACGTGCGTCGGCGTTGCGCTTGACACGCTTGGGATGCACCAGACCCATGGCCACCAGGCCATAGATCGGCTCCACCGAGTCGATGGTGTGGCCACCGGCAATCGGGATGCCGGCTTCGCGGCACACCGCCTGGCCGCCGGCCAATATCTTGCCGATGGTGTCAGTCGACAGCACGTTGATCGGCATGCCGACCAGGGCCAGCGCCATGATGGGCTTGCCGCCCATGGCGTACACATCGGAAATCGCGTTGGTGGCGGCAATGCGGCCGAAGTCGAACGGATCGTCGACGATCGGCATGAAGAAGTCGGTGGTGGCGATCAGCGCCTGTTCGTCGTTGAGCTGGTAGACGGCGGCATCATCGGCGGTCTCGATGCCCACCAGCAACTCCGGCGGCACCGGCATGCCGGCGCCACTCTTGAGGATGTCCGACAGCACGCCGGGGGCGATCTTGCAGCCGCAGCCGCCGCCATGCGAGAGCGAAGTCAGACGAGGTTCGGGCTTGGAGGAGGTGTTGGCAGTCATGGTGTGTGAATCAATTCGGTGAGCAGCGCCAGCAGGGCGGCACGCTCGGCCGCCGGCTCGAAGAGCGGCGCATGCAGACTGCATTGTGCCTGCAAGGCCGCCATCATGCTGGCGCCCGATTCCTGGCCCTCGCGGCAGCGCTGCAGCAGGTCAGCCAGTGCAGCCGCATCGCCACAGGGGAAGTAGCCGGCGTAGTCGTCACCCAGCATGCCGACATTGCCATCGATGCGCGAAGCCAGCACCGGCGTGCCACTGCACACCGCCTCCAGAATGGCATGGGCCCCGCCTTCCATACGGCTGGTGTGCACCAGCACGTGGGCGCGCTGGATACGCCGCCGCGTCGTCTCGTGGTCGAGACCGCCGAGCCAGCGGTAATGCGGACAGTCGGCGGCCGTCTGCCGCGCCAGCTCACCCAGGGTCGGGTCCAGTGCAGCGCCAATGTGATCGATGTGAATGTCCGTGCGGTGCTTGAGCAGACGCGCGACCTTGAACAGGGTCTCGGGGGATTTTTCTTCGCGCAGGTGCCCCACCATGACGGCACGCAGATGACGATCACTCTTGACCAGCGTTCGCCGCGCTGAGGTGGACTGGAAGATGACGCGGGTCTTGTCACGGTACTCAGGTGGCAAAGCCTGTGGCCCCTGCGCCTGAAGCACCACCAGCTGCTGCGCCAGGGCCAGAGAGCGCTGCGCGGACGCATCGGTCTGGATATCGCGGTACAGGTCGGTGCCGGTGAGCACGACTGCCAGGCCGTGGCCCGGATACGCCTGCGCCCACGCCTGGATCGAGCCGGCCGAACGACGCGCATGCAAGGCCAGCAGGGCGACCGCCTCTTCGCTCTGACCGCCCTGGCCGGCATGCCAGTCCTTGACGATGCGGGTGCGGTAGTGGCCCGCCAGCAAGTGTGACCAGCGCCAAGCCGTCTGCCAGTTGCCGTTGTTGGCATCTGCCAGCGCCGGGCTGACGATGAGGACCAGGGGCTTTGTCATGCCCTCAGCCTTGCGCCCAGAACACCGCAAACCAGCCGCGGGCGTCGGTCCAGACCCGGGTCTGGCTGAAGCCGGCTTCCCGCAGCAAGGTCTCGAAGTTCGCCGCCTGGTATTTGTAGGAGCTCTCGGTGTGAATGCGCTCGCCCGCTTCGAAACGCCGCTCTGCCCCGGGCCAGCGCACCACAAGATCGCGCACCGCCTGCAGATGCATCTCGATGCGCGACTGCTCGGTGTTGAAGAAGGCCAGGTGTTGCCAGTCCTGCACGCGGAAGTCGCTGTCGAGCAGGCGATTGACGTGCAGCAGCAGGTTCTTGTTGAAAGCCGCTGTGACACCCAGCGCATCGTCGTAGGCCGGCTCCAGAATGTCCAGGGGTTTCACCAGATCGACGCCGATCAGCAAACCACCGCCCTGGGCTGCCGCACGCACCTGGCGCAGGAAGGCCAGCGCCTGCTGCGGCGTGAAGTTGCCGATGCTGGAGCCCGGGTAGAACAGCAGGCGCGGCCCAGCCCCGACCTCGGGCGGCAGGTCCAGCGCCGCGGAGAAATCGAGCCCCACGCCCAGCATGTCGAGCGTCGGAAACTGTCGCTGCAGACATTGCAGCGCCGTGCGCAGGAAATCCACCGAGATATCGACCGCCACATAACGCGCCGGGTTCAGCAGATCAAACAGGCGCGCCGCCTTCTCGCAGTTGCCGGCCCCCAGGTCGACCAGCGTCGCGCCCTGTGGCAACTGAGCCGCGATGGCGCCGCCGTGCTCGGCCAGCAGGGCGGCTTCGGTGCGTGTCGGGTAGTACTCGGGCAACTCGGTAATGGCGTCGAACAGGCGCGAGCCCAGCGGGTCGTACAGGTACTTGGGCGCCAGGCAGGCCTGCGGCGCCAGCAGACCGGCCGCCAGCTCGGCAAACACGGCCGCACGGTCTTCCCGGTACAACTGGACGAACTGGGGCTGGCGCAGGAGTGGCAGGTTCATCCGCGGCACTATAGCCGAGCCACCCCGCTACCCCGGACCGTATGGCATTGCGCTCTGTGCGACAGCCCCGCTGGCGCAAGCACGGCACCGGTGCGAGAATCGCTGCACAACAACATCATCATGAGGAGACCGTCATGAACACCGCTGTCCAGGAAACCGCCGGGCGCCGCGTTGACCAACTGCTGGCCCATTACAGCGAAAGCCACCGCCACCCGACCAACGAGCTGATCCATTTCATCGCCATCCCGCTGATCATGCTCAGCCTGGTCGGCCTGATCTATGAAGCGCATCCGCTGGCCGCTTACGCCTTCATCGGCGCCAGCATGGTCTATTACGTACGGCTGTCGCTGGTGTTCTTCATCACCATGCTGGCCGGCTCGGCCCTGGTGCTGGCGCTGGTACATGCCATGGGGGCACAGCGCCTGACGCTGTGCGTGGGCATCTTCGTCGTGGCCTGGATCTTCCAGTTCATCGGCCACAAGCTCGAAGGCAAGAAGCCGTCTTTTTTCGAGGACATCCAGTACCTCTGGGTCGGGCCGCTGTTCGTGCTGAGCAAGCTGTTCGAAAAGGTCGGCATCCGCTGGTAAGCCGCTCGGCCTGCGTTCTAAGCACACCACGCCGGACGCGGTGCAGGCCGCAAACGCCGGCCCATCTGCCCGCCTGCCCGACCGTGATCAGGATTGAATGGGCGCAGCAGCGGTGGCGTGGACGCGGTCGCGCCAGACAGCCACTGCCAGCCATGCCAGTGGCATCAGCACCAGGGCATAAGACAACCAGGCACCGTACTGACCTTCGGGGCCGTAGGGCTCGGTTGCGATGTGCCAATAGGCGTTGTCCAATGGCAGCACGCCGGCTTCGGTGAACTCATGGAAGGCGTAGAGCACCAGCTGGACGGTGAAGAGACCGAGAAAGATGGCCGTCACCTGGAAGAAGCGGCCGAGATTGATGCGATGGCCGTAGCGCGACCAGCCCCAGGCCAGCATCGCCGCCAGCAGCACACCGATCAAGGCACCGACCGTCATGGCGGAGGTATCGGCTTGTCCCATGAGCGAGGTGATCATGAAAACCGTTTCCATTCCTTCGCGCGTGATCATCAGCGTGGTGAAGCCGGCAATGGCAAGAAACGAGGCAGCCCCGGTCTGATGTGCTGTGGCGGCCTCGATCTTGTGGCCAATGTCGCGGCTCAGGTGCCGGGCGGCACGGGTCATGTAGACCATCATGGTGATGACCAGCACGGCTGCCACCAGCGCGAGCATCCCTTCATATAAAGGCGTGACCACCATCTCGCGCAACAGCACCGCGGCGGCAACGCTCAGGACCAGCGCCAGACCGGTGCCAACGTAGACGGCAGGCGCCAGCGCCGTGCGCCCCGTCTTGCGCAAATAAGCCAGGGTGATGGCGACGATGAGAAAGGCTTCAATGCCTTCACGCAAGGCGATGACCAGTGTTTCCAACATAGCTGTCCAAACGATTTCAAATAAGAATGATTCTTATTAAATTACCATTGGCTATGGATGTCAAGCACCACCCGTATCCCATTGCGCCAGATCAAAAAAAAGCCGGCCTGTTGCCAGACCGGCTTCGGGGATACAGCAGGCAGTGACTTACTGCTTGACGGCTTCCACCTGCACCACGATGCGCACGTTCTTGGGGAAGCCCCAGTCCACGCCGTAGTTCATGCCGTAGGCCGTACGGTCGATGACGGTTTCGAAGTCACCACCGCACACCTCACGCTTGAGCATGGGGTTCTGGTAGCAGGTGAACTGGTTGGCCTTCAGGGCCACGGGGTTGGTCTTGCCCAGCAGCGTCAGGGTGCCGGCCACTTCGCTGACCTTGTCACCGTTGAAGCTGAACTTGTCGGCCACGAACTTGGCGGTCGGGTGCTTGGCGGTGTCGAACAGGTCGGCGCTCTGCAGGTGCTTGTCGAAAGCGGCGGTGCCGGTGTTGATGGAGGTGACGTCAATCGTCAGTTCCACCTTGCCGCTCTTGCCTGTTTTATCGAACTGCACGGAGCCTTCTTTCTTGTCGAAGCGGCCGCGGTTGACCGAGGCACCGAAGTGGCTGATCTCGAAGGTCGCGAAGGTGTGGGTCGGATCGATGGCGTAGGAAGCGGTCTGGGCTTGGGCGGCGCCAGCCAGCAGGGTGGCAGCAGCAACAACAGCAAAAGCGAACTTGGATTTGCGCATGAGAAAGACTCCTCGTATGAAGGGTTGAAGAAAATGATTACAGCTTGCCCACGCCGGTGAGCGCGAGCTTGAATTTGACCTGCACGTCGTCGGCCACCATGGAGGTGTCGGACCACTCGTTCTCGCCGATCTTGAACGCCAGGCGCTTGAGCGAGAAGGTGCCCGTGGCGGTGGTGGCTGCGCCGTTTTGCGTCAGCGTCACCGGCACCACCACGTCGCGGCTGAAGCCCTTGATGCTGAGCTTGCCCGCCACTTCGAACTTGCCGGCCCCCTGCCCCTTGACGCTACTGGACTGGAAGGTGGCCTGCGGGAACTTGGGCACGTTGAACCAGGTGGGCTTGGGCAGTTCGGCATCGGTCTCGGGCACACCCAGCGTGGCGCTGCCGGTATCCACCGTGAAAGCGATCTTGCTGGTGTCAGGCTTGGCGGGGTTGAAGCTGATCTGCGCATCAAATTTCTTGAAGCGACCTTCGACCGGCACACCCATCTGCTTGCTGACGAACACGATCTCGCTTTGCGCCGGCACCAGTTTCTGCTGGGCCAACACGGCATTGGCGCCGCCGAGTGCAGCCAGCACCAGCAACAGACGGGAAGCGGATTGAATGAGGTGCATGAAAACTCCTTGAAAAATTCAACGACGGCCTGGCAACATGCGCAGGAGCAGGCCATCGCGGTCGATCAACTGGTGCTTGAGCGCAGCCGCCACGTGCAGCAGCACCAGCGCGGCCATGGCATAGGCACTGAACTTGTGCCAGGGCTTGATCAGTTCGGCCAGCGCCTTGTCGGCCGACACGAAGTCGGGCAAGGGCAGCACGCCGAACAGCACGACGGGAAAACCGGCCGCCGAGCTGTAGGCCCAGCCCAGCAACGGCACGGCGAAAAACAGCGCATACAACGCATGGTGTGTGCCGTGGTGGGCCCAGTGCTGCCAGCGCGGCATGGCGGCGGCCATTGCGTCGGGCAGCGCCGGCGGACGGTGCGTCAGGCGCCACAGCAGGCGCAGTAGCGACAGCGTGAGGATCGTGACGCCAGCCCACTTGTGCCAGTTGTAGAGCTTGAGGCGCTGCGGCGAAAACGGCAGGTCGGTCATGTACAGACCAACAATGAAGAGACCGATCAGGGCGAAGCCGAGCAGCCAGTGCAGCACGATGGCTGGACCGCTGTAGCGCTTTGGGGAAGTGTTGCTGGATGGCATGCGTTGAGTCTAGGCCGCGAGCGATTCCCCGTTTTTGAATAGTGTTGTTGACTGAGTTCAAAAAAATTGAACTCATGAAGCCGGATTCAAGCCCGTGCAACGGGCAATTCCTCCCAGCACGTCGTATAGCGCGGGGAGCGGTGTTCCTGCTTCATTGACCACACACGCTGTAAGCCCCCCAGCCCGGCGCTGGCCACAAAAACCGTGTCCTGGCCGTAGCGCTGGTTCAGGCGATCGAGCACGTCGCTCAAGCGCGCGCCATGCGGATTCGGCAGTTCACGGTCATCGAACCCGAGTTCGCCCTGCTGCACCGCGCCGGTCTGCAGGTCCAACAGGAACACCCCGGCCTTGGCATAACTGAACCCCGGCCGGTAGGCCGTACGCAAGCCCGCGAGCGCGGCACGCACGATGGCCCCCGTCTCGCTGCTCGGCCGTTGCAGCGGCATCATGCTGGCGCGCGAATACTGCGGCGTCTGCCGAAACGGACTGGTGCGAATGTAGGTCATCACCTGCGCAGCCGCACCGTGCTGGCGGCGCAGCTTCTCGGCGGCACGGCTGGCGAAGACAGTGACCGCTTCTTCCAGGTCTGGCAGCGCCGTCACCGGCTGGCCAAAGGAACGGGTCACGGCAATCTGCTGTTTGCCGCTGCCGCCCCCCTCCAGGGCGATGCAGGGAACGCCCTGCAGTTCTCGCACCGTCCGTTCCAGCACCACCGACCAGCGGCGACGGACCGTGGTGGGGTCGAGTTGCGCCAGGTCGAGCGCATTGTGAATACCGCAGGTCTCAAGCTGAGCCCCCAGCCGCCGGCCGACACCCCAGATCTCGCTCACCCGGGTCGCGGCCAGAACCGCCTGTAACGCCGCAGGTGACAGGGCACTCAGATTGCAGACCTGCGCCAGTTGCGCCGGATAACGCCCCGGCTGATGCGCGGTGGTCTTGGCAATGTGATTGGCCAGCTTGGCCAGTGTCTTGGTCGGCCCGATGCCGACGCCACTGGGAATGCCGACCCATTGCAGCAGTTGCTCGCGCATGCGGTGGCCGCGCTGTGTCAGGTCGCCGCCCACGCCCGCCAGGTCAACAAAGCACTCGTCAATTAAGAGGTACCATGGCCAGTGTTGCATTTCAATTAGAGGGAAAGCTCTGTACGTAGAGGTATCCCCAACCGTTATCTCCAGTGCTCGTCCGTACTCAAGCAGTTCCTGAACATGTCATCGTTGACCCCGTGAGACACATGCCAAGACTATGGTCCACGGCGTGGTCCCTAGGCCTCACGAGTAGTTCTCAGGCGACCAGCACGCGAAAGCTGTACCTCCAGCATCTGGACAGCTTTTATCGGTACTGTGACGAACGCTTCGGTGCCGACGCCTTCGACGAGGGTATGAGCACTCGGGACGCTGAGGGCGTGATGCTCATGGTGGAGTCGTTCTATCTAACGACAACCTCAGACCCGGCCTACAACACGACTGATGTTCAGCGGTGGGGCGTAGTCAGAGCATTCGTGCAATCGCTGGCCAAACGCTTAGCGCCTAGTAACCCAGAGTGGGCCGCAGCTGCTTCTATGCTGGCAGCCATGGGCAGGATGCGCGCCCCCCGTCTCGGTGGCTTCCGCTTCATTCGTGCGCTGCCGAAAACAACGCTGCTGGACCTCCTTGAGGTAGCGCATCCCAGCTCGCCTCGAAATCCTTTCAAGGGGTATCAAACGCGCGTGCGGAACTGGCTCATCGTCAACCTAATGCTGCTGGCTGGGCTCCGTCGTGGCGAAGCACTGCTGTTGGCCTGTGACTCCTTGAAGGAAGACGTGGACCCGGAGTCAGGAGAGGTGGTTCGTTGGCTTGACATCACCACGGTGTTCGAGAACGATCCGAGGTCGACCACGCCACGCATCAAAACTCTGGAATCCCACAGGCAAATTCCGGTGTCAGAGGACTTAGCTCTGCTCTACCAGCACTTCGCCGCCGAGCATCGACCTACCGATGCCGGACATGGTTTCCTACTGACCACCAAGGCGGGGGCCCCGCTCTCTGCCGAGGCACTAAGTAAGGTCTTCAGGAAACTGACGGATGCCCTGGCACCCGAGGCAATCCAAAGCCTCTTCGATAGATCTGGCGGCAAGACGAACATTTCGCCTCACGACCTGCGACACACCTGCGCCACGGCCAGATACACGATGTTTATGGAGCTGAACCCCGACCGCGAGTTGGCAATCCAACGGATGCGGGCGTTCTTCGGATGGTCAGCGAGGTCAGCCATGCCTGAGCACTACGCACGTGCGGCGATTCAGGACGACTTGATGCAAGCATGGAACACACTGTTTGCTGAAAAGACTAGTCTTATGCGGGGGATTTCTGCGTGAACCACGCCATTGAAATCGCCCTCCCGCAACCTCAGTCCGAGCATGGTGGGAAATCTCCCTTGGACTGGAAGTGGCCCGCTGCCCCCGCGTTGATGACCCTTTTCGACAAGTATTCCGGACGGGAGTCGGTGGTGAGGTTGGCGGACCGTCACTGGGAGGTCTTTGCAGCTGGCAGCACGGTACGGCTGGAGTTCGCCGAGGGTCAAGTTGGCGAATTACAGCGAGCGCTTGTTCTGCTGACACGACGGGCGTCCTAGGACGTCATGCAGGCCGGTCGATGTTCAGTGTGTACGGACGGTCGCCTGAGTCGAAGTTGATGTCAATCAAGCCGCACAGTCTTCGGCATCTCATGAACACAGAGATGTTCCGTAAGAATGTGCCTGACACCATCATTACGCACCAGTTCGGTCGACGGACCGTCGCTCAGAGCTACGAGTATGACCATCGCAACCTCGCAGAGAAGTTGAGCTTCGTCAAACTGCCGCCTGCAGCGTCCAAGGTCCTTCCCGCAGGAAGCGCCAAGGAATTGGTGGGCAAGATGGTCGTCAGTGGTATGGCGCTGCAAAGCCATTTGGGGCAATCGTTTAAGCGCATCCAGCACGAGAGCGGTGATGAAGCAGCCTTCATCTACTTGGCGGCCAACGCAGATGGCTTCCACGTCACGCCGTACGGTTTCTGCACCAACAGCTTCTCTGTCAATCCCTGCACTCGACACCTCAAGTGCTTCGACCAGTGCAAGCACTTTACGGCCAGCGGGGTCGCTGAGCACCGGGTGACTCTTGAAGACCTTCGCTCGAAGCTCGTGGCGATGCGGGACGCGGCTCGTTGCAAGCCGGCCACCACCGTGGGGCGCAAGAACCAGATTGCCCATGCCGAGCGGCTGATTGCTGGTGTGTCGGCTGCGCTTCACGCCCAACCGAACCAATCCGTCTTCGCAGACGGCATCGACCATTCCACCCTGAAAGAGGACATCTTCAAATGAGGCTGCTCTTAGACCCCAAGAACGAGGAGCTGGCCGACATCCTCAACACGCTACTCACCGACAACATCGACATCACGGCGCGGGAGGTGGCACGGCGCCACAGCACGTTGAAGAACCCTTCAGCGTTCACGCGCAATGAGGCTAGAAGCGCGCTCATCGCTGCGGCCCAGGCACAGCAGCAAGGAGTACGCAAAATCGTCGCAGGAGGTGGGGGCGCCGGCAGTCTGCAAGACCAGGCCGCAGGCTACCGGCAGGACATCAAGCGGCTGGAAGCCCAGCTCACGCATATGGTGGCAGCCCACGCCGGCCTCATCCGCGCGGTTCAAATGGCCGGAGGCGGGCCTGCACTTGAGCGGTTCTGGCGAGACTACAAGGCGGTGGGCGACGCGGTACACAGCCTTTCAGCAGCCAACGCCGAGCGTCCAGTAACGCATCTGCCCTTGCGCGTCGTCAAGATGTCAGACGGAACGGCAGATTGACAGGTCGGAGCCGACCTGCCTGGGTTGAGTTTTTGCAGCAAATCCACAATGCGTTCGCACAACAAAACCTCCACTGATTCGCGTCGCCAATCCACCACCTAATCGCGCAGTGGCAACAGCAATGAGCGCTGATGTAGCCGAAGAAAGCTAGCGCCAGCGCAACTGTGTTGGTGTTCCTATCGGCCAAGTGCAGTCCTTGACCTATTTTTCCCCAAGAAGTGCATCAGGCTGATCTCCGACACTCGAACCTAACGCCTGAAAGTTCGCGTGTTGCGCAACTGGTCATTGGCCGAGCAGGGTCTCAAGCGACCGCTTTGTTGCTCAGACCGGTCACTCTATTGATGCGAGCCGGGCAAGGTAGCAGGA
>JAUXVI010000039.1 GCA_030680575.1 Hylemonella sp.
CTCCGGTACCGGCAGACCGGCTTCAACACGCTTCAAGGCAGCCATGATCTGGCTGTCGGTAAATCTCGACTTCTTCACGTAGAACTTCCTTCTTCGAAAATTCTACTTCTGGGGCCATTGGTTTATCGGGGGGATTACCCCCTCCGCCGGGTGCTGGACGAAAAGCGTCACATGCCGGGGGCGCTGCTCCCTATCCTCCATGCCATCCAGGACGAACTGGGCCATGTGCCGGCCGACGCCGTGGCCGAGATTGCCGAGGCACTGAACCTCTCGCGTGCCGAGGTGCATGGTGTCATCACCTATTACCACCACTTCCGCTCCGAGCCGGCCAAGGGCACCGTGGTACAGGTCTGCCGGGCCGAAGCCTGCCAGGCCTGCGGCTCGGACGCGCTGTGGGAGCACGCCAGCCGCCAGGCCCAGAACGCCGACGTGACGCTGGAGCCGGTCTACTGCCTGGGCCTGTGCGCCACGGCGCCGTCCATGAGCATCAACGACAAGCCTTACGCGCGGGTGAGCCACGCCAAGTTTGACCATCTGCTGGCGCAGTTGAAGGAGGCGGCATGAGCCCTATCAAGATTTATGTGCCGCGTGATTCCGCGGCCGTGGCGTTGGGTGCCGACGAGGTGGCCGCGGTGATCAAGCTGCAGGCACATCAGCGTGGCCTGAGGATTGAGCTGGTGCGCAACGGCTCACGCGGCCTGTTCTGGCTGGAGCCGCTGGTGGAGGTGGACACCCCGGCCGGCCGCATAGCCTACGGGCCGGTTCAGCCGGAAGACGTGGCCAGCCTGTTCGATGCCGGCTTTCACGCCGGCGGCCGGCACCCGCTGAGCCAGGGGCGCACGGCCGATATCCCCTTCTTGCGTCGCCAGGAGCGGCTGACCTTTGCGCGCATGGGCATCACCGACCCCGTGTCGCTGGCCGACTACCAGGCGCACGAGGGGTACGCTGGTTTGCGTCGCGCACTGCAACTGCAGCCGGGTGACGTGGTGCAGCAGGTGCTGGACTCAGGTCTACGCGGGCGCGGTGGCGCGGCCTTTCCGGCCGGCATCAAGTGGAAGACGGTGGCGGCGGCCCAGGCGGTGCAGAAGTACGTGGTGTGCAACGCGGACGAGGGCGACTCAGGCACCTTCTCCGACCGCATGACCATGGAGGGCGACCCGTTCATGCTGATCGAAGGCATGACGATTGCTGCCTTGGCCACCGGTGCCACGCGCGGTTATATCTATGTGCGCAGCGAGTACCCGCACGCCATTCAAACGCTGAACGAAGCGATCACCAAGGCCGTGGCGGCGGGTTTCCTGGGCAATAAAGACGGTAAGGGCGTGCTGGGCTCGGGCCGCGCCTTCCATTTGGAAGTGCGCAAGGGCGCGGGCAGTTATGTGTGCGGCGAAGAAACCGCCATGCTGGAGAGCATCGAGGGCAAGCGCGGTGTGGTGCGCGCCAAGCCGCCCATCCCCGCGCTCAAGGGCCTGTTCGGTCAGCCCACGGTGATCAACAACGTGATCACCTTTGCCTCGGTGCCCATCATCCTGGCGCGCGGCGCGGCGTTCTACGCCAACTACGGCGTGGGCCGCTCCAAGGGCACGCTGCCCATTCAACTGGCGGGCAACATCAAATACGGCGGCCTGGTGGAGAAAGCCTTTGGCGTGACGCTGCGCGAATTGATGGTCGACTACGGCGGCGGCACGGCCAGTGGCCGGCCCATCAAGGCGGTGCAGGTGGGTGGCCCGCTGGGCGCCTACGTGCCGGAAGCGCAATGGGATTTGCCGATGGACTACGAAGGCTGGGCCGCGGTGGGCGCCACCGTGGGGCACGGCGGCATCGTGGTGCATGACGACACGGCCGACATGGCCAAGCTGGCACGTTATGCCATGGACTTCT
Source organism: Hylemonella sp. (assembly GCA_030680575.1). GTDB lineage: Bacteria > Pseudomonadota > Gammaproteobacteria > Burkholderiales > Burkholderiaceae_C > Hylemonella. Next base: position 1,882 of record JAUXVI010000039.1, read on the forward strand.
GCGCGGTGGAAAGCTGCGGCAAGTGCACGCCCTGCCGCATCGGCTCCACGCGCGGGGTGGAGGTGATCGACCGCATCACCCGGGGCGATGTACAGCAGAGGCCACAGCAGGTCAAGCTGCTGCGCGACCTGTGCGACACCATGGTCAACGGCTCGCTGTGCGCCATGGGCGGCATGACGCCGTTCCCGGTGCTGTCGGCCCTCAACCATTACCCGCAAGACTTCGGCCTGACCAACCCGGACCGCAAGGCCGCCTGAAAGGAACTTCCATGCTCGACCATCTCAAAGAAACCGACTACGGCACGCCCCTGCGTGTGTCGGAAAAAGAAGTCACGCTGGAGATCGACGGCCAGAGTGTCACCGTACCGGAAGGCACCTCGCTCATGCGCGCGGCGATGGACGCCGGCGTCAAGGTGCCCAAGCTCTGTGCCACCGACAGCCTGGAGCCCTTCGGCTCCTGCCGCCTGTGCCTGGTGGAAGTGGAGGGCCGCCGCGGCTTCCCGGCCAGCTGCACCACGCCGGCCGAAGCTGGCATGAAGGTGCACACGCAGACCCCCAAGCTGCAGGAGCTGCGCAAGAACGTGATGGAGCTCTACATCTCCGACCACCCGCTGGACTGCCTGACCTGTTCCGCCAACGGCAACTGCGAGTTGCAGGACATGGCAGGCGTGACCGGCCTGCGCGAGGTGCGCTATGGTATTGATAGCGCTACCCACTTTAAAGACGGCGCCAAAGCCCCGATTGATGCCTCAAACCCGTACTTCAGTTTTGATGCCTCCAAGTGCATCGTGTGCAACCGCTGCGTGCGTGCCTGTGAGGAAACGCAGGGCACGTTTGCACTCACCATCTCGGGCCGGGGTTTCGACAGCCGGGTTTCGCCGGGGCAGAGCCAGCCCTTCATGGAAAGCGAATGCGTGAGCTGCGGCGCCTGTGTGGAAGCCTGCCCCACGGCCACGCTGCAGGAAAAGAGCGTCATCTGGCTCGGCCAGCCCGAGCACACCGCCATCACCACCTGTGCCTACTGCGGCGTGGGCTGCGGCTTCAAGGCTGAGATGAAGGGCAACGAGGTGGTGCGCATGGTGCCGTGGAAAGACGGCAAGGCCAACGAGGGCCACGCCTGCGTGAAAGGCCGCTTCGCCTGGGGTTACGCCACGCACCAGGACCGCATCACCACGCCCATGATCCGCAAGAGCATCCACGATCCATGGCAAGAAGTGAGCTGGGACGAAGCCATCCACTACGCGGCCAGCGAATTCAAGCGCATCCAGGCCAAGCACGGGCGTGACGCGGTGGGTGGCATCACCTCCAGCCGTTGCACCAACGAAGAGACCTACCTGGTGCAGAAGCTGGTGCGCGCCGCCTTCGGCAACAACAACGTGGACACCTGTGCCCGTGTCTGCCACTCGCCCACCGGCTACGGCCTGGGCCAGACCTTCGGCACCTCGGCCGGCACGCAGACTTTTCGATCGGTGGAGCAGGCGGACGTGATCATGGTGATCGGCGCCAACCCGACCGACGGCCACCCGGTGTTCGGCTCGCGTTTGAAAAAGCGGCTGCGCGCTGGTGCCAAGCTGATCGTGGTGGACCCGCGCCGCATCGACCTGGTGAAGAGCCCGCACGTGCAGGCCGACTACCACCTGCAGCTCAAGCCCGGCACCAACGTGGCGCTGATCACGGCGCTGGCGCACGTGGTGGTGACCGAAGGCCTGCTGGCAGCGGACTACATCGCCGAACGTTGCGACGACAAGTCCTTCAATGAATGGCGCGAGTTCGTGGCGCGGCCGGAGAATTCACCCGAAGCCATGGCCACCGTGACGGGTGTGGCTGCCGAAGCTATCCGTGGTGCAGCCCGACTCTATGCGACCGGCGCGAACGATGGAACGGACGCTGCGGGGCAGCGTCCGCGTGCGGCCATTTACTACGGCCTGGGCGTCACCGAGCACGCGCAGGGCTCCACCATGGTGATGGGCATTGCCAACCTGGCCATGGCCACCGGCAACGTGGGGCGCGAGGGCGTGGGCGTGAACCCGCTGCGCGGCCAGAACAATGTGCAGGGCGCCTGCGACATGGGCTCTTTCCCGCACGAGCTGCCGGGTTACCGCCACATCTCCGACAGCACGGTGCGCAGCGAGTTCGAGAGTGCCTGGGGCGTAACGCTCAACCCCGAGCCGGGCCTGCGCATTCCGAACATGTTCGATGCCGCGCTCTCGGGCAATTTCCTGGGCCTGTACTGCGAGGGCGAGGACATCGTGCAGTCCGACCCCGACACCCAGCACGTGGCTGCCGCACTGGAGGCGATGGAGTGCATCGTGGTGCAGGACCTGTTCCTGAATGAGACCGCCAAGTACGCGCATGTGTTCCTGCCCGGTTCATCGTTCCTGGAAAAGGACGGCACCTTCACCAACGCCGAGCGCCGCATCTCGCGCGTGCGCAAGGTCATGCCGGCCAAGGCGGGTTATGCGGATTGGGAAATCACGCAGATGCTGGCCAATGCCCTGGGCTACCCGATGGATTACCAGCACCCGCGCGAAATCATGGCCGAGATCGCGGCGCTCACGCCCACCTTCCGCGGCGTGAGCTACGAGAAGATCGAGTTGCATGGCAGCGTGCAATGGCCCTGCAACGAGACCACCGCCGAGTTGGGCACCGAGACCATGCACATCGATCAGTTCGTGCGCGGCAAGGGGCGCTTCATCATCACGCAGTACGTGGCCACCGACGAGAAGGTGACGCGCAAGTTCCCGCTCATCCTGACCACCGGGCGCATCCTGTCGCAGTACAACGTGGGCGCGCAGACCCGCCGCACCGACAACGTGGCCTGGCACAGTGAAGACCGGCTGGAGATCCACCCGCACGACGCCGAGGAGCGAGGCGTGAAGGACGGCGACTGGGTCGGTATTCAGAGCCGGGCCGGCGAAACCGTGCTGCGTGCCCGCGTCACGGAGCGCGTGCAGCCGGGTGTGGTCTACACCACCTTCCACTTCCCCGAGTCGGGTGCCAACGTCATCACCACCGACAACTCCGACTGGGCCACCAACTGCCCCGAGTACAAGGTGACGGCAGTGCAGGTGATGCCAGTGGCGCAGCCTTCCGAGTGGCAAAAAGGCTACGCGCGCTTCAACGACGAGCAGCAGCACCTGCTGCAAGCGGCACACCCTTCCGAAGCCACTGTGGTGGTGGGCAAATAAGGAGCAGCACCATGCAGATGTATGAACTGCCTTACCCACCGGTGGCCGGCGCCCGCGCCACCGCCGTGAGCGGTCTGCGCGGCGGCGAAGTCTTTCAGACCACCGACTGGGTGGCCGAGGAAGTGCCGGTGGCGCTGGTCTACAACGGCGTTTCGCACGCCGTGATGCTGGCCACGCCGTCTGACCTGGAAGACTTCGCAGTGGGCTTCAGTTGCAGCGAAGGCCTTGTGGACAGCCCGGCGCAGATCTATGACATCGAGCAGATCGAAACGGTGCAGGGCATCACGCTGGCGCTCGATGTGGCTTCTTCCTGCTTCGCGCGCCTGAAGGACCGGCGCCGCAGCCTGGCCGGGCGCACCGGCTGCGGCCTGTGCGGCACCGACAGCCTGGAACAGGCGGTGCGTACGCCGACGCCGCTGGTCGCCATGCAGTGCTTCGAGGCTGCGGCCGTGTCGCGGGCACTGGCCCGCATGCGCGAGCGCCAACTGCTGTTGGGCGTCACGGGCGCCTCGCACGCGGCGGCCTGGTGCACGGCCGGTGGCGAGATAACGCTGCTGCGCGAAGACGTGGGCCGCCACAACGCGCTCGACAAGCTGCTGGGCGCCGCGGCACGCGCTCACCTGCCCGTGTGTGAAGGTTTCATCGCCGTGACCAGCCGCGCCAGCTACGAGATGGTGCAGAAGACGGCCAGCGCCGGCGTCAGCCTGCTGGCGGCCGTCTCGGGCGTGACCGGCCTGGCCATCGACACCGCGCAGGGCTGCGGCGTCACGCTGCTGGGTTTTGCGCGCGGGCAGGATCTGTCGGTCTACAGCCATGCCGAACGCATCCATCTTGAAGTCCGCAACCTCAACCACTGAACACCATGAACCGCGAACACCTGATCCGCATGGCCAACCAGATTGGCACTTTTTTCGAATCCATGCCCGACCGCACGGAAGCGCTGGAAGGTATTGCCACTCACCTGAAGAAGTTCTGGGACCCGCGCATGCGGCATGAGTTTCTGCAGTTGCTGCAAGAAGAAGGTGAGGGTGTGCACCCCATCGTGCGCGAGGCGCTGGAAAAACACCGCACGCTGGTGGCCTGAGCGGGCGGGGCCATTGCCCGGCGCTCAGCAAGGCCGGCATGGATTGCCTACACTGTTGGGGCTCTGGAGCCGCGCGCTGGGGTGCGCGTGGGAGCATCAACCATCATCGACCTACACACCATGAAACTCTTCATCAAGCCTGGCGCCTGTTCCCTGTCTCCCCACATCGTGCTCGAAGAACTGGGCCTGCCTTACGAAACCGAGGCGGTGGACTTCAAGAGCAAGAAGACCGCTTCGGGTGCCGACTATCTGGCCATCAATCCCAAGGGTTATGTGCCGGCGCTGCTGCTGGACGACGGCACGCTGCTGACTGAAGGCCCGGCCATCGTGCAGTACCTGGCCGACCTCAAGCCCGAAAAGAAGCTGGCACCCGCCAACGGCACGCTGGCGCGCTACCAGCTGCAGAGCTGGCTGACTTTCGTCGGCATGGAGTTGCACCGCAATTTCACGCCGCAGTTCAACCCCGCGGCCTCGCAGGACTGGAAGGACGCTGCGCGTGCCAACATCGAGCGCCGCCTGGCCTGGGTGAACGAGCAACTGGCCGGTCGCGACTACCTGATGGGCGCGGACTTCACCGTGGCCGATGCCTACCTGTTCACCGTGGTGGGCTGGACCAAGGTGGTGAAGATCGACATCAGCGCGTTGACCCACCTCACGGCCTACCTAGGCCGCGTGGCCGCGCGCCCAGCCGTGCAGGCGGCACTCAAGGCCGAAGGTCTGGCGTAAAGAACGTTGGAGAAAAGCGGGGTGTCTCAGCCCCGTTAGCCTTTATCCCCGCTTGCCGTTACCGTTGCCGAGCTTGCGGTAGACGGTGGCGCGGCTGATGCCCAAGGCACGTGCGGCCTGCGCCACGTTGCCGCGCGCTTCTTCCACCGCCTTGCGGATCAAGTCGGACTCGACTTCCTTGAGCGGGCGCATGGTCGCAGCGGGGGCCATTGGCATGGACAGTCTTGGCGCGGGTGGCATGCCGCGCGCATTGAGGCTGGCCTGCACCTGCAAACGCAGGCCGGACCACAGCGGCACCTCGATGGCACTGTTGCCATGGCGCGCGGCGTCGAACAGCATTTCAAACGGCAGGGCAAAGAGGTCGCGGCTGTGCAGGTCATCATGGCCGGCCAAGCCGAGCTGGGGCAGCAGCTGGCGTGCGGTGCGGTTGGCTGCTGTCACGCGGCCGTCGGCATCCAGCGTGAGCAGGCCGTCGGCGTCCTCGCCCAGTGGCCGGCCAGACCAGTTCAGCCGCAGCAGCAGCTGGTGCGGGCGTTGCAGCACCAGCGCGTTTTCAATGGCGTGCGCCGAGTGCAGGGCCAAGTGGCTGAGTTCCGGGCGCTCCGGTGCCTCGACGCCGGTGAGGTCCAGCATGCCGATGCAGCGGCCGTCCGGACCGAACAGCGGTGTGCCGGCGCAGCTGTAGACCGAGGTGTCGTTGTAGAAGTGTTCGCCGCGATGCAGCCACACCGGCTGCAGTTCACGCAGGGCGGCACCGATGGCGGTGGTGCCCACGCTGCGTTCCGACAGGTCGACCCCGACGCGTGTGATGACCGCGGCGCGCTGGTCGCTGCGGTCGATCGGGCCGTCCACATCCACCACCACGCCGTCGTGGTTGGTGAGGATGGCGAAGTAGCGCGTGTCGGCCAGCGTGCGGCCGAGCTGCTTGAGGATGGGGCGCGCCGCCTGTACCAGCGTTTGGTTGGCTTCCGACGTCTGGCGCATGGCCTGGGTCGACACGGACTCGAAGGCCACGCGCTCACCCGGGCGCTGGCCTTGCGCCATGCAGCGCTGCCATGAGCGCACGATCCACGGCTCGACCAGGCCGCTGGGCAAGGGCGCGGTGTCGTGCAAGGCCAGTTGCCGTGCCTGGGCAATGCGGCTCAGGCGCGAGGCGGGCAATGTGGACGAGGACACGGACATGGGATGGTGCGCTGGTGGTCAGGTTGGCGATGATGCCTGTCGCCACCTGGGGTGGTGTTGCATTTTGAGAATTTTGCCGGATTCGACCTATCCCGACTAGGGTTCTCCCTAGGGATTTGCCCGCGGTCTGCTTCAACAATTCCTATGTATTTCATTTCATAGGCAAGTGCGGCCGCACGACTACCCAGAGGAGACCTCCATGCAAAAGGTGTTGCACATCAACGCAGACAAGTGCACCGGCTGTCTGCAGTGCGAAATGGCCTGTTCCTTCGAGAACTACGGTACCTTCGCTACCGCCAAGTCGCGCATCAAGGTGTTCGACTTCCATCACACCGGCAAGAAAGTGCCTTACACCTGCACCCAGTGCGACGAGGCCTGGTGCCTGCATGCCTGCCCGGTGGAGGCCATCACGGTGGACAAGGCCACCGGCGCCAAGGTGGTGAACGACAGCACCTGTGTCGGCTGCAAGGTCTGCACCATCGCCTGCCCCTTCGGCACCATCAACTACGTGCAGGAGACCGGCAAGGTGCAGAAGTGCGACCTGTGCGGCGGCGATCCGGCGTGCGCCACGGCCTGCCCGACCGGCGCCATCACCTTCATCGACGCCAACTGGACCGGCCTGGGCCGGATGGAGCAGTGGGCCAACAAGCTCGGCAATCAACCTTCGGCCGCTTAAGGAGAACGACTATGTCTTGGGCAGGAAAAATTCTCCGCGTCAACTTGACTGCGGGCACCGTCAAGTCCGAACCCCTCAACATGGACTGGGCGCAGGCCTACCTCGGCTCGCGCGGCCTGGGCTCCAAATACCTGGTGGAAGAGGTCGACGCCAAGGTCGATCCGCTGTCGCCGGACAACAAGATCATCTGGGCCACCGGCCCATTGACTGGCACCATGGCCTCCACCGGTGGGCGTTACACCGTCATCACCAAGAGCCCGCTGACCGGCGCCATTGCCTGCTCCAACTCGGGCGGCTATTGGGGTGCCGAGTTCAAGATGGCCGGTTGGGACATGGTGATCTTCGAGGGCAAGAGCCCGAAGCCGGTCTACTTGTACGTGAATGACGACGTGGCCGAGCTGCGCGACGCCACTCACCTGTGGGGCCAGAGCGTGTGGCAGACCGAGGAGGCACTGAAAAAGAGCCTTCAGGACCCGCTGGTGCGTGTGTCGAGCATCGGCAAGGCGGGCGAGAACGGTGTGCTGTTCGCGGCCGTGGTGAACGACCTGCACCGCGCCGCCGGCCGCTCCGGCGTGGGCACGGTGATGGGCAGCAAGAACCTGAAGGCGATTGCCGTGCGGGGCACCAAGGGCGTGGGCAACATCCGCGACCCCAAAGCCTTCATGAAGGCCGTGGCCGAGAAGAAACAGATCCTCAAGGACAACGCCGTCACCGGCCAGGGCTTGCCGGCCTACGGCACCCAGGTGCTGATGAACGTCATCAACGAGGTGGGCGCGCTGCCGACGCGCAACCACCAGGACGTGCAGTTCGAAGGCGCCAAGGACATTTCGGCCGAGGCCATGGCCACGCCGCGCAAGACCGACGGCAAGAAGCAGCTGGTGACCAACCAGGCCTGCTTCGGCTGCACCATCGCCTGCGGGCGCATCAGCAAGATGGACGAGAACCACTTCACCGTGGCCAACAAGCCGCAGTACTGGGGCGCCTCCGGCGGCCTGGAGTACGAGGCAGCCTGGGCGCTGGGCGCGGCCAATGGCGTGAACGACCTGGAGTGCCTGCAGTACGCCACCATGATCTGCAACGAGGAAGGCATCGACCCCATCAGCTTCGGCGCCACCGTAGGCGCGGTGATGGAGCTCTATGAAAAAGGCGTGCTCACCAAAGAGCAGATCGGCATCGAGGCGCCCTTCGGCTCCGCCAAGGCGCTGGCTTTCCTGGTGGACGAGACGGTGCACGGCCGGGGCTTCGGCAAGGAAATCGGCCAGGGCAGCAAGCGCCTGACGGCCAAGTACGGCCACCCTGAACTGTCCATGACCTCCAAGGGCCAGGAGTTCCCGGCTTATGACGGGCGCGGCATCCAGGGCATCGGCCTGGCCTATGCCACCAGCAACCGCGGCGGCTGCCACCTGCGCGGTTACACCATCGCCTCCGAGGTGCTGGGCATTCCGGTCAAGACCGACCCGCTGGAACACGAGGGCAAGCCGGAACTGGTGAAGGCTTTCCAGGATGCCACCGCCGCCTTCGATTCGTCCGGTCTGTGCATCTTCACCACCTTCGCCTGGGGCCTGGCCGACCTGGCGCCGCAGCTGCAGGGCGCCATTGGCGAGCAGTACACCACCGAAGAGCTGGAGAAGATCGGCGAGCGTATCTGGAACATGGAGCGCGAGTTCAACAACCGCGCCGGCCTCACCAAGGCGGATGACTCTTTACCGAAGCGCCTGCTGACCGAGCCCGCCAAGACCGGCCCAGCCAAGGGCCGGGTCAACGAACTGGCCAAGATGCTGCCCAAGTACTACGAGGTGCGCGGCTGGGACACCGAAGGCCGGCCCACTGTTGCGACCAAAAAGCGCTTGGGACTGTAGGCGATGGCGCACCATGTGATCCTGGGCGCCGGCCCGGCCGGCGTGATTGCGGCCGAGACCTTGCGTAAGCATGCGCCGGGTGACCGCGTCACGCTGGTGGGCGAGGAGCGCGAGGCGCCGTACTCGCGCATGGCGATTCCCTATCTGCTGATGGGCAACATCGACGAGCGCGGCACCTGGCTGCGCAAGGGGGAAGCGCACTACCCGTCGCTGGGGATCGACTTGCGCCAGGCGCGCGCCACCCGGGTGGACGCAGCGGCGCGCCGGGTTCAGCTCGACAACGGCGAGACGCTGGTCTTCGACACGCTCCTGATTGCCACGGGCTCCAACCCGGCACGCGCGCCGATTCCCGGCATCGACCTGCCTGGCGTGCACAGCTGCTGGACGCTGGCCGATGCTCGGGCCATCCAGGCGCGTGCCACCCAGGGTGCGCGCGTGTTGCAGATGGGCGCTGGTTTCATCGGCTGCATCATCATGGAGGCACTGGCCATGCGCGGCGTGCACTTGAGCGTGGTGGAGATGGGCGACCGCATGGTGCCGCGCATGATGGGTCCGGTCGCTGGCGGCATGATCCGCCGGTGGTGCGAGGCCAAGGGTGTGCAGGTGTTCACCGGCACGCGCGTGGAGGCGATCACGCAGGGCAAGGACAACACGCTGGATGTCAGGCTGTCGAACGGCCAGACGCTCAACGTGGACCTGGTCATCAGCGCCACCGGCGTCAAGCCGTCGATCGGCTTTCTTGAAAGCTCGGGCGTGCGCTGCCTGCAAGGTGTGCTGACCGACGAGCACATGCAGACCAATGTGCCCGGCATCTACGCCGCGGGTGATTGCGCCGAAGCGTTCGACAAGGTCAGCGGCACCACGGTGGTCAGCGCCATCCAGCCCAATGCGGCCGAGCAGGCCCGCGTGGCGGCGCTCAACATGGCGGGCCAGCGTACCGAACTCAAGGGCGTGACACAGATCAACGTGCTCGACACCCTGGGCCTGATCTCGGCCAGCTTCGGCAACTGGCAGGGCGTGCCCGGCGGCGAGCATGCGGAACTGACCGACCTGGCCGAGGGCCGGCACTTGAGCCTGCAGTTCAAGGGCGATGTGCTGGTGGGTTGCAACAGCGTGGGCTGGACCGAGCATGTGGGCGTGATGCGCGGCCTGGTGGAAGGGCAGATCAGATTAGGTGCCTGGAAGGACGTGCTGCTGAAGGACCCGACCCAGCTGGTGCCGGCCTACCTGGCCAGCGCGCAGGCGCAGGGAAAGTGGAGCGGCGCGTTGGACGCGCGGCGGCGATGAGTATGGACACCGTGTGCCGGAGTGAAGTTGCGTCGATGAAGATCACATTCAAGCTGTTTGCGTCGTTGACCGACTACCTGCCGCCTGCAACGCGCGGCGACAACCGGATCGAACTGGAGGTGGCGTCGGACGCCAGCATCAGCCAGATCATCGAACCCTTTGGCCTGCCGCCCAAGCTGGTGCATCTGGTGCTGGTGAACGGCCACTACATCACGCCGGAACAGCGCCTGAGCCGTACGCTGGTCGAAGGCGACGTGCTGGCGATCTGGCCACCGATTGCGGGTGGCTGAGCGGGCTCTTCATTCATGCCTGCCTTGCTGGCCTGATCAAGCTGAGTCTTTCGATGCCTTGAGATCAACCAGCAATGCAATCCTTCTACCCCGAGCGCTTCGAGCGCGACATGGCCTGCACCGAAGCCGAGTGGCTGTCATGGCTGCCGCGCGCGGTGGGCGCGCATGTCTACCAAATCAATGGCACGTTGGCCCGGGTGTCGATCGGTGAGGGTGAGCTCCGCTTGGCGTGGCAGGTGGCGCCGCCGCGCGTCATCGCCCTCATGCGTTTGCCGCGTCTGCGGCTGGACTTTGCTTTCAGCGGCCTGGATGAGGCGCAGCGGCATGCGTTCATGAAGCGCTTTGACCTCTATACCCAGCGTGGTGGTGGTTGATGGCGCGAGTTGCCGGACATTTGACGCATATCAAGTTGACCGCCTTTAGGGGAGGGCCTCGCTTGGCGCAGTTTCCCTAAACCCGGAGAATGGCTGTCACGTGTTCAGTGACTTGCCAAGGCAAGGGGAAATCAAATGAAGATCAGTGACCTCAAGATTGGAACCCGGTTGGGAGCGGGCTTCGGCCTGCTTATCGTGACGCTGTTGTGCGTCATCACGGTGGGCGTTCTGCGTTTCACGGAGGTGGGCGAGATCAACAACCGCATCATCGAGAAGGACTGGGTCAAGGCCGATGCGGCACACACCATCAATGCCACTACTCGGGCCAATGCGCGCCGCACCATGGAGTTGCTGATTGCAACCGACCCGGAGCAGGTCAAACGCGTGAAGGCGGCGATCGAGGCCAACAAGAAAACCATCGATGAAGCGCTGAAGACACTGGACCAGCTGATTTACCTGCCCGAAGGCCGGGCCTTGCTGGCGCGCCTGGGGGAGGCGCGGGTCAAGTATGTGAAGTCGTTCAGCCAGGTGGCCAAGCTGGTGGAGGAGGGGCAGAAGGACGAGGCCATCCGCATTCTCAACAGCGAGACACTGCCGGCACTCGATGCGCTGCAGGAGCCGATCAACGCCTTGACCGATCTGCAGAAAAAATTGGTGGAGCGCAGCAGCACCGAGATGCGCGACGACATCCATGCCGCGCGCAGCCTGATGCTTGTGCTGGGCGCCGTCGGTGTGGTGGCCGGCATTTTGTGCTCGATCTTGATCACCCGTTCCATCACACGGCCCATGGGCGAGGCGGTGCAGATTGCCCGCACGGTGGCGTCCGGCGATCTGGGGACGCACATCCAGGTGCGCACGCGTGACGAATGCGGCCAGTTGCTGCAAGCGTTGCAGGACATGAACGACAGCTTGGTCAGGATCGTGCAGCAGGTGCGGGGCGGCTCGGAGGCCATGGCCACGGCCACCAGCCAGATTGCCGCCGGCAACATTGACCTGTCGTCCCGCACCGAGGAGCAGGCCAGCGCGCTGGAGCAGACAGCAGCCTCCATGCAGGAGCTGGCTTCCACTGTCAAGCAGAACTACGAGAGCGGCAAGCATGCCAGCCAGCTGGCGGAGTCTGCCGCCAGCGTGGCCGTCAAAGGCGGGGATGTGGTGTCGCAGGTGGTGCACACCATGGATGCCATCAACACCTCGTCCAGCCGGATTGCCGACATCATTGGCGTGATCGACGGCATCGCCTTCCAGACCAACCTGCTGGCGCTCAATGCGGCGGTGGAAGCGGCACGTGCCGGTGAACAGGGGCGTGGGTTCGCGGTGGTGGCGGCCGAGGTTCGCAACCTGGCCGGTCGCAGCGCCGAAGCGGCCAAGGAGATCAAGAACCTGATCGGGGCCTCGGTCAGCAATGTCAATGACGGGTGCAAGCTGGTGGAACAAGCTGGCAGCACGATGGACGAGATCGTGGTCCATGTGCGGCGCGTGGCCGACCTGATGCGCGAGATCACGACCGCCAGCCAGGACCAGTCGTCCGGCATCGACCAGATCAACCAGGCCGTCGGCCAGATGGACCAGGTGACGCAGCAGAACGCCGCACTGGTGGAAGAGGCGGCCGCGGCGGCGCAATCACTGGAGCATCAGGCCCAGGGGCTGGTGCATGCAGTGAGCGTGTTTCGGCTGGGGCGGCATGATGCGCCCGGCGCCATGATGGCCCTGCCATCACCCGCCTGACCCACCGGAGTCACCACATGGCTTACTTTGAATGGGCAGACGATCTGGTGATCGACCACGGTCCGATCGATGCGGACCACCGGCACCTGGTGGATCTGGTCAATGAGTTGCATACCGCCACCAGTGAGGGGCGTGGCAGGGAAGTGGTCAACAAGGTCTTGAATGAGCTGATCGGCTACACCTCAGCCCATCTGCAGCGCGAGGAAGCGCGCATGGCTGCCGTGCATTTCCCCAATCTGGCAGGGCACAAGATCGGCCATCAGCATTTTGTCGATAGCTTGAATGATCTACGTCAGAAATACGAAGCGGGCAGCATCACGGTGGCGGCCCAGTTGTCGACCGTGCTGCGCGACTGGCTTTCCCTGCACATCCGCCGCTCTGACAAGGAGCTGCTCGACTTCATCCGGAAAAATCAAGCCAAATCAGGCTCTGGGCCTTGATCAGATTGCGCGAGTAGCTATCAAAAGTGTAGCTGTCTTGATGCCGGCCACGGTCAGCAGCAAGGAACCGAACAGGTGCACCGAGGCGGTACCCAACGCCAGCATGTAGCGTTGCTGCTGCAACATGGCCACCACTTCGGCCGAGAAGCTGGAGAAGGTGGTCAACGCCCCGAGGAAGCCGGTGACCAGTGCCAGGCGCCAGACCGGGTCGAGTTGCGGCAACTGCTGGAACACCGCCACGCACAGACCCACCAGGTAACCGCCGATCAGGTTGGCGGCCAGCGTGCCCCAGGGTAGCAGCGCGCCGGGCGTGCTCAGCCACAGGCCGAGCCGCCAGCGCAGCAGGGCGCCGACGCTGGCACCGAAACAGATGGCAAGGACGGAAATCATGCCCCGATGATAGCGGGCGAGGGCTTATTTCGGTGCTGTGGGCGGGTCGCTGCTGTAGCCAGCACCGTTAACGCTCAGCCCTGCTTCTGAGAGCCGTGCTGCGCTGTTGCTGCGAATGCCTTTGACGCGCCGCATCAGGTCCTGCCAGTCGCGAAACGGTGCCTTCTGACGCTCTGCCAGAATCTTGCCCGAGAGCGCCGGCCCGATGCCGCGGATGCCGTCGAGGTCGGCTTCGCTGGCCTGGTTGATCTCTACGGTGGCAAAGCAACTGGCAGAGACCAACAGGGCCGAGAAGGTTGCAAGCAGTTTGCGCATGGTGTGTTTGCCTCCATTGAATCAAGAAACAGCCTGGGTATAACGTCACGGCGGCATTTTCGGCGCCCGGGATTTCCCGGAGCGTCCCAATGTGTTGCGGTGCTCTCCTCCAGCGCATGCGGCGGGGATACCACTTTGTACCGTAGGAAATGGCCAAGCTGGCCGGGCCGCTGCCACTACACTTGCCTTTTTAACGCTGCATCTGTTTCTTGCATGGAGTTCTTCCTTCCCCTGTTGCTGCTCGTGATCGCGCTGCAGTTCCTCAAAATCCGCGACCAGCGCCAGCGCATTGCCCTTTTGGGGGCGTATCTCAGCCGCTTCCAGATCGAAAAACTGATGGAGAACTTGACCGAGGGCTATTTGCGCGCCCTTGACGAGAATGACCCGGAACGCCGTGCGCAAATCTGGAGCATGTTGGGCACGGCGGAGCTTGAGCTGAGCGAGCAGTTCAAGCGGTTTAGCGCTGATTTTTCGACGGTCTGGGGCGACAAGACGCTGGTCAGCACGCTGCCTGTGGCTATTCCCTATGCCAGCAAGCTGTTCCCGCAGGCCAGCTTCGACTTGCGCCAGGTCCTGGCCATTCATGCACAGGGGATTGCTGCAGTGGCTGAGAACCGGCACAGCCTGTCGCTGCGCGACAAGGCCTACATGTTGTCTGCCGAGCTGTTCCTGATGCAGCACAGCTGCCACTGGTTTTGTCGTTCCAAGGCCGTGGCCTCAGCGCGCATGCTGGCGCGCCACAAGACGAGCCATGCACAGTTGGTGGAGTCTGTTTCGCCGCCAACGCGTGAAGCCTACCTCCGGCTGATCGGCGGCTAAGCCAGGCGCCGACTCACACCGTGGCCAGGTCACCACGCTGACGTCTCAGATCAATGTGGGGGTGGATTGGATGGCGCAGGTGTGAGGTGCCGGTTCGTTTCGTCTGTGCTGGAACTCATGTTTAATATCCAGGCTTGAATAAATCTGGAGGTGGCGATGCGTTGCATTTTTCTTATGGTGTCCGTGGCCCTGGCTGGGTGCGCCACGCCGTTGACGGATCGAGCGGCCCGCATCCGTATCATCCAGAATGACAGCCCTTCAGTGAAGGCTTGTACTCAGCTCGGTTCTGTTGCTGGCAGATCCAAGGGGTTGCTGTTTGAGTCCGCCGCGAAGTCCAAAGCCATGGCAGATTTGCTGGATGCTGCTGCCAATATGGGGGCAGACACGGTGGCCATCGTGAAGACGACAGAGTCGGAAGAGGTGGTCACCTTGTATGGCGTGGCGTTGAAGTGCCTCTGAGATAGGGGGCCAAAGCAAAGGCCGGTTGAGCAGTCGCTCACCGGCCTTTACTTTGTGGCATGTGAAACAACGCACGCGTTGTCAGGGGCTCCTGATGAGCTCGTTCAGGCCTGGCTGGCCAGCCACTGCACGTACTTCGCCACGCCGGTCTGTACGTCGGCAAAGGCATGGTTGCACCCCGTGGCGCGCAGCTTGCTCAGGTCGGCCTGGGTATAGCACTGGTATTTGCCGCGCAGCGCGTCGGGGAAGGGGATGTACTCGATCAGGCCCTGGGCGGCGATCTCAGCCAGCGGCAGGGCGCTCTTGCCCTCCAGACCGCGCAGGGTGTTGACCACGCCCACCGCCACGTCGTTGAAGGGCTGGGCGCGACCGGAGCCGAGGTTGAAGACGCCGTTCTGGCCCGGGTGGTCGTAGAACCAGAGGTTGACGGCCACCACGTCGTCCACAAACACGAAGTCACGCATCTGTTCGCCCTGGGCGTAGCCGCCGTAGGCGCCGAACAGCTTGACCTTGCCATCAGCCTTGAACTGGTTGAACTGGTGGAAGGCGACGCTGGCCATGCGGCCCTTGTGCTGCTCGCGCGGACCGTAGACGTTGAAATAACGAAAGCCCACCACCTGGGTCTTGGCGCGCTCAAAGTCCTTGCCGAGTTCGCGGCGCATGCGCTGGTCGAACAGCAGCTTGGAGTAGCCGTAGACGTTGAGCGGGCCCTCGAACTCGGGCACCTCGCGGAAGGTGTCGGTGCCGCCATAGGTGGCGGCCGACGAGGCGTAGAGCAGGCGCGTGCCCTGCTGCTGGCAGGCCTGGAACAACTCGCACGAGAGTGTGTAGTTGTTGTCCATCATGTACTTGCCGTCCTGCTCCATGGTGTCGCTGCAGGCACCTTCGTGGAACACGGCTTCCACCTTGCCGTAGCGGCCTTCGTCGAAGTTCGGGTAGAAGTCGTCGAGGTCGACGTAGTCGGCAATCTGAAGATCGGCGATGTTGCGGAACTTGTCACCCTGGCTCAGGTCGTCGACGGCAATGATGTCGTCGATGCCGCGGGCGTTCAGCCCCTTGATGATGTTGCTGCCAATAAACCCCGCAGCCCCGGTCACTACAACGCGTGTCATGGTTCGATCCTTCAGATTCAGTTGGTGGCAAACAGCTCGTCGTAGCTGACGGTGGCGGTGCCGAACTTGCCGACCACGATGCCGCCGGCGCGGTTGGCCAGCGGCATGGCATCGCGCAGCGGCAGACCAGCGCCCACCAGGGCGGCCATGGTGGCGATCACGGTGTCGCCGGCACCGGTGACGTCGAACACCTCACGCGCCTGGGCGGCCACGCTGAGCTCGCCAGCGTCGTCGTACAGTGTCATGCCTTCTTCGCTGCGCGTGAGCAGCAGAGCCTGCAGCCCGAGCTGCTGGCGCAAGGCCTGGGCCTTGCTGCGCAGCTCGTCCTCGCTGCGCCAGCTGCCGATGACCTGCTGCAGTTCGGCGCGGTTGGGCGTGATGACGGTGGCGCCGCGGTAGCGCGAATAGTCCGTGCCCTTGGGGTCGATCAGCACCGGTTTGCCGGCGGCACGGGCATGTTCGATCATGTCGTGCACGTGGTCCAGGCCACCCTTGCCGTAGTCGGAGAACAGCACGGCGTTGTGGTCGGTCAGCAGACCGCGGAAGGTGGCGGTCTGCGAGGCCAGTACCTCGCTTTGCGGCGAGTTTTCGAAATCGAGGCGGATCAACTGTTGCTGACGACCGATGATGCGCAGCTTGACCGTGGTCTTGAGCTGGGCGTCGCGGCCGAAGTGCGGCGTGATGCCGGTCTTGGCCACCAGCGCTTCAAGCTTGTGGCTGGCCTCGTCGTCCCCCACCACCGTCAGCAGCGAAGCCTGGGCGCCCAGCGCCACCACATTGCTGGCCACGTTGGCGGCGCCGCCAATGCGCTCTTCCTCGCGCGTGATGCGCACCACCGGCACCGGCGCTTCCGGGCTGATGCGGTCCACCGCGCCGTACCAGTAGCGGTCGATCATGGCATCGCCCACCACGAGTACCTTTGACTTGGCGAGTTGTTCTTGGGAAATATTCATGTTGTTTTATTGGCAGATGCGCCGTATGCAAAAGCATAGTCATGGACACCCGCAGAACCGACTTTGCCGGGCTGCTGGGTGTGCCCCCTTGAGGGGGGATGCGAGCTACACGCAGTGAGCGAGAGTCGGGGGTGCTTCATAGCTCTTCGACGCGTCGCGCCGGATAACTGTCCCAGGTCTGGCAACCCGGGCACTGCCAGAAGTGCTGCTTGGCCTCGAAACCGCAGGCAGCGCAGCGGTAGCGAGTCAAGGGTTTGACCGCATGGTCCAGTGCGCGCTGCACTTGCGGATGGAATTGTTCATGCTCCAGCTTTTCGCCGGCAATCCACTTGGCTGCGGCGACCAGAGACGGCTCGTGCTCCAGATGGCGCACGTACCAGTCGCGCGCTGTGTGGCCGGTGCTGCCCTGGCTGGCTTCCAGAGCGACGATGGCCTCCAGCACATCGAGCGAGGGCGCCTGCTCGTAGCTGTTCTTGAGTTGTTGCAGCACGGTCGCGCTGCGGCCGCTGGCGATGGCCGCGTTCGCCAGTGGCGCAGCCACCAGGGGGGTGGCCGCCGGGGCGGCTTGCAAGGTGGCCTCCAGTGCGCTGCAGGCGGCGGCGTGGTCGCCCTGGGTGCTGAACAGACCGGCCAGTTCAATGCGGGGCCTGGGAGCGGTCGGTGCCGTGGCGATGGCCTGCTCCAGCAGGCTGCGAGCCTGGGTGGTTTCACCAGCAGCCAGGTGGGCGGCGGCCTGTTCGCACAGGTAATGGGCGAGGCGACTGCTAAAGCTGCCGCTGTCCGAGTTGTCCAGCTTGCTGGCGATGCTGGCGGCCTGCGGCCAATCACGCGAACGCTCGTAGTTGGCCAGCAGGGCCAGATGGGCCTGAGCTTCAAACGGCGTACCTTCGAGCTTGAGCAGCGCATCTTCTGCCCGGTCGAGCAGGCCGGCTTTCAGAAAGTCGAGTGCCAGCGCATGTTGGGCGCGCTGGCGATCTGCTTCGGAGAGGTCGCCGCGCGACAGCAGGTGCTCGTGCACGCGCACGGCACGTTCGTACTCGCCACGACGGCGGAACAGGTTGCCCAGGGCAAAGTGCAGCTCCGAAGTGTCGGGGTCGTGTTGCACGGCCTCGATGAAGGCATCGATGGCCTGATCCTGCTGTTCGTTGAGCAGGAAGTTGAGGCCGCGGAAATAGGCTTTGGGTGTTTGGCGGTTTTCGATGCGCAGTTGGCGCAGGTCGAAGCGCGAGGCCAGCCAGCCCAGGCCGAAAGCCAGGGGCAGGCCCAGCAGGATCCAGCTCAGATCAAAGTCCATGAGGGGGTACGGGAGGTTGAGGCAGCGTGCTGGGGGCGACGGTTGATGTGGCTGTAGCTAGCGTACGGCTGGCGGCGCTGCGGTGTTTCCACCAGCGCGGCACCATGGCCAGTACACCGGCGACCAGCCCGGCGGCAAAGGCGGCCAGTACCACCAGCACCAGCGGTGTTCGCCACGCGGTACCAAAGAAGAAATGCACCGTCGCATCCTGCTGGTTGTTCAGGGCGAAGGCAAACAGGGTGAAAAAAATGGCTGCTTTCAGTATCCACTTGAGCAGCCAGATGAGGTGTTTCATTGATCTCCTCTGTGACGAGGGGATTCTAACGTTGCGTTGGGGCCGTCAGCTTTTGCTCTGCGCCTGCATTTCGCTGGTGCGCTGGTCCACGGCTTCGCGCAGGGCCTTGCCCGGTTTGAAGTGGGGCACGCGTTTTTCTGGGATGGCCACGCTCTCGCCACTGCGCGGGTTACGGCCCATACGGGGCGGACGGCGGTTGATCGAGAAGCTGCCAAAGCCCCGGATCTCGATCCGGTGGCCTCGCACCAGGGCGTCGTTCATGGCGTCCAGAATGGCCTTGACCGCGAATTCGGCATCGCGGTGGGTCAGTTGGCTGAAACGGTTGGCCAGTTCTTCAACGAGATCGGAGCGGGTCATGGCAATCAGGGTATGGCGAAGAAAAAACGACCGGCGCCTACAGGCAACCGGTCGTTCGTTCAGTTCAGCAACAGCAGCTTAGTTGTTGTTGTCCAGCTTGGCGCGCAGCAGGGCACCCAGGCTGGTCGTACCGGCGTTTTCGCGGGCGGACTGCTGGCTCAGGGACTGCATGGCTTCGTTTTGGTCAGCCATGTCCTTGGCCTTGATGGACAGCTGGATGTTGCGGGTCTTGCGATCCACGTTCACCACCACAGCGGTCACTTCGTCGCCTTCCTTCAGCACGTTGCGGGCATCTTCCACGCGATCGCGGGAGATTTCGCTGGCGCGCAGGTAGCCGATGATGTCTTCGCCGAGGTCGATTTCAGCGCCCTTGGCATCCACCGTCTTGACCTTGCCGGTCACGATCTGGCCCTTGTCGTTGATCGACACGAAGGTCGTGAACGGGTCGGAATCCAGCTGTTTGATGCCCAAGGAGATGCGCTCACGGTCCACGTCCACGGCCAGCACGATGGCTTCGACTTCCTGGCCCTTTTTGTAGTTGCGCACGGCAGCTTCGCCAGTTTCGTTCCAGGACAGGTCGGACAGGTGCACCAGACCGTCGATGCCGGCAGCCAGGCCGACGAACACGCCGAAGTCAGTGATCGACTTGATTGGGCCCTTGACGCGGTCGCCGCGCTTGGTGTTCTGCGCGAATTCCTGCCACGGGTTGGCCTTGCACTGCTTCATGCCCAGGGAGATGCGGCGCTTGTCTTCGTCGATCTCGAGGACCATGACTTCGACTTCGTCACCCAGGGCAACGATCTTGCTCGGTGCCACATTCTTGTTGGTCCAGTCCATTTCGGACACGTGCACCAGACCTTCGATGCCGGGTTCGAGTTCCACAAACGCGCCGTAGTCGGCGATGTTGGTGATCTTGCCGAACATGCGCGTGCCTTGTGGGTAGCGGCGGTTCACGCCCATCCACGGGTCGTCGCCCATCTGCTTGAGACCGAGCGAGACACGGTTCTTCTCGGTGTCGAATTTCAGGATCTTGGCCATGATTTCCTGGCCGGCGGTCACCACTTCGCTAGGGTGACGCACGCGGCGCCATGCCATGTCGGTGATGTGCAGCAG
>JAUXVI010000048.1 GCA_030680575.1 Hylemonella sp.
GATCTTGCCGGCCTTCGGCATCATCAGCCAGATCGTGCCGGCGTTCGCCCGCAAGAAGCTGTTCGGCTACGCCTCCATGGTGTATGCCACCTCCTCGATTGCCATCCTGTCCTTCATCGTGTGGGCTCACCACATGTTCACCACCGGCATGCCGGTGACAGGTCAGCTGTTCTTCATGTACGCCACCATGCTGATTGCGGTGCCGACGGCCGTGAAGATCTTCAACTGGCTGGCCACCATGTGGCGCGGTTCGATGACCTTTGAAACCCCGATGCTGTTCGCCATCGGCTTCATCTTCGTGTTCACCATGGGCGGCTTCACCGGCCTGATCCCGGCCGTGGCCCCGATCGACATCCAGATCCAGGACACCTACTACATCGTGGCCCACTTCCACTATGTGCTGGTGGCCGGTTCGCTGTTCACCCTGTTCGCCGGCTTCTATTACTGGAGCCCGAAGTGGACCGGTGTCATGTACAGCGAAACACGCGGCAAGATCCACTTCTGGTGGTCGCTGATTTCGTTCAACATCACCTTCTTCCCGATGCACTTCCTGGGTCTGGCCGGCATGCCGCGTCGTTATGCCGACTACCCGATGCAGTTCGCTGACTTCAATGCCATCGCTTCCGTGGGTGCCTTCGGCTTTGGTCTGGCTCAGGTCTATTTCTTCCTGTTCATCGTGGTGCCCACCATGCGTGGCAAGGGCGAGAAGGCTGCCCAGAAGCCGTGGGAAGCCGCTGAAGGTCTCGAGTGGGAAGTGCCGTCGCCGGCACCGTTCCACACCTTCGAGAATCCGCCGAAGCTGGATGCCACGGCAACCCGCGTGATCGGCTGATCAAGATCGCCTGGAGATCAAACCATGAAATCGCAAGAGCAAAAGAAAGCCAATGTCCGGATGGCACTGATTCTGGTGTCGGTGGTGCTGGTGTTCTTCTTCGGTTTCATGGCCAAGATGGTCCTGCTCGGCAAGTAAGAAACCAACATGAGCTTGCGGACCGAAAACGTCAAGATGGTGGGCAAGCTGGTCGTGGTTGCGGCCGGCATGTTCGGCTTCGGCTACGCCTTGGTCCCCATTTACAAGCATCTCTGCGAGGCCTTGGGCATCAACATCCTGGCGCTCGGCGAACGCGAAATGCGGGGTGGCCGGGCGACCTTGCCCGCCAATACGCAGGTTGATACGAGTCGTACCATCACGGTGGAATTCGATGCCAACGCGCGTGGCCCCTGGAGTTTCCGGCCGGCCAAGCGTTCGCTGCAGGTGCATCCGGGCGAGCTGGCAACGGTGATGTACGAGTTCCAGAATGTGCAGGACCGTCGCATGTCAGCGCAAGCCATCCCGAGTTATGCGCCGCGGCAGGCTTCGGCCCACTTCAACAAGCTGGAGTGCTTCTGCTTCAACGAGTACACGCTTGAGCCCGGTGAGAAGAAGGAGTGGCCGGTTGCCTTTGTGATCGATCCCAAGCTGTCGAAGGACGTGACCACCATCACCTTGTCCTACACGTTCTTTGAAGTGGGCAGCAAGACGCCGCCCGCACCCGGATCGAACACTGGCAAGACCGTGGCCCGTCTGCCATCTGGAGTTGGGGCATGAGCCACACACCCGCTGGCAAGAGCAGCATGCCCAAGGGTTCGTTCTGGCACACGGTCAAGGCCGTGGCCTGGTCGTTTATTGGTGTTCGAAAGAACAGCAGCTTTCAGGAAGACATTGGTCGCCTGAACCCCTTTCACATCATCGTGGTGGGAATTGTTGGGGCGTTGATTTTTGTAGTGAGTTTGATTGCATTGGTGAACTGGGTCGTGGCCAAGTGAGCCAGACCCGTTGATCGGAAAAATTGAAGAGAACCGGAAGGAATGGAGCAAAAATGAGTTCGACAACACACGGCGGCACCCCGTACTACTTTGTGCCCGGCCCCTCACGCCATCCTGTCATGGCTGCGATCGGCCTGTTCTTTGTCATCCTGGGCGCCGGTCAATGGATCAATGGCGCCGAGTGGGGCAAGTACTCCCTGTTCGCCGGCATGGCTTGGTGGCTGGTGGTGTTGTACCAATGGTTCCGCGATGCGGTGGCCGAGAGCGAAGGCGGCCAGTACGGTCACAAGATCGACCTGTCCTATCGCTGGAGCATGACCTGGTTCATCTTCTCCGAAGTCATGTTCTTCGGTGCTTTCTTCACCGCCCTGTGGTGGGCACGTGCCCATTCGGTGCCGGCCCTGGGTAGCCTGGACAACGCCTTGCTCTGGCCCGACTTCAAGGCGGTCTGGCCGAGTGTTGCCGCAGGCGTCACGGCTTCGCCGGCCGGCATTGTGGAGCCCTTCCAGACCATGGGTCCGTTCTGGCTGCCCACGATCAACACCGCTCTGCTGCTCACCTCTGGTGTGACCCTCACCATTGCCCACCATGCATTGCGTGACGGCAACCGCGGCAAGACCATCGGTTTCATGTGGACCACCGTGCTGCTGGGTATCGTCTTCCTGTTTGTGCAGGGTTATGAATATGCACACGCCTACAGCGATCTGAACCTCAAGCTGACGTCCGGCATCTACGGCTCGACCTTCTTCATGTTGACGGGTTTCCACGGTTTCCACGTGCTGGTTGGCATGCTGATGCTGTTGTTCATCACCCTGCGTCTGCAGAAAGGCCACTTCACGGCTGAGCGCCACTTCGGCTTCGAAGGTGCGGCCTGGTACTGGCACTTCGTGGACGTGGTGTGGCTCGGCCTGTACATCCTCGTCTACTGGATGTAAAGGGCTACTGCGCGGGCGCATTGCGTCGTTGGGCGGTGCTCGGAATCCTCACGTACCCCAAGGTACGTTCCGGTTCCTGCGCTCCGTCCGCCTAGCACTGCATCCCGCTCGCTACGCCCGGGTGGTTTGGCAATAAAAACAAAAGCCGCATGAAGCGGCTTTTGTTTTTGTTTGAGATGGATTATTTTCCGGCAGGAATGCCGGTGGGCTGGATGTAGCCGAGCTTCCAGGCGATCAGGATGCAGACGAACACCAGAATGGAAAAGCCGACCCGCAAGGCAAGGGCCCGGGCCATGTTGCTGCTTTTGGGCTTGCCATCGCGGCCGTCCTTCATCATGAAGAACAGGGCAGAACCCAGGCTGGCGATGATGGCCAGGAACGCAAGCGCAATCAGGTATTTCATGAGCGAGATTATCGCGTGACTGCACGTATGAATGAACGTACCCGGTTCTGGCTGATCACCCTGCTGGCGTTGCTGGCGGTTGCCGTCACGGCTTCGCTCGGGCGCTGGCAGCTGTCGCGGGCGGCGGCCAAGGAGGCTTTGCAGGCGAGCATGGAGGCGCGCGCAGCGGAGCCGGTGCTGGAGGGGGCCACCCTGCGCGGCGATATCGCGGCAGACGTGCTTGTGCATCGCCGCATCGTGGCACGTGGGCAGTGGTTGGCCGATCGGACGGTGTTCCTGGACAACCGCCAGATGAATGGGCGGGTGGGCTTTTTCGTGGTCACGCCCTTGCGCCTTGAAGGCAGCGAGGTGAGCGTGCTGGTGCAGCGCGGCTGGGTGCCGCGCAATTTTGAAGACCGCAGTCGCGTGCCGGTTGTCGAGACGCCCGATGGGCCGGTCACCGTGGTGGGGCGGATTGTCCCGCCGCCGGGCAAGCTCTATGAGCTGGGGGCAACCGAGGCGGGGCCGATCCGGCAAAATCTCGATCTGGCGCAGTTCAGGAGCGAGACGGGGCTGCCGCTGGCAGCCGTGTCGATTCAGCAGATGGATGCTGCCGGCGATGGACTGGCGCGTGATTGGCCGCCAAGCAACACCGGTGTCGACAAACACTACGGCTACGCATTTCAATGGTTTGGGCTCTGTGCCCTGATTGCAGTACTTTATGTCTGGTTCCAAATTGTCAGAAGATTCTTCCAACGCAAGCCGAGCTGATGAGGGTGGCGATCACCCGCTCGGGCTGACGGTGTATTCCCTGCCAGAGCCTGGGCAGGCCATGGCGGAGGAGGTGCGACGCACCCGTCTCGGCCGCTGGAAAATGATTGCCGTGTTGCTGGTGTGCGCCGCGCCAGTGATCGCCTCTTATTTCACCTATTACGTGATCCGGCCGGAAGGGCGGCGCAATTTTGGTGAACTGATCGACCCGCAGCGGCCGCTGCCCGAACATGCGGGCACGGGCCTGGATGGCAAGACCGTCAATCTGGGCGAGCTCAAGGGACAGTGGCTGCTGGTGAGCGTGGGGAGTGGCAACTGTCAGGATGCCTGCGTGCAGCAGCTTTACCTGCAGCGTCAGCTGCGCGAGGGCTTGGGCAAGGACAAGGACCGCCTGGACCGGGTCTGGCTCGTCAACGACGCGCAGACGGTGTCGCCGGAACTGCTGCCCGGCCTGAAGGAGGCCACGGTGCTGCGCGTGTCACAGGCTGAGCTGGATCGCTGGCTGGTGCCGGCGGCAGGGCACGCCCTGTCGGAACATCTGTACGTCGTCGATCCACTGGGCAACCTGATGCTGCGTTTCCCGGCCAACCTGGATGTGGCTACTGCAGCCAAGGCGAAGCGCGACCTGGAGCGCCTGATGCGCGCTTCCAACTCGTGGGATCAGGCCGGGAGGTAAGTTCGCATGAACGCCACTGCGCTTTACGATCTGTCGCCCGTCATCTGGCTCATGGGGGTCGGCGTGGTGCTGGCCCTCGGGCCGTTGGCCTGGGTCTGGCTGCGCAATCGGCAGGCCTCGCATGCGAGTCGCCTGCAGGCCTTGACGGTGCTGACCTTGTTTCTGACCTTTGATTTGGTGCTGTTCGGTGCCTTCACGCGCCTGACGGACTCCGGTCTGGGCTGCCCGGACTGGCCCGGCTGTTACGGCAATGCCAGTCCGGTGGGTGCGCATGCCGAAATCTCGGCGGCGCAGCAGGCCATGCCCACCGGCCCTGTGACGCACGGCAAGGCCTGGGTCGAGATGATCCACCGCTACCTGGCCACCGCTGTCGGCGTGCTGATTCTGGTGCTGGCGGTTGTGAGCTGGCTGGACCGTCGCCGCCAGAGTGGCCAGACCGGCATCAACCCCTGGTGGCCCACGCTGACCCTGCTCTGGGTGTGCATCCAGGGGGCGTTCGGTGCGCTGACAGTCACCATGAAACTGTTTCCTGCCATCGTCACCTTGCATTTGCTTGGGGGCCTGTTGCTGTTGGCGCTGCTGTGCGTTCAGGCGGTGCGATATGCGCAGCTGCATCGTGCCTCCGCTGTCGTTGCCGTGAGTCCTGTGCTGCGACGCCTGCTGGGGCTGGGCTTGATCCTGTTGTGGCTGCAGGTTGCGCTCGGTGGCTGGGTCAGCACCAACTACGCGGTGCTGGCGTGCACCGAATTCCCGACCTGCCAGGCCAGCTGGTGGCCCGAGATGAATTTTGCGCAGGGCTTCGAGCTGTGGCGTGAACTGGGCCTGACCGGCGACGGCCAGCACATCAGTTTTGCCGCGCTCACGGCCATCCACTATGTGCACCGGCTCATGGCCTATGCCGTCCTCAGCGTGTTGGCACTGCTGGCCTGGCGCATGCGTGCCGTGGCCGGCTGGCACCGTGCCGCCAACGGGTTGGCGGCCTTGCTGCTGCTGCAGTTCCTGACCGGCTTGAGCAATGTGGTGCTCGACTGGCCGTTGCTGGCTGCCGTCTTGCACACCGGCGGCGCCGCGGCCCTGGTGGTGGTGTTGACCTGGAGTCTGGCGGGCACACGTTCCGCAAGCCAAGCGGCTCCCTTATCCGTTTCGAGTATCGCCGCATGAGCGTCCCATCTTCCCTACACCAATCTTCCGTGTTCAGCCAGTTCTATGCGCTGATGAAACCGCGCGTGATTCAGCTCATCGTCTTTTGTGCCCTGATCGGCATGGTGCTGGCTGTGCCCGGCCTGCCCAGCTGGGGCGAGTTGCAGCTGATGTTGCTGGCCTGCGTCGGCATCTGGCTGGTGGCAGGCGCCGCGGCAGCCTTCAACTGCATTGTCGAAAAAGGCATTGATGCCAAGATGAAGCGAACTGCCTGGCGGCCGACCGCCAAAGGCGAGTTGAGCGATGTGCAGACCCTGCTGTTTTCTGCCGTGCTGTGCGCGGCCGGCTCGGCACTGCTGTATGTCTGGGTCAACCCCTTGACGATGTGGCTGACCTTCGCCACCTTCGTTGGCTACGCGGTGGTCTACACCGTGATTCTCAAGCCGCTGACGCCGCAGAACATTGTCATCGGCGGCGCCTCCGGCGCCATGCCGCCGGTGCTGGGCTGGGCCGCCATGACCGGCGACGTCGGCCCCGAGGCGCTGATTCTTTTTCTCATCATCTTCCTGTGGACGCCGCCGCACTTCTGGGCGCTGGCCCTGTACCGGGTGGAGGACTACCGCAAGTCCGGCCTGCCCATGCTGCCGGTGACGCATGGCAACGCGTTCACGCGCCTGCAGATTCTGCTCTACACCCTGGTCCTGTTCGCCGCCTGCCTGATGCCCTTCATCTACCGCATGAGCTCCTGGCTCTACCTGGTGGCGGCCGTCGTGCTCAGCATCGGTTTCTTCGTTTATGCGTTCAGGCTCTGGCGCAACTATTCCGACGAGCTGGCGCGCAAGACCTTCCGCTTTTCCCTGATTCACCTGAGCGTGCTGTTCGCGGCACTGCTGCTTGACCACTACCTGCTGTGAGCCATCATGAGCAAACGAAATACTCTTAAATTGATAGCATTTGGTGCACTATTAGCGGGGGTTATTGGCATTTTGAGTGCATGCTCCGACAGCAAGCCGCAATTCGCCGCGATCGACGTGACTGGCGCCGACTATGCCAAGGACTTTCAGCTCACCGACCACAACGGCCAGCCGCGCAGCCTGCAGGACTTCCGCGGCAAGATTGTGGTGCTGTTCTTTGGCTACACCCAGTGTCCGGATGTCTGCCCGACCTCCATGACCGAGCTGGTAGAGGTCAAGAAGCTGCTGGGCGCCGATGGCGACAAGCTGCAGGGCCTGTTCGTCACGGTGGACCCGGCACGCGACACGCCCGAGCTGCTGAAGGCCTACATGGCCAACTTCGACCCGACCTTCCTCGCGCTCTACGCCGCTTCGCCTGAGAAGCTGGCCGCGCTGGCCAAGGACTACAAGGTCTATTACAAGAAGGTCGAAGGCAAGACGCCGACCAGCTACACCATGGACCATTCAGCCGGTAGCTACATTTACGACACCGATGGCAAGCTGCGCCTGTACACCCGCTATGGCAGCGGGGCGCCGGCGATGGCGTCGGACATCAAGCTGCTGCTGCAGAAGTAACGACCTGCTTCCTGGTTGGGGTACTGACGGGCCCAGCGCATGTCGGGATGGTCGCCCGACACGGGTGCCGCGTCAGGCACTCGACCCCAACGCCAGCGTTCAGGAAGCGGCCGGCAGCGCCACCTCATTCAACGCCCGCTCCAGCGCCGCCCGACTCGGCGTTTCTACAAACACGCATTGTTTGCCAGTCCGTTTGCAATGGTCCTTCACGCGCCAGTAGGCGTTGTGGCTGATGCAGCCGCTCTGGCAGATCACCAGGTCGGCCGCAGCCAGGGTGGCGTCGAGCTGGCTGGCGTTGTCTTCTTCGCCGCCGTCGTGGTGCAGGAAGCGCGCACCGGTGTGCTCGATCACCTGGCGGTAGATCGGCACGCTGGCCGTGCGGCCACCCACACACAGGACAGAGCGCTTGCACAGCAGCGGTGCTGCGTTGCAGGTCGGAGGGGCCGCTTCGGTCCATGTGCGGCTGCGCAGTTGGCCGATTTGTGACTCGGCTTCTTCGGCGCGTTGGCGCTGGCGTTCGGCATCCTGATGTGCCTGTTGCAGCGCGCGCTGCAGATGCTGGATCTGTTCGTTTTGTTGCCGGTTCTGCTGTGTGAGCGCCATGCGTTCGCGCAAGCCGGGCGCTGCCTGCTCCTGCGCGGCCAGTTGTTCGCGTTCCAGCTGCAATTCGGTGGCCGTGCGCAGCAGTTCGGCGCGCACACGCATCAGCTCGCCCTGCTGTTGTTCCAGGCGCAGCGAGAATTCGGCTGCTTGGTTGCGGCTGCGGTGCTGGGCGGCCGCCAGTTCGCGCGTCAGCACGCCGTTTTCATGCGCCAGCGCATCCAGGCGCGTCAGGTCGGCGCGCGTGGCGGCGCCCACCTGGTGCTGCAGCATGTGCGCCTCGCCCAGCACGCGGTGTTCCAGTGCGGGCGTGCAGCGCGGGTGCGTCAGTGTGGCCCACAGGGCGCCAGCCCAGTCGGCATTGGCGCAGGCGCTGCGCCACCAGGCCGCCAGGGCCTCGCTGTGTTTGAGCTGGGCGGCGGCGCTCACCACCAGGCTGTAGCGGCGTTCCAGTTCCTTCTGCACCGCCTCGGCCATGGGTGTGCGGTGCTTGCATTCGGTGACCACGGTGCAGTGCACCTCGTAGTCGCTGCAGGCTGTCATGTCGCCCAGCGTGCGCTCGGCCAAGCGCCTGAGCAGCGGTATGGGCAGGCAGACGCCGACTACCGGGCAGAAGGCATGGCCATCGAGCTCCCACAGCCGCCGCCGGCGCGAGCCTTGCGGCGCTGGGGATGAAGGCGTGCGCCGCTGCGGCTGCGCGTAGGGCAGTGCAGCCTCCAGGGCAGATTGCAGCGGGTCGGGTTTGGCTTGGCACATGGGGCAGCTCCTGGGTCAGTGCAGCAGGCTGGCCGCTTCGGGGGGCATGGCGGCGCACAGCTCGGTGGCCATGACGGGCGTCCTGTCATGGCCGGCTGCGTTGCACACGGCGACCCAGCGCTCATGGGCATTGGCCATGACCTGGCGCAAGGCCGGGCTGGCATGCGGGTGGGTCTTGAGGAAGAACAGGTTGGAGACGATCTTGCGCGCCATCAGCAGGCGCTGCCGCGCGGGGCTGGTGGCTGCCTGGGTAGCTGGCACGGCCCAGCAGGTCATAAGGGCGAAGGTGCCTGCCACCAGGGCTTCAAGACAGGGCACAGCGAGTTCATCATGGGTCGAGGGCATGGGGTCTCCGGGCTGGATGTGTGACGTTGAATTGAAGTGTAATGAGAATCGTTCTCGATAACAAGGCCAATCCCTATCCCGTCAGCGGGGTATTGCCGATCGGGTCTTCTGTCTCAGCGCAAACCGGCCTGGGCCCAACCTGCGAAAATCAGCCCTTTGCATGTTTCAAGGCCAAGCATGACTTACGCGGTCAAGGAGATCTTCTACACGCTGCAAGGCGAGGGCGCGCAGTCCGGCCGGGCAGCGGTGTTCTGCCGCTTTGCCGGCTGCAATCTCTGGAGCGGGCGTGAGGAAGACCGGGCCAGCGCGGTCTGTCGGTTCTGCGACACCGACTTTGTGGGCACCGACGGCACGGGCGGCGGCAAGTTCACTACTGCCGAGGCGCTGGCCGAGGCGATTGAACGTGCCTGGGAACCTGCGGGCCAGGCCGGTCGTTACGTGGTGCTGACTGGCGGCGAGCCGCTGCTGCAGGTGGACGCGGCGCTCACCACCGCCCTGCATGCGCACGGCTTCACGATTGCGGTGGAAACCAACGGCACCCTGCCGGCGCCGCCCGGGCTGGACTGGATCTGCGTCAGCCCCAAGGACCAGGCCGAGGTGGTGTTGCGCCAGGGCAGCGAGTTGAAACTGGTCTACCCGCAGCCAGGCGTGGACCCGGCCAAGTTCGAAGGCCTGGCCTTCGAGCATTTTTTCCTGCAGCCCATGGACGGGCCGCAGCGTGAACAGAACACGGCGCAGGCCATTGCCTACTGCCAGCAGCACCCCCAGTGGCGATTGGGCATCCAGTCGCACAAGATGATTGGAATTCGATGATGTATGAAATTAGCCAGCGTTTCTTCTTTGATGCCGCCCACACCCTGCGCCGCGAGATCGAGGCCGAGGGCAGCAAGCGCGTGCACGGCCACACCTACTACGCCGAGGTCTTCGTGCGCGGTGAGCCGGCGGCCGAGAACGGCATGGTGATGGACCTGGGCTACATCCGGCGCGAGGTGAATGCCCTGCGCGAGCAGTTGGATCACCACTTCCTCGACGAGGTGCAAGGCTTGGGCCCGGCCACGCTGGAAAACCTCTGCACCTTCATCTGGAAGGCACTCAAGCCCAAGATACCCGCGCTGTCGGCGGTGATGGTGGAGCGGCACGCGATTGGGGACAAGTGCGTGTATCGGCCCTAAGAGATTGAGCTAGGGCAGTTTTCGGCCAATAGAGAATATTCAACAAGTCGCCACTGGGGTTATCCTTTGGTTGCTATGTTCGATGTCAAATCCAATTCAGATGGACCTTGTTGATACGACAGTTTCAGCTGTTAAAAGCCTAGAGCCACCTCAGTCCGACGTACTGCTGTTCAAGTACAGAGACATTGACTCAATACTGGACCAAGTTCTTCTGGACCAGACGATCTATTTCAGCCCGCCAGAAAAGCTAAATGATCCATTTGACTGTCAGCACGACCTACTTGGATCTTTTCGACGTGCTATCGCCCGTCAAGATGCACAGCGTCCGGACCTTCTTGAGGCCTTGTTGTTTCACGAAGAAAAGCTTCTAGAGATTGAGCGAGCAGCGGCGGCTTCCGGTGTATGTGCATTCTCAACGAATCTGACAAATCCGTTGCTCTGGTCGCACTACGCGGCCGGCGGGCAAGGATGCTGTGTCATCTTTCGATTTCCACAGAAGTTCTTTTGCAAGATTCCAGATGTTCTTGGGCTAGAGGATGTTGCTTACGATGACTCCGGACTAAGCCGCTGGCTATGGATGGATGCCCACCGCTACATTTCTGACGAGGTAACGAATCCCCCTGATCTCAAACGTTTCTTCACTAAGCTGAATACAAGAATGCTGGCGACCAAGGGACAGAGTTGGAGATACGAAGAAGAAACACGCATCATTCGCAGCACGTCAGGTCCACTAACGGTTGATCCCAAGTTCGTTGCCGGCTTGTGCTTCGGAATGAAAACGTCAAAGGAACGCATTCAGCGCGTGATTCGAAGAGCGCATCAGGGCGGGCTGAACTGCAGCTATTTCCAGATAGTCAAAAACGAGACTGATTTCGGTCTTACGGTAAGAAAGTTGGATGATATAGAGCACCAAGACTTCGATCTGGAGCAGCGTATTCCTATTGCTGGCATGTCGCCACAACGCTTCGCATTCCATGAACTCATAAAGCGCGATATGGCTCGGGAGTACCTGTTTCAAGAAGCTTGAGGGGCTCGCAGTTTCTGGCTGACAGACCGCTCAGGGTGGCGGATTCAACCGGTCGATGCAACACACTAACCACCGCATAGGCGGAAGGAGTGTTGCAGATGAAGCAACGACCACGGATTTACTATTCTGATAGCCAGAAAGCGCTGATGTGGGAGCGCTGGAAGCAAGGATTTACCCTGCATGAGATTGGCAAGATCTTCGACCGGCCACACACGTCGATCCACCGAATACTTGCCGAGACAGGCGGGTTCAGACCGGCACAACGATCACGAGCATCGACTGCGTTAACGTTGGCAGAACGCGAGGAAATTTCCAGGGCGCTGGTCATTGGCGAATCGATTCGATCCATTGCCATCAGGCTTAGACGAGCTCCATCGACGATCAGTCGAGAAATTAAGCGCAACGGCGGCAACGAAAGCTACCGTGCAAACCAGGCCGACGAAGCGACCTGGGATCGTGCGCGACGTCCGAAGCGTTGCAAGCTGCGCGAGAACCGCGGATTGGCCCGCATCGTGGCTGGCAAGCTGCGGATGTTCTGGTCTCCGGAACAAATCTCAGGTTGGCTCAAGCATACTTATCCGTGCGACGAAAGCCATCACGTGTCACACGAGACCATCTACCGCAGTCTGTTCATTCAAGCGCGTGGCGCTTTGAAGAGGGAGCTGTTGGCGCACCTGAGGCGTACCCGCGGGATGCGTCGATCCCGTCACTACACGCAGAAGACGGCAATTCATGGAAAGATCGCGGATGCCATCTCCATTAGCGAGCGCCCCGCCAGCATCGAAGACCGGGCAGTGCCCGGTCACTGGGAGGGGGATCTGGTCTTCGGAAGTGGCAACAGTCAGATCGCAACGCTGGTTGAGCGTCAAACGCGATATGTGATGTTGGTGAAGCTCGATGGCAAGGACTCACAGACGGTTGTCAACGCCCTCATCAAGGGCGCCAGAAAGCTGCCGCAAGAGCTCTACAAGTCACTGACCTGGGATCGAGGCACAGAGATGCACGCTCACAAGAAATTTACGATGGCCACCGACATTCAGGTCTACTTCTGCGATCCGAAAAGCCCGTGGCAACGCGGAAGCAACGAGAACACGAATGGGCTTCTCAGGCAGTACCTGCCCAAAGGCATGAACCTGTCAGGCCTCTCGCAGCTTCAGCTCAACGCGATTGCGCGACAATTGAATGAGAGGCCGCGCAAAACGCTCGGCTTCCACACCCCCGCTGAGATGTTCAGCGAATGTGTTGCATCGACCGGTTGAATCCGCCGTCGCAAGCGGCCATGAAGTCAATAAATCACCCCGTATTCCGCAATCCCGCCGCAATCCCGTTGATCGAAATGTGGATGCCGCGGCGCACGCGCTCGTCGCTCTGGCCGGCACGGTAGCGCCGCATCAGCTCCACCTGCAGATGGTGTAGCGGGTCGATGTAGGGGAAGCGGTGGCGGATGGAGCGTTGCAGCGCGGCGTTGCCGGCCAGGCGTTGCTTTTCGCCGGTAAGTTGCGCCAGTGCCTGCACGGTGCGTTGCCATTCGGCTTCGATCTGCGTGAAGACCTTTTTGCGCAGCTTGCCGTCACCCACCAGTTCGGCGTAGCGTGAACCCAGCGCCAGGTCGCTCTTGGCCAGCACCATATCCATGTTGGAGAGCAGGGTCTTGAAGAAGGGCCACTGGCGGGCCATCTTTTGCAGCAGCGCCAGCCGCTCCTTGTGGCCTTTCGGCCCGTCGGCGTTGAGAAAGCTCTCCACCGCCGAACCGAAACCGTACCAACCGGGCAGCGTCAGGCGGCACTGGCCCCAGGAAAATCCCCAGGGGATGGCGCGCAGGTCTTCAATCTTCTGCGTCGCCTTGCGCGAGGCCGGGCGCGAGCCGATGTTGAGTTCGGCAATCTCGCGGATCGGCGTGGAACCGAAGAAATAGTCGGCAAAGCCGGCGGTGTCGTACACCAGCGCGCGGTAGGCCGCCATGCTGGCACGCGACAAGGTTTCAGCCGCCTCCAGATAGGCCTTGGCCGCCGGCTTGGTGGGTTGCAGCAGGGTTGCCTCCAGCGTGGCGGCCACCAGCGTTTCCAGGTTGCGCCGGCCGATCTCGGGGTTGGCGTACTTGGAGGCGATCACCTCGCCCTGCTCGGTCAGGCGGATCTGGCCGCGCACCGTGCCGGGCGGTTGCGCCAGGATGGCCTGGTAGCTCGGGCCGCCGCCGCGGCCCACGGTGCCGCCGCGGCCGTGGAACAGGCGCAGTTGGATCGGGGCCAGCTCATCAAAGAGTTCCACCAGCGCGATCTCGGTGCGGTACAGCTCCCAGTTGCTGGTGAAGATGCCGCCGTCCTTGTTGCTGTCGGAGTAGCCGAGCATGATGTCCTGCTCGCCGCCGCTGCGCTGGACCATGGTGCGGATGCCGGGCAGGGCGTAGTAGTCGCGCATGATGGGCGCGGCGTTGCGCAGGTCTTCGATGGTCTCGAACAGCGGCACCACGATCAGGTCGGCTTTGCAGGCCACATCGTCTAGCGTACCGTGCAGCAGCCCGACTTCCTTTTGCAGCAGCAGCACCTCCAGCAGGTCGCTTACCGTTTCGGTGTGGCTGATGATGTAGTGGCGGATGGCCTGGGCACCGAAGCGCTGGCGCAGCGTGCGTGCCGTTTCGAACACCGCCAGTTCGCTCTGGCTGTGGGCGCTGTAGCTGGCCCCCACCACGCGCAGCGGCCGCGCGTCGGCCAGCAGGCGCAGCAGCAGGGCGCGCTTGGCGTTTTCGTCCAGACGGGCGTACTGCGACTCGATGCGCGCCGTGGCCAGCAGTTCGGCAATCACTTCTTCGTGTTTGTCCGAGCTCTGGCGCAAATCGAGCGTGGCGAGGTGAAAGCCGAACACGTCCACCGCGCGCATCAGCGGGCGCAGGCGCTGCTGCGTGAGCGTGGCGCCGTGGCGCGACAGCAGCGAGGCTTCGATGGTGCGCAGGTCGGCCAGGAACTCGGCGGCGTTGCGATAGGGGTTCTGCGGCGCCACGGCATGGCGGGTCGCTTCGCCACCGGTGAGCGCGGTAAGGGTGGCGGCCAGCCGGGCGTAGATGCCGATCAGCGCGCGGCGGTAGGGCTCGTCCTGGCGGTGCTCGCTGGTGTCGGGCGAGGCGTCGGCCAGCGCCTGCATCTCGGGGCTGCAGCCCACCAGCAAGCCGGAGAGCGACAGTTCGGCGCCGAGCAGGTGGACCTCAGTCAGGTAAAAGCGCAGTGCCACATCGGCCTGCCGGCTCACGGCCTGCACCATGGTCTGCGCCGTGACGTTGGGGTTGCCATCGCGGTCGCCGCCGATCCAGTGGCCCATGCGCAGGAAACTGTGCACGTGCTGGTTGCCCAGCTCGCGCTCCAGCTCGGCATAGAGCGCCGGGATCTCGCGCAGGAA
Organism: Hylemonella sp.; assembly: GCA_030680575.1. Lineage (GTDB taxonomy): Bacteria > Pseudomonadota > Gammaproteobacteria > Burkholderiales > Burkholderiaceae_C > Hylemonella. The sequence goes on from JAUXVI010000048.1 coordinate 14,530, forward strand.
GGTCGGCTCGTAGTAGCTCAGGGCGTTGTCGATCTCATCGACCACGGTCAGCTTGCTGCTGCGCACCAGGCGCGTCTGCCACAGCTGCAGTACGCGGGCGCGCAGCTGGGCTTCGTTGGTCGCCAGTTCGCGTGGCGTCAGCATGTCCTTTTTCGGGTCGACACCGACGGCACGCGCCTTGATCTCGTCGCGCTGCGTCAGCAGGCGGGCGATGTCGCGTTCGGCGTCCAGGATGCTCTTGCGCTGCACTTCGGTCGGGTGCGCGGTGAGCACCGGCGAGAGGTAGCTGTGCGCCAGCGTGTTGGCAATGGTCTTGGGGCCGATGCCAGCCCAGCGCAGACGCGACAGCGCCACGTCGATGCTGCCTTCCTGCGAATTGCCGGCGCGTTCGTGGATGGCGCGGCGGCGGATGTGGTGCCGGTCCTCGGCCAGGTTGGCCAGGTGGCTGAAATAGGTGAAGGCGCGGATCACGCTCACGGTCTGGTCGTCGCTCAGGCCCTTGAGCAGTTTCTTCAGCGCCTTGTCAGCTTCGTGGTCGGCGTCGCGGCGGAAGGCGACCGAGAGCTTGCGGATCTGCTCGATCAACTCGAAGGCGGTCACACCTTCCTGCTCGCGAATCACATCACCAAGAATGCGGCCGAGCAGGCGGATGTCTTCCACCAGCGGGCGCTCGTTGTCTCTGGTTTTTCGGGCGCTGTCAGTTTTCATGCGGGAAATGAAGAAAGGGCGGGCGATGCGGCCCGGGGCTGGAGAACCAAGGCCATGCTAGCATCTTCAGTTCACTGAAGGATTACCAGCAGGTTACGAACTTGAGCAAGCCGATGAAGCTGACCATAGCCACCCGAGAAAGCCGACTTGCCCTGTGGCAGGCCGAGCATGTCAAAGCCCTGCTCGAACAGCACGGCCACCAGGTCGCCCTGCTGGGCATGACCACCAAGGGCGACCAGATCCTCGACCGCTCCCTGAGCAAGGTCGGGGGCAAGGGCCTGTTCGTGAAGGAACTGGAAGTCGCGCTGGAAGAAGGGCGTGCCGACCTGGCCGTGCATTCGCTCAAAGACGTGCCGATGGAGCTGCCCGAGGGCTTTGCCTTGGCCTGCGTCATGGAGCGCGAAGACCCGCACGACGCTTTTGTCTCTCCCCAGTACGCCAGCCTGGCGGCGCTGCCGCAGGGCGCGGTGGTGGGCACCTCCAGCCTGCGCCGCGTGGCGCTGCTGCGCGCGCTACGGCCGGACCTGAAGATCGAGCCCTTGCGCGGCAACCTCGACACCCGCTTGCGCAAGCTCGACGACGGCCAGTACGACGCCATCGTGTTGGCAGCCGCAGGCCTCAAGCGCCTGGGGTTGGAGAGCCGCATTCGCGCCGTGTTTGCGCCGGGTGAGATGCTGCCGGCCGCCGGTCAGGGCGCTCTCGGTATCGAAATCCGCAGCGACCACCTGGATGTGCAGCAGGCCTTGGCGCCGCTGGTGCATCAGGCCAGCTGGCTGCGCGTGGCGGCCGAGCGTGCCGTGAGCCGCGCCATGGGCGGCAGCTGCTCCATGCCGCTGGCTGCCTATGCCCGTTTGCAGGGCGAGCAGTTGCAGATTGAAGCCGCCTGGGGTGACCCGGAAGGCCGTGTGGCCCTGGTGCACGCCAATGCCTCCGCCGCCGTGGCCGACCTGGCCGCTGCCGCTGCCTTGGGCGAACAGGTGGCGGCCGATCTCAAGGCCGGGGTGCTGCGTGTCGGCGGCTCGCTGGTGGTCGATAGCGCGCCGGACGCCGACTGACCATGCGCGTCATCGTGACCCGTCCAAAGCGCGAGGCGCAGGACTGGGTGCATGAACTCGCGGAGGCCGGCCTGTCGGCGCAGGCCCTGCCGCTGATCGACATCCGTCCTGCCCCCGATACAGCGGCGCTGGCGCGTGTCTGGCAGCGTCTGGCGGACGGTGGCTACGCCGGCGTGATGTTTGTCAGCGCCAATGCCGTGGCTGGTTTTTTTGCATCAAATACGGCTTTCCCCCTTGTCTTTGCTGCGCCGGCAGCTATCAAAACAAGAGCATGGGCGCCCGGCCCCGGCACGGCCAAGGCCTTGCTGCACGCGGGTGTGGCGCCTGCGCGCATCGACGCGCCGGCGAGCGAGGCGACACAGTTCGACTCCGAAGCCCTGTGGCAGGTGGTCGGCCCGCAGGTGAAGCCGGGGGACCAGGTGCTGATCGTGCGCGGCGCTGATGCGCAGAGTGCCGCAAGCGTTTCCGGCAACGGCCGCGACTGGCTGGCCCAGCGCCTGGCCGAAGCCGGGGCCAGGGCCGAATTCGTCGTGGCCTACCAGCGGGCCCGGCCGCAGCTCGATGCGGCGCAACAGCAGCTCGCGACCGAGGCCGCCGGCGATGGTTCGGTCTGGCTGTTCAGCAGCAGTGAAGCCGTACGCAACCTGCAGGCCTGCCTGCCGGCGCAGGACTGGCACGCGGCGCGGGCCGTGGCCACCCACCCGCGTATCGCCGTGGCAGCTCGGCAGGCAGGTTTTGGTGTGGTGCGCGAGTCACGGCCGGCCTTGGCTGATATCAAGGCCTCGATAGAATCGCTGCAATGAACCCCGAGTCGATGAATGTTGAGTCCGCTGCGCCTGCCGCTGCCACCGAGGCGGTGACGCCGGTGGCGGCGCCTGCGCCGCAAAAGGCCGCCCAGCCGGTGGCGCGTTCCTTGCTGCTGGCGCTCGGCGCCGTGGCGCTGCTGGCTTTGTTGCTCAGTGTCATGCTGTGGCAACGCCTGTCGGCCACCCAGGAGCAACTGGCGCGCCAGAGCGCCGACTCCGGCGCCCATGCCGTCGAGGCACGCACCATCGCCCGTCAGGCGCAAGACCAGGCACGCGAACTGGCGGCTCGGCTGGCGGTGATGGAAGCACGCCTGAGCGAGGTGGCGTTGCAGCGCACCCAGCTGGAAGAATTGATGCAGAGCCTGTCGCGCTCGCGTGACGAGAACCTGGTGGTCGACATCGAGTCGTCCATCCGTCTGGCGCAGCAGCAGGCGCAACTCACTGGCAGCGTCGAGCCGCTGCTGGCCGCGCTCAAGACCGCCGAACAACGCGTGACGCGTGCCGCCCAGCCGCGCCTGACCCCCCTGCAGCGCGCCATTGCGCGCGACGTGGCGCGCATCAAGGCCACCACCGTGAGCGACACGCCGGCGTTGCTGGTCAAGATGGACGAACTGGTGCGCTTGGCCGATGAGCTGCCATTGGCCAATGCCGTGGCCACGACCTCGGCCACCGGCACCGTGGCCGCCCTCAAGCCGCGCCGCGAGGACAGTGTGGCCAGCTGGTGGCAGCGCAGCCTGCAGTTGGTGGGCAATGAACTGCGCAGTCTGGTGCGTGTGAGCCGTATCGAGCAGCCGGAAGCCGCGTTGCTGTCGCCCGAGCAATCCTTTTTCCTGCGCGAAAACTTCAAGCTCAAGCTGCTCAATGCGCGCCTGGGCCTGCTGTCGCGCCAGCTTGAATCGGCCCGTGTTGACCTCGCTTCGGCGTCGGTGGCGCTGGGCAAGTATTTCGATGCCAGTTCGCGCAAGACCCAGGCGGCCGCCAGCCTGCTGCAGCAGATGCAAGGCCAGATGAAAACGATGGAACTGCCGCGCGTCGATGAGACCCTGGCCGCGCTGGCCACAGCGGCCGCAGGCAGGTAAGCCAAGCATGCGCGCCATCCTCTGGTTCCTGGGCCTGTTCGCCATTGCAGTGGCGACAGCTCTTTTTGCTGGCAACAACCAGGGCACGGTCACTGTGTTCTGGCCACCCTACCGCATCGACCTCTCGCTCAACCTGGTGTTGCTGACGCTGCTGGGCTTGTTTTTTGTGCTGTATGTCGCGCTGCGTGCCCTGGCCGTCCTGCTGTCATTGCCGGGCGAGGCGCGGCGCTGGCGTATCCAGCATCAGGAACGCGCCATGCAGGTCGGCCTGATCGATTCGCTGTCCCACCTGGCGGCCGGCCGCTTCATCCGTGCCCGCAAGGCGGCTGAAGGCGTGCTGGAGCAGGAGCGCGCCCTGGCCGGCAGCGAGCAGGCCTTGCCCTACGGCGCCCGGCTGCGTGCCGTGGCCCATCTGCTGGCGGCCGAGAGTGCCCATGCGCTGCAGGACAAGACGGCGCGTGACGAGCACGTCCGCCAGGCGCTGGACCTGCCGCATACCTCGCGCCGAGAGGAACAGGAATTGCGCGAAGGCCTGCAACTGCGCGCGGCGCGCTGGGCTTTTGACGATCGTGATGTACAGGCTGCCCTGCAGCGGCTTGACGAGTTGCCGCAAGGCGTGGCCCGGCGCACCTTGGCCCTGCGCCTGCGTTTCCGGGTCGCGCGGCTGGCCCGGCGCACCCAGGTGGCGCTGGAGACAGCACGCCTGCTGGCCAAACATCGCGCGTTTTCCGAGGCGGCGGCGCACAGCATTGTGCGCGGGCTGGCGATGGAGCTGGTCCAGACGGCACACGACCCTATGCAACTGAACAAGGTCTGGGGCCAACTGGATGCCGCCGAGCGCAATATGCCCGAGGTGGCCATCCTGGCGGCCGAGCGCATGCTGTTTCTGGGCGGCCAGGTGAGCGTGGTTCAGCAGTGGTTGCTGCCGGTCTGGGAGCAGATGATCCAGCCTGGTACGACGCTGGCGCCAGAACAGCGCATGCGCTTGGTGCAGGTGCTGGAACGCAGTTTCGCCCAGGTGGAAGGCGCGCCGGATGCCGCCTGGCTGACACGCATCGAAGCGGCACAAATGGCCAATCCGCGCGAAGCCTTGCTGCAGTACCTGGCCGGGGTGGTCTGCATGCGCTTGAGCCTGTGGGGCAAGGCCCAGCTGTTGCTGCGGCAGTCGCTGGCACAGTTGCGCGACCCGGCGCTACGACGCAATGCCTGGCGCGCCCTGGCCCAGCTGGCCGAGCAGCGCGAGGATGCCACGGCGGCGGCCGAGGCTTGGCGCAACGCTGCAAAAGAGTGACGATTCGGCGGTTCCCCGCTATCATGGGTTCATGGCGACCCTGACCGAACACCTCATCAAGCTGACCGATCACCGCGACCGTGACCTGCTGGAGCTGACGCTGGCGAAAGCACTGATCGATCTGGTTTCCATCGATCGCGTGCTGATTGCACGCGTGACCAGCGAGGATGGCGTCAAACGCTGGCTCGATGTGGTCTCGCTCGACGCCCGTGGCGGCGGCAAGGTGGTGGACCCACTGCGCATCGACGTCAGTCGTCTGCCGCGGCTGGAAGATGCCACAGACCGGTTGCGCTGCATTCAGACCGGCGAACGGGTCGAAGTGGCCTGGGCGGGTGAAAATGGCCCACGCCACACCTTCTTCCCCTTGTTCTCCGATGCCCGTGCCGATGAAGAGCAGGGCATCCTCGAAATCCATTCGTCAGCCGCACTGACCGAGGACGAGCTGGTGACCATTGGCCAGCTGCATCACATCTACCGCAACATGTTTGCACTGCTGGCTTACAGCGATCGTGATGCACTGACCGGCCTGCTCAACCGAAAATCGCTGGACGATGCCTTCTACAGCGCCGTGCTGGAGGAACTCGACGGCTCGACCGACGGTAGCAAGGAAGCACCGGCGCCCCACAGTGTGGGCAAGGAACGGCGCCACCGCGTGCCGCCCAATTACTGGCTGGGCACCATCGTCATCGACAACTTTTCGTTATTGAGTGACAAGCACGGTCACCTCATCATGGAAGAGGTCACGCTGCTGGTGGCGCGCCTGATGAACAGCACCTTCCGGGCGCACGACCGGCTCTACCGTTTTGGTGGTGACCAGTTTGCCGCTCTCTTCCATTGCCCCGATGAGGCGCTGGCCTTTGGCGCTTTCGAGCGCATGCGGGCCAATGTCGAGAAGTTCAATTTCCCGCAGGTCGGTCGCGTCACCATCTGCGCCGGCTTCACGCGCATCCTGGCCGACGATTCGCCCAGCACCGCGCTGGAGCGCGCCGAGCAGGCGGTCGATTACGCGCAGAAGAATGGCCGCGACAAGGTGTGCAGCCATCTGGATCTGGTGCGCCGTGGTTTCTTTGGCGAGGTGGTCCGTACCGGGGCGGTCGACATCTTCTGAGGACCGCACGCGCTGCATGGAGAAAGCCCGCTGTTGCGGGCTTTTTTGTGCTCTGGCGCTTTTGGATATTGCGCGGACAGCTATTGAATTTATAGCGTTTGGTGCTTTGTCTGAGTACTGAGACTGCAAGGTGTTTCTCATGTCCCCGCACACCCGTTGCCCCTGTCTCCGGTTCATACAGTACGCAAGAAGAAATTACTCGGCCTTGATGGAACGATCCGCAATGATCTTGCCCAGCACTGCGTAGTCGGCACGCATCCGGTTCGCCAAGCCTTCGGGCGACGACCCGACAACCTGCCAGCCTTGCTGGAACAGCTTCTGTCGTATGTCAGTCGTGCGTGTTATGTCGCTCAACAGTTGGGACAGTTTGGCGACCACTGGCTTGGGCATGGTGGCCGGGCCGGCCACGGCGTTCCAGATCTCAAGCTGGAAGTTCTTCACGCCAGCTTCACTCAGGCTCGGCACCTCAGGCGCCAGTGTGCTGCGCCCCGCTGAGGTCACACCCAACACCTTGATCTTGCCGGCGCGCGCCTGGGCCTGGGCGAGGCCCGGGGGCAGCATGGAGAGCTGAATCTGGCCGCCGACCATGGCGGTGACGACTTGCGGGTAGCCGGGGTAGGGCACATGAACCGGGGCCATGCCAACGCGGGCGTTCAGCAGTTCCATGCCGATGTGGCCGACCGTGCCGACACCGGGAGAGCCGTAACTCCATTGGGTGCCGCTGGCGCGGGCCGTGGTCAGAAAGTCGGCCGCACTGCTGCCCGGTGCGTTGGCGGGCGCGGCCAGCACCAGTGGCGCGGTGCCGATCAGGCTGATCGGGGCCAGATCCTTGGCGGGGTCATACGGTGTCTTGGGGTTGAGCAGCTTGGCAATGGTGAGGTTGCCATTGATCATGACGCCGATGGTGTGCCCGTCCTTGGCCTTGGCCACCAGGTCGGCTGCGATGTTGCCGCCGGCGCCGGGCCGGTTCTCGACGATCACCGGCTGGCCCAGCGCCTTGGACAGCGGCTCGGCCAGGGTGCGGGCCACCAGATCGGGCGAGGTGCCGGCCGGGAAGCCGACCAGGATCTTTAGCGGTTTGGTCGGCCAGGCGTTGGTTTCCGATGTTTTTTGGGCACTAGCCCCCATGGAAAGGGCGCCAAGTGCTATTGAAAGAAGAGCGCGACGAAGCGGGGCGAGGCGTGAGGACATCCGGGTCTCCAATGAAAAAAGCCCCTGACTCTCGGCAAGTCAGGGGCCTGTTGAGGCATCAGCCAAGATCACGCATATTCTGCCAGCGCAGCTTTCATCTTCTTCATGGCGGCCACTTCGATCTGGCGAATGCGCTCGGCGCTCACACCGTACTCGGCGGCCAGGTCGTGCAGCGTCATGCCGCCCGAGTTGTCGTCGTTGACCTTCAGCCAACGCTCTTCCACGATACGACGGCTGCGCGGGTCCAGCACCTCCAAGGCGGCGGCGATGCCGTCGCTGGCCAGCACGTCGCGCTGGTGTGCTTCGATCATGGCGGTCGGCTCGTGGCTGGCGTCGGCCAGGTAGGCGATCGGGCCAAAAGCTTCCTCGCCGTCATCGGCCGGACCAGGGTCGAGCATGACGTCACCCCCCATGAGACGGGTCTCCATCTCGATGACTTCCTCGCGCTTGACGTTCAACTCACGCGCCATCAGGTCGATCTCGTACTCGCTCAAGGTCTCGCGGTGGGTGGCCGCATCGGCCGCAGCAGCGTCGGCCTTGTAGCCTTGCTTCTTGGAGCGCAGATTGAAGAACAGCTTGCGCTGGGCCTTGGTCGTGGCGACCTTGACCATGCGCCAGTTCTTCAGGATGTATTCATGGATTTCGGCCTTGATCCAGTGCAGCGCGTAGCTCACTAGGCGCACGCCCTGGTCGGGGTCAAAGCGCTTGACCGCCTTCATCAGGCCGATATTGCCTTCCTGGATCAGGTCGCCGTGCGGCAGGCCGTAACCCAGGTACTGGCGCGAAACCGACACCACCAGACGCAAGTGAGAGAGCACCAACTTACCGGCAGCCTCAATGTCTCCGCTGTCGCGAAACTTGCGTGCAAACTCCTGCTCTTCCTCTGGGGTGAGCATGGGCAGGCGGTTGGCAGCCGTGATGTAGGCGTCCAGATTGCCCAGCGGCGGCACCAGTGCCCACGGATTGGCCACCGTCAGTGCGGAAGCGGAAACTCCAGTTTGAGTGGTCATACCAGAACTCCTTGTCGTCATATTTCTAATATTAGCACTCTCTTGGTTTGAGTGCTAATCCTTGGGTTCCATCAGGTTGATGACCTGTCGGCCATGGATGCCCAATGGAATCTATACTGTACGTATGATCAGTATTTGTCCAATAAGTTCCCCGGTTTTCATGAGCTTGCCGGAGCAGGGCATGCCACCCCTGGTGGGCAGTGTGCGGGCCGGTTTTCCGTCGCCGGCTGAGGATCTCGGGGCGCAGCCGATCGACCTGACCCGGGTGCTGATTACCCATCCGCAGGCCACGTTCCTGCTGCGCGCCCGTGGGATCTCGATGGTTGAGGCTGGCATCTTCGACAACGATATCCTGGTGGTGGACCGGGCCCTCCTGCCGCGCCATGGGCAGATCGTGGTGGCGGTGCTGGAGGGCGAGTTCACGGTCAAGACCCTGATCCGGCGTGGCGCCACGGTGCGGCTGCAGGCTGCTAACCCGGCTTTTCCCGACATCGTGCCGGCGCCCGGGCAGAGCCTCGAGATCTGGGGCGTGGTCACGGCGACCATCCGGCAGTTTGCCGCCTGAGGCGTTGCCATGTACGCCCTGATCGACGGTAACAACTTCTATGTGAGCTGCGAACGCGTATTCCGGCCCGACCTGCGTGGCCGGCCGGTGGTGGTTCTGAGCAACAACGATCTTACTGATCAAGTTTGTTAGTAGGATGCTTCATGTCTTCCGGACTCCTGGTATTTGGATTCATCGTCTCTTTGAGACGAGTAGCAGGTGGGGGTCTGGGGGAGGAAACGGAGCGCAATGAGACCTGTGGATAACTTGGACCTAGTCCGGTGGCGGGAAATGGATTCCATTCATGTCCTGCGCCTGCTGGCTGATCACATCAAAGAAGATCCCTCTTTCCATCCAAGATCGAGTCCTCTGACCACCCGTTGGCACGCGCATGTTGCTGGCCATGATTGGGAGTTCTTGTGCGCCGGACCAAAGTTTTTGGATGTGCGCATGGACCGTGGGGGTGGCGGCGCTGTTGACTTGGCCATGCACATTTATGGCCTCAAATTCAAAGCTGCAGCCAAGCTCCTGAAAGTGAGGGGCATATGAGGCTTGTGATGGCCACTGAGGACTTCGCGGTTGAAGGCAGATCGTTTGCGGGTTTCCCACTGCTTCTCGACAATGACGGCTGGCCCCTGGAGCCTGCGCAATCGTTCCTCTGGCACGCCTTGGTCACCCATGGAAGCATTGAGAGCAAGCTCACTTGGGAGGCGTATGGGCGCAGGCTATACGACTACTTTGCGTTCTTGTCTGCCAATGACCTGGCGTGGAATGAGGACCAAAAGCCGCATGGGCTGAGCGTTCTGGCCAGGTATCGTGACTGGTCGCTTGGCGAGTTAAGTCTGAATCCAAATACCGTGAACAAACGGTTGAACCTGGTTGTGCGGTTTTACGATTGGTGCAAACGCCAAGGCTACGTCTCCCATCTGCCATTCGGCATGCGCGATGCGCGCAGGCCATCCCATCAGGGACTTCTTGCCCATGTGGATCGCACGGGCGGCGTGGTTTCAAAGCCGACGGTAATGGCACGCGAGCGCAAGGCAACGATCAAATTGTTGGTCAAAGAGCAGGTCAGGCAGTGCCTTGGAGCAAGGCTTGACCCAAGCCATGCGCTTTTGTTCAACCTGATGGTGCGCACCGGGATGCGATCCTGCGAAGCGCGCACCTTCCCACTGACGTATGTCTTCAATCCGAGAACTCGAAAGGGGCTGACACCTGGGCAAATGATCCGCGTTGATCTGGAGCCGGCTGATATGCACATCAAATATGGCAAGCCCAGAAGCGTGGACGTGCCGTGGTCACTTATGGAAGACATGTGGACCTATTTGCTGCACCAGCGAGAAGTACGGCGGCAAAGAGCGGGGCAGAACCCCGCTGCGCTTGTTCTGACAGAGCTTGGAACGGAATTCTCGAAAGGCGCCGTCGTCGATGCGATGAAAGCCATCGAGAAAAAGGTTGGCTTCCCGGTGAGGGCGCACATGCTGCGGCATACCTATGGAACCTACACGCTGTCGGCGCTGCGCAAAAGCACGGTCTTCCAGGGTGAGCCGTTGCTGTATGTCCGCGACCGCATGGGGCACTCAGATGTGCAAACCACTGCCATCTACCTGCATCTGATCAATCAGTTGGACGCTCAGATCGTTTTGGCGCATGAAGATGAAATGGACATGCTGTTCGCCAATGGTGGCGAGGACCCGATCGCGATGGGGAATCATTGATGGCCCGCGCCAAGGACTACAAGGCTAAAGCATCTGAAATCGCAACCGACCTTGCTGCTGACTTGGAAGCAACCGACGCAGTTGTCGCGCTGCCTCCCAATCCGCGAAACCATAACCTGATTGACCTGCGTCCATGGCTGGGGCGTGGCTTTGACGACTGGGTTTGGGCAGCAACCACGGTATTGAAGGCTCGGCTCCAGAGTGGGTACTATTCGGTGGCGACCATCGTGAGCTTTGCATCCAATGGGATCAAAGTGTTTCTGCCCTACCTTATGGAAAATCATTTGGGCACCATACCCCTACGGCCATCGGATATGGGACCGGCAGATGTTGCCCGTTACGTCGCGTGGCTTAGGCTCAAATACCCAAACGGCTCCACAGCCAAGAACTATTACTCTGCCTTTAAGTCGGTGGTGATTGGTCTTATGGATTACGGATTTATCGACCGGCCCCATCAGGATTTATTGCCAGCCAATCCATTCCCTATGAACGCAAAGGTGATACGAGGCGAAACATCTTTAAGTCAAGCGGAAATGCAGAAGTTGGCCAATGCCCTAAAAGCCGATCTCATAGCCATCCATCACGGACGATTTACAGGGTTGGAGTCGGAGGCCATTGTGGCTCTCATGCTCATCGTTGGCATGCGCTCGGGAATCAACGCAACCCCGCTTCTGGAAATGAAACGGGACTGCTTGGAGCCACATCCTTTTATGCCCAACCTCATGCTGGTGAGAACCTTCAAACGCAGGGGAAAGGGCGCGCAATCCACTTCATTGCGGCAGACACACATCCATGATCTCGCAGCGTCCATCCCCATGGATGGCGTCGCTGTGCTCAAGAAGGCGTTGGAAATGACGCAGGTCCTTGTTCTCAGTGCCCCTGAATCGATCAAGGATCGTGTTTGGCTCTACCGCTCTTCACAGCGTGGATACAGCAAGGGGCAGACGCTTTGCCTAAATATGGGCCGTGTTTACGAAAATTCCAAGGCAATTGTTCAGCGCCACGGCTTGTTAGCCGACGACGGCTCACCATTGCGGGTAACCCTTGGAAGGCTACGCAAGACCATGGAAAACCGCCTCTGGAAGCTCAGTGATGGCGATCTGCTTGCCGTGTCCGCAGTGATGGGTCATTCCCCTCAGGTCGCAGACAACCACTACTTGCGTCTTGATGAGCGCACCAAGGCGGAGGGCGCGAAATTCCTTGGCGAAGCGCTGCCAGCCAAACTCAGGGGGCAAGACCTCGCACCAACCCCCACGGGTAGTTGCAAGGACAGCTTGCAAGGCGCGCTCGCCCCGAAAGACGGTTCCACACATTGCGCGGAGTTCACGCATTGCCTGGGGTGTTCAAGCTATGCGATTGTGGGGACGATCAAGGACCTGCACCGGCTCTTCAGCTTCCAGCGCTTCCTGATGTCGGAGATGGACTACTACGCGAAAGGAGAGTGGCATGAGTGGCAAGGCCACCATCAAGATCTCATTACGCAAATCGACCGAATTGCAGTTGATAACTTCTTCCCGGAAATGGTGGAGCAAGCTAAGGTGCTGGCTGAAAAAGACCCACATCCCTTCTGGGCGATACGGATGCGCCAGTCTCAACTGAGTAGAGAGGCTCGATATGGCCGGTAACGCCATTGCAAAGCAGCCGGCAAAGGCTTACGACCTGTTGGCCGCCCAGCCCGTTTCATCTAAAGGGCTCTCGGCGTCCGCGAAAGCAAATATCGTGGTCAGCGCGGTAGCTGACATGGATGGCAGCAACCACGTTCTCTCCAGATTTGGTGATCCCATTTGGGACTTCAGACCCTACTTTGAGCAATCCAATGTGGCCGATGGTCAAAAATACATTCCTTGGCCAGAGGATTGTTCGCAGGAGTTGGTCGATGACTGCAAGGCGGCCTTGTATGCATGGTTTAAGCGAGGGCTGCCAGGCTCGAAGCCTCCGGTGGCAATGGGTATCTGCCAGGCGGCCATTGCATCAGCAATTCCGATGTTGCGTTGGTTGACGACGTTGAAGATCAAAAGGTTTGACCAGGTGAAACAAATTCACGTCTCAAACTATGTTCATTACACCAAATCCCGACTCACCCGTAACCCGCACAGCGTCTACGACAGCTTGCGGATCCTGGACTTCTTATGGGTGTTTCGCAACGAGACGTTGTCCCCGCTTGCTGCATGCCCATGGGGCGACAGCTCGCTGTGGCGGGTCAGCGGTTTGGCAAAACAAGTCGGCAACCAGTTTGGGCGAACTGAAACCGGAAAAACGCCCATCGTCCCTCCGGATGTGCAGGCCAAGGTGTTTAACTATTGTGAAGAGATTCTTGCAGCGGCACCAAAAATTCTGAACGAACGTGATTCCGGCCGGTTAGGGTTTCGAAATCCAGCGCTGGTCCGCATTCGAGATGCTGCGCTTTACGTCCTGTCAATAACCAGTGGCATGCGCAATGAGGAGGCGATCGGGGTCGAGGCCGGGTCATGGCGCAGCGAAGTGAGAGACGGCGTTGAATTCCACTGGGTTGCCACCACCGAGCACAAGACGGGAAAGGGTAAGGTGGAGTTCTTGATACCCGAGATCACGGTCAAAGTTCTGGATTTGATGAGCCGCTATGTAAAGCCACTTCAAGAAAAGCTGGCTCGTGAAATTGCAGAACTGGAGTGCAACCCAACACCTCAGGACTTGACGAGTCGGATGCTGCGATTGGCAAAGGCAAAGAGAGACGCCAGAAAACTGTTTCTATGCACCAGCCTGTCTGGGTGGAGTGAATCGACTGGCTATCACGTTGACGCGCTGTCCAACGGTGGATCGAAGGTCTCATTCCAGCGATTGGCTAAGGCTGCCGGCACGGACTGGCAGTTGGCACCCCACCAGTGCCGAAGAACTTACGCGCGCAACATCGTTGAGTCGCGCATGGGGCGCGCCTCGCTTGTCTTCCTCAAATGGCAGTTCAAGCATTCCAGCATGAGCATGACTCAGTTGTATGCATCCAACCCAATGCAAGACGCATCGCTGTTCGATGAAGTGCTGGACGAAATGACCGACTTCAAGGTGGACCTGATTGAGTCCTGGCTTGGTGATCAGCCTTTGAGTGGCGGCGCTGGACGCGAAATCACAAAGGCGCGTGCGATTACCCTGAAAAGTCGAGCCGCATTGTTGGCTGAAACAGCAGCCCAGGTTCACATCCGCGCCACAGGTCATGGATGGTGCCTTGCACAAGAAAAAGGGTGTGGTGGCGCGGGTCTGTATGAAGCGACCCTGTGCGTTGGCTGCAAGAACGGCGTCATTGATGAGTCGTTTACCGACATCTGGAAAGGCATCTATGAGCAACAAACCGAATTGTTGGCCATTGACGATGCTGGGCCGGCAGTCAAGCAACGCGCTGAGCGCGACGTTCAATGGGCGCGCCAAGTAATGGTGGACCTTGGCGTTTTGTCGACACAAGGCACATCAGGTTTGAATGGGGCGTCAAATGAGTGATCCAAAGGCTCGTAGTCGAAAGAAGACTGTTGATCAGATTCAGCAGGCTATCGCGCGGGTGCAGGCTGGCCCGGGCAAAGTGTCCATTTCTGGGGTTGCCAAATTGGCGGGTGTTACCCCTTCTCTGATTCATAACACCTACCCAGACCTCGCCGAGAAAATCAGAGGGCTAATGGGTAAGGCGTCGCGCACCCAGCGCAATGCAAAGCATGATGCGCTGGTCCGTGAGCGCGACGTCAACCGCGCACTGAGGCAGGAACTTGTAGAGGCGCGCACAGATTTAGCTAAACTTGCATCTGTCAATCAAATGCTTCTACACGAGGTGGCCTTGCTCAGAGGAGCTGCCACCGGAAAAGTGGTCTCGATCATTCGAACCAAGTGAGGGAAGCGGCTCGCGGTCAAGCGCATATGGGGCCACGGTCGTATTTCGACAGGGGGCAGCGCATGGACATGGAGGCTGACTTCAGGTAACGGCCATGAACGGTCGTAGCGGCATGCGATCCGGCTGACCGCTGCCGACTGGACTGAAGCGGTCGCGGACGAAGGCCTGTTTGTCCGCTTTCACGGCGACGAGACATTGCCATGGGCCAAGCTCGCGCGACCACCCCAACACTCATTTCCGATCATCTGGGCTTAGTTGCCTCAAATAGGTCGGCGCGATCACCTGCTGTAATAGAAATCAAAGGCTCAAGGCGCTCCAGTGCGGGCCTCCTGCCGCAATGAGTGAGTTCTGTGGGTGGCACGCACTGGCAGCTCCCGTTACCAACTAAGGTTAGAACCCGTTGGGCCGAGAGACTCCAACCTCGGTTGAACGCGACATCCAACCCGAGTTTCCGATACCAAGAGAATTGTGCCCTTCAACCAACGTCGGAAGTATTATCTAAATTAGCAGCTTCTTCGGCCGGCAATTCAGCGTCCACATCTACATCTTCACTTTGGTCGTCCAAGTTTATTGTCAGGGGGGCCAAGGATTGGGTAGGCGACGTAGGCGCTGGCTGCCGACTCTCAACCCACACGATGGCGTTTTTGTAGGTCTCAATATCCAACCGAAGGCCGACCTCCTTCGGGGTCAGACCGATCACATAGTCAGTAACAACTTGGTCTTCAATCCGAATTTCTTCGATTTTTGCGGCGAGACACTGGTACGTGCCCGAAATATAGATACTGTCACCCTGCCGGATTCGACAACTTTGAAGAGGCGCCACGCATATCCTCTTGTTTCCCGTGACAACCGACTCAATCCTTCCAGCTTTGGTCCAATTTCCGTGTTCGGAATGCCATTGAAGTGAAGAAAGTAGCATCGCCTCGACTATTGCTTCGCACAGCGCACGAATGAATCTTACGTATGCAACTAAGGTATCGTCGCCAATAACTTCGCCGACACGTCGAGTCGCGTGCGAGGCTTCATTCCGTAGATCGATGAATGAGGCCAACCCCTTGTCGACGGAGGTGTGACTAATCAGAGGCAGGGAGTCGTGAGCCACCATCCTCCCAGTTCCGTGCTTCTGGGCCAGAGCCAAGAAGTCACAAGCAGCCCTATGCCAAACAGAGCAATGCACGTTCCTGCCAGCGCTTGCGGAAGTACGCTCATTGCTCCAAGAAAACGAAGAGGCTTGGTGCCAGTTGAAAATCGCGCAGCTATGGCTGATCCAACATCGAATACATAAAGAAAAAATGCGGGCACGATCAGCACGGCTACCAGCGACAGTGCAGGACTGAGGGCGTAAATCACCGGCAGCGCCGCAATAAGCACCGTGCAAATCGCTAAACCGAATAATGCATTTCGCATCGTCATCCCCCAATTCATGGCCAGTTTGGGTGACTGCTACTGGTCGATGATCGCCATGCTAGCGTGAACCGAACAGGGCTCAAAGCCAGCGCGCGCGCACTTCAACCCGGACACGTCCGTCCCTACGCCCGATTTTGCGCTCGGTAATGGGACCACTTCAGGCAACCTGCGGCTACTAGGATTGCGCCGAGGCCCATGTACACAATCGCAGGCCCTTGGTGCCCCATCGCGTTGAATGCCATCGTCTTGATCCAGCTCCAGCGACCGCTGAACGGTGCCTGCGAAGGGTCAAACCATTCTTGAAGACCGAGCACGATAGAGCACGCGCCGAGACCCCACCAGGCTGCGGCCATCTCTTTGTGCGAGAACGGCTTCTTCCAATATGCGTGGTCCGGTTCACCACGATTAAGTTTCATGCTGTAAACGCCTTGATCAATGCCCGCTATTGGACGCCGTGCGGCATGTTAGCGGGGGCGGTGGTGGTCCCTGAGCGAACGAAACCGTAGGACCTTACCTCGACTGGTCTTTCAGTACTCGCAGCGCAAGGTAGGCCACGCAAGCGCCGATGGCCGTCCAAAACAGGTGGTATGCAACATGGCCGGCTGGCTCACCAAGTGCTGTCTTTAAGACTTGCGCCAGACCGTTGCGGAGCGACGAGATGGTTGGCGACGGAGGTGCCAATGTGAAGGCCGCCCATGCGCTGAGCAGACTCAAACCGACTCCCAAAACGAAAAAGAACCAACCAGCAATCTTCGCTTCGCGCATGTTGCCCCTCCTAGAACGTCCACCTCTGGCCGATGTGCGTCATGGTAGCTGGGGCGGTGGTGGGCCCACTGCGGAAGTTCGGCAAGTCCTCGTGAATGCCGGGAGTGCAGCGGTTGCTGCCGTTCGAGTTTTCAACGTGAATGCCCTTGGCGTGCCGGATTGCGATCACTCCTATTCATGCATCGTGGTAATGCGCAGAGACAGGTTTCAGGCGCGCAGTTGACATTGCTAGAGAGTTGACAACAGCGTGCAGAGATCTGCAAGCTCGACGAGCAAGACTGCAGCAGCATCAAGCATGGTGCGATCAATCACCTGGGCGTGTCGCCAGCGTTGATGGCTTACCGCGAGCACAAGGCCATGCTGGGCAAGACTTAGGCCGGCGAGAAGTTCCCGGCGGTTGTGATGATGGGGGCTGGCTGGATGGTGGTCCCCGACATCAAACCAGGCAAGTGATGGTGAGTGGCTGACCCGCCCTGGGTCAGCCACTCAGTCGGGATCGCTGTTTGCAGGTGATCCCGTCCTTTTTGTCAGTTGGCGCAACAGCGCTGTGGCCAACCAGCCATCACTTTGATCCACCCGAAGCCTTGGCCACGTAGGCCGCCAGGGCGGCAATTTGCGCATCACTGAGTTTGCCGTTGTAGGACGGCATCTGCCCAATGCCGTTGCGCAGCGCGGTGGCCACGCGCTTGGCATCGGGCTTGAGCTCGTCCAGGCTGGGGCCCACGGCGCCTTCGGCTCCCGCGTCCTTGAGCGCATGGCACAGGGCGCAGGCAGGCACCGCGCCTTGGCCGAACAACACCTTGCCTTGTTGAAGTTGCGCGGCATCGTCGGCGGCGTGCACGGGCAGCACTGTGAATGCCAACGACCACAGGGCAGCGACCAACGCGTGTTTTTGGATTGTGCGCTTCATGCCACGCTCACTTTCACGGCGTGGTCGGCCCAGCTGGTGTTGTTGTAGCCGCCCGCGTTTTCCATGCGTTGTTCGGGCTGCACGTTGCCTGCGGTGTCGGTGGCTCGGCTCGCCAGGGTGAACTGGCCCGCCGGCAGGCGCGCCGCAAAAACAAACTGCCGCCACGCAAAGCGGCCGAGGTCGGGCCCCACCATGCGCGCGAGCTGCCAGGTTTTTCCGCCGTCCAGAGAAACCTCGACCTTGGCCACCGCGTTCATGCCGCCAAACGCCACGCCATGGATCTGTGTGTCACCCGCTTTAAGCGGGGCGCCGTCCGTGCCGGGACCGTTGATCCACGACTTCACCGTCATTTCCTGCACCGATGGCTGCGACGGGTCGCCCTTCGCGCCGGGCGGTGAAATGCGGTAGCCGTGCGACATGATGCGTGCGTCGGTCTCCTGAGCGGTGAAGGCCAGGCGTTTGACGTACTTGATGTTGTTCACGCCCGTGTAACCCGGCACGATCAAGCGCAGTGGGCCGCCGTGGGCCAGCGAAATCGGCACACCGTTCATTTCCCAGGCCAGCAGGGCATCGGCGAGTGCGGCAGCAGGCACCGAGCGTTCCACGATCACGCTCTTGGGGTCCAGTCCATCGGGGAGTTTTTCGCCGCCTGTGCCGGTGAGGTAGGCCATGCCGGCCTCCACGCCGCCCAGGGCATCCACCACCCAGCGCACCGGCACACCGCTCCACACCACACAGCCTGCTGCGCCCACTTGCCAAGGCGTTCCACTGGGCTTGTTGGGGAAGTAGCCGCGTCCGTTGCCAGAGCATTGCAACACCATCGCCGTGGTCTCGATGCCTATGCGCTTGAGGTCGCCCAGCGTGAGTTTGCGCGGGTTCTTCACCCCCTCGATGTTGATCTCCCAGGCATCGCGGTTGCCCAGGATCGAGGCGTCGGGCGCGGGCAGGTTGTTGCGGATGTAGAGCTGCTCGGACGGCGTGATTACGCTGGTGCCGAACACACTGCGCTTGGTCTCAATGGTGGTGCTGCTGTGCACGATCAGGCTGGCCGGGTCCTTCCAGCCCACGTACGCTGGCAGAGGCTTGGCAGCACCGGCCAAGGCGACGGGCGCGGTCTCACCAGCAGCGGCTGCGGTGCGGCCAAAGCTGGCCAGACCAACGGCAGCCAAAGCAGCGCCGCTGCCGGCCAGCAGGTGGCGCCGGGGGAGCGAGGTGGGTTGTTGGTTCATTTCTGGGGTCTCCGGTGGTTGGGCGTCGTGCGCCGGTTGGGGTGAAAGGGGTGAGCGGTTGATTCGTTGACAGGGACGCGGTGCCTCAGCCTGGCCCGGACACGGGAGGTGCCTGCAGTGCCGTCTGCGCGACCGCCAGTGCCTTCTTTTTCTGGGCCACCAGCAACAAGGGCTTGCCCTCGCGCGAGCGGATCACCTTCCAGTGCACGTTGCTCCACCAGCCGCTGGCCTCGCGCAGGTCCACAGACTGGTCAAAGGCATACACCGTCACCATGCCGCCCTTCTCGAAGAACGTGGTGAGGTGGTAAGCGAGGTGACCTTCGATATCGCATGGCCGCATGAGTTGGGGAAACCCGGGCACCACGTTGGCGTCCCGCATGCCCAGGTGCATGAGCAACTGGCGCTGCTCCATGAAACTGCCCCGCAAGCTGCGCTCGTGGTATTCGTGGTCGATCGCGTCGCGCACCATCGCTGGCGGTCGCACGGCGAGCACCCCGCCGCTGGTGCCACCGGCCAGCAAAAGCGCAGCCAGAAAACGCTGCAAGCCGCGTCGCGCCAGCAGCGGCTGCGGCTTTCGGTACAGGTGTGCCGGTGCGTCGCTGGCCTCGAAGGCGATCGCCAACTCGGCGCGCGCGCGCAAATCGAATTCGCTGTCGGGCAGGAAAGGCGCGTCGGTATCGGGGCTCATGTCTTGGTCCTGCGAAACGGGGTAACGTTGACATCGGCCTTGGGTGTCGCAGGTACCCCCATGGCCAGCTTCAAAGCGTCGCGCGC
Source organism: Hylemonella sp. (assembly GCA_030680575.1). Lineage (GTDB taxonomy): Bacteria > Pseudomonadota > Gammaproteobacteria > Burkholderiales > Burkholderiaceae_C > Hylemonella. Next base: position 33,975 of record JAUXVI010000048.1, read on the forward strand.
ACGGGCTAGGCGCGACAACACCGTGCCGGGCGCGATCTCCAGCGCCTCGGCCATCTGGGCGGTGGGCATGTCGTCGAAATAAAACAGCACCAGCACCTCGCGGTGGATGGGCGCCAGGCGCGCGAGCGCCTTGACGACATCGAGTTTGTCGTCCAGCCCCGCGTCGGGCGCCGCTTGCTCGGGCTGCTCTTCATCGTCCAGCGACTGCATGCTGGGTGCGGCCTGGCGAAAGGCGGCGCGGCGCATGATCTGAAAGAGCCAAGCCCGTGCCAGCGCAGCGTCGCGCAGTTGCTCCCGGTGCTTCCAGGCGTTGGCAAAACAGTCTTGCACCACGTCTTCGGCAATGGCGCGCGAACCAGTGAGCGCCCACGCACTGCGCAGCAAAAAACGGTAGTGCTCACGCACCCATTGGTTATAGCGGGACTCGGCAGACTGGAACAGCATGGTGATCAAGAGCGCTGCATGGCTTGGTTCATTCCGTGGCGCTCATTGGTACTTTCCCTAGGGCTGTCGATCAAGGCCCCCGCGTCCCACCCAGCGACGGAAATTCCGCTTCCGCACCTTTGGCTGTGCGCTGCTGCAGGGTGTGCAGTCGGCGTTGCATGCTCTGGATCTCCACCGTCTGCCCGGCAATGATTTCCTCGGCCAACTGCCGGGTGACAGGATCGCGCCCATGCTGCAACACCAGCCGCGCCATGTCCACAGCGCCGGCGTGGTGCGGAATCATCATCGCCAGAAAGTCCTGGTCGGCCTGGCCTGCGTAGCCCGGGCTGTGCATGGCCTGCATCATGCGGGCCATCGATTCGTCCATATCCCGCTGGAATGCGCTGGTGTGCGCGGCGCTGGCGCCGTGGCTGGTGTGCGCGCCGCTCATGCCGTCTGGCCCTTCTCGCCCACACGCACGTAGACGAGGTTGATGCTCTTTTTGTTGCGCAGCGCGCCAGAGGGCAGCGTCAGATTGCCCAGGGGGATCTGCGCAATGAAGGTCGGGCGCAGCGGGTCGCTCACATCAAATGCACTGCACACGGTCTGGCCCGCGTTGGGCGTGCCGGGCAGCTCGTCCTGTTCGTGGGCCACATACAGCAGCGTGTTCTCGGGGTTGGTCCACAACCCGTGCGACTCGCGGCCACGGCTGGAGAAGGTGCCCACCACCTTGCGCTGTCCGCCCGGAGCGCTGCGGTCGATGATGGCGATCGGGCTCGACGCCACGCCGCCGGGGCCACCATCGTCGATGCGCGCCAGGCTGGCATAGACCACGCTGCCGCGCGCATTGCGCACGAACTCAACGTGGTTGGGCCGAGCGCCCATGCCGAGTGGCACGGTGTCGATCAGGTCGAAGCCACCCTGCGTCGAGCGGCAAGACACCGCATCAGCCAGCTTGTGCGAGAACCACACCTCGGCACCGTCGGGTGTGGTCTTCATGAAGGGCGTGAAGCCGGGTTTGTCCTGTGCGCTGATGTCCAGCGTGGTCAGCCGCTGCGGTTGGCTGTGGCCATCCGCGCCGGGGTTGACGCGGAACACGTCGATCTTCGACACCTTCTGGCTGGCCACAAAGGCCAACGTACCCTCACGGTTGAACCACACCTGCGCCGGGCCGCTCAGTGTGGGCAGGTATTGGCGAACCGCGCTGGAGCCCGGGCTGTCGGCCCCCTTGAGCTGGCGAACGGCACGATCGACGCCGACGATGGCAATACGGTCTTCACCGCGCAGCGTGACCCACAGCTCGCGGCCGTTGCGCGTGAAAGTGGGCTCGTGCGGTTCGCGGCCCAGCAGCAGGCCACTACTCAGGCGCTCGGGGTTGGTGGTGGGCCCAGACGCAGGGTTGGGTGTGTTGCCGATCACGCGGCGCTGCTCGGCGTCGATCAGATAAATGTTGCTGGAGCCGCGCCCGCTGGTGGCCAGCAGCCGGCCGTCGGGCGACGGCACCGCGCCGTGGGCGTCGATGCAGCCGTGGTACAGCGGCTTGTGGATCATCGCCGCGTGTGTCGGCGCCACGCCGGCGGTGACGTAGCGAAATGGAGGCCGCGGGTCTTCGTCGAAGCTGGTCAGGTTGATCGTGCTCTCGACGGTGTTCGTCTTCGGATCGATGACGACCAGCGTGTTGGAGTCTTCATTGGTGATGAAGACGCGGTCGCGCGGGTCGATGCCGGTGGCTGCGGCTCCCGCTGAAGCGCCGGACGGGGCCTGGGCATGTGCTGCGGGCAGCGCGCTGGCTGCCGCGGCGGCCAGGGTGTACTTGAGAATGTCGCGGCGTTGGGTGGTCATGTGTGCTTTCTGAGTTGGTGTGGAGAGTGATCGCTTGGGTCGTGGGCCGGGAGCCGCCGATGAACCACTGCCCAGCGCTTGCTTCAGGTCAAGAGCGCGGCTCGGGCCGTTTCATTCCCTGGGCATGCCGACAGCGCGTCGCGCCGACGCCGCCCTGGCCTTCAGCGCGGGGTGCCAAGTTGCCGATAGACCTCGGCCGACACCTGCGCCAGCACGCTGCGGTCGGCGTCGGACGACAGGGCGTAGCCGAAGGGACCGTCGACCCAGTAGAAGACATTGACCACACCTTCGCGTGCGAAGCGGAAGGCCGTGTCTGTGTTCTTCACGCTGGCCTGCAGTGCCTTGTCCGGCCCCGCGGCACTGCCCACGTCGGCGACATCGTTGGATACGTACAGCGTCAGTTTGCTGCCGAGCTCGTTGCGGTACATGAACTGCGCCACCGGCCCCTGGCCGCCCGGCAACAGGCGCCCGCCTTCCAGCGTATAGCCCTGGGCCTGCAGGTACGGCGGCTTCATCGGCGCGCCCATGCGCTTGGACAGCCAGGCCACGAGCTGGTCTTCGTGCGCCGCGTCCACCTCGACCGGGCGGCGCGGGTCGGGACTGTATACCGCGTGAGCCACCGCCGCGCGCTGCGCGAAGCCGCCCGCTGACGCCAGCGTCAGGCCGCGCTCGGCGGGTGCCGCGGCGGCCATGCGGCCGGCATCGTCGCCCCCCGCGGGCAGGCCGCCCCGCAAGCCCCAGCCTGTGGCGCCGCTGATGACGGCGATGGCGATCCCAGCGGCCAGGCGCTGGAGGTACCAAGGCGTCTGCGGCACGGCGCGCGGGCGCGCCGATTTCAGCAGGCGCTGCGGCGGCTGTTCATCCAGCACGGGATCGAACAAGGCGTGCAGTTCGCGCTTATGCGCCCGGTAGGCCTCCAAGCGCTGCGCGTCTTCAGGGCGTGCGGCCAGATAAGCGGCGATCTCGACCTGGCGCTCAGCGGGCAGGCGGCCATCAACGAACGCATGCAGGTCGGCCTCGGTGACCGGGGGAATGGACGGTGGCGGACGGTCGGTATTCATGGGTTGCTTCGCAATACATTCATTTGACGACTTTCAGCCGCACCGGTTCTGCGCGGCCTTCCATCAGGCCGCGCAGGCGCTCACGGCCTCGCGACAGGCGCGACATCACGGTGCCGATGGGGATACCCAGGGCCTGCGCCACATCGGCATAGGCCATGTCTTCCAGCGTCACCAGAAGAAGCACTTCCTTCTGCTCGACGGGCAGCAAGTCCAGTGCAGCCTGCAGATCCAGTACAGCCAGCCTGTCGGTTTGTGTCGGCGCCACCGGCACTTCGGGCGTGTCGTCGTCCATGGTCACGGTGTGCAGCCTGGGACGGCGCACGCCATCGACGTGCAGGTTGTGCATGATGCTGAAGAGCCAGGCGCGCATGTCGGCCACGCCGCCCCACAGGTTCGACTTGGCCCAGGCCCGCTCCAGCGTGTCCTGCACCAAATCGTCGGCGTCGTCACGGTTGTTCACCAGTGCGCGCGAATAGCGGCGCAGGCGCGGCACCCAGCTCAGCAGGCTTGCGTCGTCTTGCATCGGGGGGTCGTGGCCTGAGGGTCTGGACGGAAGTCGACAGCAAATGTCATTCCTTGATGATGTGCCAGACGTCTTTGAAGTTGTCGCCGGCGCGGTCGCCGGGCTTCTGGTCGGCCTGGTAGGTGTACACCGGCTTGCCCTTGTAGGCCCACTGGCGCGCACCGTCGTCGCGCATGACGATCGTGTATGCACCGGCGGGTTGGTCGCTGGCGGCGGCCATCGCGGGCGGCCACAGCGCGGCGCAGCCGCCGTTGCAGGTGCTCTTGCCGCTGCCTGCCACGTCCTTGTCGAAGGTGTAGAGCGTCATGCCCTTGGCGTCGACCAGCGCGCCGTTGGCGAGCTTGGCCGGCGCGTCGGCAGCCATAGCGCCGGTGAGTGGTGCCGCGAAGGAAGCCGCTGTGATCAGCAGCGCGGCCAGAGTCGAAAGGTGCTTCATGGGGTTGTCCTTTGGGGTCTGGTGGAGAGTAGCCACGCTGCGTGCCGTTCAGTAAGCCGCAGCCACCGCCAGCTTGGGGTCGATCTGCCAGGTTTCACTGACGATCTTGCCTTCACGGAACGTCAGCACGTAGCGCACCTTGATGGGCATCTTGCCTTCGAAGACGACGTTGGCCGAGACGGTGGCGCCCTTGGGGTTGGCCGATTCTTCAATCTGGCCGACTGTGAGCTTCAGTGGGCCGACGGCCTTGCCGAACTTCTCCCAGGTGCCGCGAATGGCATCGGTGGTGGCATAGGTGCCGTCGAGTGGGCCGCCTACCCAGTTCAGCTGGGCCTGGTCGGCATAGGCACGCATGACGATCTGGGTGTCGCCCGAGGCGATGGCCTGGAAGTGCGTGCGGGCGTCGTCGCTGGGGGCGGCGAAGGCGCTGCCGGAGGCGAGCGTCAGGGCGGTGGCGGCGAAAGCGAAAGTCTTGAACATTGTGGGCTCCGATGAAGGGTTGGTGTGAAGTGAAGGGGGGTGAGTGCGGGACGAAGGGTCAGATAGGTCCCGACAAAAGAGCAGACGGCGTCGGCATGCGGTCTATTCCAGAGCGTGCAAAGAAATTTAGGGTCAGGGCCCTGGGCCGTGAATTCGAGGCTTCAGCCCAGCAGGGCCGGCACCCAGCGGTTGATGAGCGCGCCTCCGACGATGAGCCAGCCGAACAAGATCAACGCCAGCAGCAGCGGCTTGGCCCCGGCCTTGCGAATGGCGCCGATGTGCGTGGCCAGGCCGAGCGCAGCCATCGCCATCGCCAGCAGCGCGGTGTCAATCTCGGTCGTCACTGCCACCACCGACGCCGGCAGCCATTGCAGCGAATTGAGCAACACGACCGCGACGAAGCCGAAGGCGAACCAGGGCACAGCGAGTTGACCCTTGGCGTGAGCATGCTCTGCCTCCACTAGGGCTTGCAGGGTGCTGTCGCGCGCCAGCCAAGCCGACAGCATCACCAGGAACGGCGCCAGCATCATTACTCGAACCATCTTCGCGATGACGGCCGAGTTGGCTGCGTCCGGGCCCACCGAACGTGCTGCGGCCACCACCTGGGCCACCTCGTGGATGGTCGATCCGACGTAGATGCCGAACCCGTTGGCGCCGCCGGGGATCAGCGCCCAGTGCCGGTTCAGCTCGAACAGCGCCGGGTACAGGAAGATCGCCAGCGTGCCGAACACCACCACCGTGGCCACCGCCACCGTGACCTGCTCGGCGCGCGCCTTGACCACCGGCTCGGCGGCCATCACCGCAGCAGCGCCGCAGATGGCACTGCCAGCGCCGATCAGCATCGCCGTCTTGCGCTCCAGGCCCAGCCAGCGCGTGCCGATGAGGCAGGCCAGTGCGAAGGTCGAACCCAATATCATTGTGTCGATGGCGACACCAGCGATGCCGACATGGTCAATGTCCTGCACGGTGAGCCGCAGGCCGTACAGCACCACGCCCAGGCGAAGCAGGTTCTGCTTGGAGAAGTTGACGCCGGCGCCGCTGGCTACCGCCAAGCGCGGGGCCCACGGGTAAACCGTGTTGCCCACGATCATGCCCAGCACGATGGCCAGCGTCAGCGCACTGAAGCCATGGTCCTGCAGCCAGGCGATGCGGCCCAGCGCGATACCGGTGGCAGCCAAGGCGCCGCTCAGGGCCAGGCCGGGGAGCATGCGTGCGAAAGCCGATGCAGAGGCCAATGTGCGTGGCTCAGGAAGTACGTTGATGGTCATGCTGCTTGCCTCCGGTTGAAGTTCATGAGGACAAAGCTTCCGGCTTCATAGATGACCCGTCAAACGGGTTGTATCGCTAAGATGTACCCATCTAATCGCTTTGCAAACGAATCCGCCATGAATACCCTTCGCCTCACGCTGCGACAGCTGCAGATCTTCGTGGCGGTTGCGCGCAGCGGCACTACCACGGCAGCCAGCGCCGAGATTGCGCTGTCGCAGTCGGCCACCAGCTCGGCCGTGAATGAACTTGAGCGGCTGCTGTCGCTGCGCCTGTTCGACCGCGCGGGCAAGCGCCTGCTGCTCAACGACAACGGCCGTGCGTTACTGCCGCGGGCCCTGGCGCTGCTGGACGGTGCCGCCGGCATCGAGCTGATGTCCCGCGATGGCAGCGCCCAGGCGCAGTCGCTGCGCATCGGCGCCAGCACCACCATCGGCAACTATGTGCTGCCCAGGCTGCTGGCCCGTTTTGTCGCAGCGCAACCGGGCCATGCCAGTGCCTGGCGCTCAAAGGTCGTGATCGGAAACACGGCGGCCATCTGTGACGCGGTCGCTGCGTTTGAACTGGACGTGGGCCTGATCGAAGGGCCTTGCCACCAAGCGGCGCTGGCCGTCACGCCATGGCACCAGGACGAGATGGTGGTCGTTACATCGCCTGACAGCGCGTGGGCACGAATGAGCCTGGCCGGCGAGCGGGTGCCAATGCGGACACTGCGTGAAGGGGTCTGGCTGTTGCGTGAGTCGGGCTCGGGAACGCGCGAGGCCACCGACCAAAGTCTGCTGCCCCACTTGCGCTCCTACCGTCGAAGCATCGAGCTGGGAAGTTCGGAGGCGATCAAACATGCGGCCGAGGCGGGTATGGGGGTGGCCTGCCTTTCGTCGTGGGTCGTGAGCGACGCTTTGGAGGCCGGCCGCCTGTGCCGCATCTCCACGACCTTGCCGCGGCAGCTCCGACAATCTCACCTGGTCGTGCATCGCGACAAACAGCCCACCGCTTCGCTGCTGGCATTTGTCGACCAGGTATTTGGCGCCGAGAACACGGCGCCATGAAATGTGACTCCATCGAGGTCAGGCCTGAGCAGCTCGCCAGTCGGCGCTCAAAGTTTATCCACGCACCTTCAACGAGATTCACGGCAGGCTCACCTGCACAAATGCCGGATGCGGATGGCGACGTCAAGACTGCCGCATATCCACATACCGCGCGCGATGTCTTGGGCATTGCGATCCAACGGCCACCCCTTGTCTCCTTCTTTATTTGCGGCGAGAGCAATGATCAGAATGTTGCAACAGCATCAGGTCAAAGTGAACTATTGCCCGTCTATCACGCACTTTGAGGAGCACAGGGAACCCGGGTGGCGGGTATTGCGCTACGGACACTGAAGGACCAAAAGAAGTGATTCGCCCTCCCTGCTGGCGCTTGAAGAAGGCCTGCCCATGGTCCAGAACACCGTTTCGTCCGTGACGCAAAGGGCCATTCCAGAACTTTGCACTTCGCTACAGTGCCGAACGACCGGTACAGGTAATCGATCGGTCGCTTGAGATCCTGACCGGTAAGCGACCGCTTGCGGTGGCGCCCATGGACTCTGCCGTCGAACCTAAGTGGCAGCAATCAGTCTTGACCGTTCAGTGGACAGCACGAGGCGAAGGACTGCTAGAGGCCGATAGCGGAAGTCTAGCCTCCGGGAGAGCCATTTGCTTCCCATCAAGTAGGGAGCGGTGGTTCTGCAAAAAAAGCAGGAAACTGTTAGTCAAGATTGATGGGGGAACTTTACCTGACTAACTGTTAGGGTCATTCAGAAACAACGACGGTTGTGCCATCTCGCGCAGCAACGAGGCCAAGGCCCTGGGGGTTCGCATGGGGGCACCCTGGTACCAGCTTCGGTCGCTGGTACAGAGCCACGGCCTGGTGGCGCTGTCGGCCAACTTCGCGCTGTATGGCGACATGTCCGACCGCATGATGAGCCTGCTGGCCACCCTAGGAGCACAGCAGGAGGTCTACTCCATCGATTTAAGTGCACCAGGCTACTGTTGCGTTTCCTTTGAGAAGGAAGTCGTTGACTGGTGTTGCGATTAACAGAGTAGGGCTGTTGCGTTTCATTGGCAGTGGCGACCATTGCCCGGAAGCCAAGTGGGCACCCGGGTGAGTATTTTGGAGCAAACCCACTAGGCGTTCGCACAACAAGTCCTCCACCGATTTCCATCCCAAACTCATCAACGATTTGCATTCAATTCGGCCACCTATTGCTGCCGTTCAACCTCCAGGACTCTATGACTGCTACGCAGCGGTTGCTGTCGGTCGCGGCCGTGACCTGAGTTCACGGTGCCTGGCACAAAGCTGTCATTGGCTCACCCAGCAGCGCGGCAGCATCGATGACCGGTATCGAGGGAGCTGCAGTCATGGTCTAGCACACGTCTCCCCA
>JAUXVI010000049.1 GCA_030680575.1 Hylemonella sp.
TGGGGAGACGTGTGCTAGACCATGACTGCAGCTCCCTCGATACCGGTCATCGATGCTGCCGCGCTGCTGGGTGAGCCAATGACAGCTTTGTGCCAGGCACCGTGAACTCAGGTCACGGCCGCGACCGACAGCAACCGCTGCAAAGCCGTCGCCTGCCTTGGACTGCCGACGGTCGGCAACGGGTCGAAGGCGACCCTTCGATCGATCCGTTGCGGCTGACGGCAAACAGCCTTGACCCGACGTCAAAGCATTGAAAGTCATCCATGCAGCGGGTGCCGTGATTCAATCAAACCTTCCCATTGACGGCTGCCGGTTGAGCTGCTCACGCGTGTAGCATCCCGGCTACTCAAGTTTTACCGCACAGTCGCCTGAGACCACCGTCGACTTGTCTGAAATCACTGCGGGGACACCCGGCCCTGTCACAGGTTGGCCAGCCTTGATGCGCGCCGCAACGGTTGCGTTCAAAGCAAGGACCTGGGCGACCACGTCCTTCTTGCTGTCAAACCCGTAGGCGGTCACCACGGCCTTGTCCAGAGCATCGTGGGCGTCTCGAAGTGGGTTCTTCCCTGGTAGCGCCAGGGTGTCGTAAAGCACTCGAAGCCCGCCTTTCGCCGTCTTGAGCGCAGTGGTTCGCACGGCTTGGAGCTTGCGCGACGCTTCAACCACCGCAGTGACTTGCGCCGCCGTAGGGCTCTGTGGCCAGGGGAAGGTGCCGAAGACGTTGGTCGAGGAATAACGAGGGTCCGACTTCATGTTCGATCGCTTGCTCATGAACCACTCGATGTGCACCTTTGACTGCAGGACACCGAAGCTGTAGTCGTCATCAAAGGCAAACACCTGCAGCGCGTCGCCAGGCTTCACCTTCGAGCTCACGAAGAAGAGAATAGGCCTAGAGGTCACCCGGGAACAAGCGAGGTAGCGCGGTAGACCCGCGATTGCTTGCAGCAAGTCTGTACGCCGGTATGACAGCTGCCACCACCTGTCCAGGAACTGCACGTGGTGGGAGCGCTCCTCCTCGTCATCCTCTCTCTTCTTGGCCGCCTCCTCACGCTTTGGCAGCACGTTTTGCTTGACCAGCTCCAAGGTCTTGGGGAACTGTTGCGCTGCAAGCAAGTCTCGCTCGCCGAAGTCCAAGATCATGCGGCTTGGCTTCGTGGCGCCACCGAGCACTTCCTTGCCCACAACATAGGGGCTCAGCAGCTGCGAAGCGTCCACTTCCTTGGCAACGAGCGCCTGCGCTGCGTCGAGCTTGAGAACAAAGTCTTCGTGGCCTGGCGTGACGCCCTGGAACGTGCGCTTTGGCTTGCTGTTGCAGGCAAGTGCAACCGCGGTCTTAGTGTCGGTCTTGTCTGAGAGTGATGAGCTGATGTACGATACCTCTCGCATGTCGAGGTCGTACTCTTTGGCCGCACGCACCGTGCCTTTGGCACTCTTGGGTTTGCGCAGGGCTTCCTTGGTCTTGAACCACAGGCGCCTTGTCTCTGGCAGCACTGCGTCGTCTTGAGACTTCACCCAGTTGGCGATGGAGACGTGAACGTTGGCGTCACCAGACCAAGGCTGGTTGTCCACCGCTTCGATAACGGTGCCGCTGACCGTCACGTGATCAAGGCCTCCGATGCGAGACTCGTTGCTGCGGATGTTCTGGGTGCCGACAAGACCAGCTCGACCCTGCAGTGGGTCTGCGGCCGTGCAGAGTGGCAGCGCGTCATGTGTCCGCCTAATCCAGTAGACGCAGAAGTCGGCCATCCCAGGCACCTCGGGGTAGGCTCGGCGGATACGCTCGATGTAGGCCTGACCGAGCTCTGTCTTCATCTTCTTCACGCCCAGGAAAGGCGGGTTGCCGATGATGACGTCAGCCGTGGGCCACTCGGACCTGCTCCCCGTATCGGTGACCAAGGCGTCTCGGTGCACTATGTTGCTGTCCAGGTTGTCCAGGGGCAGCGCAGACTCCGAGACGTGGAGCTCATCGATGCTGAGCTTGTGAGCCAGCATCATTGTGACCTTGGCAATCTCCACGGCAAACGGATTGACGTCCATGCCATAGAAGTTGGTCGTCGTCACGAAACCCAGGGTGCGCTGATTGACGTCCACCGACTTCGGAAAGCGATCGGCCATGCGGTTGTAGAGCTGTGCCTCGAGGCGCTTAAGTTCACGGTACGCAGTGAAGAGAAAGTTGCCGCTCCCGCACGCCGGGTCCAGTACTGTGAAGGTCTGCATGCGGTGCGCCAACGCCTGCATCTCGGAGAGGGTCTTCGTCCCCTCAATAGCTGCTCGCCATGGCTCGACGATGGTCGGTCCGACGATCTTCATAATGTCAACCGGCGATGTGAAATGCGCGCCCTGCGCGTGTCGCTCCTCTTTGCCCAGCGAGTGCTCGAACAAAGTGCCGAAGATTTCCGGTCGGACCTTGGACCAGTTGAAGTCACAGGCCTCCTTCAGGAGTGAGCGCTCTTCGTCGATCAACTCGACCCTCGCTGGGTTGGCGTACAGGCCTCCGTTGAAGTACGCCACGCCCTTGTATCGGCCGCCCGGGTTGCCTGAGGCACGGTTCATGGCCTCGAACAGGCCGCCCAGAATGTCGTAGGTGTCCTCTGGCGACTTGCACTCGTCAAGCAGCCGCTTCACCAGATACTTCTCCAGCAGCCCAATGTCTTCCGCAAAGAAGGCCATGAGGATTTGGAGGATGAAGCGCTGAGCGAGGGGTCGCTCGATGCCGCGCCTGACCATCGCGTTGAAGCACTTTGCCAGCTTGTCCGCGGCCTCCCGAGTGACCTCTTCGTGGTGGTTGCCAAAGACCGGAGCGACGTCGCCTGGAAAGAGGAAGTTCAGCGCCCCGTAGCGGTTCGGGAGGTCAACAAGCTTGACCGTCTCGACCGGCGTGTCCATCTGGGTCTCGAAGTCGTAGACCCAGAACTCGTCGAAGTTGCACAGCACTGCATACCTGGGACGGTTAGGTACCAGGTAGGTCCAGTACTCGAAGGCTTGCCGGTAGTGCCTCTTGAGGTCAGCACCCCGCTTCTTCATCTCCACGACAACGCGTGGCTTCCACACCAGGTCTGCGAAGGACGTGCCGCCGGTGTCGTTCTTCTTGACGCGCTCCTCGCACTTTGCGCCTGCTTCCAGCAAGCCTTTATGGCCAAAGGCTTGGAAAAGGTAGTTCAAATAGATCTGCGCCTCGCCCTTCTCATCGCCCTTGATGTGCCCGTCCACCCAAGCAACGAACTCTTCGAGCTTCTTCGTCTTATCGCTCATGCGCGTTTGTTCCCTAAGCTGTACATGCTCGCAGAATACTAAATGATTTCCCGACCTACCTGCCTGCCTAAACGTCGGCTAACGAATCGTTAGACGCCGCTCGGCAGGGGTGCCTCGAACGACGTAGATCAGCCTGGAGCCGACATCGTGATCGGGAAGGTCCGGTGTGCAGCGATTGCGTTCTTCCTCTTCATCGAACTCGACGCCCTAAAGCTGCCGTTCAACGTTTGAGTTCAGCGGGCGACCAAGCCATCCGCTGCATCGGACAGCCGGTTCCTAGGAGAAAATACACTCGGTGACGTAAAAAGCGGATCGAGGTCGTTACGCCGTTTAGGCAGCCCAGGGTCTTGGGCGTGCCCAGAAAGTACTCTTGATGATTCCGAAAGCCATAACCGAGTTGCTGCCCGAAGACTTCGACCGCCTGGTTGCTGACCAGGTCCAGGAAGGCAATCAGCTCGACTTCAAGCAGGCCATCGTCGGCGGCACGGATGCGGACAAGAAGAAGTTCGCTGCTGACGTGTGCGCGTTTGCGAACACACGTGGTGGTGACATCGTCATCGGAGTTCGTGAGGTGGGCGGCGTGGCCGTAGAGGTGGTTCCTTTGGCCATAGACCCGGACCAGGAGACGCTGCGGCTGCAAAACATAGTTGCCGACAACTTCGACCCGCGTATCGTCGGTGTGCAGATTGCGCCAGTGGCATACGGAGCTGGCCACGTGCTGGTCGTTCGCGTTCCGCAGTCTGTGCAGGGCCTGCATCGCAGCAAGTATGACCAGCATTTTCATATCCGGGAGTCCCGGTCAAATCGCCACCTCGACGTCGCCTCGTTGATTACCCGCGTGGATATGCTTCGAGGACAACGGGACCGCCGCGAGGATTTCATTGCTGAACGCTATGCGGCGGTACTCACCAATCGCACCCCGGTGATACTTCGACCAGGACCCAAGGTGATGGTTCACGTGTTCCAGGCCCACTCAGCCTTCGGCACGGACATGCTGAACGTCGTGCCGGCAGCTGCCGCTGGCGCCCTGCCCGTTCCGTCGCTTGCGCAAGGCGGGGTGGACTTTCGGATGACGTTCGAAGGCCCCATGCATCACGCACCCATCAACGACGGAAGGACCCGCGCCTTCACCCTTGTTCACCACGTCGGCGTGCTTGAGGGCGCGTGGAAGGTGGCGGACCCTCGGGAAGGCCGCATAGAGGTGCCGGCTGAGACGTTGGAGTCCCAGGTTCTCAACTTCGTCCGAGCGCTCATCGAACGAGCACGTGGTCTGTTGACCCTGGACGTCCCCCTAGTCGTCCGTATTGCGCTGGTGGGCGCTGAAGGTGCGGTCGTGGTGACAAACAACCGAGAGCTTCGCCGGCGCTACGAGGAAGACACACCACTTTCCCCCATCGACCGTACTGCCCTGCAACTCCCAGATGTCTTTGTGAACGACTGGCCTGTGGCCGACCTGCCAGAGCTGCTCCGTCCTGCCTTCGATAGGCTCTGGCAGGCGTCAGGGTTCTTTCGCAGCTATCAATACATAGAGCAAGACGGCCGGTTCGTCTGGCAAGGTTGAGGAGCGGCGCGATGCTGGAATGGTTGGCCGACTCGGCGCTCGGAAAAGCAGCCGATTGGATGATGAACAAGGTGGCAGGCCTCGACAAACGGGTGGCCGCTCGCGCAGCCTTACAGGGGGGTGATGCCCTGGGGGCGCTCACCGCAAAAGGGCAAGTTGCCGCCGCTATCGAACAATTGCTCCGCGAGCCAATGCTGCCGGATGCCGTAAGGCTAACGGGCACCGTGCGGGAATGGCTGACTGGGGCAAAAACACAGGAGGCTCTTACGCAGTACCTACTGGCCAGGTTGGGCGGCAACCCCAACCTGGCCAATGATGCTCTGACCTCCCTAGCTCAGGGGTACTCGCAAGCCACAGGAGAGGTCCCGCAGCTAGCGCTGGGGCATGTGGAGGCCGTAGCGAGCTATGTGGCGACCACTGTCTCCAACGCCCCCAATTTCCTGGCTGCACAGGTGGCAGAAATAGCTGCGGACCGCCGCGAGATGCGCCTTGCAAAGGCCCCCGCTCCAAATCCCGAAGCTCTCAGGTCGGGGGCTCGAGACCTGCTTGAAGAAGCTCCAAAAGCCGCCAAGCTATTGGTCCAGCGAATTCCCTGCGCGTTTGCGACCGGGGTTGAGGCCGGCCCGCACGAGCGACTGGACGTGGCGTCATTGATGACTCTCCTGCCGGAGCGAAAGCTTGTTGTCATCGCGGGTGAGGGCGGCATCGGGAAGACGACGGCGCTCGTGGAGCTGGGGGAATCGCTTCTCCAGAACCCCGGGATGCCCGTTCCGCTGTATGCATCGGCCCCCAATTGGCTGCGGTCCGAGCAGCCCCTGTTGGACTACCTTGCCAGCAGGCGTGCCGTACAGCGGGCGGCGATAGACAGGGATGGGTTGTCGTCGCTCTTCCTGGACGGAAGGGTGGCGCTGCTCCTCAACGGTTGGAATGAAATTGCGGCCGCCGACAAAGCTCGCGCCATCGCCAGTGCAGAAGACTTTCTTGCGGACCATCGGGGCGCGATGGTTGTTTGTACGTCGCGGCGTGCAGAGGGTCCATTCGCTGCCGCCACTGGCGTTGTGGTCAACGTACTCGAGTTCAACTGGGACCGGCAGCGCGCGTTGGTCGCGCGAGCCCTTCCCGGCGGAGCGGGTGATGGACTGCTGAATCGGCTGCAGACTGATACGCCGCTGAGACACACGGCTCGTAATCCCCTCATCCTGTCCAGCGCCATTCTCTTGGCACAACGCGGGCACGAGGTGCCAGCCACCATGTACGGGCTGCTGGAGGCCGTGCAGCCCATCCTGGAGGCTCCAGATCAACGGCAAGCGGCTCTAGAGGTTGCGCCGCTCTATAGTCAGCACCGGACATACCTGAAGGCACTGGCACGCTACCTGACGGATGCTGGTAAGGTGGACATGCATGTCAATGAGGCGCGCAGGGTCGTTGGCAGCGCCCTGGCAGAGCTGAAGCAATCAGAAGGATTTCGAGGCCACGACGTTGAACCGTCAGAGGTCGTTGATGCCTTGTGCAATACCCACCTCTTGCATCGCGACCGCGACTCGGAAGTCCTGAAGTTCTGTCATCAACGGTTCCAGGAATTCTTCGCCGCAACCTGGGTTCTCGAGCAGCTAACCGTGGACGGATCGACTGTCGCGCAGCAGCAGGAGCTGGTGCGAGAGGTATTCAACAAGCCGGCATGGACCGAATCGCTTGACCTGCTCGCAGAGAAGTTGGTTGCCGATGGGTTGGCCGCGCCGCGAGCGCAGCTGGTTGCGCTGGCAATTCGTGCGGACCTGACGCTCGCCAGCAAGTTGGCCGGAGAGGTTCAGATGGGGGCAGAGACGAATGGTCCTTTTGCGCAGCTCATCGAAGGCATTAGGCAGCTCCATGCGGCGACGTCGAACAGCGCCAAAATGCACGCGCTGGCATGCATGGCGCTGACTCGGTCGCCCGTGTTCGCACCCGAGCTCACGGCGCTGCTTGAAACCAAAGACCGTTTGGACGTGTTGGCGCTCATCAATGATGCAGGCGGCTTGAGTGTGAGGTCATTTGGCGACGACATCGCGAACCGGTTCAGAGCTTGGCCCACGGAACAAAAACACAAACTGTTGCAGGAGCTTGGCAGCCAGCGCGAGAACCTTTCGTTTTTGAAGGATGTCGCGTGTTGCGACGCTGACCCTGGCGTGCGTGCTCGAGGCATCACGACCCTTGCATGGGAGTTTCCGGCCTCGGATGCTGCGCTGGATGCCTGGTTCTCATCATCCGACGATACGAAGCTCAACCGCGAGGCATTCCATTCGGTGATTGATGTTGGCAACCACGAACGCGTTCCAGCCCTGATATCGGAAGTCCGGAGGCTGGCCGAAGCTAGCGGTGACAAGAACTTGTTGCTGCAGTTGGCACGCGAGCTGCCGATGAACGAGCGCGAATTTGCACTGGATGTTGCCAAGGAAGAGCTGGCGAAGCCAGACCACTTCCTTCACCCTCGCGACGAGACCATCCAGCTGGTTGCACTGCTAGACCCTGCGGCCTTGCAGGCCATCGCTGAAGAGAAGCTTCTGGAACGCCGCACAGTTCAGGACTGGGTTGCCTCGCACTTGGAGGCGTTGCAGAAACCTGAACGGAGTGCCGCCTTCGCCAGAGTGTTCGCCCGTGCCAAGGGCGTCGGTGAAGAGAAAGTGGACGCCGCAAGAATAGGCAAGCTTGCAGGCAGTGCCGAAATCAGAGCCGTTCTGGACGAATGGCTAGAAGTTTCTTTGTCTGACCAGGAATCTAGGAACCTAGAGCGGTTCCTGTCGCGGGTGCTCGGGGCGGCGAGTACTGAGGACCTATGTGCAGCGGCTCTCGCGCGCAAAGGCGAGCTGAACTACTCGCAAGTACGCAGGACGCTTGAACTTCTTGTTCAGCCCCAATTCGTTGAGCGCTCTGCGGACCATCCTGACCAACGCCGCAGAACGCTACAGCCGGAAGCGGCCCAAGCCCTGCTGGATGCTTACTGGGATTTGCCTGAACCTGAAGGTACCCAAGCCGCTGGCGTCAAAGCCGCGCTGTGTCTCCTTCTATCCCGGGCGGATTCGGTTCGCTTCGCAGACAAAATCTTCGAGGGCCTAATGCTGGAGGCTGAGCGACGGGCGGCTCTTGTGAAAGTGCGCCGTCCTGCGTCTGAGATTTGGTACGGAGATGAGTTCGCTCGCGCAGCGATGACAGGGGGCACCGCGATGGCAAAGCGCCTGCTGCCTCTGCTGGATACGCATGATGATGGCAACCTGCTCTTCGATGTGTTGCAACAAATTGCCATATTGCCTTGGCCCCGAAACAGCTTTCACGCGCGGCTGGACATTGCTGCCCGACAGCAGCGAATTACTGAAGGCTTTGTGGCCCGCCAGCGG
Organism: Hylemonella sp.; assembly: GCA_030680575.1. GTDB lineage: Bacteria > Pseudomonadota > Gammaproteobacteria > Burkholderiales > Burkholderiaceae_C > Hylemonella. The sequence goes on from JAUXVI010000049.1 coordinate 8,185, forward strand.
GACCAAGAGCTACAAGAGATTACGGATGAGTTCGCTTTAAAGATTGCGAGCCGTCTGGAGGCATTTGGAGATGCTGCGGTGAGTCCACGGGAGAACCAGTTCCATCGGCGATGGTGGCTCATGACGTCGCTGGCCAGATTGCCGACAAGGGTCGGATGGCCTGAGCTGCGCAAGTGCCTTATACGGACTGACGTCCCAGCTGACCGGTTCGTGTATGCGTTGAACGCGCTTGTATCGCAAGGCGAAAACATCGACGACGACGCGGTGGTGGCCGCGCTTCAGTATCAGTTTGCTGAGCGGATTGCGTCAACGGCAGGGTTTAACCAGCAAGACACCAGCATGGAAGACTTGGCGGCGCTGCACTTCTTTATTTCGGAAGCGAAGCTGCCGCCTCACGTGCTCGATGCCATGGTCGACCAGTGGGCCGGCAAGGCCCAGAGCTATGTGGTTATTCGCAAGCTACGAGAGATTGACACCGCTGCTGCGATGGCGCAGCTCAGCCGACTGACCCGGAATGAGATCTTCGAACGAACCGAGGAAGCCATCCAGGCATTGATAGATGCCCCGCACGGACCGGAAAAGCTGCTTGAGCTGGCCCTGGATGGTACGTTGTTCAAGTTCCTCAAGGGTTACATCGACGCACGTCGGGTCGCAAGCGTGCTCACCCCATTGGTCCATGGTCGTCCTGACGTCCTTCACCAGGTTCTGGACAGCTGCACAATGCAGAAAACGGCGACGGGAGAAGAACTCGCGTTTGAACTCGTTTCAGCGATTCCCGAGCCTGGCACCAAGGCGCTCGACTACTTGCTGGAGTTTGTAGACCGCGCGGGCCGGGGCGGAAAAAGTGCCCGCTCCATCTCTTTTGAACGCATGTTCGAAGCGCATGAACCCGTTGAAGGGTCGCCCAACACGCACTACTTGTATTCACGCGCCTGCAACCACATTCGGACGGGCCTGTTCGAGATGGTCGTGGCCGCAGGTCCATCAGCGGCGTTGGCTGCCGAGACGTTGTTTGCGGTCGAGGCCCGCCGCTTTTCGCTCGGGCGGCCGCACGACGAGCCAAGGCACCCAAATGTGGATTCCGAGCATCGCTGGCCACAGTGCCTTTCGGCTGTCTCGTAGCCACTCTGGTCCACCGGCAGCTACTAGGCCAGGTTAAGCGTAGTACTTGAAGTTGTACCGTCCCCTGGATGCCCTGCTCGGATCTGAACTGCCGCAAAGCAGTCGCTGGTGAACTTCTGCAATCAGCCTAAAGCCGACTTCTACCAGCGCAGTGCGAACGAGGTGGCTGCTAGGGGTTCAATCAGGACAGCCGCTTGGTTTCCACTGGGATGAATTGCTGGATTTGGGCAGAGCCCAAATGAAATCGGCCAACCCGAAGGCTGGCCGAAATATTATGGTTAACAATCGAAAAGCAATTGCTAACAATCACTCACGCGCTAGTATGATCGTTTTTACTTCATATAGTTTACGGGGCGGCCGGCTTGGCGAACGGGACGAATCAGCGCGGGGCCAGGCGGATGGCGCCGTCCAGGCGGATCACTTCGCCATTGAGCATGTCGTTCTCGAAGATGTGCTTCGCCAGCTTGGCATAGTCGTCGGGCGTGCCCAGGCGGCTGGGGAAGGGGACGCTGGCGGCCAGCGCGTCTTGCACTTCCTGCGGCATGCCGAACAGCATGGGCGTGCCGAAGATACCGGGGGCAATCGTCATGTTGCGGATGCCGTTGCGTGCCAGGTCGCGCGCGATCGGCAGCGTCATGCCGACCACACCGCCCTTGGAGGCACTGTAGGCGGCCTGGCCGATCTGGCCGTCGTAGGCCGCCACCGAGGCGGTGGAGATCATCACGCCGCGCTCGCCGGTGGACTCGGGTTCGTTCTTGCACATGGCGTCGGCGGCCAGGCGGATCATGTTGAAGCTGCCCACCAGGTTGACGGTGATGGTCTTGCTGAAGGTGGCCAGCGCGTGCGCACCGTTCTTGCCCACGGTCTTCTCAGCCGGCGCGATGCCGGCGCAGTTGACCAGGCCCATGAGCTTGCCCAGGGAGAGGGCCTTGGCCACCACGGCCTGGCCGTCGGCTTCCTGGCTGACATCGCATTTGACGAAGGCGCCGCCAATTTCTTTGGCTACAGCCTCGCCTTTTTCTGCCTGCATGTCGGCAATGACGACCTTGCCGCCATTGGCCGCCAGCATGCGCGCCGTGCCTTCGCCCAGACCCGAGGCGCCGCCGGTCACGATGAATACTTTGCCTGCAATTTGCATGTCGATCTCCAGAGGTAAAAGTGGGGTGTTTGACGTTTACGTTAACGTCAATTATGTCCCACGGAATTACACCTTCGTGACGGCCGCGGCGCGTTTTTTTGTGAGCCCCTCCGATCGGGGCACAGGTTTGCTGCTATACTCTCGCTTCTCGAATACTCTTAGGCGCGTAGCTCAGCTGGTTAGAGCACCACCTTGACATGGTGGGGGTCGTTGGTTCGAGTCCAATCGCGCCTACCAAGATGCAGCCCCGGTTTCCCATGAAGCCGGGGCTTTTTCGTTTTACCCTCAGGGTAAACCTTGGGGGCTTTCTGTCACATCTCTTCCTAGAATGTGTTGCGGCGCAATAGGTTGAGTTGATCCACAGGATCGAGGAGAGGAGATTCCGGTCATGAAAGAGAAAAAAGAAGATGCCGCTGCAGGCGCTGAGCGGATCATCAAGAAATACCCCAACCGTCGGCTGTACGACACCAATACCTCGAGCTACATCACGCTGACCGAGATCAAGCAGTTGGTGATGGCCAACGCCCCGTTCGTGGTGCGCGATGCCAAGACCGGCGAAGACATCACGCGCAGCATCCTGCTGCAGATCATCCTGGAAGAGGAAGCCGGCGGCACGCCGATGTTCAGCGCTTCGGTGCTGGCCAACATCATCCGTTTCTACGGCAATGCCATGCAGGGTTTCATGGGCGGTTACCTGGAAAAGAACATCCAGACCCTGCAGGACATGCAGAGCAAGCTGGCCGAGCAGTCCAAGGGCGTGACGCCCGAGATGTGGACCCAGTTCATGGCCATGCAAGCGCCCATGATGCAGGGGCTGGTGAACAACAACCTGGAGCAATCCAAGAACATGTTCGTGCAGATGCAGGAGCAGATGCAGAAGCAGACCGAGCAGATGCTTGGGGCCTTCGGGCTGAAGCGCTGAACGCGCTGCCGAATACTGGGACAATAGCGGGATGAGCGAAGTCTTGTCCCCCATCTCTCCTGATTCCCCCACCGCCAGCACGCCGAAAATCGGCTTCGTCAGCCTGGGTTGCCCCAAGGCGCTGACCGATTCCGAACTGATCCTCACCCAGTTGAGCGCCGAGGGCTACCAGACCGCCAAGACCTTCCAGGGCGCGGACCTGGTGATCGTCAACACCTGCGGTTTCATCGACGACGCGGTGAAGGAAAGCCTGGACACCATCGGTGAGGCGCTGGCCGAGAACGGCAAGGTCATCGTCACCGGTTGCCTCGGCGCCAAGACGGCCGAGGACGGCGGCAACCTGATCAAGGAAATCCACCCCCGCGTGCTGGCCGTCACCGGTCCGCACGCCACGCAGGAAGTGATGAACGCGGTGCATGCGCACCTGCCCAAACCGCACGACCCCTTCATCGATCTGGTGCCGGGCGCTTTCGGCGAAGCCGGCATCAAGCTGACGCCGCGCCACTACGCCTACCTGAAGATCAGCGAGGGCTGCAACCACCGCTGCACCTTCTGCATCATCCCTTCGATGCGCGGCGATCTGGTGTCGCGCCCGGTGGGGGACGTGCTGAAAGAGGCCAAGGCCCTGTTCGAAGGTGGCGTGAAGGAGTTGCTGGTGATCAGCCAGGACACCTCGGCTTACGGCGTGGACGTGAAATACCGCACCGGTTTCTGGGATGGCAAGCCGGTCAAGACCCGCCTGTTCGAGCTGGTGCAGGCGCTGGGCGAGCTGGCCGAGGCCCACGGCGCCTGGGTGCGCTTGCATTACGTCTATCCCTACCCCCATGTGGACGAGATCATCGAATTGATGGCCACCGGCAAGGTGCTGCCTTACCTCGACGTGCCCTTGCAGCACAGCCATCCCGATGTGCTCAAGCGCATGAAGCGCCCGGCCAGCGGCGAGAAGAATCTGGAGCGCATCCAGCGCTGGCGCGAAATGTGTCCCGAGATCGTGATCCGCAGCACCTTCATCGCCGGTTTCCCCGGCGAGACGGAAGCCGAGTTCGAGCATCTGCTCGATTTCATGCGCGAGGCGAAGATCGACCGCGCCGGTTGTTTTGCCTACAGCCCGGTCAAGGGGGCAACGGCCAACGAACTGCCGGGCATGCTGCCAGAAGAAGTGCGCGAGGACCGACGTGCCCGCTTCATGGCGGTGGCCGAAGAAGTGTCGATTGCCAAGCTGCAGCAGCGTGTGGGTGCCACCATGCAGGTGCTGGTGGACTCGGCGCCGGCAATGGGGCGCAAGGGTGGTGTGGGCCGCAGTTATGCCGATGCGCCGGAGATCGACGGCGTGGTCAAGCTGCTGCCGCCGGAAAAGATCAGCAAAACACTCAAGGTCGGTGAGTTCACGCGTGCCCGCATCGTCGGCACGCAGGGCCACGACCTCGTGGCGTTGCCGATTTGATATGGAACACCCCCAGGCTACGCGCACTGCGTGTCGCTCCGCCACCCCCCTTGCAGGGGGCAACGCCAGTGGCCCGGCAAAGCCGGTTCCACGGCGTTTCCCGGGTCGAGGGTTTTGTTCGGCGCAGGTTGTACAACGCGCGGCGGAACTGTTGCGGTGTAGCAGAAGCCGGAAAGAAAAAAAGCCGCTGAAGGATCAGCGGCTTTTTGTTTGCAAAACCGTCATGGTTTTACTTTATATTGGTGCCCAGGAGAGGACTCGAACCTCCACGATGTTACTCGCTAGTACCTGAAACTAGTGCGTCTACCAATTCCGCCACCTGGGCATTTCAGGAAAGAGAGAAGTATATCAAAAATTTAGAGCGTTCCAGCGGATTGCTGGAAGAAATTGAAGGAAGTGTTCAAGGTCATCGTGATGGCCATGGTTTCGTGGCGCGTGACGACGGCGAACCGGACATTTATTTGCCACCCAACGAGATGCGCGCCGTGCTCCACAAGGACCGCGTCAAGGCGCGCATCGTGCGCTCTGATCGCAAGGGTCGCCCTGAAGGGCGCGTGCTGGAGATCATCGAGCGCCCGGCACAACCCATCATCGGTCGGCTGCTGCAGGAAAGCGGTGTCTGGCTGGTGGCGCCCGAGGACAAGCGCTATGGTCAGGACATCCTGATCCCCAAGGGCGCGACCGGCCAGGCCAAACCCGGCCAGGTGGTGGTGGTGGAGCTGGTGGAGCCCCCGGCCCTGTTCGGCCAGCCGGTGGGGCGCGTCAAGGAAGTGCTGGGCGAGGTCGACGACCCCGGCATGGAAATCGAGATCGCGGTGCGCAAGTACAGCGTGCCGCACGAATTCACGGAAGCCTGCATTGCCCAGGCCCGTGGCCTGCCCGACAAGGTGCGACCGCAGGACAAGCGACATCGCGTCGACCTGACCGATGTGCCATTGGTGACCATCGACGGTGAGGATGCGCGCGACTTTGACGACGCTGTCTATTGCGAGCCGGCAACCCAGGGGCGCGGCAAGAGCGCGGTGCGCGGCTGGCGCCTGCTGGTGGCGATTGCCGATGTCAGCCACTACGTGGAGACCGGCTCGGCGATCGATGTCGACGCCTACGAGCGTGCCACCAGCGTCTATTTTCCGCGCCGCGTCATCCCGATGCTGCCGGAAAAGCTGTCCAACGGCCTGTGCTCCCTGAACCCCGAGGTCGAACGCCTGTGCATGGTGTGCGACATGTTCATCAGCCACGAGGGCGAGATTACGGCCTACCAGTTCTACCCGGCGGTGATGTGGAGTCATGCGCGCCTCACCTACACCGAGGTGGCGGCGATCCTGTCCAACACTCACGGTCCGGAGGCGCAGCGGCGCAAGGCGTTGGTGGGTGACCTGCTGAACCTCGACGATGTCTATCGCGCTCTGCTGGCGGCGCGTGCCAAGCGCGGTGCGGTGGATTTTGAAACCACCGAGACCCAGATCGTCTGCGACGAGAGCGGCCGCATCGAGAAGATCGTGCCGCGCGTGCGCAATGAGGCGCACCGCCTGATCGAGGAGGCCATGCTGGCGGCCAACGTCTGCAGCGCCGACTTCATCGGGCAGAGCAAGCACGCCGGCCTGTTCCGTGTGCATGAGGGGCCGACGCCGGAGAAGAACGAGCTGCTGCGCAACTACCTCAAGGCCACCGGCGTGGGGTTGACCATCAGCGAGAACCCTTCGCCGGCGGAGTTCCAGGCCATTGCCGTGGCGACCAAGGAGCGTCCGGACGCGCAGCAGATCCACACCATGCTGCTGCGCTCGATGCAGCAGGCGATCTACACGCCGCACAACAGCGGCCACTTCGGCCTGGCCTTCGAGTCCTACACCCACTTCACCAGCCCGATCCGGCGCTACCCCGATCTGCTGGTGCACCGCGTGATCAAGGCCATTCTGGGCAAGACGCGTTACCACCTGCCGGCGCTGCCGACGCCGGGCGAGGCGCATGCCAAGCTGTCGCGCCGGATCGAGAAGAGTGAAGCCGCCAAGATGAAAATCTCGGGCGAGAAGCCGAAGAAGGTCAGCGCCGAACTGATGGCCTGGCAGGCCGCCGGTCTGCACTGCAGCGCCAACGAGCGCCGTGCCGACGAGGCCAGCCGCGACGTCGAGGCCTGGCTGAAGTGCAAGTACATGCGCGAGCATCTGGGCGAGGAGTTCAGCGGCGTGGTGACGGCGGCGACCAGCTTCGGCATTTTTGTCACGCTCGACGCCATGTACGTCGAGGGGCTGGTGCACATCACCGAACTGGGCGGCGAGTACTTCCGCTTTGACGAGGCGCGTCAGGAGCTGCGCGGCGAGCGTACTGGCATTCGTTATGCCATCGGCACGCGGGTGCGGGTGCAGGTTAGCCGGGTCGACCTGGACGGCCGACGCATCGACTTCCGTCTGGTGCGCGAGGGCGAGGAGTTCATGGCACGCGCCATGAAGGACAAGGGCTTGTCCCACGAGGGCCGCGGTATGGAGGGGGTGACTTCCAAGACCTCGGCCAAGCGCGCGGCGAAGAAGGCGTCTGCTGCTCAGTCCCGTGCACTGCCGTCACCGATCCAGGCGCTCAAGGCCTCGGTCAAGGCGGCCTCGAAAAAGGCTGCCGTCAAGAACAACAAGGGCCGCAACAGCCGGCGCAAATAAGCCCAGTTTGGAGACCAAGAAGCATGACGGGTAATCACAAAGTGGCCATCGTGACCGGCGCCGGCACAGGTATCGGCAAGGCGGCGGCGCTGGCCTTGCTGGCCGACGGCTATCACGTGGCGCTGGCCGGACGCCGGCGCGAGCCGTTGCAGGCGGTGGCAGACGCTTCGGGTGCCGCGGTACGGGCCCTGGTGCTGCCCACCGATGTGTCGAAGCCGGAGTCGGTGCGCGCCTTGTTCGATGCCACGGTGCAGGCCTGGGGCCGGGTCGACGTGCTGTTCAACAATGCCGGCGTCAATGCGCCGGGCATCCCGCTGGAGGACTTGACGGTTGAGCAGTGGAAGAACGTGGTGGACATCAACCTCACCGGCATGTTCCTATGCGTCCAGCAGGCCTTTCGCGTGATGAAGACGCAGACGCCGCGCGGCGGGCGCATCATCAACAACGGTTCCATTTCAGCCCACGCACCGCGGCCGAATTCGATCGCCTACACCGCCACCAAGCACGGCGTCATGGGCCTGACCAAGACCGCCTCCCTTGACGGCCGCCAGTACGACATCGCGGTCGGCCAGATCGACATCGGCAACGCGGCCACCGAGATGGCCGAGCGCATGGCCCGGGGGGTGATGCAGGCCAATGGCGAGGTTGCGGTGGAGCCGCTGATGGACGTCAGCATCGTCGGCCAGTCGGTGCTCTACATGGCGAATCTGCCGCTGCAAGCCAATGTGCTGTTCCACACGGTGATGGCCACCAAGATGCCGTTCGTCGGTCGCGGCTAGCGCGGCGCCTGGGCCTGCAGAAACGTGGCATAGCGCCGGGCGGTCTCGACGGGCGCCTCCATCATGGGCAGGTGCCCGAGTCCGGGCAGTTGCTCCACCCGGGCCGGTGGCAGCAGCCCACGCAGGGTGCCGGCTGCGCTGACGTCGAACACGCGGTCCCGTTCTCCCCACAGCACCAGCAGCGGCACCTGCAGTGCGCTGATACGTTCGTGCAGCAGGTGGCGGTCGCGCAACTGTTCGTTCCACAGGCGCCCGTTGGACGGTGCGCGCTCTATGGCCTGTGCCTGCGCGTGCTGCAGGATGGGGTAGGGCAGGAGGGGCGGGCGCTCGAAGAGCAGGGCCATCATGCGTTCGAATGCCGGCGTGTCGTGTGCCACCAGCGGGGCACGGCCGGCGTCGATCTCCCGGTCCATGGTGCTGGGCTGGGGCGAGCGGATACCGTGCGGCGCGCCGATGAAGGCCACGCTGTCCACGCGCTGCGGCTGCTGCAGAGCCAGCAGGGCGGCCAGCGTGCCGCCCATGGAACTGCCGGCCAGATGGGCGCGCTCGATGCCCAGCGCGTCGAGCAGTGCAGCCAGGCGACGGGTCTGCGCGGCGTAGTCGTAGGGCTCGTCCTCAATGCGGGTGCTGCCGCCATAACCTGGCAGGTCGGGCACGATGATCCGATAGTGCCCGCCGAGCGCGCGCGCGAAGTCCACCCAGTGGTCCTTCTCGGCAAAGATGCCGTGCAGCAGCACCACGGTCTGGCCCCGGCCGCCTTCCAAGTAGCGGATGTGGTGCTTGCCGACCTGGATGCTGCGCTCTTGCAGCCCAGCGCTCTTGCGGTGCAGATCGACCAAGGTGGGCCGGACCGCTTCCGGCAGGCCGTACCAGACGGCGGACACGATGCAGGCCGAGATAGCCATGATCAGGGCCAGGCGTTTCAGTTTCAATGCAGTCTCCTCTTGCATGCCGCCGGCCAGTCCGGCGGCTGCGTGCAAGACTAGGTCGCGGCGCCCGAAAAGACTTGTACGATTGGGCTATGCCTGCGCAGAACAGCCTGATGCTTGGCGCCGACCGGGCGCTGTACCTCGGTGAATTGCCGGCCACCGGCTGGCACCGGCATGCCTCGCCGGTTTTCCTACAGGGCCTGTCGGGTCGTTTTGCGCTGCACCTGCCCGCAGGCCGCGTCGAGACCTGCCACAGCGCGCTGGTCGACACGGGCGTCGAGCATGTCTTCGATCCCCACGGCGAGGCGGTGGCCTTGGTCTACCTGGAGCCCGATGCCGTGGAGGCAGGGGCACTGCGCGCACTGTTTCGGCAGCGCGGCGGCGTCATCCTCGATCCGGCCCGGCCGGTGCAGGCGCGCAGCGCCAGCCAGACGCGGCTGCAGTCCTTCGACCTGCCGGCGCTGCTGACGCTGGACCTGCCCGAAGTGGCGCCGCTGGACGCGCGCGTGCAACGCAGCCTGCGCCTGATGCGTCAGGGGGGTGAGCAGCCCTGGGGGCGCGAGGCGGTGGCCGCGGCGGTGCACCTGTCGCCGTCACGTTTCAACCACCTCTTCAGCGCCGAGGTCGGCGTGAGCTTTCGTGACTACCGCATCTGGTCCCAGGTGCGTTCGGCCATGTCCGCGATGGCGCAGGGGCCACGCCTCACGGATGCGGCCCTCAGCGGCGCCTTCGTCGACTCTTCGCACTTCAGCCGCATGTTCCGCCGGACCTTCGGCATGACACCGTCCAGCGTGCTCAAGCCGCTGCGCGAGGTGAGGCGGGTCTAGGCTTGGGCGAGTTCGCTGGCGGTCAGCGGGCGGTCCACGGGCCAGGTGTCAGCCGCATGCCCATGCAGCCAGACGGCGGCGCAGGCCGCCTCGAAGGCCGGTTCGCCTTGCGCCAGCCGTGCACCGATCATGCCGGCCAGCACATCGCCGGTGCCGGCCGTAGCCAGGCGCGCATTGCCGGTGGGGTTGATGGCCGGCGTGCGGTCCGGCGCGGCAATCACCGTGCCCGAGCCCTTCAACGCCACCGTGCAATGAAAACGTTGTGCGAGCTGCTGCGCAGTGGCCAGCCGGTTGTTCTGTACCTCGGCCGTGGTCGAACCGAGCAGGCGCGCGGCTTCCAGGGGGTGGGGCGTCAACACCGTTTGTCGTCCGCGCGCGTGACGGGCGCGCAGCAGCTGCTGGAGCTGGCTGTCATTTGCTATTGAATTGAGAGCGTCTGCGTCAATCACGGCAAGGGGAGCTGTCGATAAAAGGCGTGGAAGCTGGGCGGCAACAGCACTGCCGCCACCGCAGCCACAGACCACCGTCAGCTGCGCTGGGTCCAGCGACGCAAGTGGGCGAAACATCAGTTCGGGGTGCTTGGCGTCAACACCCAGGCTGCCGCCGTCGAGCAGGCCGACAAACACCCGTCCGGCACCCTGGTGCAATGCCGCGCAAGCCGCCAGCAGTGCGGCGCCGGTCATGCCCGGGGCGCCGCCGATGATGGCGACATCGCCATAACTGCCCTTGTGCGAGGCGTGCGGCCGTGCATTCTGCAGCGGCGCGCCGGACAGCGTGGCTTGAGTCGGTGGGATTGCGGCGGTTTCTGCGCCGAGCGATTCGAACCAGATTTCACCCGCTGCGTCGCGTCCGTGCCCGGTGAACAGTCCGGGTTTGAGCGTGAGCAGGCTCAAGGTGTGCGTCGCGCGCACCCCTGGGCCGTCGTTGGCGCCGGTATCGGCATTCAGGCCCGAAGGCAGGTCCACCGCCAGCACCGGCACGCGCAGGGTGTTGATGTGTGCGATCCACTCGGCCAACCGTCCTTCGGCTGCACGCGTGGCGCCGATGCCGAGCAGGGCATCGATGCAGCAGTCGCAAGTGGCAGGCGGCGCATTCAGAAAGCGCACACCGGCGGCCTGGGCGCGCGTGTAGGAGGCACGGGCGTCGACCGGTGCATCCTGCGGCGTGCCGAGCCAGCTCACCAGCGCGGTCTTGCCCCACTGCTGCAAGTGCATGGCGGCCTCCAGGCCGTCGCCGCCGTTGTTGCCCGGCCCGCAGGCGATCCAGAAGGTGGAGGCGTGTGGTGCCAGTGCCAGCGCCAGCCGTGCCGTGGCCAGACCGGCGCGCTGCATCAGGGTGTGGGGCGGCAGCCCGGCCGCCAGCGCGGTTTCGAACTGGCGCGTGGTGGCGACCTGGTGCAGCGGATGGGGGAGGCGGGGGTCGATCTTGTCCATGCTGCGTGGCCTGTCGGCTCAGAACTCGTAACTGTCGCCTTCGCGCGCCAGGCGGATGTCCAGCCGGTCGCCCGGTGGGGCCGGGTTGTCGGCCAGCGCCTGGGCGAAGGCCGCTTCGAGCGCATCGTCGCTGCGCGTGGGCTCGTGGTGGGTGCAGTAGAGCACGCGTGCGCCAGCCTGGCGCGCGGCCTGAATATTGCCCTCGAAGGTGCCGTGGCCCCAGCCTTTCTTGGCCGGGTATTCCTGCGCGGTGTAGGAGGTGTCGGCAATCAGCACATCGACGCCGCGGATGGCCTCCAGGATGGTCGCTTGCTTGGCATCGACAAAGGTCTGGTACTCGGCGTATTCGGCGTCGCCCGGCTCATAAATGTTGTACGGCGGCTCGTGGTCGCCGGTGAAGAACACCGACTTGCCGTCCGCCTCGATGCGGTAGCCGAAGTTGATGACCGGGTGGTTGAGCAGGTAGGGCGTCACGGTGGCGCTGCCGATCTGGATGGGCTGCTCGGGCGCCAGCGTCACATACTCGATGCGGGCCTTCATCTCGGCTTCGCGCACCGGGAAATAGCTGTACTGCAGCTGTACCGACATCACTTGCTCCACGCCCTTGCCGGAGACCGGGTCGAAGGCGCCGTGCAGGCGCAGCAGGTTGCCGGGAATGAAATTGGGGATGAAAAAGGGCAGGCCCTGGATATGGTCCCAGTGCGAATGCGTGATGAGCACATTGGCCTGCACCGGCAGCTCGGTGAGCAGGGTCTGCGACAGCGGGAAGATGCCGGTGCCGGCATCCAGGATGATCAACTCGTTGTTGTCGGTGCGGATCTCGATGCAGGTGGTGTTGCCGCCGTAACGCACCGTGTGTGGTCCGGGGGAAGCGATGGAGCCGCGTACGCCCCAGAACTTGACTTTCATGCTCAGCCTTCGAGTCGGGAAAAGATCTGGGCTTCTTCGAACAAGGTGCTCAGGTCGCCCAGCCGGGCGATGACGGCATCCAGATTGCCGCCCAGGCGGCGCACCATGGCCGGTGTGAGTTCCTCGATGCAGGTATTGCCACCAAAGCCGAATTGCAGTTTCTTGCTGATCTGGTTGGCGGCAAAGACACAGGCGATCATGTCGCTGTCTTTCAGTGCGGTGCCGTGCTGGTTGCGGATGGCTTCCACCAGATGGGGGGAGAAGCGCCATTTTTCCACCAGCATGGCGCCCACCAGTGCATGGTCGGCGCCGATGCTGTGCTGCAAGGCCTCGTGCAGCGAGGTGCCATTGCGCTGGCTGATTTCCAGTGCATGCCGGAATTCGTCGGGCATGAACTGGGCGAACACCACCTTGCCGAAATCGTGCAGCAGGCCGGCGATGAAGCAGTCCATCGGGTCGGCATTGTCCAGGTCGGAGGCCAGTTGTCTGGCGATGCCGGCCGTGGCCAGCGAGTGCAGCAGGTACTGCTGGACATCAAAACCGGCTGCGTTGCTTTTGGGCAGCATGCCGATGGCGGCAATGCCCAGGGCCAGGTTCTTGATGGTGTTGAAACCCATGAAGACCACGGCGTGGTTGATCGAAGTGACCTGCTTGGGCAGGCTGTAATAGGCCGAGTTGACGACTTTCAGGATCTTGACCGTGAGCACCGGGTCCTTGTCAATCACCTGCACCAGGTCCTTCGGCGTGCAGTCCACATCCCGGGTCAGTTCCAGGATTTTCTGCACGCTCTTCGGGAAGGCCGGCATCTCGTCCACGGCGAGGGCCAGGCGTTGGGATAGTTCAGGACTCATGAGCAAGCGGTGTACCGGTGGTTAAACCGAATGTACCTGAATCAAGACACTCCACCGGCACCGTTCAGAGGCCCCAGGAGTCCGTTCATAAACCCGTTCAGGGCATGAGCCGGTGCAGGTCCAGGCCTTCGAGGTCGACCTCCGGCTGGCGCCCGGCCATCAGGTCGGCCAGGCCCCGGGCCGAACCGCAGCTCAACGACCAGCCGCTGGCGCCATGCCCCAGGTTCAGCCACAGCCCCGGAATGCCGCTGGCGCCCAGCAGCGGCGGGCCGTCAGGCAGCATGGGGCGTGCGCCTTTCCAGACCTGGACGCCGCTGCTGATCTGGGCCGCGCCAGGAAACCAGTCGTGCAGCACCTTGTAGAGCGTCTGGATGGTGCCGGCGCGCTGGTCATCGGGGGCGCCGCCAATTTCTGCCGTGCCGGCCACGCGCACACGGTGACCCAGGCGTGTGATGTTGACCTTGTAGCGCTCGTCCATGATGGCGCTGCGCGGGGCGTTCAGCGGCTCGCGCACGGCGGCGCTGATCGAATAGCCATGCACCGCGGCCAGCGGGATCTTCACGCCGAGCGGGCGCAGCAGGCGTGCTGAGTCGACGCCGGCGCACAGCACGGCGGCGTCGAAGTGTTGCGCTTCGGACTCGCCGGCCAGATGCAGTCTGATGCCGGAGGCGGACTCGCCGACGGTCGGGTCGATCGATGCCACCGTGGTGCTGAAGGCAAAGTGCACGCCTTGGCGCTGCGCCTCGTTCTTGAGCAGCAAGGCGAACTGGCGGCAGTTGCCCACTTCATCCTGCGGCAGGTGGAGGGCGCCGTGAAAGGAGGTGTCCGGATTCAGGGCCGGCTCGATCTTGCGCGCTTCCTCCGGGCTGATTTCCTTGAAGGGCACGCCCGCGTCCCGCAGCACCTGCAGGCCGGCCTGCATCTGGGCCTGGTCCTTGGCGGAGCGCAGCAACACGAGGTGGCCCTCGCTGCGGTCGAACTCGAGTTGCAGGTCGGTGCTGATCTGGTGCAGTCGCTCGCGGCTGAAGGCGGCCAGCCGCTGCATGCGCTGGCGGTTGGCAACAAAGGTCTCGGGCTGGCAGGCACGCCAACTTTTCCACATCCAGCCCAGTTCTTGGCGAGACAGTGGCCAGCGGATGCGCACCGGTGCATGGCGACTCAGGAGGTGGCTGATGATCTTGAGTGGCATGCCTGGCGCGGCCCAGGGTGTGGTGTAGGCCGGTGCGACCAGGCCCGCATTGGCGAAACTGCCTTCCTCGGCGGCGGCCAGACGCCGTTCAAACACGGTGACTTCGTGCCCATCCTGCGCGAGTTCGTAGGCGGTGGTGACGCCGATGATGCCGGCGCCAATGACTGCAATTTTCATGAATTCCTGTTGTTTTTAATGCTTGGCCCTTGCGCCATATGCGCAAGCAGCTATTATTTTTGTAGCAGATTCTCGATCTGCAGCGCCAGATTCAACACGCCATCATCGCGCATCGCGCCGTGCCAGAGCATCAGGCCGACCGGCAGCTCGTCGGCCGTATGGCAGGGCAGCGTGATGGCGCAGCCGTCCAGCATGTTAACCACGCTCGGGTTGCGCAGCAGCAGGCCGTTGATGCGGAAGAAGGCAGCGTCGCGCGCGGCGTCCAGCGCCGCATTCTTGCCTTCGCCGGGGGCAACCTCGGCCATGGGCGGTGCCACGACCGGCACGGTGGGCGAGAGCACGGCGTCGAAACCCTGCAGGGCTTGTTCGACGCGAGCGATCCAGTCGCGTCGCGTTTGCTGCAGTTCGATGTAGTCGGCCGCGCTCATGGTGGCGCCGCGCTGGATGCGGCTTGCAACGCGTGGATCGTACTGGTCCGCCTTGTCCTGCAACAGGCGGCGGTGCCAGCTGTAGCTCTCGGCTGCGGCAAAGCTGCCGCTGGCCTGCATGCCGGCCAGCTCGCCCAGTTCGGGCAGGGCCATTTCCTCGATGCGGGCGCCAGCGGCGCGCAGGGCCTGCAGCGTGCGTTCGAAGGCGCGGGCCACGGTCGCATCCATGTCGTCGAGCATGAGCGTCGGTGTGACGGCCAGCCGATAGGCTGAGAGCGGGGCTGCACTGCGCGTGATGCGCCGCGCCGCCAGGATCTCATGCGCCAGGATGGCGTCGCGCACCGAGCGTGTCATGGCGCAGGCGGTGTCCAGCGTGCTGGACAGGGGAATGGTGCCGTCCAGCGGCACCAGCCGGGCCGTGTTCTTGAAGCCGACCAGGCCCTGCAGGGCGGCCGGGATGCGGATTGAGCCGCCGGTGTCCGAACCGAGGCCGATGAAGGCCGCCCCCGTGGCCACCGAGACGGCCGCGCCACTGGACGAGCCGCCGGGAATGCGTGGCACATCAATGGCGGCGGCGTTGGCCGGGGTGCCGTAGTGCGGGTTGACGCCGACGCCGGAGAAGGCGAATTCGGTCATGTTGGTGCGGCCGATGAACGCCGCACCGGCGGCGCGCAGCCGGGCCACGGCCGCGGCATCCTGGCGTGCCGGCGGCGCATCTGCCAGCACCACCGAGCCGGCGCGGCTGGTCTGGCCGGTCACATCAAACAGGTCCTTGATCGACACCGCCAGCCCGGCCAGCGGCTGGCGCCCGGCGTCGGCCGCCACGGCGGCGGCGCGTGCCTGGTCGAAGCTGGTTTGCAGGAAAGCGTGCTGGCAACGCGGCGACTGGGCGATCGTTATGGCGCGCTCGATGTCGGTGCTTGCGCTGGTCTGGCCGGCCAGCAGGCGCTGGCGGGTGGTGTGGAGGTCTGCAAGCATGTGATGAAGAGGGTGCCTGTGCTATACTCTTTGGGTTTTGCTGATGGGCCACTGCGGTCCGTTGGCGAACAAATCGCAAACCGGTCCATCCAGGTGTTGCATCGGGTGCTTAAAGCGCCTGCTGCAAAGAGGGCCGGATTTTAGACCCAACCTTTGGAGTTAACTATGTCCGCAACCATGCGCGAAATGCTGGAAGCCGGTGTCCATTTCGGTCACCAGACCCGCTTCTGGAATCCCAAGATGGCCCCGTTTATCTTCGGCCATCGCAACAAGATCCACATCATCAACCTGGAAAAGTCGCTGCCGATGTTCCAGGAGGCTTCCAAGTTTGTGAAGCAGCTGTCTGCCAAGCGCGGCACCATTCTGATGGTGGGTACCAAGCGCCAAGCCCGCGAGATCGTTGCGGCTGAAGCCCAGCGCGCCGGCGTGCCCTTCGTTGACCAGCGTTGGCTGGGCGGCATGCTGACCAACTTCAAGACGGTCAAGACCTCCATCAAGCGTCTGAAAGACATGAAGGCCCAGCAGGAAGCCGGCCTGGATGCCATGAGCAAGAAAGAACAGCTCATGTTTGCCCGTGAACTTGACAAGCTCGAGAAAGACATCGGCGGTATCCAGGACATGAACACCCTGCCGGACGCGATCTTCGTGATCGACGTCGGCTACCACAAGATCGCCATTGCCGAAGCCAAGAAGCTGGGCATTCCGCTGATCGGTGTGGTCGATACCAATCACTCGCCTGAAGGCATTGATTACGTGATCCCCGGCAACGATGACTCGTCCAAGGCCGTGACGCTGTATGCGCGTGGCATTGCTGACGCCATCATCGAAGGCCGCGCCAACGCTGTGGAAGACGTGGTCAAGGCTGTGTCGTCCGAGGCTGGTGACGAATTTGTGGAAGTGAGCGAGGCTTCTGCCTAAGCTGGTCACGACCCGAAGAAAGGGGCGCATGCCCCTTTTTTTTAGTCCCTGTTTGAATTGAACTGAACTGCACACGGAGAAACAAGATGGCTGCAATTACCGCAAGCATGGTCGCTGAACTGCGCGCCAAGACCGATGCCCCGATGATGGAATGCAAGAAGGCCCTGACCGAAGCTGATGGCGACATGGCCAAGGCGGAAGAAGTACTGCGCGTCAAGCTCGGCACCAAGGCCGGCAAGGCGGCTTCGCGCGTGACCGCCGAAGGCGTGGTCGCCAGCTTCATTGATGGCGCCACCGGCGCCCTGATCGAAGTCAACTGCGAAACCGACTTCGTGACCAAAAACGACAGCTTCCTGGGTCTGGCCAAGGCCGCCGCCGAACTGGTCGCCAAGCACAACCCGGCCGACGTGGCTGCCCTGGGTGCACTTGCCTATGCGCAAGACGGCTTCGGCCCCACCCTGGAAGACGTGCGCAAGGGTCTGATCGGCAAGATCGGCGAGAACATGAGCTTCCGTCGTTTCAAGCGCTTCGCCTCCGGCGCCAAGCTGGCGTCCTACCTGCACGGCACCCGCAGTGGTGTGGTGGGCGAGTTCGACGGTGACGAAACCGCCGCCAAGGATGTGGCCATGCACGTGGCTGCCATGAAGCCGGTCGCCCTGACCAGCGCCGATGTGCCGGCCGATCTGATCGAAAAAGAGCGTGCCGTTGCCGCCGGCAAGGCCGAGGAAGACCGCAAAACCGCTGAAGCCGCCGGCAAGCCGGCCCAGCCGGCCGACATCGTGGCCAAGCGCATTGAAGGTGGTGTGCAGAAGTACCTGAAGGAAGTGTCGCTGTTCAACCAGCCCTTCGTGAAGAACGACAAGCAGACCATCGAGCAGATGCTCAAGGCCGCTGGCACCACGGTGAAGGCATTCACCCTGTACGTGGTGGGCGAAGGCATTGAGAAGAAGGTGGACGACTTCGCCGCTGAAGTGGCCGCCCAGGTGGCCGCTGCCAAGCAGGCGGGTTAAACGCCAATCCTGTAAATTCCGAACTGCCCACCCAGTCCATCGATCACCATTTCAAGGAGAGTCCCCCATGTCCGACGCCAAACCGGCCCACAAGCGCATTCTGCTGAAGCTGTCCGGTGAGGCCCTCATGGGGGATGATGCCTTCGGTATCAACCATGCCACGATCAAACGCATGGTGGACGAGGTGGCGGAAATTACCCGCCTCGGTGTGGAAGTCGCCGTCGTCATTGGCGGCGGCAACATCTTCCGCGGCGTGGCTGGTGGTTCGGTCGGCATGGACCGGGCCACCGCCGACTACATGGGCATGCTGGCCACCGTGATGAACGCGCTGGCACTGGCCGACACCATGAACAAGGCGGGCCTGACCGCGCGCGTCATGTCGGCCATCGGCATCGAGCAGGTGGTTGAGCCCTATGTGCGGCCCAAGGCGCTGCAGTACCTGGAAGAGGGCAAAGTGGTGATCTTCGCCGCCGGTACCGGCAACCCTTTCTTCACCACCGACACGGCGGCCGCCTTGCGCGGTGCCGTGATTGGTGCCGAGGTCGTGCTCAAGGCCACCAAGGTGGATGGCGTCTACACCGCCGACCCGAAGAAGGATCCGGCGGCAACGCGCTATACCCGCCTGTCATTCGATGAGGCGATGAACAAGAATCTGGGCATCATGGATGCCACGGCCTTTGCGCTGTGTCGCGACCAGAAGTTGCCCATCAAGGTGTTTTCCATTTTCAAGCACGGTGCACTCAAGCGTGTGGTGATGGGTGAGGACGAGGGTACGCTGGTCTATGCCTGAGCGGGGCTGAAGACGCAGCACAGGAGAGAACAATGACGACGATCGCAGACATCAAGAAGACCATGGAAACCAAGATGGACCAGTCCATCGAGGCGCTCAAAAGCAATCTGTCCAAGGTTCGTACCGGCCGCGCCAGCCCGGCGTTGCTTGACTCGATCCACGTGGAGTACTACGGCGCCATGATGCCGCTGAGCCAGGTGGCCAATGTGTCCCTGCTCGATGCCCGCACCATCAGCGTGCAGCCGTGGGAAAAGGGCATGGGCGCCAAGATCGAGAAAGCCATTCGCGAGAGTGATCTCGGCCTGAACCCGGCCTCCATGGGGGATCTGATCCGCGTGCCGATGCCGCCCATGAGCGAAGAGCGCCGCAAGGAAATGACCAAGCTGGTGCGCAATGAAGGTGAGAACTCGAAGATCGCCGTGCGCAACCTGCGTCGTGACGCGAATGAGGCCGTGAAGAAACTGGTCAAGGACAAGCTGGCATCCGAAGATGACCAGAAGCGCTCCGAGGCCGATATTCAGAAATTGACCGACAAGCATGTCGCCACCATCGATCAACTGGTGGCCGCCAAGGAACAGGAAGTGATGGCCGTTTAAGGCGGTCGTCCTCTTGCCTTCTCACATGACATCGTCCAGCGGGATTCCGCACCACATCGCCATCGTCATGGATGGCAACGGTCGCTGGGCGGCCAAGCGCTTCATGCCGCGTCTGGCCGGTCACCGGCAGGGTATGGAGAGCCTGCGACGCTGCATCCGCGCCTGCGTGGACCGTGGCGTGGCGGTATTGACCGTTTTCGCTTTCTCCTCCGAAAACTGGAATCGCCCGGCGGACGAGGTCTCCGGTCTGATGGAGTTGCTGGCCACCGCGCTGGCCAAGGAAGTCCCGAAACTCCAGCAGGACGGCGTGCAGGTGCATTTCGTGGGGGAGCGTGCCGGCCTGTCCGACAAGGTGAGCGCTGGCCTGGCGCAGGCCGAGGCGGCCACGGCATCGAATGGGCGGTTGATTCTCAACGTGTGCTTCAACTACGGCGGACGCTGGGACATCGCGCAGGCGGCGGCTAAGCTGGCCAACCAAGGCAAGCCGATCACCGAGGGTGAACTGCATGCGGCCATGGCGCTGGCGCATGTGCCTGATCCGGATCTCATCATCCGTACCGGTGGCGAGCAGCGCCTGAGCAATTTCCTGCTCTGGCAGGCGGCCTACGCCGAACTCTTTTTCAGTGACAAGCTCTGGCCCGAATTCGATGAGGCCGAGCTGGATCGTGCCATGGCCGAATTCGGCCGACGTGAGCGACGTTTTGGCCAGACGTCGGCCCAGGTCGCCACTGGCGACCAGAAAGCTGCCTGAAGGCTCCACTTATGCTCAAGCAGCGCATCATCACTGCCCTGGTTCTGCTGCTGATTTTGTTGCCGGCGCTGTTCTATCCCTCGCCGGAACCGTTCAGTGCCTTGGCTTTGGTTCTGATCGCTGCCGGTGCCTGGGAGTGGGGTCGACTCAACAGCTGCAGCCAGACGGTGTCGCTGCTGGGCGCCCTGGTCTGTGTGCTGTTGTGCGGCTTGACCTGGAATCTGGGGCTGCTGCACCGCTCCGTGCCCATGGTCTGGTCCGTGGTGGGCGGTCTCTGGGTGCTGGCCGGTGGCTGGCTGTTGCGCCAAGGGGTGCCGGTCTGGCCGTCCATTCCCGCTGGCTTGCGTTGGGCTGCCGGGCTGGGGGCGCTGTGGGCCACCTGGCTGGCGGTGGCACAGGCGCGCGTCATCGGCATCAATTTTCTGCTCTCCGTGCTGGTCCTGGTCTGGGTGGCCGACATTGCCGCCTATTTTGCCGGCAAGGCGTTTGGCGGTCGCTTCAGCCGCGGCAAACTGGCCCCATCCATCAGCCCGGGCAAGAGTTGGGAAGGCGTCTGGGGTGGCATGGCCGGTGTGGTGCTGTTGGCACTGGCCTGGCGTTGGGCGGATCAAGCCTGGCAGCTGGCCGTACCGAGCCTTTACAGCCGCCTGGGCTCGCATGGTGTCTGGTTTCTGCTGTTGGCGGTGCTGTTCCTGGCCACCATGAGCGTGGTGGGTGATCTGGTGGAGTCGTTAATCAAGCGCAGCGCAGGCGTCAAGGACAGCAGTGGCTTGCTGCCTGGCCATGGCGGTGTGCTGGATCGTGTCGATGCCTTGCTGCCGACGCTACCGCTGGCCATGATGCTGATCTCTTTTTCGACCCCATGAAACAACGCCTGGCGATTCTGGGTTCGACCGGTTCCATCGGGACCAACACGCTGGACGTGGTGGCGCGTCATCCGGAGCGTTTCGAAATTTTTGCACTGACCGCCGCCACGCAGGTGAATCTGATGCTGCAGCAATGCCTGCAGTTCAAGCCGCGTTTTGCTGTCATGGCCAGTGTGCCGCATGGCAAAGAGCTGGCGGCACAGCTGGTGGCGCATGGTTCGGCCACGTGCGTGTTGCACGGCGAAGCGGCGATTGCCGACGTGGCGGCTCATGAGGAGGTTGACGCCGTGATGGCGGCCATTGTGGGGGCCGCCGGCCTGGCGCCTTGCCTGGCGGCTGCGCGCGCCGGCAAGCGGCTGCTACTGGCCAACAAGGAAGCGCTGGTCGTGGGGGGAAAGGTCTTCATGGACGCAGTGCGCGAAGGCGGCGCCACGCTGCTGCCGATTGACAGCGAACATTCGGCCATCTTCCAGTCGTTGCCGGAGGACCCGCTCACCTGGGCCGGGCGTGTTGACAAGATCATCCTGACGGCGTCCGGTGGACCGTTTCGCACCCGCGACCCGATCACCCTGCGCGACGTCACGCCGGAGCAAGCCTGCGCCCATCCGAATTGGGTGATGGGGCGCAAGATCTCGGTTGATTCGGCCACCATGATGAACAAGGCGCTGGAAGTGATCGAGGCGCGTTACCTGTTCGGCCTGGCGCCGGATCGGCTGGAGGTGGTGATTCATCCGCAAAGCGTGATTCACTCCATGGTGCAGTACAAGGACCATTCGGTGGTGGCGCAACTGGGTACGCCCGACATGCGGGTGCCGATCGCCTATGGTCTGTCCTGGCCCGAGCGCATGAGTTCCGGCGCCGAGGCGCTCGATTTCCGAGCCCTGGCCGAGATGAGTTTTGAGTCGCTGGAGACGCGCGGGCACCCGGAACGGTTTCCCGGCATTCGGTTGGCCTGGGATGCGCTGAACGGGCCGGTCGGCACCACGGCTGTGCTCAATGCGGCCAATGAGGTGGCGGTAGCGGCTTTCCTGGAGAGGCGCATCCGTTTCGATCAGATCCATGCCGTCAATGTTGAGACGCTGGCGGCGGTGACAACGACGGTGCCGCAGTCGCTGGCCGACCTGCTGGCGCTGGATGCCGAGTCGCGTGTCGTGGCGGAGCAGACCGTTGCTCGGCTCGGTGTTTGAAAGCGGAGGGACCGCATGCTGACCCTGCTTGCCTTTGTTCTTGCGTTGGGGTTACTGATTGCCGTGCACGAGTACGGCCACTACCGCATGGCTGTGGCCTGCGGCGTCAAGGTACTGCGTTTTTCCATCGGGTTTGGCCGTACGCTGCTGCGCTGGCAGCCGCGCGGCTCAGCCACCGAATTTGTCATTTGCGCTTTTCCGCTGGGCGGTTATGTCCGCATGCTCGATGAGCGCGAAGCCCCGGTGGCAGCCGAGGAGCGGCATCTGGCCTTCAACACCCAACCCTTGCGTTCGCGCGCGCTGATCGTGGCGGCCGGGCCGGTGGCCAATCTGTTGCTGGCGGTCCTGCTGTACGCGGTGGTCAACTGGAGCGGTGTGCAACTGCCGGCGGCCGTGCTGGGCAGCCCGGTGGCCGGCTCGGTGGCGGAGCGTGCCGGCTTGCAGGCCGGCGAGCGGGCGTTGCGTGCCGGCTTTGAGGGTGACGATTTGCAGGCCGTGGATTCCTTTGAGGATGTGCGTTGGTGGCTGACACGAGGCGCGCTCGAAAGCCATGATGTTCGCTTGGTCTTGGCAAGCGCGACCGGGGCTGAGCGGGAACTGGTGTTGCCGCTGGCCGGGATGGGGGCGCAGGAGGCGGATGCCGATCTGTTCCGGCGCATGGGACTGGTGGCGCCGTATGGTCGTGCCGTGATCGGCGAGGTCATGGCGGGCGGTGCGGCCGAGCGCGATGGCCTGCGCCAGGGCGACGTGGTGTTGCGCATGGGCGAGCAGGTGATCCAGGATGGTGCGCAGTTGCGCGACCTGATCCGGGCTTCGGTTATGAACGGCGAGGCGGTGGCCGCGACCTGGCGCCTTCAGCGGGATGGGCAGGAACTGGCGTTGCTGGTTCGTCCGGAGGTGCGACAGGAGGGCGATCTGCGCGTGGGGCGGATTGGTGCTTTCATCGGGGCAGCCCCTGAATTCGTCACGGTGCGGCACGGTCCGCTGGACGGGTTGTGGCGGGGTGCGGTCCGGACCTGGGAGGTGTCGGCGCTGACCCTGCGCATGATGGGGCGGATGCTGATCGGCGAGGCCTCGCTGAAAAATCTGAGCGGCCCCCTGACCATCGCCGATTACGCCGGCCGTTCGGCCAGCCTGGGATTGACCCAGTATCTGACCTTTCTGGCGCTGATCAGCGTCAGTCTGGGCGTGTTGAATCTTCTGCCGTTGCCGGTCCTCGATGGGGGGCACCTGATGTATTATCTTTGGGAGGGGTTGACAGGCAGGAATATCCCTGACGTGTGGCTGGAAAGGCTGCAGCGTGGTGGTATCGCGATACTGGCCGTCATGATGGCGATCGCCCTGTTCAACGACTTGGCCCGTTTATGGGGCTGACAGCCCTGCGGCAGACAGCTGAGACCGGACTACTTCAAGACAAAAAAATGCAAATCAAGCGCTTTTTCCTGCGTACGAGCACTGCTCTGGCCGCCCTGTTTTACGTGATGCATGCTGCCTGGGCGGTAGAGCCGTTCAAGGTGCGCGATATCCGTGTTGAAGGCCTGCAGCGGATCGAGCCCGGAACGGTCTTTGCGTCCATGCCGATTCGCGTCGGTGACACCTACAGCGATGAACAAGGTGCAGCTGCGATTCGCGCCTTGTTTGGTTTGGGGTTGTTCAAGGACATCCGGCTGGAGGTCAGTGGCGACGTGCTGGTGGTGATCGTCGAAGAGCGCCCGACCGTGGCGGACGTCGAGTTCATCGGCACCAAGGAATTTGACAAGGAAACGCTCAAGAAGGCGATGCGCGATGTCGGTCTGACCGACGGGCGGCCCTTCGACAAGGCCTTGCTTGACCGGGCCGAGCAGGAGCTCAAGCGCCAGTACATCAACCGCAGTCTGTATGCCGCCGAAGTGGTCACCACGGTCACGCCGATCGAGCGCAACCGGGTGAACCTGACCTTCACGGTGAACGAGGGCGATCCAGTCAAAATCAGCGAAATCCGGATCGTCGGCAACAAGGCTTTTTCCGAATCAACCTTGCGCGATCAGTTCGATCTCGACACCGGTAACTGGATGAGCTGGTACACCAAGTCCGATCGTTACTCGCGCACCAAGCTCAATGCCGACATCGAGACTTTGCGTTCTTATTACCTGACGCGTGGTTACCTGGAATTCCGCGTTGATTCAACACAGGTCGCCATTTCTCCCAACAAGCAGGAAATTTCCATCACGATCAATGTGAGCGAAGGTGAGCGCTTCGTGGTGTCGGGCGTCAAGCTGGAGGGTAACTACCTGGGGCGCGAGGATGAGTTCAAGGCGCTGGTGTCAATCCGACCGGGCCAAGCTTATAACGCCGATCAGGTGGCGGAAACGACCAAGGCATTTACCGATTATTTTGGCAAGTTCGGCTTTGCCTTTGCACGTGTGCAATCACGTCCGGACATTGATCGCAGCAACAACCAGGTGCTGCTGGTGCTGCAGGCTGATCCGTCCCGCCGCGTCTATGTGCGACGTATCAATGTGGCGGGCAACAACCGCACGCGTGATGAGGTGGTGCGGCGTGAATTGCGCCAGTTCGAGGCATCCTGGTATGACGGTGAGAAGATCAAGTTGTCGCGCAACCGCGTGGATCGGCTGGGTTATTTCACCGAGGTCAACATTGAGTCCAGTGAAGTGGCGGGTTCTGCTGATCAGGTGGATCTCACACTCAAGGTGGCTGAAAAACCAACGGGCAGTTTGACTCTGGGTGCTGGTTTTTCCAGCAACGATGGTCTGGGGTTGTCGTTCGGCATCAATCAGCAGAATGTCTTTGGTTCGGGTAATTCGTTGGGTTTGCAACTCAATACAAGTCGAATCAACCGTCTTCTGGTGTTGAATTCAACCAATCCTTACTTCACGAAGGATGGTGTGTCGCGCACGATCGACGTGTACCATCGCGTGCTCAGGCCCTATTACGACGAAACGTCGTATTCGCTTGAAACCACAGGTACGAGTTTGCGTTTTGGCGTACCGGTCACTGAGCGAGATACGGTTTATCTCGGGGCGGGTGTCGAGCGCACGACAATTGTGCCTGGATCCTACCTGCCGGTGGCGTATTCGAACTATGCCAACGAGTTCGGTTATGCCAGCAACGGTGTGCCATTGACGGCGGGTTGGGCGCGCGACAATCGCGACAGCGCTCTCGTGCCGACCAGCGGCAATTTCCAGCGCGCCACGGCCGAGTGGAGTGTGGGTGGGGAGGTGCGCTACATCCGCGGTACTTATCAGTACCAGCATTACGTTCCGTTGAGCAAGAAATACACTTTTGCTTTCAATGGGGACCTCGGTTGGGGGCAGGCGACCGAAGGCAAGACCTATCCCATTTTCAAGAATTACTATGGGGGTGGTTTGGGCTCGGTGCGTGGTTTTGAGGCCGGCAGTCTGGGGCCGCGCGATGCAACCTCAGGTTTGGTTTTGGGCGGGCCCAAGAAAGTCAACCTGAACTTTGAGTTCCAAGCACCATTTCCAGGGGTCGGCAACGACCGCACCTTGCGTATGTACGGTTTTGTCGATACGGGCAATGTCTTTGGCGCCGATGAGAGCATTACCTTCGACCAGTTCCGGTCGTCAGTCGGTGTTGGTATCAGCTGGATTTCGCCCATGGGGCCGTTGCGGCTGGCATTTGCGACGCCACTGCGGAAGTTCGATAACGATAGAATCCAGAATATTCAATTTCAGATCGGAACCTCTTTCTAATGAAACATTTTTCCCGTCAAATCGGCTTGGGTTTGCTGCTGGGCTTGCTGGCCTTGGCTTCCGCGCAGGCGCAGGACTTTCGGCTGGGCTATGTGAACCTGGATCGCATCATTCGTGAAGCGGGTCCGGCCAAGACTGCACAGGCCAAGCTGGAGCAGGAGTTCTCCCGGCGTGAAAAAGAGTTGCAGGAGCTGGGCGCTACCATCAAGAGTGCGGCCGACAAGCTGGAGCGTGAAGCGCCGACTTTGTCGGAAACCCAGCGCACCTCTCGCCAGAAGCAACTGGTCGAGCAGGACCGGGAATTCCAGCGCAAGCGCCGCGAATTCCAGGAAGACTTGAATGCCCGTCGCAATGAAGAGTTGCAGCAGGTCTTTGAGCGTGCCAATCGCGTGGTCAAGCAGTTGGCTGATGCTGAAAAATACGACCTGATCCTGCAAGAGGCCGTCTACGTCAATCCCAAGCACGACATCACCGACAAGGTGATCAAGGCCCTGAACGCGGTCAAGTAGGCTTTAGCAGGTACAGCGCGTGTGGCATTGCGACTAGGCACCATTGTTGAGGCGCTCGGAGGTGACCTGCATGGCGACCCCGAGTTGCAGATTGCAGGCCTGGCGCCGCTTGAATCGGCAACGTCACAGCATTTGAGTTTTCTCAGTCATCCCAAGTACCAGCAGCAATTGGCGGCATCAAAAGCCGCCTGCGTGATTGTCAGTCCGCCGATGCAGGCTCAGGCCCTGGCGCGTGGCAGCTGCATCGTGGTCGAGCAGCCTTATCTGTATTTCGCCCGTGTGACGCAACTGTGGCGCCGTACGCATCGGCAGGATGCCGGACCGCGCATCCATCCCAGCGCTGTCATCGATCCGGCCGCCCATGTTGATCCGCTGGCGCGCATTGGTCCCTTGTGTGTGATTGAGCGCGGTGCGCGTATCGGCGCACATACCATGCTGGCTTCGCGTGTGACGGTGGGTGAAGATTGTGTGGTGGGCGAGCGCTGCATTCTGCATCCCGGGGTGGTGATCGGTGCCGATGGTTTTGGCTTCGCACCGAACGGGCCGGCCTGGGAAAAGATCGAGCAGCTCGGTGCTGTGCGCATCGGTGATGACGTTGAAATCGGCGCCAACACCTGCATCGACCGCGGCGCTCTGCAAGACACCGTGATCGAGGATGGTGTCAAGCTCGACAACCTGATCCAGATCGGTCACAACGTGCGCGTCGGGCGCAACACGGCCATGGCTGGCTGCGCCGGTGTGGCCGGTAGCGCGAATATTGGCGCCGGTTGTACCATCGGCGGCGGTGCCGTTGTGCTGGGGCATCTGACCTTGGTCGATGGCGTGCATGTTTCGGCCGCTTCGGTGGTGACCCGCTCCATTCTCAAGCCGGGCCACTACACTGGCATGTTCCCCATCGACGACAATGCGTCCTGGGAAAAAAATGCCGCCACCCTCAAACAGCTGCACGCCATGCGCGAGCGCGTCAGGGTGCTGGAAAACAAGATCAAAGAAACGAACCAATCATGATGGACATCCACCAAATTCTCAAGCAACTGCCGCATCGTTATCCGTTTCTGCTGGTCGATCGCGTGCTGGAGATTGAAAAAGGCAAGCGCATCAAGGCCCTGAAAAATGTCACGATGAACGAGCCTTTTTTCACGGGGCATTTTCCGCACCGGCCGGTGATGCCGGGTGTGCTGATGCTCGAAGCGCTGGCGCAGGCAGCGGCGTTGCTGGCCTTCGACACCTTGGGCACGACCCCCGACGACAAGACCGTCTATTACTTTGCCGGCATCGATGGTGCGCGTTTCAAACGCCCGGTCGAGCCGGGCGATCAATTGACGCTGGACGTCGAGCTCGATCGCATGAAGGCAGGGATGTTCAAGTTCACGGCGCGCGCCAGTGTCGGCGAAGAGCTGGCGGTGGAGGCCGCGCTCATGTGCACCATGCGCACCATTGCGTAAGCACGCGGGGGTCGTAGCGTGACGCTCATCCATCCCACGGCCGTTGTAGCACCCGAGGCCGAACTTGACAGCACGGTGACGGTCGGCCCGTACACGGTGATTGGTCCCCATGTGAAGGTGGGCGCCGGCACGACCATCGGCGCGCATTGCGTGATCGAAGGCCACACCACCATCGGGCGCGACAACCAGATCTTCCAGTTCAACTCACTCGGCGCCATTCCGCAGGACAAGAAATACGCGGGCGAGCCGTGCGAGCTGGTCATTGGGGACCGCAACACTGTCCGCGAGTTTTGCACGTTCAACATCGGCTCACCCGGTGATGCCGGCGTCACGCGTGTTGGCAATGACAACTGGATCATGGCCTATGTCCATCTGGCCCACGACTGCGTGGTCGGGAACCACACGATCTTTGCCAATAACTCGCAGTTGGCTGGCCATGTGCATGTGGGCGACTGGGTCATCCTGGGTGGCTTCACGGTGGTGCACCAGTTCGTCAAGCTTGGTGCCCACAGCATGACGGCCATGTGCTCCTTGCTGTTTGCCGATCTGCCGCCCTTTGTGATGTGCCAGGGGCAACCCGCGCAGGCGCGTTCCATGAACTTCGAAGGGCTGCGCCGACGCGGTTTTTCGCCCGACCGCATCGCCGCGGTGAAAGCCATGCACAAGGCGCTGTACCGTGACGGCTTGACGCTGGAGCAGGCCCAAATGCAGATTGCAGCGCTGATCCAGCGCCACCCTGAGGCGGCCTCCGATGTCGCCATGATGCAGGCCTTCCTGGCGCAAACCACGCCGCAGCGCGGCATCGTCCGTTAACCCATGGCTGCCGTGCCTTCTCCAGCCGCCGCCTCGGTGGCTGCTGCGTCTGCTATCGCTTCGCCCCACGTTGCGATGGTGGCCGGTGAGGCTTCCGGCGACCTGCTGGCAGGCCTCTTGCTGGATGGGCTGAAAGCGCGCTGGCCGGGCGTGACGGCAGCCGGCATCGGCGGCCCCCAGATGAGCCGTCGTGGTTTTGAGGCCTGGTGGCCGAGCGACAAGCTCGCTGTGCGCGGTTATGTCGAGGTGCTGCGTCACTACCGCGAGATCGTGGGTATTCGCGAGCAACTCAAGCAACGATTGCTGCGGCAACGACCCGATATCTTCATCGGTGTCGATGCGCCCGATTTCAACCTCGACCTCGAGCGTGACCTCAAGGCGGCCAGCATCAAGACTGCGCATTTCGTCTGCCCCTCGGTCTGGGCCTGGCGGCCTGAGCGCATTGAGAAGATCCGTCGCAGCGTCGACCATGTGCTGTGCATCTTTCCTTTTGAGGTCGAGTTGCTGGCACAGCATGGCATCGCCGCCACCTATGTCGGGCATCCTTTGGCCAATGTGATTCCATTGGTGCCAGATCGTGCCGCGGCGCGTGTGGCGCTCGGGTTGCAGGCAGATGACACGGTAGTGGCCATCTTGCCGGGCAGCCGGAAATCCGAAATCGAATACTTGGCTTCCAGGTTTTTCAAGGCCGCAGCCCTTTTGAAACGGGCGCAACCCGCTATCAAATTCATCGTGCCTGCCATGCCTGGCCTGCAAGCACAAATTGTGCAGGCCGCGCAGGCGGCCGGCATGGCCGGGCAGTTGCAGATCGTGGTGGGTCAATCCCATACGGTGCTGGCAGCCTGCGATGTGACGCTGATTGCCAGCGGCACGGCAACGCTGGAGGCAGCGCTGTTCAAGCGCCCGATGGTGATTGCCTACAACATGAACTGGCTGTCCTGGCAGATCATGCGTCGCAAGCAGCTGCAGCCCTGGGTCGGCCTGCCCAACATTCTGTGCCGCGACTTCGTCGTGCCCGAGTTGTTGCAGGACGCCGCTACGCCGCAGAATCTTGCCGCGTCCGTGCTGCAATGGCTGGCCGCACCTGAGAAAATGGCGGCCTTGCAACAAAAATTCACCGCGCTGCATCAGGAACTGCAGCGCGATACGCCCCAACTGGCTGCCGATGCGATCGAGCAAATTCTTCAAGGCTGAGCAAGCTACGCTGATATGGGATACCCCGGGTCTGGTGGCCGGGGTGGACGAGGCCGGGCGCGGTCCGCTGGCGGGTCCGGTGGTGGCTGCGGCCGTCATCCTGGACGACCTGAATCCCATCCAGGGCCTGGCGGATTCGAAAAAACTCACGGCGGCCCGCCGCGAGAAGCTCTATGACGAGATCCGCGCCAAGGCGCTGTGCTGTTCGATTGCCGAGGCCAGCGTTGAGGAGATCGACCAGCTCAACATCCTGCAGGCCACGATGCTGGCCATGCGGCGTGCGGTCGAAGGCCTGCGCCTCAAACCGACCAAGGTGCTGGTGGACGGCAACCGTTTGCCGGTGCTCGATGTGCTGGCCGAGGCCATCATCAAGGGTGATGCCAAGGTGCCGGCCATCTCGGCGGCCTCCATCCTGGCCAAGGTCCACCGCGACCGCTGGTGTGCGCAGTACCACGAGCAGTTTCCGCAGTACGGCTTTGCCGCGCACAAGGGTTATGGCACGGCCGAGCACATGGCCGCGTTGCGCGCGCATGGCGCTTGTCCGCAGCACCGCAAGTCCTTCAGCCCGGTGGCGGAGGTGTTGCGGTGAATCCGTCGGCCAACGTGCAGCACATCACCTCCAGGGACAACCCCCTGCTGAAGGAGCTGCGCCGCCTGAACGAGGACAGCACGGCCTACCGCAAACTGGGGCGTTTCTGGGTCGAAGGCGACCATCTGTGCCGCGCTGCGCTGGTGCGGGGCTGGCAGCCGGCCATTGCCGTTTTTTCTGAGTCTTTTTGGCCATCAGCCCCCGTCGATATTTCGCAAGCCGCTATCAAAAACATAGTGATTCCGGATGCCTTGTTTTCCGGCATCAGCGGCCTGGAGTCGCCCGCGGGCATGGGTTTTGTCTTTGACCTGCCGGCAGCGGCTGCGCTGCAGCCGGGCGTGGCCTCGGTCATTCTGGACCGCGTGCAAGACGCCGGCAATGTCGGCTCCATCCTGCGCAGTGCCGGCGCCTTCGGTTTTCGTCAGGTGATTGCGCTCAAGGGCACAGCCGCCCTCTGGAGCCCGAAGGTGCTGCGTGCCGGCATGGGCGCGCATTTCGGCCTGCAGCTGATCGAAGGCGTTGAACTGCCCGCGCTTGATGCCTTGGCCATTCCCATCATCGTGACCAGTTCGCACCTTGGGGCCTTGATCCAGGCGCAGCGCCTCCCCATGCCCTGTGCCTGGGCGCTCGGGCATGAAGGGCAGGGGGTGGGCGAGGCACTGATGGCGCGTGCCGCCCTCTCGGTGCGCATCGGCCAGCCCGGCGGCGAGGAGTCGCTCAATGTGGCGGCCGCGGCGGCCATCTGCCTGCACGCCAGTGCGGTCGCGGCTGTGGCCATCTGATGCCTGTTTTTTGAGCAACTGAGGCGCTTGCCGCAAGTTGGAGCGAAGTCGAGGGACATAAGCCCTAGGCTATAATCGACAACTGTTCAGAAATCCAGCCGCCCCAGCGCATTTCAAGCCGAACCCCTCTCAAAAGCAGCAGCCAGGACTCGATTCTTGTGGATGCGTGGGCGCGCCCGTAACCAACGGAGTACCCAGTGCTTTTGTCTCTCAAGGGAACCACCCCCCACGCCATCCTGGCGCTCGCAGACGGCACGGTCTTTCTCGGCAATTCGATCGGTGCCACTGGCACCACCGTCGGCGAAGTGGTGTTCAACACCGCTATCACCGGCTACCAGGAAATCCTCACCGACCCGAGCTACTGCCAGCAGATCGTGACGCTCACGTATCCGCACATCGGCAACTACGGCGTCAACACTGAGGACATCGAAGCTGACAAGGTCCATGCCGCCGGACTCATCATCAAGGACCTGCCGCTGCTGGCGTCCAACTTCCGCTGCACCGAAACCCTGTCTCAGTACCTGGTGCGCGAGAAGACGGTGGCCATTGCCAACATCGACACCCGCAAGCTCACGCGCCTGCTGCGCACCAAGGGTGCACAGAACGGCGCCATCGTTGCCCTGGCGGCTGGCCAGGACGTGACGCAAGTCGCCATCGACCAGGCGATTGCCGCCGCCAAGGCTGCACCAAACATGGCCGGCCAGGATCTGGCCAAGGTGGTGTCGGCAACCAAGCCTTACGACTGGACCCAGACCGAATGGCAACTCGGCTCGGGCTACGGCACGCAGACGGCACCGAAGTTCCACGTCGTCGCTTACGACTTCGGCGTGAAGAAGAACATCCTGCGCATGCTGGCCGAACGCGGCTGCAAGGTCACCGTGGTGCCGGCGCAGACGCCGGCGGCCGAGGTGCTCAAGCACAAGCCGGACGGCATCTTCCTCTCCAACGGCCCGGGCGACCCGGAGCCGTGCGACTACGCGATTGCCGCTGCGCGCGAACTGATCGAGACCGGCATCCCGACATTCGGCATCTGCCTGGGTCACCAGATCATGGCGCTGGCCTCCGGCGCCAAGACCTTCAAGATGAAGTTCGGCCACCACGGCGCCAACCACCCGGTGAAGGACCTCGACACCGGCCGCGTCAGCATCACCAGCCAGAACCACGGTTTTGCCGTGGACGAGAAATCACTGCCGGCCAACCTGCGCCCCACCCACGTGAGCCTGTTCGACGGCACGCTGCAGGGCCTGGCCCGCACCGACCGCCCGGCGTTCTGCTTCCAGGGCCACCCGGAAGCCTCGCCCGGCCCGCACGATATTGCCTACCTGTTTGACCGCTTCACGGCGCTGATGGAGAAAAAGTAAATGCCCAAGCGTTCAGATATCAAATCGATCCTGATCATCGGCGCTGGCCCGATCATCATCGGCCAGGCCTGCGAGTTCGACTACTCCGGCGTGCAGGCCTGCAAGGCGCTGCGCGAAGAGGGTTACAAGGTCATCCTGATCAACAGCAACCCGGCCACGATCATGACCGACCCGGCCACGGCCGACGTCACCTACATCGAGCCCATCACCTGGCAGACGGTCGAGAAGATCATCGCCAAGGAGCGCCCGGACGCCATCCTGCCCACCATGGGCGGCCAGACCGCGCTGAACTGCGCGCTCGACCTGTGGCACAACGGCGTGCTGGAAAAATACAAGGTCGAGCTGATCGGCGCCACGCCCGAAGCCATCGACAAGGCTGAAGACCGCCTGAAGTTCAAGGATGCCATGACCAAGATCGGTCTGGGCTCCGCGCGCTCCGGCATTGCCCACAGCATGGAAGAGGCCTGGGGTGTGCAGAAGCAAGTCGGCTTCCCCACCGTCATTCGCCCCAGCTTCACGCTGGGCGGCACCGGCGGCGGCATTGCCTACAACGCCGAAGAGTTCGAGATCATCTGCAAGCGCGGCCTGGAAGCCTCGCCCACCAACGAGCTGCTGATCGAAGAGTCGCTGCTCGGCTGGAAAGAGTACGAGATGGAAGTCGTGCGCGACAAGGCCGACAACTGCATCATCATCTGCTCGATCGAAAACCTCGATCCCATGGGCGTGCACACCGGTGACTCCATCACCGTGGCGCCGGCCCAGACGCTGACCGACAAGGAATACCAGATCATGCGCAACGCCTCGCTGGCGGTGCTGCGTGAAATCGGTGTCGACACCGGCGGCTCCAACGTGCAGTTCTCGGTCAACCCGAAGGACGGCCGCATGATCGTGATCGAGATGAACCCGCGCGTGTCGCGTTCCTCGGCACTGGCCTCCAAGGCCACCGGTTTCCCGATCGCCAAGGTCGCGGCCAAGCTGGCCGTGGGCTATACGCTTGACGAGTTGCGCAACGAGATCACGGGCGGCGCCACCCCGGCGTCGTTCGAGCCTTCGATCGACTACGTGGTGACCAAGATCCCGCGTTTCGCCTTCGAGAAGTTCCCCACCGCCGACAGCCGCCTGACCACGCAGATGAAGTCGGTCGGCGAGGTGATGGCCATGGGCCGCACTTTCCAGGAGTCGTTCCAGAAAGCCTTGCGTGGCCTGGAAGTCGGCGTCGACGGCATGAACGAGAAGACCCAGGATCGCGAGGTGCTGGAGAAGGAGCTGGGCGAGCCCGGTCCCGAGCGTATCTGGTACGTGGGCGACGCGTTTGCCATGGGCTTGTCGGTGGACGAGGTTTATGACCTGACCAAGATCGACAAGTGGTTCCTGGTGCAGATCGAAGAGATCGTGAAGATCGAACTCGACCTGGACAAGCTGGCCGAAGAGAAGGGCGACCAGGCCCTGGCCGCACTCGACGCCGTCACGTTGCGCGCACTCAAGAAGAAGGGCTTCTCCGACCGTCGCCTGGCCAAGCTGCTCAAGACGAGCGAGAAGGCCGTGCGCGACCAGCGCCGTGCGCTCAAGGTGCGTCCGGTCTACAAGCGCGTCGACACCTGTGCCGCCGAGTTCGCCACCAACACTGCCTACATGTACTCGACCTACGAGGACGAGTGCGAGGCCGAGCCGACGAACAAGAAGAAGATCATGGTGCTCGGTGGTGGCCCCAACCGCATCGGCCAGGGCATCGAGTTCGACTACTGCTGCGTCCATGCCGCGCTCGCCATGCGTGAAGACGGCTACGAGACCATCATGGTCAACTGCAATCCCGAGACCGTGTCGACCGACTACGACACCTCGGATCGCCTGTACTTCGAGCCGCTGACGCTGGAAGATGTGCTGGAGATCGTCGACAAGGAAAAACCGACCGGCGTGATCGTGCAGTACGGCGGCCAGACGCCCCTCAAACTCGCACTCGGCCTGGAAGCCGAAGGCGTGCCGATCATCGGCACCAGCCCGGACATGATCGATGCTGCCGAGGACCGCGAGCGTTTCTCGGCCCTGCTGCGCGAACTGAACTTGAAGCAGCCGCCCAACGCCACGGCCCGTACCGAGGCCGAGGCGCTGGAAAAGGCGGCCACTCTGGGTTACCCGCTGGTGGTGCGCCCGAGCTACGTGCTCGGCGGCCGCGCGATGGAAATCGTGCACGAGCAGCGCGACCTGGAGCGCTACATGCGCGAAGCGGTCAAGGTCAGCAACGATTCGCCAGTGCTGCTGGACCGCTTCCTGAACGACGCCATCGAGTGCGATGAGGACTGCCTGCGTGACCCGGAGGGCAAAACCTTCATCGGCGGCGTGATGGAACACATCGAGCAGGCTGGCGTGCACAGCGGCGACTCCGCCTGCTCGCTGCCGCCCTACAGCCTGAAGGCCGCGACCGTGGCCGAGATCAAGCGCCAGACCGCTGCCATGGCCGCGTCGCTGAACGTGGTGGGCCTGATGAACGTGCAGTTCGCGATCCAGAACATCGATGGCCAGGATGTGATCTACGTGCTGGAAGTGAACCCTCGCGCCTCGCGCACCGTGCCCTTCGTCTCCAAGGCTACCGGCATCCAGCTGGCCAAGGTGGCGGCCCGCTGCATGGCCGGCCAGACGCTGGCACAACAGGGTATCACCGAGGAGGTGACGCCGCCGTACTTCAGCGTGAAGGAAGCGGTGTTCCCCTTCGTCAAGTTCCCCGGTGTGGACACCATCCTCGGCCCCGAGATGAAGTCCACCGGCGAGGTGATGGGCGTGGGCAAGACCTTCGGCGAGGCCTTCGTCAAGTCGCAGCTGGGTGCCGGCACCAAGTTGCCGCGTGGCGGCAAGGCCTTCATCTCGGTCAAGCAAAGCGACAAGCCGCGTGCGGTCGAGGTGGCGCGCGGTCTGTTGGCGCAGGGCTTCACGCTCGTGGCGACCAAAGGCACGGCAGCCGCCATCCAGGCCGCCGGTCTGGAATGCACGGTCGTCAACAAGGTGACGGAAGGTCGTCCCAACGTCGTGGACATGATCAAGAACGAGGAAATCGCGCTGGTCATCAACACGGTGGAAGAGCGCCGCAACGCCATCGTCGATTCGCGCCACATCCGGACCTCGGCCTTGCTGGGGCGCGTGACCACCTTCACCACCATTGCCGGCGCGGAAGCAGCCGTGCAGGGCATGAAGTACCTGGACAAGCTGGACGTGTATTCCGTGCAGGAACTGCACGCTCAACTCTTGGCATAATTGCCGCAACCTGCCGGGGGCAGGCTGGCGCATGGCGCTGGTCTGCCCCCGTTACTTTTGACCTCTGTAAAACTGACCTGTTATGGCCACCATTCCGATTACCACCCGCGGCGCGGAGAAGCTGAAAGCCGAGCTGCATCGTCTGAAGACGGTTGATCGTCCTTCGGTGATCAACGCCATTGCCGAAGCGCGTGCCCAGGGTGACCTGAGCGAAAACGCCGAATACGATGCCGCCAAGGACCGCCAGGGGTTCATTGAAGGCCGCATCCAGGAAATCGAGGGCAAGCTCTCGGCTGCGCAGGTCATTGATCCGACCTCGATCGATGCTGGTGGCAAAGTCGTGTTCGGTGCCACGGTGGAGCTCGAAGAAGAGTCGAGCGGTGAGGCCGTCAAGTACCAGATCGTCGGCGAGGACGAGGCGGATCTCAAGCTCGGCCTGATCAACATCAGCTCGCCGATTGCCCGCGCCCTGATCGGCAAGGAAGAGGGCGACACCGCCGAGGTGCAAGCCCCCGGTGGCATCAAGCGCTACGAAATCGTGGCCGTCAGCTACCTCTGATCCCCATGGCCCTGCACTCGCGTCTGCGTCTATTGCGGGAACTGGCGCCAGCCTGGCTGGCGGCTTTGTGGTGGGGCAGCCTGAGCACCATTGGTTTTCTGGTGGTGCCCATGTTGTTTGTCTATCTGCCGACCCCGGCCATGGCCGGGAGCATGGCGGCCAAGCTGTTTACTGCGCAGACCTGGGTGTCGTTGAACTGCGGTCTGTTGCTGTTGTTGTTGACGAGGCCGAATCAGGCCGAAGGCCACGTCAGCAATGCGCGAGGCGCTATTGTTTTCATAGTGGCTGGCATGCTGATGGCATTGCTGTCCGAGTTCGCTGTCGCCCCGCGCATCGTGGCGCGCGAGAATCTGGCACTCTGGCACCGGGTGGGTAGCGGGCTGTACCTGTTGCAGTGGCTGTGCGCCGGTGCCGCCTTCTGGCGGCTGGCAGCGTCCAGCCGTCGTGCTCAGGTCTGACTGCGTTTCTTGACGCTGGTCTGCTTTTTGGGTTTGGCACGCTTGACCGTGCCGCCGGCCGTCAGACGCTGGTTGCCCAGCACACGCAGCATCTTGACTTCGGGTCGCTGGCCCCCACGTTTGCTGAACTTGAGTATCTTGACGTCGCGCGGGCCGGGCATGCGGTCCTCGTCTTCGGCACGTACTTTCTCCGGCTTGGGGCGCCACAGCACCAGCAGCTTGCCGATGTGCTGGATCGGCGCTGCGCCCAGTTCATCAGCCAGGGTCTGGAAAATGGTTTCGCGCTCGGTCCGGTCGTCGTTGAAGACGCGCACCTTGATCAGCCCATGGGCGTTGAGCGCGGCGTCGGTTTCTTTTTTGACGGCGGCCGTCAGGCCGTCGCCGCCGATCATCACGACCGGGTCGAGGTGGTGGGCCTCAGCGCGAAATTCCTTGCGCTGGGCGGGAGTGAGTTGAATCGCTGGCATGTGGCTATTATCGGCTGTAAGCGGCCAAATCTCGCCACTTGTGGCTTTGAAAGAGCAAATGAAAGTCAAAACCAAGAGCAAAAAGGTCAACAAGGCCTGGCTCAACGACCACGTCAACGACACCTACGTCAAGCTGGCGCAGAAGGAAGGCTACCGTGCGCGCGCGGCCTACAAGCTCAAGGAGATCGACGAGACGCTGCACCTGATCAAGCCGGGCCATCTGGTGGTCGACCTGGGTTCCGCGCCCGGCGCCTGGAGCCAGTACGTGCGGCGCCGGCTGGCGCCCGGGGGCGCGGCGGTGGGGGAGCTCAAGGGCGCCATCATTGCGCTCGACCTTTTGCCGATGGAGCCGATCGAGGGCGTGCAGTTTTTGCAGGGCGATTTCCGTGAGCCCGAGGTGCTGGCGCAGCTGGAGCAGCTGATGCAGGGCCGGCAGGCCGATCTGGTGGTGTCGGACATGGCGTCCAACCTGTCGGGCATCGAGTCGGCGGATGCCGCGCGCATGGAGTACCTGATTGAACTGGCGGTTGACTTCTGCCTGCACCACCTCAAGCCCGAAGGTGCGCTGGTGGCCAAGGTGTTCCACGGCAGTGGCTACAACCAGGTGGCGAAGTTGTTCAAGGACACGTTCCGGATCGTGAAACCGATCAAACCCAAGGCTTCGCGCGACCGTTCGTCTGAAACCTTTCTGGTCGGCGTAGGGCTGAAGAAAACCGCCGACGCAGCGGCTGCCACCGCCTGAAGCCAGAAAACAGGGGGCCATTGGCTGGAAATCCCTTGCAGTGCCAATGGCTGAAACAGACAAAATCAATCGGTCTGTGGCTTGAAAGGCCTAAAATGGCACTCAACTATGAGTTTCCCCGAGCTTGCCTCCTGAGCTCGTCTATTGGAGCTGCACTTGAATAATCAGTGGTTCTCGAAAGTCGCCGTCTGGCTCGTCATCGCCTTGGTGCTTTTTACTGTCTTTAAACAGTTTGATACGCGAGGCGCGGGCGGGGCCGGTTCGCTGGCCTATTCCGATTTCCTGGAGGAAGTGCGCAGCAAGCGCATCAAGAGCGCCGTCATTCAGGAGGGGCAGGGCGGAACCGAGATCGTCGCTGTGACCACAGATGACCGCCGCGTCAAAACGACAGCCACTTACCTAGACCGTGGTCTGGTTGGCGACCTGATCGCCAACGGCGTCAAGTTCGACGTCAAGCCGCGCGAAGAGGGCTCCTTGCTCATGACCCTGCTGGTCAGCTGGGGCCCCATGCTGCTGCTGATCGGCGTCTGGATCTACTTCATGCGCCAGATGCAGGGCGGCGGCAAGGGCGGCGCCTTCAGCTTCGGCAAGAGCAAGGCGCGCATGCTCGACGAGAACAACAACCAGGTCACCTTTGCCGACGTCGCCGGCTGCGACGAGGCCAAGGAAGAGGTCAAGGAAGTCGTGGACTTCCTGAAGGACCCGCAGAAATTCCAGAAGCTCGGTGGCCGCATTCCGCGCGGCCTGCTGCTGGTCGGCCCCCCGGGCACCGGCAAGACCTTGCTGGCCAAGGGCATTGCCGGCGAGGCCAAGGTGCCGTTCTTCAGCATCTCGGGCTCCGACTTCGTCGAGATGTTCGTCGGTGTCGGTGCCGCCCGTGTGCGCGACATGTTCGAGAACGCCAAGAAAAACGCGCCCTGCATCATCTTCATCGACGAGATTGACGCGGTGGGCCGCCAGCGTGGCGCCGGCCTGGGTGGCGGCAACGACGAGCGCGAGCAGACCTTGAACCAGATGCTGGTCGAGATGGACGGCTTCGAAACCAACCTGGGTGTGATCGTGGTCGCAGCCACCAACCGCCCGGACATCCTGGACGCCGCGCTGCTGCGCCCGGGCCGTTTCGACCGCCAGGTCTACGTCACGCTGCCCGACATTCGCGGCCGCGAGCAGATTCTCAACGTGCACATGCGCAAGATCCCGATCGGCCAGGACGTGGCGCCTGCCATCATCGCCCGCGGTACGCCCGGCATGAGCGGCGCCGATCTGGCCAACCTGTGCAACGAGGCCGCGCTGATGGCAGCGCGCCGCAATGCGCGTGTGGTCGAGATGCAGGACTTCGAGAAGGCCAAGGACAAGATCCTGATGGGCCCGGAGCGCAAGAGCATGGTCATGCCCGAGGAAGAGCGCAAGAACACGGCTTACCACGAGTCCGGCCACGCATTGATCGGCAAGCTGCTGCCCAAATGCGATCCGGTGCACAAGGTCACCATCATCCCGCGTGGCCGTGCCCTGGGCGTGACCATGAGCCTGCCGGCGCAGGACCGCTACAGCTACGACAGCGAATACATGCTGAACCA
Source organism: Hylemonella sp. (assembly GCA_030680575.1). GTDB lineage: Bacteria > Pseudomonadota > Gammaproteobacteria > Burkholderiales > Burkholderiaceae_C > Hylemonella. The sequence goes on from JAUXVI010000049.1 coordinate 47,532, forward strand.
GATCAGCATGCTGTTCGGTGGCCGCATTGCCGAAGAGGTCTTCATGAATCAGATGACCACCGGTGCTTCCAACGACTTCGAGCGCGCCACGCACATTGCGCGCGACATGGTCACGCGCTACGGCATGACCGACGCCCTGGGCCCGATGGTCTATGCCGAGAACGAGGGCGAAGTGTTCCTTGGCCGCTCGGTCACCAAGACCACCAACATGAGCGAGCAGACCATGCAGAAGGTCGACTCGGAAGTGCGTCGCATCATCGACCAGCAGTACTCGCTGGCGCGCAAGCTGATCGAGGACAACCAGGACAAGATGCACGCCATGGCCAAGGCTCTGCTGGAGTGGGAAACCATCGACAGCGAGCAGCTCGACGACATCATGGCTGGCAAGGAGCCGCGTGCGCCGAAAGACTGGACACCGCGCACGCCGAACTCCGATGGCGGCAACGGTTCGGGCGGCAGTCCGGCTGTGAAGACCGATCCGTCGCCAACGGCGGCCTGAGATCACATGCAAGTTTGCAAAACGGGGCTCACTGCCCCGTTTTGCTTTGTGTACCGCCTGAATTGACATCCTCATGATCTGGTTAACCTCCCGTTTCAGCATTGACCTGTCCCGGCCGCAGGTGATGGGCATCGTCAACGTCACCCCCGACTCCTTTTCCGACGGTGGCCAACATGCCACGACCCACGCCGCCCTGGCGCACTGCGAGCAACTGCTCAAAGAGGGGGCCGACATCCTCGACATCGGCGGTGAATCGACCCGCCCGGGCGCGCCGCCGGTGCCGCTGGAGCAGGAACTGGCGCGCGTGCTGCCGGTGGTCCGCGCCGCCGTGAAGCTGGGCGTGCCGCTGTCGATCGACACCTACAAGCCGCAGGTCATGCAGGCGGTGCTGGATCTGGGCGCCGACATCATCAACGACATCTGGGCCTTGCGCTGGCGTGATGCCCCTGATGGCCTGGACGGCCGGCAGGTGGTGGCGCGGCACCCCAACTGCGGCGTCTGTCTGATGCACATGCACCGCGAGCCACAGACCATGCAGGCGGCGCCGATGGAGGGCGACGTGGTGCCGCAAGTGCTCTCATTTTTAGAGCATGCCGCGCAGGATCTTCAAGGGCTGGGGGTCGAAAAGACCCGCATTGTGCTGGACCCCGGCATCGGCTTTGGCAAGACGGTGGCGCAGAACTTCGCGCTGCTGGCGCGCCAAGCCGAGTTGCTGGCGGCCGGTTACCCGCTGCTGGCCGGCTGGTCGCGCAAGTCCTCCATCGGTGCTGTCGCCAGCCCGCCGTCCGGCACTTCGCTGCCGCAGGGTGTGCACGAACGCATGGTGCCCAGCGTCGCGGCGGCGTTGCTGGCGGTCGAGCGCGGTGCCCACATCGTGCGGGTGCATGACGTGCTGCCGACAGTGCAAGCCTTGCAGGTGCTCGCCGCTATAAAATAAGTAGCAATATAAAAGTAAGGCCAAGAACATGAGCAGAAAATATTTCGGCACCGACGGCATTCGCGGCACGGTGGGCCAGTCGCCCATCACCCCTGATTTCGTGCTGCGCCTGGCGCATGCCGTGGGCCGCGTGCTCAAGCGCACTGAGGCGCGCCCGCTGGTGCTGATCGGCAAGGACACCCGCATTTCCGGCTACATGCTGGAGAGCGCGTTGGAGTCCGGCTTCAATTCGGCCGGTGTTGACGTCATGCTGCTCGGCCCCTTGCCGACGCCCGGCGTGGCCTACCTGACGCGTGCCCAGCGTGCCTCGCTCGGCGTGGTCATCAGCGCCAGCCACAACGCCTATCCCGACAACGGCATCAAGTTCTTCAGTGCCCAGGGCACCAAGCTGTCCGACGATTGGGAACTGGCGGTGGAGGCGGCCATGGACGAGCCGCCGGTGTGGGTGGAGTCGGCGGCCCTGGGCAAGGCCCGGCGCCTGGACGATGCCGCCGGGCGTTACATTGAGTTCTGCAAGAGCACCTTCGCCACCGACCTCACGCTCAAGGGCCTGAAGATCGTGGTGGACGCGGCGCACGGCGCGGCCTATCAGATCGCACCCAAGGTGTTTCATGAACTCGGCGCCGAGGTGGTGGCCATCGGCTGTTCACCGGACGGCCTGAACATCAACCACGAAGTCGGCGCCACCCATACCGAGGCGTTGGTGGCGGCGGTCAAGGCCAACCATGCTGACTACGGTGTGGCGCTGGACGGCGACGCCGACCGCCTGATGATGGTCGACGCCTCTGGCCGTCTGTTCAATGGCGACGAGCTGCTGTACCTGATGGCGGACGACCGCCTCGGGCGCGACGAGCATGTGCCGGGCGTGGTGGGCACGCTCATGACCAATATGGCGGTGGAAGTGGCGCTGAAAAAACGCGGCGTGCAGTTCGTGCGCGCCAAGGTTGGCGACCGCTACGTGCTGGAAGAGCTTCACAAGCACAAGTGGCTGCTCGGCGGCGAAGGCTCAGGGCACCTGCTGGCGCTGGACAAGCACACCACCGGCGATGGCCTGGTGTCGGCACTGCAGGTGCTGCAGACCTGCGTGCGCAGCGAGCGCAGCATGGCGCAGCTGCTTTCAGACGTGACGCTGTTTCCGCAGACCCTGATCAACGTGCGCCTGCAACCCGGCCAAGACTGGAAGGCCAACACCCGACTGGCCGACGAAACCAAAGCGGTGGAAGCCGAGCTGGGCGACCACGGCCGGGTGCTGATCCGGGCCAGCGGCACTGAACCGCTGGTGCGCGTGATGGTGGAAGCGCGCGATGCGGCGCAGGCGCAGGCGTGTGCCGAGCGGCTGGCAGCGACGCTTAAGGTTTGAAAGTATCCCGTTTGCGCTGACAGTGTGGCAGCATGTTGCTGAAATATGATTTCCGATCTATGCAGTTTGTGAGTGGCGCTGACTGAACCGGAAATCTGACAGGAGGCCTAGATTTGTTAGGTATCTAACTGCAAAAGGAGACTCTTACAGTGAAAGTCAGACAATATTGTTTCGCATTTTTGCGGCCTCTATCAGTCTAGGTGTCGCATGACATCCTCTTCACGCCGCTTTGCGGGTTATTCGGCAGAAGCGCTCGCGATGCTTGTACAGAAGAGTGCCACGCACTCCGCCAAACTTCAAGAACTTCGTGCTGAACTTTGTCTGCGTTCGTCACGAAAGGCTAAGGCAGCTCTTGAACAATGTGATGCGTATCTTCGCGCGCAGGTCGCTTCATACGAACGCAACATCGATGAAGTCGTAGTATTTGACGGCGTGATTAACCAAGCGCTGAATATTCGTGGTCAGTTTGTAGTGAAGGCATTTGGCGGCACCCGCTTCACTGTCAGTTGGCAACTCCAAAAGGATGGCATTGCTTCAATCGGTGATCGCTCGCTGGATTGCACCCTTGGTTTAGTCATCGCTGAGTATGAACGGTTCTTGCGGCACGCATTTGTACAAGCTCCTGTCTCTCAGCTAGCATTCGCACTGCAGGATGTATCTGAAGAAGTTGTTTCTAAGTTGGAAACCCTGTCGGCCGAAAACGGATTGACTCCTAGTACATGGATTGTTCCATCATCCATAGGTAAAGCACGCCCGTGGTGGTTACGAGATGACGAGACCTTGATGTGATCCTAACTGGGTGTGGTGGCGGAGTAAGACAGAAAGCAGGAAGTGAACAAGCCATTGGTCTCGGTAGCTGTAATAATTCGGTAAACGACGCGTACTCGAAATCAAGCGCTTTCGGATGCATCAGACGCGTCGCCCCTGCGCGTCGATCACCGCTTCCCCATCCTCCTTGCTGAACGCCCCTTGCTGCGGCTGCGGCAGGAGGTCCAGCACCAGCTCAGACGGCCGGCACAGCCGCGTTCCCAAGGGCGTGACGACGAGGGGACGGTTGATCAGGATCGGATGCGCCAGCATGGCGTCGATCAACTCCGCGTCAGTGCGCGCCGGGTCGGCCAGGCCGAGTTCGGTGAACAGGGTTTCCTTGCTGCGCATGACCTCGCGCACGGAGAGGCCGCTGGCGGCGATCAGGGCCAGCAGTTGCTCGCGTGTCGGCGGCGTCTTCAGGTACTCGATGACCTGCGGCTCGGCGCCGCTGTTGCGGATCATGGCCAGCGTGTTGCGCGAGGTGCCGCACTTGGGGTTGTGATAAATCGTGATGTTGCTCATGGTCGGGCTCAGTTTATGGCTTGCTTCGGTTGCCAGGCATTCACGATGGCCACGAGCGACAGCATGACCGGGACTTCGACCAAGACGCCGACGACGGTAGCCAGGGCAGCGCCCGAGTTCAGGCCGAAGAGCGAGATGGCCACGGCCACTGCCAGCTCGAAGAAGTTGGAGGTGCCGATCAGGCAGGCCGGGCCGGCCACGTTGTGCGGCAGCCGCATCAGCCGGGCGCCGAGCCAGGTGATGAAGAAGATGCCGTAACTCTGCAGGATCAGCGGCACGGCAATCAGGACAATGATGGCCGGCTGCGCCACGATGGTGGTGGCCTGGAAGCCGAAGAGCAGCACCACGGTGGCGATCAGGCCGATCATGGACCAGGGCTTGATGCGACTGACGAAGTCGGCTACTGCATGGTTGCTGCGCCTTTGCAGCACATGGCGTGTGGCCATGCCGGCGGCCAGCGGCAGCACCACGTAGAGCACGGTGGAGATCACCAGTGTCTCCCACGGTACGGTGATGTTGGTCACCCCCAGCAGGAAGGCGGCAATGGGGGCGAAGGCCACGACCATGATCAGATCGTTCACCGACACCTGCACCAGGGTGTAGTTGGCATCGCCCCTGACCAACTGGCTCCAGACGAACACCATGGCGGTGCAGGGGGCCACCCCCAGCAGGATCATGCCGGCGATGTATTCGCTGGCCGATTGCGGATCGACCCAGGCCGCAAAGACATATTGGAAGAACAGCACACCCAGCGCGGCCATGGTGAAGGGCTTGATGAGCCAGTTCACCACCAGCGTCAGGATCAGGCCCTGCGGCTTGCGCCCGACGTCCTTCACGGCAGACCAGTCGATCTGGATCATCATCGGATAGATCATCACCCAGATGAAAACGGCCACCACCAAGTTCACATGGGCCACCTCCAGGGTGGCGACCAGCTGAAACAGGCCGGGCATCAGCAAACCGAGGGCCACGCCGGCCAGAATGCCCAGCGCAACCCACAGCGTTAAAAAGCGTTCAAAGAGTCCCATTGTCGTTACCGGTTTGATGTTGTTCAGGCTGCCTTGGACAGGTCGCGCGCGCTGCGTTCCAGCACCAGGCTGTCCAGCCGCTCGGGCGGAAGGTTCACCAACAGGTCAAGGCGGCGGCGAATCGCCAGCAGGGTCTGGCGAAAGGCTTCGAGCCGCTGTGCGTCCGTACCCTGCACTTCGGACGGGTCGGCATAACCCCAGTGCGCGGTGGCCGGGTGGCCGGGCCAGATTGGGCAGACCTCGCCGGCCGCGTTGTCGCAGACGGTGATGATCAGGTCCATCTGCGGCGCTTCCGGCGTGGCGAACTCGTCCCAGCTCTTGCTGCGCAGGCCCTCGGTTGAGATGCCGGCACTTTGCAACACCTGCAGGCCCAGCGGGTTGGGCTGCTGGTTGTCGCGCGGACTGCTGCCGGCCGAGAAGGCCTTGAAGCGGCCCTGACCGATGTGGTTGAGCGTGGCTTCGGCCAGGATGCTGCGGGCCTAGTTGTGCGTGCAGAGGAACAGCACGTTGAGGGTGGGGGCGGTTGAGGTCATGTCTGAAATGAACGGTCAGGAAAAAATGATCAGCAGCAGGCCTTGGTGCCGTTGGCCACCTGGCCGGCAGTCGGTGCGCAGCAACCACTGCTGGCTTTGTCAATTGCTACAGTTTTAGGAGCTTTTGGCGCACAGCAGGCGGGGGCTTGAGCTTGATTGGGTTCGAAATTTTTCTGGCTGAAGACCGGGATGTTGTCCAGCGTATGGAACTGTTCCCAGGCAATGCCCTGCGGATCGGTCACCCAGTACTTGTCGCTGCGTGCATAACAGCAGGTGGTCTCGCCTTCGTCGAGCATCGTCATGTCGGCCTGTGCGGCCTGGGCCTTGAGTGCGTTCAGCTCTTCACTCGACTCCACCTGGATGCCCAGGTGATCGAGGCCGGGCTTGTCACCACGGGTGGAGATGGCGAAGTTGACCGGCGGGTCTTGCAGCATCCACTTGGCGTAGTCGTCTTCGGTACGGGCCGGGGCCTGGTTGAACATGGCGGAGTAGAAGGCGATGTTCTGTGCCAGGTTGTCGACGTGGACATGGACGTGAAAGCGTTTCATGGTGGCTCCTAGGTAAGTCAATGAGGGGGTAATCAGCAGGGGGCGCAGACGGTTTTCTTCTTGCGTTTGGGGCTCACCTCGCACGCGGCACCCTGGCAGCAATGCTCGGTCAGGTAACCCAGCAGGGCATCCATCTGCCCAAAGTTGGCGCGGTAGACCAAGTAGCGACCGTTGGGCTCGCTGCTCACCAGTCCCGCGTTGGCCAACTCCTTGAGGTGAAAGGACAGCGCACTGGGGCTCACGCCGAGCGTCTCGGCCAGCGCGCCGGGTGTCAACCCGTCCAGCCCGGCACCTACCAGCGCGCGGAAGGCGCGCAGACGCTGCGCCTGGGCCAAGGCGGCCAGTGACTTGATGGCGTCGGATTCGTGGATGGTGGCTGTTTTCATATTTCAATAATAGTTGAAATATTGAAGTGATGCAAGACAGGTGAGCAACAGGGGTGTTGTCATGTTTCTGTCATTTTTTTGCCATGAAGACGTCACGGGTCGATTTCACACTGACGCCATTGCAGATCATGCTGGAGCAGAAAATGGGTCAAGGTTTTGGTGAGAAGTACGACGCAGAAGAAGGCGTCAACAGCAGTGCCAATGTTCACATCGGTGGGGTGGATGCCGCACGGCGCGAGGTTTTCAAGTGCACGGCCGCGGCCGTTGCCATGCTGGTGGGTTCCCATGCGTTGGGGGCCACCGTATCGCGCGGCAAGCCACTGGGTTTCACCGGGGTGCCGGTGTCGGCTGGCGATGCGCTCAAGGTACCGCCCGAGTACGAAGCCCAGGTGCTGTACCGCTGGGGTGATGCCGTCGGCATGCGCGCTGGCGCACCGGCATTCAAGGCCGATGGCTCCAACAGCTGGGAAGAGCAGAGCCTGCAGGCTGGCATGCACCACGACGGCATGGCCTTTTTCCCGATCGACGGCAACCCGCGTCACGGCCTGCTGGCCATCAACCACGAGTACACCGACGATGGCCTTCTGCACGCTGACGGCATGCAGAACTGGTCTGCCGACAAGGTGCGCAAATCGCAAGCAGCCCACGGCGTGAGTGTGATCGAGATCGTCGAGCGCCAGGGGCAGTGGCGTGTCATGCCGGGCTCGCGTTATGCGCGGCGCATCACCGGCAACACGCCGATGGCTGTCAGTGGTCCGGCACGAGGTCATGCCTTGATGAAGACCGCGGCCGACCCCGCTGGCACCCGCGTGCTGGGTACGCTCAACAACTGTGCTTCGGGGCGCACGCCTTGGGGCACTTACCTGACGTGCGAGGAGAACTGGAACGGGTATTTCTCGTCGCAGGAAAAGCCCAATGCCGACGAGAAGCGCTACGGCCTGCGCCACAAGGGCTGGGGTTACCGTTGGCACGAATTCGATGAGCGCTTTGATGCAGCCCGTCATCCCCACGAGCCGAATCGTTTTGGCTGGGTGGTGGAAATCGACCCGATGGACCCGACGCAGACGCCCATCAAGCGCACCGCGCTGGGCCGCATCAAGCACGAAGGGGCCACCACCACCTTGACGAAGGATGGTCGTGCCGTGGTCTACATGGGGGACGACGAGCGCTTCGAATACGTCTACAAATTCGTCTCGCGCGACAAGGTGCGCCCCGGCGGATATGCCGCCAACAAGGATCTGCTCGACCACGGCACGCTGTATGTGGCGCGCTTCGACGCCCGGGGATATGGCCGCTGGATCCCCCTCATTCATGGTGAAAACGGCCTGAGCGCTGACAAAGGATTTGCCGACCAGGGCGAGGTGCTGATCAAGACGCGCCAGGCGGCTGACGTGGTGGGTGCCACCAAGATGGATCGTCCCGAGTGGATTGCCGTGCACCCGCAAACAGGCGAGGTGTTTGCGACCCTGACCAACAACAACCAGCGCGGCCAGCCCGGGCGTGAGGTCGATGCGGCCAACCCGCGGCCTGACAACATCATGGGTCACATCATCCGCTGGCGCGAGGGCAGTGGTGGTGGCGGTGATGCCGCCGTGACCGAATTCCGCTGGATGCATTTCGCCCTGGCCGGCGACCCGAACGCCGAGAAGCCAGAGCACCGCGGCAACATCCAGGGCGACATCTATGGCAGCCCGGACGGTCTGGCCTTTGATGACAGTGGTCTGCTCTGGATTCAGACCGACATCTCGACCTCGGTCATGAACAAGGGGCCCTACAAATCGATCGGCAACAACATGATGTTGTGCGCCGACCCGGCCAGTGGCGAGACAAAACGTTTCCTGACAGGGCCGGCCGGTTGCGAGATCACCGGCATCGCTTTCACACCGGACCGTCGCTCGATGTTCGTCAACGTGCAGCACCCGGGTGAGACTGCCAGCGAACGAAGCGACCCGAGCAAACCGCAGGCCGTCAGCAACTGGCCGGACGGGCCGGCAGGCGGCCGGCCGCGTTCGGCTACCGTCGTCATCCGCCGCAAGGATGGCGGCATCGTCGGCACCTAGAACTTACTGGCCCCGTTTTCTCCGGGGCCTTTTTTTTAACCGGATAACCATGAAGCAAGGAGTACATGATGAAAGAACTGCCTAACCCGACCTTCCCGCTGTCACCGACGGTGATGCCCAGGGGGTCACTTCACCGACCTGATCAGCAAACCCTTGGTGCTGATGGTCAACCAGTCGCGGCTGCTGGGCGCGGCGGCATTGAAGTGGCGTGGGCCAAGCACCAGGACGAAGTCCGGGCCGCGCAACGACTGAGGTACCAGATCTTCGCCGGCGAGATGGGCGCGCGTCTCAATACGGATGTGCCGGGCCATGACATTGATCTGTTCGATGACTACTGTGAGCACCTGATCGTGCGCGATCAGGCCACGCGGGAGGTGATCGGCACCTACCGTGTGCTGACGCCAGCGCAGGCCAAGCGGGTTGGCAGCACCTACAGTGACCTGGAATTTGATCTGACGCGCCTGCGCATGCTGCGCGAGCGCATGGTCGAGCTTGGCCGTAGCTGCGTGCACCCGGAGCACCGCCACGGTGGCGTGATCATGGCGCTGTGGGGTGCGCTGGGTGAGTTCATGGTGCGCAACCAGCTTGACACCATGATCGGCTGCGCGAGCATTCCGATGCTGCACAACGGCGTGCTCAGCGGTGATGTCGCGGCCAGCATCTGGAAGCAGCTCAAGGAGACGCATCTGGCGTCGATCGAATACCACGTGCGGCCGCGCCTGCCGCTGCCGGTGGAGGAGCTCAACGGTGATCTGGAGGTGGAACCGCCGGCGCTGATCAAGGGCTATCTGCGTCTGGGCACCAAGGTGCTGGGTGCGCCGGCCTGGGACCCGGACTTCAACAGTGCCGACCTGCCCATGCTGATGCGTCTGCAAGATCTGCCGGCACGTTATCGCAAGCACTTTCTCGGTGCCTGATGAAAAAGACCTTCGACCCAACGAATCCGTGGCTGGCTGGCATGATGGCCCGGCCTCAGGATGAGGGCGACGAGGATCATCCCGGTCAGGGGCGTCTTCGAGCTATCTTCATCTCTGACCTGCACCTGGGTACGCCCGGCTGCCAGGCGAATGAGTTGTTGGCTTTCCTCAAGGCCCATCCGAGCGACTACCTTTACCTGGTGGGCGACATCGTCGATGGCTGGCAGCTGCGCCGGCGCTGGTACTGGCCGCAGGCGCACAACGACGTGGTGCAGAAGCTGCTGCGCCGCGCACGCAAGGGGTGCCGCATCATTTACGTGCCGGGCAACCACGATGAATTCGCGCGCGGCTTCATCGGACACCAGTTCGGTGGCATCGAGGTGGTGGAGGATGCCGTGCATGTGACGACTGACGGGCGTCGGCTCTGGGTGATGCACGGCGACTACTTTGATGGCGTGATCCAGTGCGCCAAGTGGCTGGCTTATGTGGGTGATAACCTGTACGAGTTCACGCTCAAGCTCAACCGTTATCTGAACCACCTGCGCGCCAAATTTGGGTTGCCGTACTGGTCGCTGTCGGCCTACCTCAAGCAGAAGGTCAAGAAGGCCTTGAATTACGTCACCAATTTCGAGGTGGCGGTGGCCAACGAAGCCCGGCGTTTGGGGCACCAGGGTGTGGTGTGCGGCCATATTCACCGCGCCGAGATGCGCGAGATCGACGGCATTCTCTATTGCAATGATGGTGACTGGGTTGAGAGCCGCACTGCCTTGGTTGAGCATCACGACGGCCGGCTGGAGCTGCTGCACTGGGGCGCCACGCAGGCCGTTTCGGTTCAAACGCAAACAGCAAGGACGGTATCAGCATGAAGATTGCACTGATCACGGATGCCTGGCAGCCCCAGGTCAATGGCGTGGTAACCACGCTGGTGGAGCTGGTCCGGGAGGTCGAGCGCGCCGGCCATGAGGTCGAGGTGGTTCACCCGGGCCTGTTCCGTACGCGTCCCTGCCCCGGTTACCCGGGCATTGATCTGGTGGTGCGGCCGGCCAAGGCCCTGCATGCGCAGCTCGATGCATTGGCACCGCACGCCATTCACATTGCCACCGAAGGGCCGTTGGGCTGGGCGGCGCGCGCCTACTGCCTCAAGCGGGGCTTGGCGTTCACCACGGCTTTTCACACCAAGTTCCCGGAAATCCTGAACGCCGCGCTGAAGATTCCGCATGCCTGGGGCTACGCCCTGTTTCGCCATTTCCACAAGCCGTCTTCCGGCGTGATGGTGCCGACACAGGGTGTGCTGCGCATGCTGGGGCAGCGCGGCTTTCGCAATCTGCGTGGCTGGACCCACGGTGTGGATATGGGCTTGTTCCCGTACCACGAGGAAGTGCAGTTGCACCCGGCGCTGGGTGTGTTGGCGCGACCGGTTTCGCTGTTTGTCGGCCGTGTGTCCTATGAAAAGAACATCGAGGCTTTCCTGCAGCTCGACGTGCCGGGTACCAAGATTGTCTGTGGCGTCGGCCCGCTGGAGGCCTCGCTGAAGGCGCGTTATCCCCAGGTGCGCTGGCTCGGCATCCTGCCGCGTGATGAACTGGCGCGTGTTTATGCTGCGGCTGATCTGTTTGTCATGCCCAGCAAGGCGGAAACCTTTGGCTTGGTGATGTTGGAAGCCATGGCCAGCGGTACGCCAGTGGCGGCCTACCCGGTGGATGGGCCGCTGGAGGTGCTGGGGCATAGCGAGGGTAAAGTGGCCGGCGGTATTCTGGATGCAGACCTGAAAAGCGCCTGGTACCGCGCGCTGGCTGTGCCGCGCCATGAGGCGCGGGCGCGGGCGTTGGATTTCAGCTGGGAGCAGTCCAGCCGCATGTTCCTTGACCATCTGGTTCCGGCCAGTCAAGATAGAACAGCAGAGGGCTTGGGGCGGGTGTGTGAAACTGTCACATCACTGTCATCAAACGTGTAAAGAATCTGCCATAGAAACGTAATAAACCTGACTGGACCCGATGTCGTCTTCCGTGAGTGAATCGAAATTGAGTGCTCTGCCAAAGCAACTTGCCATGTTGGACAGGGACCACAGCATCCTGGCTTTCAATCGACGCGTCTTCGATTGGGCTTGCCGCAGCGATGTGCCCTTGCTGGAACGTCTGCGTTACCTGTGCATCGTTTCATCCAATCTGGATGAGTTTTTCGAGGTGCGGGCCGAGCCCCATCTGAGCGCCAAGCAGGGGAATGACCAGGAGGGGCCCTATTCGGAAGAGTCGTTTGACCAGCTTTCGGCTGCCATCCATGAGCTGGTCGACCGCCAGTACGCTCTGTACAACGACGAGCTGATCCCTGCATTTGAAAAGCAGGGCATCAGGATTCTTTCTCACGGCGAACGCAATGTGGCCCAGCGCCGCTGGGTCAAACAGTATTTCGAGAGCGATGTCCGACCACTGCTGATCCCGGTCGGGCTGGATCCCTCACACCCGTTTCCTCAGGTGGCCAACAAGTCGCTCAATTTCATCGTCCGTCTTGTCGGACATGACGCCTTCGGCCGCGAGAACGATGTGGCCATTGTCAAGGTGCCGCGTGTGCTGCCACGCGTCATCCGCCTGCCGGACAAGTTGTGCGGCAAGCGCACGCTGTTCATCTCGCTGTCCAGCGTGATCCGCGCGCATCTGGCCGAGTTGTTCCCGGGGCGGGAAGTCAGCCAGTTTTCCCAGTTCCGTGTGACGCGCCATTCCGATCTGGCCGTGGACGAAGAAGACGTCAAGAACCTGCGTACCGCCTTGCGCCAAGGGCTGCAGCACCGGCATTACGGTCAGGCGGTTCGGCTGGAGGTTTCTGCCAGTTGCTCCGACTACCTGGCCAGTTTTCTGCTCAAGCAGTTCGGCTTGCCAGAGGGCGCGCTCTTTCGCGTTCAGGGCCCCGTCAATCTGGTGCGTTTGAACCAGTTGGTGGACCTGGTTGATGAGCCCCATCTGCGTTTCCCCTCGTACAAGGCGTCGTACCCTCAACAGCTGGGGCGCGATCAGCCGATCTTCGATCAACTCAAGCGGGGTGATGTGCTCATTCATCAGCCGTACGAGAGTTTCGAGGGCGTGCTGGCCTTTCTGCGCGAGGCGGTCGATGACCCGCAGGTCATGGCCATCAAGCAGACCATCTACCGCACGGGGGCGAGTTCCGAGCTGATGGAGTTGTTGCGTGAGGCCGTGCGGCGCGGCAAGGAGGTCACCGTCGTGCTGGAGCTCAAGGCCCGTTTCGACGAGGAAGTCAATATTAACTGGGCCGAGAAGCTTGAGTCCATTGGTGTGCAGGTTGTGTACGGGGTCGTGGGGCTCAAGACCCATGCCAAGATGATGCTGGTCACGCGGCGCGAAGGTAAACACTACAAACGTTATGCGCATTTGTCCACGGGCAACTACAACCCGGTGACGGCCCGCTTCTACACGGACATCAGCCACCTGACCGCCGATACCGCGCTGACTTCGGACATTGAGCATGTCTTCATTCATCTGGCAGGCCAAAGCCGGCTGCCCCGCATGAACCGCTTGTGGATGGCGCCGCTCCAGTTGCACCGCAAGCTGCTGGAAAAAATCGAGAGTCTGGGGGCTGCTGCCGCTGCGGGTCAACCGGCCCGTATTGTGGCCAAGATGAACGCCTTGACGGACGAGGCGTTGATCAGGGCCTTGATTGCTGCCGGTAAGAGTGGCGTCAAGATTGATCTCATTGTTCGTGGTGCGTGCATGTTGCCGGCGCAAGTGCCTGGTGAAACCGACAACATCCGGGTCCGTTCGATCATCGGACGTTTTCTGGAGCATGCGCGTGTCTTCTACTTTGCACAAGGGGAGACCGAGGAGCTGTACCTGTCGAGTGCCGACTGGATGAACCGCAACATGCTGCGTCGGGTCGAACTGGCTTGGCCGGTCGTGGATCCGGTGCTGCGTCAGCGTATCGTCGATGAATGCCTGGTGGCCGGGCTGCACGACAGCCAAGACGCGTGGGATCTGCAGCCTGACGGTCGCTATGAACGCGCGCACCCGTCCTCCGGGGGCAGGCCGGCCATAAGTGCCCAAAACGCCTTGATGGCGCGCTATGCCGCGCGCGAGGCTCGCGGAAAGTCTTGAGCATGGATCTGGTCTTGTGGCGCCACGCGGAAGCCCTGGACTGGGTGCCGGGCTGCAACGACCTGGAGCGCTCGCTCACACCGCGCGGCGAGAAGCAGGCCGCGCGCATGGCATCCTGGCTTGACCGCCAGTTACCCGAGGGCACCCGCGTACTGGTCAGTCCGGCACGCCGGACGGAGCAGACGGCACTGGCACTGGGACGCAAGTACAAGCTGCGCGATGAAATCGCCCCTGATTGCAGTGTGGACCAGTTGCTCGAACTGGTTCAATGGCCGCAGGCCAAGGGAACAACCTTGATCGTGGGTCATCAACCAATGCTGGGGCAGGTCATTGCACAACTGCTTGGCATGCAGGCCAGTGAGTGCGCCGTACGCAAGGGGGCCGTCTGGTGGCTGCGCCACCGGCAACGCGAGGGCGCGGCCCAGACCGTGCTGCTGACGGTCCAGTCACCCGAGGTGCTGTAAGGCACCTCGGCGGGTGGCGGGCTCAAGTCTTCTTGGGGCGACCGGTCTTGATGGTGGGTACGGCCTTGAGGGCGCTGAGCAGGGCCGTATCTGACATGCCGGTCAGCGCCTTGATACCTGCGCGCAGCAGTTCACTCTTCTTGACGGGATGCGCCAGTTTGGCCGCACGCAGTTTCAACTCGTCGAGCACGACATATTCAATCTTCGGGATGGTGAAACTGTCGCGCACCAGTTTCTGTTTTTTGGGTTTGGCGATCTTGGCCTCCGGCGCCACAGGGGCCGCTTTCACGGGGGCAACTGGCGCTGGTTTGCGAGCTGGTGTCGTTTTTTTTGCTGTCAATTTTCTGGATTTGATAGGTGCTTTGACCGTTTTGCTTGCTGTGGATTTTTTGCTGACAGTTGCCATGTGTGGGGTCTCCCTGAAAAATGAAAAAACAGTTTATATCGTTATTTTTTCGGGCGCAAGCACAGAACGGTTGCTGTGATGCGACCGTCATGAACTTGTCATGAAATATTCATCTTCTGCAAGCACAGTAGGGTATCGCTAAGAAGGGCCGGTTTTTACCGGGGGGAAGTTTTGGAAGAACTGTTGGAAGACTGGCCAGAAGTTGCTATAGCCATGGAGCAGCACAAGATGAGCGATCCAATTTGCCTGCTGATGGGGAAGGTCCCGCCAGACGTCGTGAGGGGCGATGGCCCGTTGGCGCAACTGATGCGCAACGATGCCTTGCACTCGGTTTTTCAGCCGATTGCAGACCTGAAAGATGGCTCCATCTACGGCCATGAAGCGCTGATCCGAGGGCCGCGTGAATCGACACTGCACAGCGCCGACGCCTTGCTGCAGGCGGCGCAGGACGAGGGTCTGCTGCACGAACTTGAATTTTTCTGTCTGTTCACGGCACTCAAGCAATGGGGGCAGCTCAAGCAGCCGGGGCGTTTGTTCCTGAACATCAGCGCCAATGCCTTGGTCAGTCTGGTGGAGCAAGGTGGATGCACCTGCTTCAGCAAGTGTGTGCGCGATCTGGGGGTGTCCCCCCGCATGGTGGTGCTGGAGATCACCGAGCACGAACGCGTCACCGATATGCAGGCGCTCTCGGAATTGGTGAAGGAGTTGCACAGCACCGGTCTGTCCCTGGCGTTGGATGATTTCGGCGATGGTCGCTCCAGCCTGCGCTTGTGGTCGCAGATCAAGCCGGACATTGTGAAAATCGACAAGTATTTCAGCCGCAGCATCAGCGGTCATGCCGACAACCTCAAGACGCTGCAGGCCTTGATGCAGATTGCCGAAATTTTCGGGACAGCGCTGGTGGCCGAAGGCATCGAAAACGAGGATGACTTGCGGGTGCTCAGGGATCTGGGCATCGCCTATGGACAGGGTTATTTTCTGGGCCGACCCTCCAACGTGGTGTTACCCACGATTCGCACCGAAGCGGTGGATGTGCTGCTGGATTC
Organism: Hylemonella sp.; assembly: GCA_030680575.1. Taxonomy (GTDB): domain Bacteria; phylum Pseudomonadota; class Gammaproteobacteria; order Burkholderiales; family Burkholderiaceae_C; genus Hylemonella. The sequence continues at coordinate 63,148 of JAUXVI010000049.1, forward strand.
ACGCGTTGCCGTGATGCCCGAGCAGCGGCACATTTCACGTCTGGGGCATCTGCGCCATCTTTCTCTGATTCATGCACCCTGCGTCAGTCAGACAACCAGCAATGATGAGGTGGCGGCGATTCTGATGGCGCGTCCGGAGTTGCATGCCATTGCCGTGGTGAACAACAACTTGCCGGTGGCCATCATCAACCGGCAGCATTTTATGGATCACTATGCCACCCTGTATTTCAGGGAGATTTTCGGCAAGAAGTCCTGCATGCAGTACGCCAACCATTCGCCGCGCCTGATCGAGCGCAATCACGACATTGACGAGCTGATCGGCATTTTGACGTCGCAAGACCAGCGTTACCTGACGGATGGTTTCATCGTGACCGAGAACGGCCGCTACATCGGCCTGGGTACGGGCGACCAACTGGTCCGCTCCGTGACGGAGCTCAGGCTGGAGGCCGCGCGCCACGCCAATCCTCTCACTTTCCTGCCGGGCAATATCCCGATCAGTCTGCACATCAAGCGCCTGTTGGACGGTGGTGCCGAGTTCGTGGCCTGCTATCTCGACATGAATAATTTCAAGCCCTTCAACGACCATTACGGCTATTGGCGTGGCGACGAGATGATCCGCTTGCTGGCGCAGCTGGCGGTGGCCCATTGTGATCCGCAGCGTGATTTTGTGGGGCATGTGGGAGGGGACGATTTCCTGATCCTGTTCCAGAGCGAAGATTGGCGGCATCGCGGTGAGCTCATCGTGAGTGAATTTGCTTTCAAGGCGCGTGACTTGTTTGACGAAGCGGCGCGTCTGTGCGGGGGCATTCATGCCGAAGACCGTCATGGCGTGATGCGATTCTTCCCCTGCACGACGCTGTCCATCGGTGCGGTGCAGGTGAGGGCGCATACCTTGCGCGATGCGGAAGAGGTTGCCACGCTGGCAGCATTGGCCAAACACGAGGCCAAGGTGAGCGGATGTGGTTTGTTTGTCCGTGGCGAGCAGGTGCTGGAGCCTACCTAGGGGCCTGTGCACCCCATTTGCAGTTGAGAAGTCAGGGTGAACAGACCCTAGCTGCGCTCGCCGAAGGTCAGCGTCCAGGGCGTTTTCTGCCAGGCCAGCAGTTCTTCGTGCAGCAGGTGGGCCGACTGTGGGTAGCTCTCACTCCAGCCTGGGCGGCAACTCAGTACCAGACGGTGGGGCGCATCGAACTGCAGTGCCAGGCCCTGCAGGTCGGGGTCGCGACGGGCGTGACACAGCAGCACCGCCAGACGTAACGCCAGCAACTGCCTGACGAAGACAGCATCCTCAAAGTCGGCGTCGAGTTTGCGAAGCTTGCCGCGGTGTCCTAAAACGAGCAGGCTGAGCCGGTGCAGTTCCGGCATGGTGAAACCGGCGGCGTCCGCGTTGTCCAGGATGTAGGCGCCATGCTTGTGGTAATCGCTGTGTGAGATCACGCTGCCGATCTCGTGCAGCTGAGCCGCCCAGCCAAGTTTGCGCAGATGCCGCTCCATCTCGTTAGCCTGAAATTCGCCAGCCATCTGGCGAAACAGGTGACGGGCTGCCTTGCTCACCCGTTGTGACTGGGTCAGGTCGACACTGAATTTGCTGGCCAGGCGATTGACACTGGCATGGCGCTGATCGGTGTGCTCCTGCTCACGGTCGAGCAGGTCATACAAGGCACCATGACGCAGTGCGCCCTGGGCTACATGCATTTTCTTGATCGACAGCAGATCGAACACGGCACGCAGCACACTGACCCCGCCGCCAATGACGGCGCGGCGGTCTTCCTTCATCCCTTCGAGTCGGACCTTGTCGGCGCTTTGCGCCTTGAGCAGTCGCTCCAGCAGCCAGTCGAGGCCATCGCGGGTGACAAGCCCTTCGGGCCAGCCCGCTTCCATAAGAATGTCACTGACAGCGCCCACTGTCCCGGAAGAGCCGTAGGCCACCTGCCAGGCATCGGGACGGAACGTGTTGAGGGCCTCGTCCAGGACCGCTTTGGCGGCGACTTCGGCCGTCTCAAAGGCCTGCGCGGTAAAGATGCCATCAGGAAAGAAGCGCATCGACCAGGCCACGCTGCCGACACGAAACGATTCCATGAACCGGGCCTCATAACTGTGGCCCAGGATCAGCTCGGTCGAACGGCCTCCGATGTCCACCACCAATCGACGTTCATCCGACTGTGGCAGCAGATGGGCTACCCCCTGATAGATCAGGCGAGCTTCTTCGTGGCCGGAGATCACATCAATCGGAAAGCCCAGGATTTCGGTGGCACGTGTCAGAAATTCATCGCGGTTGCGCGCTTCGCGCAGGGTCTGGGTTGCCACGGCACGTACCTGGTACTTCCGAAAACCGGCCAAGCGCTCGCCGAAGCGGGCCAGGCAGTCCCAGCCGCGTTGCATGGCTTGCCTGGACAGGTTGCGGTTCTCGTCCAGACCGTTGCCTTGGCGCACGGTTTCCTTGAGGTACTCGGTGCGCTGGATCTGGCCGTGATCGAGGTAGCCGATTTCAAGGCGAAAGCTGTTGGAGCCGAGGTCGACGGCAGCGAGGCGGGTTCCGTTTTGCATGGTGTCAATTTATTCTGGTCGGGCAGCATAGCATTGGCGGTGTCCAATCCTGACGCGCTTCAGCCAACGATGCGGCCGTCCAGGCTCAGCATGCTCTGCGTCACATAAGGGCTGCCACGGCGCAGGCCGTAGAAACTGATGCGAAAACCGCCCAGGTCCAGCGGCACGCGACGCTGGAAAGCCTGGAGCACGTTTTGTCGGGTTGGCATGGTCTCGATGGCTTGCAGCACTTCCTGCGTATAACGCGCGGCAATGAAGCCGGCCAGGCTCAAGGCGGTCGGCGCCTCGTCGAACAGGCGGGCCAAGGTTTCGCGGTAAGCCCGAACCACGGGCAGGCCGGCATTGACCATGGGGACCACCTGAGTTGCGATCACCGGTGTGTTGCGGGCGGCGCCCAGTTGCGCCATGGTCTGCAGATTGACATCGGCCAGGGCAATGACATAACGCTGGCGAGTTTGTTTTTCCAGTCCCTGGGTGAACTGGGCCAGTTCGGGGGTACCGCCGAGAAACAGCAGGATGGCCGGTGTATCCGCTTTCAAGCTCATGCCGGTTTGCCGCAGGGAGCCCTGGGGTGCATAACGGATCAGCTTCAGTTTCAGGTCGGCCGCTGCACGCTCGACATCGGCGCGGTACAAGGCGTCTTCCTGCGCAGTGGCGTAGACCGCACCGAGTTCGCTCACACCGTTGGACGACAGCGATTTCAAGGCGTGGACGATCTGCTCCTGACGGGAGGCAAAGATGCTGAAGGTGCGCTCTCCTTGTACCTCCGTGTTGTGCAGCCAGGGGGCGACGTGGGCGATGTCGATCTGCTCTTGGCGCAACAACTGCTCCACTTGCGTGGCAGTACGGTCGCCGGCTGTGCCGCAGAGCGCAACGGACTGGGCCTGGCTCTTGATCGTTTCCAGTGCAGCACGCAGGCTGGGCATACTCCCGTCCACTTCAATCACCGTGTGCTGGACCGGTCGGCCGCGGACGCCGCCGCGGGCATTGATGTCCTGCCAGGCGGCGCGCGAACCGATCAGAAAATCGCGCGAGACGTCCTGCTGGGTTGCCGAGGTATCCACAATCTGGATGATGCCCACGACGTCCCCCCGTTTTCAGTAGCACCAGGCTTTAGAGTCCGGGGGTTAATTTAACTGGTTTTGCATCAGCCTTTGGGCATAGGCCGCTGGGGGCAGTCCGCCCAGCGATCTTTTAGGCCGCTCGTCGTTGTATTCCCGGCGCCAGGACTCAACGACAACACGGGCATGCTGCAGACTGGTGAACCAGTGCTCGTTCAGACATTCATCCCGGAACCTGCCGTTGAATGACTCGATGTAAGCGTTCTGGTTGGGCTTGCCGGGTTCGATCAGGAACAGTTGCACACCTCTGGCATGCGCCCAAGTCAGCATGGCGCGACTGCAGAATTCCTTCCCGTTGTCGGTTCTGATGGCTTTGGGCAGACCTCTGGTGCTGGCCAGCTGCTCCAGGATGCGAACCAGTTGGTTTCCTCCCAGTGCGCGCTCTGGCACGATGGCCACGGCTTCGTGGGTCGCGTCATCCACCACCGTCAGGTTCTTGATGCTGCGTCCTTCGGCCGTTCGGTCAAACACGAAGTCCATGGACCACACCTGATTGGCAGCCACGGGCCGCTGCAGAGGGTGACGATCTGCCAAGGCAATCTTCTTGCGCTTGCGTTTCTTCACCTGCAGGCCAGCCTGCGCATACAGGCGATCAACCCGCTTGTGGTTGACGATCTCGCCAGCCTGGCGTAGCTTCAAATAGATCATGCCAGCGCCGTAGCGTCGATGCCGCTGGGCCAGGGCAATGATCTTCTCCTTGAGTGCGCAGTTGCGGTCTTGAACAGGCTCGTAGCGGTAGGCACTGGCGCTCATGCCTATGACGCACAACGAACGACGTTCACTCAGACCCTGGCTGACCATGTGGCGCACCAGCTCGCGCCGTGCTGGTGCGCTCACCACTTTTTTCTCAAGGCTTCTTTCGTCACCTCGTTCTCGAGCATGGTTTCGGCAAGTAGCCGTTTGAGCCGTCCGTTTTCCGCCTCGAGTTCTTTCAGGCGTTTGGCATCGGACACGCTCATGCCGCCAAACTTGCTGCGCCAGAGGTAGTAGCTGGCCTCGGAGAAGCCATGCCGGCGGCACAACTCGGCCACCGGTAAGCCCGCCTCCGCTTCCCGCAAGAAGCCAATGATTTGTTCTTCGCTGAATCTCTTCTTCACGTCCAATCTCCTGTCTATGGGATTGGACTCCAAAGCTATCTGCTACTCAAATCCGGGGGGACGTCGCCCAAGCCTCGCATGGCAGGCGCCGGTTTGAGGGGCTGAGGCCGGGCTTGCTGCGTCGCGAACAAAGGCAGTCCGGCTGCGCCAGCCAGCAGGCGGCGACGGGTCAGCAATGGCATCAACATGAACACGGACTCCCAGGGTGAAACTCTGCCAGTGTGGCAAAGACGAAGGGAGCAGCATAAAGATGTCACATGACGGATTGATGAATATGGTTTGTCAGTTTCATGACAAAATAACGACAGGCCGCAGATTGGTTTTTCATAGTTTGTCACATCATTGACATAAAAGCTTCTTAAATTCGTTACTGGTTCTTCGACCAACAATCCTTAAGGAGCTTTTGATGAAAATGACTTTCAATCGCGTGATGCTGGGCCTGACGGCCGTGACCCTGATGACTGGCGCCGGTTTGGCGACGGCTCAGGATGTGACGGGCGCTGGCGCGAGCTTCCCGGCCCCGCTGTATTCCAAGTGGGCTGCTGAGTACAACAAGGCCACGGGCGTCAAGATCAACTACCAGTCGGTGGGCTCCGGTGCCGGCATTCGCCAGATCGATGCCAAGACCGTTGATTTCGGTGCATCCGACATGCCGCTCAAGGACGACGAACTGGCCAAGAAGGGGCAGTTGCAGTTCCCCACCGTCATTGGCGGTGTGGTGCCGGTTGTGAACATCCAGGGCGTGACGCCCGGCCAGCTCAAACTCAACGGCCAGGTGCTGGGCGACATCTACCTGGGCAAGATTGCCAAGTGGAACGATGCCGCCATCAAGGCGCTCAACCCCAGCCTGAACCTGCCTGATGCCGCCATCGCCCCGGTGCGCCGTGCAGATGGTTCCGGTACCACGTTCATCTTCACCAACTACCTGAGCACGGTCAACACCGAGTGGAAAGACAAGGTTGGCGAAGGTACGGCTGTGAACTGGCCCACGGGTGCGGGTGGCAAGGGTAATGAAGGTGTGGCCGCTTTTGTCGGTCGCCTGCCCAACTCGATCGGCTACGTGGAATATGCCTACGTCAAGCAGAACAAGATGACCTATGCGCAGATGCAGAACAAGGCCGGCAACTTCGTGTCGCCCGACGACAGCGCCTTCAAGGCTGCCGCTGCAGGTGCTGACTGGGCCAAGAGCTTCTACCAGATCCTGACCGAGCAACCGGGCAAGGATTCCTGGCCCATGACCGGTGCCACTTTCATCCTGATGCACAAGGTGCAGGACAAGCCGGCCCAGGCCGCTGCCTCGCTCAAGTTCTTCTCCTGGGCCTACAAGAACGGCGACAAGACCGCTGACGAGATGGACTATGTGCCCATGCCTGCCAGCGTGAAGACCGCCATCGAGAAGTCCTGGAACGACATCAAGGACGCTTCGGGCAAACCGGTCGCCTTCAAGTAATCAATCTTCCTAACGAGTAGCCGCGTCATGAGTTCTTCTTCGTCTGTCACCTCCGTTCGCACGGGGCCTTGGGCCGATGCCTTGTTTGGCTGGCTTGCCAAAGGGGCGGCTTGGTTGACTCTGGCGCTGCTGGTTAGCATTCTGGCTTCGCTCTTGGTAGGGGCCTGGCCAGCGATTGAGCGATACGGCCTGGGGTTTCTGACCAACCCGGTCTGGGACCCGGTGCAGGAGAATTTTGGTGGTTTGGTGATGATTTATGGCACGCTGGCCACCTCCATCATTGCTTTGCTGATTGCGGTGCCGGTCAGCTTCGGCATCGCCCTGTTTCTGACGGAAATGTCGCCGGCCTGGCTCAAGCGTCCACTGGGGACGGCTATTGAGCTGTTGGCGGCCGTTCCGTCCATCGTTTATGGCATGTGGGGCTTGCTGGTGTTCGGCCCCATTCTGGCCAAGTATGTGCAATCGCCGCTGCAGTCATTGTTCAGCGGCGTTCCTTACCTCGGTGCCCTGGTGTCAGGGCCGCCGGTGGGTATTGGCATCCTGTCGGCCGGCATCATTCTGGCCATCATGATCATTCCCTTCATTGCTGCCGTCATGCGTGACGTGTTTGAGGTCACGCCGCCCCTCTTGAAGGAGTCCGCCTACGGTTTGGGGGCGACGACCTGGGAGGTGGTTTCCACTGTGGTTTTGCCCTACACCAAAGCGGGTGTGGTTGGCGGCATCATGCTGGGGCTGGGGCGAGCCCTGGGTGAAACCATGGCGGTGACCTTTGTCATCGGCAACATGAATCAGCTCGACTCCTTGAGCCTGTTTCAGGCCGCCAACAGCATCACGTCGGCGCTGGCCAATGAATTTGCCGAGGCCGCCAGCGGCATTCACCAGGCTTCATTGATCTACCTCGGACTGGTGCTGTTTTTCATTACCTTTGTGGTGCTGACCCTCTCGAAACTGCTGCTGCTCCAGCTGAAGAAAAACGAAGGAGCCAAGTCATGACGGATCTCACCGACATCCGCCGTGCACGTTTTGCAAGTCGCAAGCGTGTCAATATCGTTGCCTTGACGCTTTCCCTGGGGGCCATGGCCTTCGGTCTGTTCTGGCTGTTCTGGATCCTGTGGGAGACCTTCCTTCTCGGGATTGGTGGCATGACTATCGCGACCTTGACGCAGATGACGCCGCCACCCAATGAAACGGGCGGCATTGCCAACGCCATTTACGGTTCTTTCCTGATGGTGCTGCTGGCCACTTGTGTCGGTACACCGATTGGCATCATGGCCGGCATCTACCTGGCAGAGTACGACCCGTACGGCTGGCTGGCATCGGTCACACGCTTCGTCAATGACATCCTGCTGTCGGCGCCCTCCATCGTGATCGGCCTGTTTATCTATGCCGTGGTGGTGGCGCGGTTCAAATCTTTTTCCGGCTGGGCGGGTGTGATGGCGCTGGCGCTGATCGTGATTCCGGTGGTGATTCGTACCACCGAGAACATGCTGCAACTGGTGCCGGCTGGTATGCGTGAAGCAGCCTACGCACTGGGCACGCCGAAATGGAAAGTCATCATGAGCATCACACTGCGCTCCGCACGTGCGGGTGTGGTGACCGGCGTGCTGTTGGCGGTGGCCCGGATTTCCGGCGAAACGGCGCCACTGCTGTTCACCGCATTGAACAACCAGTTCTGGACTTCGAACCTGAACGATCCCATGGCCAGTCTGCCGGTCACGATCTTCAAGTTCGCCATGAGTCCCTACGAAAACTGGCAGCAGCTGGCCTGGGCCGGCGTGCTGCTGATCACCATCACCGTGCTCGGGCTCAACATCCTGGCGCGCGTTCTGACGCGTCACAAGGACTGAGGTCATGTACGTCAGCGAATTCCACCCAAGGCAACCTATGGACAACACCACTTCTGCCGAAACATCCGCCTCGAAGATTTCGGTTCGTGACCTGAACTTTTTCTATGGCAAGTTCCATGCGCTCAAGGCCATCAACCTGGACATCCCGCAGAACAAAGTAACGGCTTTTATCGGCCCGTCCGGTTGCGGCAAGTCCACGTTGTTGCGTGTATTCAATCGCATGTTCGAGCTGTATCCGGATCAGCGAGCCGAAGGCCAGGTGCTGCTCGACGGCGAAAACCTGCTGACCAGCAAGCAGGACGTGGCCTTGCTGCGTGCCAAGGTCGGCATGGTGTTCCAGAAGCCGACGCCGTTCCCGATGTCGATCTACGACAACATTGCCTTCGGCATCAAGCTGTTTGAGTCGCTCAATGCCACCGACCTGGAAGAGCGTGTCGAGTGGGCATTGCGCAAGGCAGCGCTGTGGAACGAAGTGAAAGACAAGCTCAAGCAGAGCGGCTCCAGCCTGTCGGGCGGTCAGCAGCAACGCCTGTGCATTGCGCGCGGTATCGCGATCAAGCCCGAGGTGCTCTTGCTCGACGAACCCTGTTCGGCGCTGGATCCGATCTCCACGGCCAAGATCGAGGAGCTGATCACCGAGCTCAAGGACGATTACACCGTGGTCATCGTGACGCACAACATGCAGCAGGCGGCACGCTGCAGTGATTACACGGCCTACATGTACCTTGGCGACCTGGTGGAGTTCGGTTCCACCGAGCAGATGTTTTTCAAGCCGACGCGCAAGGAAACTGAAGATTACATCACCGGCCGCTTCGGCTAAGGAGAGAAAATATGCCCGAAAAACACCTATCGACCCAGTTCGACAGCGAACTCAACACGGTTTCAACCCGTGTCATGGAGTTGGGGGGGCTGGTCGAGTCCCAGGTTCAGCAGGCGATCCATGCGTTGGGACAGTTCAATGCCGAAGTCGCTCATCAAGTCATCGAAATCGAGACACGCGTCAATGAGATGGAGGTCGAGATTGATCACGAAATCTCATCAATCATTGCGCGGCGCCAACCGACGGCACGCGATCTGCGACTGCTGATTGCCATCTCCAAGTCCACCGCGAATCTGGAGCGTGCCGGTGACGAGGCGGAAAAAATGGCGCGCATGGTGCTCTCCATCATCCAGAGCGGCACGCCGCGCAACCTGCCGGCTTCCGAACTGCGTGTGGCGGCCGACCTGGCCTCCGGCCTGCTGCGCAAGGCGCTGGATGCCTTCGCACGCCTGGATACAGTCGCAGCCGTTTCCATCCTGAAAGAGGATGACCTGATCGACAAGGAATTCGACAACTTCATGCGCGTACTCATCACTTACATGATGGAAGACCCCCGCATGATTTCGCCGAGCCTGGATCTGCTGTTCCTGGCCAAGGCGATCGAACGTGTGGGCGACCATGCCAAGAACATTGCCGAGCTCATCATCTACATCGTCAAGGGGGCGGACGTGCGCCACACCTCCATTGAAGAAATTGAATCTGTCTTGAAATGAAGCATCAGCCTGCAGTTCTGGTCGTGGAAGACGAGCCCGCCATTGCCGAGCTCATTGCCGTCAACCTTCGCCATAACGGCTTTCGCCCGACCTGGGCCATGGACAGCGATAGCGCCCAGCGCGAGCTCGATGCCGTTTTACCTGATCTCATCCTGCTCGACTGGATGCTGCCCGGCGAGAGCGGTCTGACCTTGGCCAAGCGCTGGCGCGCCGATGCACGGACCAAGGCCGTGCCCATCATCATGCTGACGGCTCGTGGTGATGAGGCTGATCGCGTTGCTGGTCTGGACGCCGGTGCGGACGATTACCTGGTCAAGCCTTTTTCCACCAAGGAAATGCTGGCCCGCATTCGCGCCGTGCTGCGTCGCCGTGCGCCTGAACAAACCGGTGGTGCGGTGACGCTGGGCGGTTTGACCCTGGACACCGCTACCCACCGGGTCACCTTCCAGGAGCAGCCCCTCAAGCTCGGCCCCACCGAGTTCAAGCTGTTGCAGTACCTGATGAGCCATGCCGAGCGCGTGCACAGCCGTGGCCAGCTGCTCGACAAGGTCTGGGGCGACCATGTCTTCATCGAGGAACGCACGGTGGATGTGCACGTCAAGCGGCTGCGTGAAGCCCTGGGCGATGCGTCTGCCATGGTGGAGACAGTTCGCGGCGCGGGCTATCGCTTCACGGTGCAACCGATGGTTGCAGTCAGCCTGGCGCGGGACTGAGGTCCACGTCGCTGTTGTCAGTACAGCCCTGAGGCGACGGATGTTCCTGCGGCTTTTTTCCTTTCTGTTGATCCAGTGCTTGGGCGCATTGGCGGGTGCCTGGGTGGCTCCCGAGGCCCTGCAGGTCCGTGGTGCCTTGGCCGGTATGGCCGTGGCTGGGTTGCTGTGGGTCCTGCTGGACTTTTCTCGCGGACTGCAGTTGCTGAACTGGTTGCGGCAGGGGGACGTGGCCGAAATACCTCTCAAACACGGTCTGTGGGGGGATGTGGCAGATCGTGCGCGTCGTCTGGTGCGGGGCCGTGAGCAACAGATCCGGGAGAGCAATGCTCGCCTGCAGGACTTTCTGGCTGCGCTGCAGGCATCGCCCAACGGGGTGGTGCTGCTGGATGAGGAGGGTCGCATTGAATGGTTCAACCAGACCGCTGCCGATCACTTCGGGCTGGACGCTCAGCGCGACCTGTTGCAACACTTCGGCAATCTGGTGCGCGACCCGGCCTATGCCGCCTATGCCGCGGGTGGCGATTTCCTGCATGAGGTGACCATGCCGGGGCGCGGTCACAGCCCGTCTCGTCCAGTACGCCTGTCGGTGAACTTGCACCCCTATGGCGATGGCCGCCGCTTGCTGCTGTCGCGTGACGTCACCGCGCTGGAGCAGGCCGAAGCCATGCGGCGCGATTTCGTCGCCAATGTCTCGCATGAGATCCGTACACCATTGACCGTTCTGACCGGTTTTGTCGAGACGCTGCAAAGCCTGCCACTCAACGAAACCGAGCGGGCGCGTTACCTGGACCTGATGGCGCAGCAGGCCGAACGCATGCAGACCTTGGTCAAGGACCTGCTGACGCTGTCTCGACTGGAGGGGAGCCCGCTGCCGGGGGCTGGTGAGTGGACTGCGGTCCGTTCCTTGCTGCTGCAACTGGAGCAGGAAGGCCGTGCCTTGTCGATGGTATTGAGTCCGCCAGAGGGGCCGATGCAGGTGTTGAGCTTCGATTTGACGGCGCACGAAGACGTTGCCGGGACATCAACCGAACTGCACAGTGCCATGTCCAACCTGGTTGGCAATGCCATTCGCTACACCCCGCCCGGTGGGCAGATCGAGGTGGGCTGGTTCCGTCATGAAGACGGGCGTTATGAGTTCTTTGTGCAGGACAGCGGCCCAGGGATCGCGGCAGAACACATTCCGCGCCTGACCGAACGCTTCTACCGGGTGGACCGCAGCCGTTCACGTGACACCGGTGGCACCGGGCTCGGTTTGGCCATCGTCAAGCATGTGGCGCAGCGCCACGGTGCCGAATTGAAAATCGACAGTACCCTTGGCAAGGGTTCGCGTTTCGCCATCGTGTTCCCCGCCAACCGGGTGCGCCATTCAACGCTTGAATAGTGCTTCGTTCGGTCGCATGAAATGACCAAGCAGGGGACATGTCGTGGAGCCGGCTTGGCTGGTCACTGCGCTGCGCCTTGTGTGGGGGCAACACGAAATACACGCAGGGTTTATCCTGGACGCTGCTCGCGTCTCAGCACCTGCCAGATCATGAGCCAGAAGATCACCGCGGCCAGCGCCAAGGCCACCATGCCGGCCATCCAGAAGGCCGCCGGTGTCTGCATGGCCGGCCAGGGCCCGAGGCCATGGTAGGCCAACTGATAACCTCCATACAGGCCGAGCCCCCACAGCAGCACGCCGTAGATCAGGAAGGGTGTGAGCGTGATGCGAAAGCAGCGCAGGATGAAGACACCCAAGGCCTGCAGGCCATCAAACAGGTGGAAGGCGGCAATCCAGAACAGGAGTGGCACGGCCAGCGCAATCACGTCCGGGCTGCGTGCATACAGGCGCACCAGTGGATCGCGCACCATCAGTAGCGCCCCGGTCAACAGCACGGCGCAGCCCAGTACCAGCATGAAGCCCAAGCCCACCGCATGCCGCGCCTGGCGCGGCTGATCCGCACCGAGCCAGTAGCTGGTGCGTGCACTGGTCGCGATACCGATGGCCAGCGGCACCATGTAGAGCACCGCGGCCAGGTTGGCGGCGATCTGGTGGCTTGCCGCTGCCGTGGTGCCCAGGCGCGCGACAAACAGCGCCATCAACGTGAAGGAGGTCACCTCCACCAAGATGGTCAGACCGCTGGGTATACCGACGCGGGCAAAGGCTGCGAGGGTCGGGCCGTCCGGTTTTTCCAGCCGGTGCCAGAGACGGTAGGGGTGATAAAGCGCGCGGGTGCGCAGCAGCCAGATGGCCAGGGCCAGCATCAGGCACTGCACGACCAATGTGGCCAGGGCGCAGCCGACGACACCTTGTGCCTCCAGCCCGTAGCCGCCGAAGGCAAACCAGATCGAGAGCGGCACCTTGACAAACAGCGAGCCGATCTGCAGCCAGGTCACCAGCAACGGTTTTCCCAGGCTCTGGTTGAGCGTGCTGTAGAGCCGAAACAGCAGTGCCGGCGGCAGGGCCAGGGCCAGCACGCCCAGGTAGTCCAGCACTTCGCCACGCAGCGCCGTCGGAACTTCGGCCCAGTCGAGCAGGACCGCCGGCTGCAGCAGGATGGCCATGCCGAACACCATGAGTGCCCCGCACAGGTAAAGCGATTGGCGGAAGGAGAAACCGAGCTGCCGCGGTTTTTGGGCGCCGTGCAGTTCGGCCCAGACCGGCAGCAGGGCCTGCAACACGCCCATCAACGCCACATAGACACTCATGTAAATGGCTGAACCGACGGAGAGCGCGGCCAGTGAGGTTTCGGCGTAGCGGCCGGCCACGATGGTGTCGGTGACACCGAAGGCCATGGTGGCCAGTTGGCCGACCAGCACGGTGCCGGCATGGCGGGAAATGGTCTTCAGCTCGGACACGGTCTCAGGAGCCGGCGCGGGTGACACGCCTGTAGATCACAAGGTCTTCCTCTCCCTCGCGCGGATGGCCCAGCGTCTGGTGCTCTCGCCATTGCGCTGGATTGACCACGCCGGGCAGCATGAACAAGGCATCCTTGTCGATCACCAGCCACGAACAGCCCTTTTGTGCTCCGCCTGCCTTGAGTGTCAGCGGTGAATAAAAACGGAAAGCGGTGTGCAAGCCCGGTTTCAGGCCGAAGGTTTCGATGCATTCGGCCGGCTTGACGATGGTCTCCACGCGGCGAACCAGTGGTTCATAACTGCGTGCGAAATCAAGCAGGGGCATCCATAGCGTGGTCAGCAGTAGCCAGCACAGCGCCGCTCCGCCGGCAGGCAGCACCAGGCTTTTCCAGATCGCGGCGCGGTGCCGGCCCACGCGCCACTTCACCAGCCAGGCCCAGGCCAGCGTGGCGAGGGTGGCGAACACGAAAGGCAGGAGGGTAAAACCAGCCTCAAACCCGGGCGCCAGCCGTGCCACGTTGGCGGCTGGCTGCGGCGGAAAGCCGGTCTGCATGGCGATCCATACCACCCAGATGATGAAGGCGCAGCCGGTGAAGAACAGCAGGGTGAACCAGTCGATCAGGGCCGATACGTTGCGCTCCAGGGTCGGCAGCGCGAAGGCGGCCAGTGTGGCCAGTGAGGGCAGGGCGAGCAGCAGGGCACGGTCGCTGGCGGGTGTCACCAGCGTGGCGGCCACGGTGACCAACGCAAACCACAAGGGCAAGGCGAGGTGGCGGCGCACATGGGTGCTGAACAACTGGTGGCGCCAGCGCCACAGCGTCCACAGAACCAGGGGCCAGGCAGGCCAGGTGAACCATAAAAGCAGGCTACCCAGGCCGTGCCACGTCTCCCATTTCAATGGCGGTGGTTCGATACTCCAGTGCCACAGGTCAAGCGCCGTTGCCAGGCCGGCGGCCAGCAGTGTCAGCAGCGCCATGCCCCAAGCCCATCGCCGGTCCCAACGCATGAGAGGGCCGACCTCTCGGGTGGCATGGCTGCGATCCAGCAGATGGATGGCGACACTGCCGGCACCGAACAGCACGGCCATGGCTGGGGCGCCGGAGAGTGTGAGGCCCAGCAGCGAAGCTGTGCCAGCCAGGATCGGGCCGAGCCGACGGTAGGGCATGGCCGCTACGGCGTAGAACGCGAGGGCGCTGAAGCAGAGCTGTGCCACAGCCGGCGTGGTTTCGTGCGACAGCTGGGCCAGACCCAGGCAGGCCATGAAAGCCAGCAGACCGCCATCGGCCATGGCACGGGCATAGTCGGTGGGCCGGGCCTCGCCGCCAAAGGCAAATGCCACCGGTTGCGCCAGTGGGCTGCGTGCCAGGTAATAGATGCCTTGCCAGACGGCAACCAAGGTGAGCGTCAGCAGGGCGATGAAAGGGATGCGAACCGCGAAATCGGGCGCCATCCAGCCGGGAGCGAGTTGCAGGGCCCAGGCCCCCAGCCAGTAAGGCAGCAGGGCATCGACCTGCGGTGGCTGGCCCATCAGTCGTGGATCAAGCCAGGACGTGGTGTTGCTGGCCAGTTCCAGCATGTAGCCGAAAGCCGTGATATCGGCACTGCGCCAGGGGTCGCGCCAGACAAAGCCCGGCAGCACATAAGCCAGGCAAAACAGCAGCAGCGCAGCACGTGGCAACCGCCGGACAGCGGCCTGGGCAACGATGGCGGGGGTGGGCTGGTTCACGCGGTCAAATTCTTATCGTCAGGAAAACAAAAGGGCAGCGCGGAAACCCGGGCTGCCCTTGGCGGGAATCGCTGGCCAGTTTACTTGGCGACAGCGGTCTTGCCGAAGCGGTTGCGGAACTTCTCGACGCGACCGCCCATGTTGTCCACGGATTTTTGCGTGCCGGTGTAGAAGGGGTGCGACTCGCTGGTGGTGTCAAGCTTGAACAGCGGCAGTTCGCGGCCGTCTTCCATCTTGATCATTTCCTTGGTGTTGGCGCAGGAACGGGTCACGAATTTGAAACCATTGGACATGTCCTGGAAGCAAACTTCGCGGTAATTGGGGTGAATGCCTTCTTTCATGATTCTTCCTAAATATGCGGGAGCCGGGCCAGCCGATCTGGACTACTTTCCGCAGAAAACGTCGGATTATACAAGCAAATCAATGACTTGCGGGGGCTGCGCGCAGCGCCGGCCCATTCGCGGGCACCCGCAGAACCGGCTTTGCCGGGCTGCTGGGTGCGCCCCCTCCGCGCAGCAGGAGGGGGGTGGCGCAGCGAACGTAGGGAGCGCAGCCTGGGGGAGGTTACCCCCCCCTTCTCATCATGTCGAAGAACTCGTTGTTGTTCTTGGTGGCGCGCATCTGCTTGAGCACCATCTCCATGGACTCGATTTCGTCCATGTTGTAGAGGAACTGGCGCAGGATGCGGGTCTTCTGCAGGATTTCCGGCTGCAGCAGCAACTCTTCGCGGCGCGTGCCGCTGCGGTTGAGCTGGATCGAAGGGAAGACGCGTTTCTCGTACAGGCGGCGGTCCAGGTGGATTTCGCAGTTGCCGGTCCCCTTGAACTCTTCGAAGATCACCTCGTCCATGCGGCTGCCGGTATCGACCAGGGCCGTGGCGATGATGGTCAGCGAGCCGCCTTCTTCCACGTTACGTGCCGCACCGAGGAAACGCTTGGGACGCTGCAGGGCGTTGGCGTCCACGCCGCCGGTCAGCACCTTGCCGGAGGACGGCACCACGTTGTTGTAGGCACGGGCCAGGCGGGTGATGGAGTCCAGCAGGATCACCACGTCTTTTTTCAGTTCGACCAGGCGTTTGGCACGCTCGATCACCATCTCGGCCACGTGCACATGGCGGGCGGCGGGCTCGTCGAAGGTGGAGGCAATCACCTCGCCCTTGACGGTGCGCTGCATCTCGGTCACCTCTTCCGGACGCTCGTCGATCAGGAGCACCATCAGGTAACTGTCGGGGTAGTTGGCGGAGATCGCGTGCGCGATGTGCTGCATCATCACGGTCTTGCCGCTCTTGGGCTGCGCCACGATCAGGGCGCGCTGGCCTTTGCCGATGGGGGCAATGATGTCAATCACGCGACCGGTGATGTTTTCCTCGCCCTTGAGGCCGTCCTGCTCCAGCTTCATCTGCTCCTTGGGGAACAGGGGGGTCAGGTTTTCAAACATGACCTTGTGCTTGTTGCCTTCAGGTGGGCCGCCGTTGACCTTTTCCAGCTTGTTCAGGGCAAAGTAGCGCTCGCCGTCTTTCGGGGTGCGTACTTCGCCTTCGATCATGTCGCCGGTGTGCAGGTTGAAGCGGCGCACCTGGCTCGGACTGATGTAGATGTCGTCCGTGCTGGCGGTGTAGCTGGAGTCGGGGCTGCGCAGGAAGCCGAAACCGTCGGGCAGGATTTCCAGCACGCCGTCGGCAAACACCTGTTCACCACCCTTGGCGCGCTTCTTGATGATGGCAAACATCAGCTCCTGCTTGCGCATGCGGCCAGTATTCTCAATTTCAAGCTCTTCAGCCTGCTTGAGGATTTCAGATACGTGCAGTACCTTGAGTTCGTTTAAGTGCATGGATAGTGCCCCAAAGGGGAGAGGTATCAAAAAATCCGGGGGAGGTGGGGACAGGGCAGACAGAGGGCCTTGCCAGCCGGGAACTCGAACCGGCTCCAGACAGGGAACCGGCGTTCAGGTTTGATTATGACAGGAAATAAGGCCAAAGGACCAAGGCCCCCGCGCTTGTCGCTACGCGTACGGGGTGGCCCCTGAAGGGGCGCGTTTTGCCTTGGGGGCGACCCGGCAGCTAAACCGGGTCGCTGAAGAGAGGCTGAATCAGGCCAGTTGCTGGTCGATGAAGGCGGTCAGCTGGGCTTTGCTCATGGCGCCGACCTTGGTGGCCGCCAACTGGCCGCCCTTGAACAGCATCAGGGTCGGGATGCCGCGGATGCCGAACTTGGCCGGGATGTCGCGGTTCTCGTCCACATTCATCTTGGCAATCTGCAGCTTGCCTTCGTAGGCGCTGGATACCTCGTCCAGGATGGGAGCGATCATCTTGCAGGGACCGCACCACTCGGCCCAGTAATCAACCAGCACCGGTTGGGCCGATTGGAGCACGTCGGCTTCGAAAGTGGCATCTGAAACATGTTTGATGAGGTCGCTGGCCATGAGGGTTCCTTTGACAGTTTGGCAATACGGCTAAAGTTGCGGCATTGTGACAGAAACCAAGTATCCCAGTTGCAGGTCCGTGCTATGGATGACATAGCTTTTGCCTCTCGTTCTCCCCTGATGCACGATTCGGCCGCTTACCCGGTGCTGGGCTGCTGGCTGGCGCCCGACCAAGGCTGGCTGGCCCGCATCGCCGCCCACATGCGCGCACGCGGCGCGCATCCGGCACGCACCGTGGTGCTGTTGCCTTACGCCCAACTCATGCCGCTGGCGGCACGGCTGTGGGCGCAGGCCCACCCGGATGGTTTTGCACCGCGGTTCGAGACCACGCAGAACTGGAGCCGCAGCCTGGGTGGCTTCACGCCAGCGGCCACCGACATCACCTTCGATGCGGCCTTGGATGTGTTGACCGCGCGCGCCATGCTGGAGCGTACCAGTCTGGGCGCGCAGGCCGATGCCGCTACGCCCCTGTTGCTGGAAGCGGCGCAACAGCTCGGTGCCTTGGCCGCGGCCGTGCCGCCATCAGAGCGCGCGGCCTGGGGTGTGCGGGCACGCAGCGCAGCGGCAACCGGCATGGATGCCGGCGCGCTGGCACTGGAAGCTGCGGTGGCCCAACTGGCTGTGGTCTGGGCTGTCAACTCGTCTTACGCCAGCGACGTGCTGTTCGAGCCGCGTGTGATCGAGGCAACCGACTGCCTGATCGCGCTGCAGGGCTTCCAGCCCGACCCCCTGCCCGCGGCGCTGCAGGCGGTCTGGGGTGAGCGCATGGCGGTGCTGTCGCTCGATGGTGAACTGGCGCAGGCCTGTGTCGTGCCGGCGTTCCACAAGACACGCGATGCGCAGGATGAAGCGCAACGCGCCGCCGCCTGCGTGCTGCAACACGTCAATGCCGGTCGCACGCCGGTGGCTCTGGTGGCGATCGACCGCGCCCTGACGCGCCGCGTGCGTGCCATGCTGGCCTCGCGCGGGCTGCAGATCCGTGATGAGACTGGCTGGAAACTCTCCACCAGCCGCGCCGGTGCCCATGTCATGGGCGCGTTGCGCGCCTGCGCCTGGAACGCAGCCAGCGACGCCGTGCTCGACTGGCTCAAGAACGCACCGGCCTTCGAGCTTGCTGCCGTGCGCCAACTGGAAGCACAACTGCGTCGCCAGCCGCTGCGCGAGTGGCGCGGCGTGCCGGCCGTGCTGGAGACCCGTGAGCAACCGGCGCTGGCCGCCTTGCTGACCGAGATTGAAGTGCTGCGCGACAGCCTGCAACGGGCCCGCCCGCTGCCGCAATGGCTGCTGGCCTTGCGTGAGTTGTTGCAGCGCAGCGGCCAGTGGGCGCTGCTGCAGGACGACGTGGCGGGTGACAAGGTGCTGGCCACGTTGCGCCTGTTGGACGTCGGCAGCGCGCTGCCGGCCGATGCGCTGTGGGCCCAGCGCCGCCTGTCACTGACGGACTTCACGCGCTGGGTCGACCAGGTGCTGGAAGCGGCGAACTTCACACCCGAGTACCCGCCGCAGGAGCAGGCGGTGATCCTGCCCTTGGCGCAACTGTTGGGCCGGCCCTTCGGCGCCGTGGTGTTGCCGGGTTGCGATGAGGTGCGCCTCAACCCTTCGCCCGAGCCGCCGGGGCTGTGGACGGCGGCCCAGCGCGCGGCACTCGGCCTGCCGGCACGCGAAGCGCTGGAGGCGGCCTTACGTAACGCCTGGCAGCATGCGCTGTGCACGCCGCAGGTTGATCTGCTCTGGCGTGCCGGCGACGACGGAGGCGAACCCTTGTTGCCCAGCCCGCTGGTGCAGGCGCTGCATCTGCAGGTGGGCGATGGCCAGGCCATCGACCCGCGCGTGCAGCGCGAGGTGGTCCCGGCGCCGGTGGCGCGCCCGATGCCGGCGGCACCGCAACTGGATGTGACGCGCCTTTCTGCCAGCGCCTACAGCGACCTGCGCCACTGCCCTTACCGTTTCTTCGCTTTGCGTCAACTCGGCCTGAAGGAGGCGGAGGAACTGGAAGGCGAACTCGACAAGCGCGACTTCGGCCTCTGGCTGCATGCCGTGCTGCAGGCATTCCACGAGCAACTCCAGACCACGCCGCAAGCCGATGCGGCGACGCGGCGCGCGCTGATCGATGCCGCCGCGACGCAGGCAACTGAATCCATGCGCTTGGCAGAAGAAGAGTTCTTGCCTTTCCAGGCGGCCTGGCCGCGGGTGCGTGAGGGCTACCTTGAGTGGCTGGCCGGGCATGAGGCCGAAGGGCTGCACTTCGAGGAGGGCGAGCGTTGGCAGGAGCAGCCCTTGGGCACGCTCACACTGGTGGGCCGGCTTGACCGCATCGACCAGGCCGGCAGCGGGGAGGTGATGGTGATCGACTACAAGACCGAGTCGCCCACCGTGACAGCCAAGCGCATCAAGGAGCCGTTTGAAGACACGCAGCTGGCTTTCTATGCCGCGCTGCAGCCGCACGACACACTGCGTGCCGCCTACGTCAACGTCAGCGAGAAGGAGGGCAGCAAGACCTTTGAGCAGAAGGATGTGGTGGCGGTGCGTGACGCGCTGATCGAGGGCATTGCGCATGATCTGCAGCAGATTGCATCCGGGGCGCCTTTGCCGGCGTTGGGGGAGGGGGATGCGTGTGAGTTTTGTGCGGCGCGTGGGTTGTGTCGGAAAGATTTTTGGGGTTCGTGATGGGTGTTTCTTGCTTCATGCGTTTGTTTCCCCCCCCCTATCCCCCCCCGCCCCCTTCCCACCCCCGCCGGGGCGGGAAGGGGGAGCCCGATTTGGTTTTTGGATTCCGGACGGGCTTCTACGGGGCAACCGTCGCCACTGCTACTTCTTGGCAAGATTGCAGGGAAGCGGTCGAAGAGGCCTCTGCGGAAATTGGCAGACCACCGGCTGGCTGCTACGCGCCAGTGACGAGAACGAGCATTTCTATTTACTACGACCATCTCCAAGCAATCTTGCCGAGCCAACCACAGTGGCGACGGTTGCCTCATAGAAGCTTCGTCGGTGCACGCGGTCAAATCTGGCTCCCCTTTCCGCCCCGGCGGGGGTGGAAAGGGGCGGGGGGGATAGGGGGGGAAAGCCTTCCCCTGCGGGAGCAAAAACCATGACCCCCGCCTACGAACTCAACGGCCACCCCGTTTCAAGAGAAGATTTCTACGCCATCGCCTGCGACCCGCGCCGCAGCGTCGCAGTAGAAGCCTGCGCCGGCGCCGGCAAGACCTGGATGCTGGTCTCGCGCATCCTGCGCGCGCTGCTTG
Source organism: Hylemonella sp. (assembly GCA_030680575.1). Classification (GTDB taxonomy): domain Bacteria; phylum Pseudomonadota; class Gammaproteobacteria; order Burkholderiales; family Burkholderiaceae_C; genus Hylemonella. The sequence goes on from JAUXVI010000049.1 coordinate 83,683, forward strand.
AAGGCGCCGCGCCACACGAAATCCTGGCCATCACCTTCACCAAGAAGGCCGCCGGCGAGATGCGCCAGCGGCTGACCGAATGGCTGGAGGAATTTGCCAAGGCCACGCCGGAGCAACTGGAAAAAGAACTTCTCATACGCGGAATCGGGCTGCAAGCCTCACGGGAATTGCGCGAGCCGCTACAAAATTTGTATCAAACCCTGCTGGCCCAGGGCCGGCCGGTGCAGATCCGTACTTTCCACAGCTGGTTCGCAGCGCTGCTGCGCACGGCACCGCTGTCGGTGCTGGAAGCGCTCGGCCTGCCGACCGCTTACGAGCTGCTGGAGGACGACGCGCAGGCCGTGGCCCAGGTGTGGCGGCCCTTCCATGCGCGCTTGCTGCGCGAGCCCGAGGCGCGACAGGACTACGAGGCGGTGGTGGCCACGCACGGCCGTTTCCAGACCGAGCGCGCGCTCGAAGCCGCCTTGCATCGGCGCGTTGAGTTCGCGCTGGCCGACGCGCAGGGTGCGGTGCTGGCCTCGGTGCCGCATTTCAGCGAACAATTCCCCGAATTCTCGGGCGTGGAAGAACCGCTGGCTGTGCTGCTGGCCGAAGGGCCGCTGCGCCAGCAGTTGCAGCAGGCGGCGCAGACATTGGGTCGTGCCAGCCAACCCAGCTTCAGCGCCAAGGGCAGTGAGCTGGAACAGGCGCTCACGGCCAACGATGCTGACGGCGTGCTGGCCGCACTGCTGACCCAGAGCGGCACCGGGCGCAAGTTCGGCGACAAGGTCGCTGGTATCGAGCAGGTGCGTGCGGTACAGGAACAGGTGCTGGCCGTGCTGGCGGCGCAGGCGCAGCACCAGGCCTGGCTTTATCAGCAGCGCATGACGCGCTTGACGCGCCTGCTGATCGACGAGTTCGCCGCTCTCAAGCGCGAGCGCGGCTGGGTCGACATGAACGACGTCGAGCGTGCCGCGTTGCACCAGTTGTCCGATCCGGTGCTGGGCGGCTGGGTGCAGGAGCGGCTCGATGCGCGCACGCGCCACCTGCTGATCGACGAGTTCCAGGACACCAATCCGCTGCAGTGGCAGGCGCTGCATGCCTGGCTCAGTGCTTATGCCGGCGCCGGCGGCGGTGCCGAGGCGCCGAGCCTGTTCATCGTCGGCGACCCGAAGCAGAGCATCTACCGCTTTCGCCGTGCCGAGCCGCAGGTTTTCATCGCGGCGCAAGCGTTTGTGCGCGACCTCGGCGGCGACCTGCTGAGCTGCGACCACACGCGCCGCAATGCGCCAGCGGTGCTGGCGCTGGTCAACCAGGCCATGGGGCAGGCGCAGGCCGACGGGTTGTACCCGGGCTTTCGCAGCCACACCACCGAGTCGCAAGAGGCCGGCGGCACGTACGTTCTGCCGCAGATCCTGCGGCCGGAGAAAACGTCCGCCGAGGAGGGGCCGCAGGGCTGGCGCGACAGTCTGACCACGCCGCGTGTCACACCGGAGGAAACACTGCGCACGCTGGAGTGTCGCCAGGCGGCGCAGTGGCTGGCCGCACAGATCGAAGACGGCCTGCGGCCGCGGGACATCATGGTGCTGTCGCGCAAGCGCGACCGCCTGGCCGTCATGCAGGAGGAGTTGCGTGCGCTGGGCATTCCGGCGCAGCAACCGGAGAAGCGAGACCTGGGCCAGGCACCCGAGGTGCAGGACATCGTGGCCCTGCTCGACGCCCTGGTGTCGCCGGCACACGACCTGTCGCTGGCGCGGGCGCTGAAGTCGCCGCTGTTCGGCGTCAGCGACGACGAGCTGGTGCAACTGGCGCTGCTGCAACGTCAGCACAAGCTGCCCTGGTTTGATCTGCTACAAAAAGAGGAGCTGCTGGCGCCATCCCTTCAGGCGGCGGGGCTGATTTTGACCCGATGGAAAGGCTGGCTCGACACGCTGCCGCCACATGATGCGCTGGATGCGATCTTTGACGATGGCGACGTGCTGGCGCGTTGTGTCGCCGCCGCGCCGGTCACGCAGCGTGAGGCGGTGCTGTCCAACTTGCAGGCCTTGCTGGCGGCGGCGTTGCAGGTGGACGGCGCACGCTACGCCACGCCCTATGCCCTGGTGCGTGCCCTCAAGGCCGGCGGCGTGCCGGCGCCCACGCTGGCCGATGCCGACGCGGTGCGCCTGCTGACCGTGCACGGTGCCAAGGGGCTGGAAGCGTCGCTGGTGCTGCTGCTCGACACCGATGCGCCGCCGCCGAAGGCGCAGACCATGAGCGTGCTGCTCGACTGGCCGGGCGAGGCTGAAGCGCCGCAGAGTTTTGTCTTCCTGGCCAGTGAGAGCAACGTGCCGCCGAGCGTGCAACCCGCATTGGCGACCGAGCAGCAGGCGCGCCAGCGCGAAGAACTCAATGCCCTGTACGTGGCCATGACACGCGCGCAGCAGCGGCTGGTGTTGTCTTCGGTGCAACCGCACCAGGCCAATGGCGCGAGCTGGTGGCAGCGGCTGCAGGCCGGCTGCACGGCGATTGAGGTGCCAGCAGCACCGGCACCGGTCGCTGTCGTGCCGGCATCGGATGCGCCGATCTTGTTGCCCATTCTGCCTTCTGTCCTTGTCACATCTGCGCCAATAGCTATCAAAACAGGAGCATCACAGGGCGTTGCAGAAAAGCCCACGCCCGAGTCGCTGATCGGCCAGGCCATGCACCGCCTGCTGGAGTGGGCCGTGCTGGACGCAGCCGGCTGGACACCCGCGCAGGTACAGCGCGCCGCCGCCGAGTTTGGCCTCGACGCCACGCAGGCGCAGCAGGCCGCCGCCATGGCGCAGCGCATCCTGCTGGGGGACGGCGCCTGGGCCTGGCGTGCCGACGCGGTGGACTGGCACGGCAATGAAGTTCCGGTGACGGTGCAGGGCAGCGTGCGCCGCATCGACCGGCTGGTGCGTCGCAAGACGGGAACGAATGTGGGCGAATGGTGGGTGCTGGACTACAAATCAGCTGCGCAGCCGCAAGGCAATCATGAACTGTTGGCACAGCTGCGCAGCTACCGTGCCGCGGTGCAGGCTGCATCGCCCGGTGAGCTGGTGCGTGCGGCATTCCTGAGTGCTGCAGGCACACTGGAAGAAATTCAAGGAAACGAATGAAAAGAGTGATCGTGATCGGTGGTGGCCCGGCTGGCCTGATGGCAGCCGAGGTGCTGGTGAATGCTGGCTTGGCGGTGGACCTGTATGACGCCATGCCCTCGGTGGGGCGCAAGTTCTTGCTGGCCGGCAAGGGCGGGCTCAACCTGACGCATTCGGAGTCGGCCGACCGTTTTGCCGAGCGTTATGGCGAGCGGCGCACGCAGATCGAGGCCTTGCTGCGCAGCTTCGGCCCGCAGCAACTGCGTGAATGGGCGCACGGCTTGGGCGTGGAGACCTTTGTGGGTACCTCGGGCCGTGTCTTTCCTGTCGACATGAAGGCCGCACCGCTGCTGCGCGCCTGGCTCAACCGCCTGCGCCACCCGGCACATGGTGGCGCAGGTGTGCAGTTCCACATGCGGCACCGCTGGCTCGGCTGGGCCGCAGACGGCCACGCGCTGCGCTTCGAGACGCCGCAGGGCGAGGTGACGGCCCAGGCCGATGCCGTGGTGCTGGCCCTGGGCGGCGGCAGTTGGGCGCGGCTGGGCTCCAACGGTGCCTGGGTGCCGCTGCTGGCCGCGCGCGGCGTGGCGGTGGCGCCGCTGCTGCCGGCCAACTGCGGCTTTGACGTGGCGGTGCAGCGCCAGCTGCCGGCCCAGGGGCAGGCCTTGCCGGTACAAGTGGTGCCCGCACCGGCCACGGGCTGGAGCGAGTTTTTTGCCAGCCGCTTCGCCGGCCAGCCCTTCAAGACGGTGGCGATCTCGTTCACCAATGCCCAGGGGCAAACCTTCCGGCGCAAGGGCGAGTTCGTTGCCACCACCACCGGCGTGGAAGGCAGCCTGATCTACGCTGCCTCCAACCTGCTGCGCGACGAGATCATCCGCACCGGCCACGCCACGCTCCACCTGGACCTGCTGCCCGACTTCACGCCGGAGCGCGTGCTGGCCGAGGTGGCGCACCCGCGTGGCTCCAAGTCGCTCTCTAGCCACCTCAAGAGTCGCTTGAACCTGGACGGCATCAAGATGGCTCTGCTGCATGAGCTGCTGAGCAAGGACGACATGCACGACGCAACCAAGCTGGCCGCGGCCATCAAGGCCTTGCCGCTGCAGCTGGTGGCGGCACGGCCGCTTGACGAGGCCATCAGCAGCGCCGGTGGCGTGCTGTTCGACGTGTTGAGCCAGGACCTGATGTGCGAGGCGTTGCCGGGCGTCTTCTGCGCCGGCGAGATGCTGGACTGGGAAGCGCCCACCGGTGGTTATCTGCTGACGGCCTGCTTTGCCACTGGCTGGCGGGCGGGAGAGGGGGCTTGGAGGTATCTGGGCGCGCGTCCTGGCTGAACAGGCAAGAGTGCGGTAGTTCGCCCGGAACGGTTGTTCGTTATGTCGTTGTCTGGACTGGCAAGCCCAAAAACCACGGGAGTTTCAGCATGTGGCCATTTGGCAAGAGGAACGATCCGAACAAGATTGAAATCCAGCTGGCGTTCTGGGGTGGTGAGCTGGATCCCTCGTTCACGGTGAAGTTGCTGACGCAGGGGCAGACGGCACTTGAGGCCATCGGTTTTATTCAAGGTACAGACTTCCGGCTCGGCAACATCAAGACGGAGCCAGCCTTCCGAAAGAAAGGTTTCGCGACGACGGTGGTGGGCACCCTCATCGGGTTGGCCAGGGCGCGTCAATGTGCCACCTTCACGTTGGAAGAAGTGTCACCCGACAACGCGCAAGCCATCAGCATCTATCGGCGTTTTGGGGCCGTGGCCCTGCCGCCGAAAAAACCGGGTGGGCATGCCGATTACCAGATTCGGCTCTTATCAACCCGGCTGTCAGTCCTGCTGCATGGTCAGAGGCGGGGCGCGTCAAAATAAAGGGCGCACACGATGTCCAGGGCTTGTTCCGCGCTGCTGCCCGGTCGCACTTCCCGCATGGGCAGGAAAGGGCCTTCGGATGTGCTCACGGCTTGTCCGTTCTCGTCGTATTGGGTGATCTGGAGCAGGGCCGACTTGCGTTCCTTGCAGTCCACCTTGGTCTTGAACAGCGCATGGCCTTTTGCCAATGCTTTTTTGTAGTGTTCAGGCGCACCGTCCTTGTTGAGCAGCGGTGACCCGTCGCTTCGCAGTTTCTTCTCCAGCGTGAAATCTGTGCCGCGATTCCAGTAAGTGACCTCGTTCCCATGAATGGAGGCGAGTCCCGTCATGGCATAGGCGCGGCCAACGCCATGGGCATCCAAGGGGTCGGATGGCATGGGAATGAAAATGTCGCGTGGCTCAGGCATGGCACTGGCGCAGAGGTTGCTCACCTTGGCTCTTAGCGACGCGGCATAGAACACGGCCGCCATCTGATTGAACGGGATGAGTGCCACGGGATCAGGCAGCTCGGACGTGCTCTGTTCATTCGCCCGTGCGTAGGCTTCCTGAGTGGGTGCCGAAAATTGCTCTTGCGTTACCAACCTCGTCATGGCCGTGATGCGGGCGATCCAGCGCCCCTTGCAGTCGAGCAGGACCTTCTGCGAGACAGCCGCCGAGGTACGGGGCAGGTAGCTGTGCACATGGGTCAGAACACCCCCCCCGATCCGATGCGCGTTTTCGCCCGTTCCCACAAATGACTGCCACTCATTGCCGGTATCAAGTTGTATGAAACCGTGATCTTGCGTCCAGGCTGAGCCGGCCATGACGAGCAGACTCGCCAGAATGAATCGTTTCACGGAATGCCTCCTTGTTCGATTCTTGAAATTCAGGCATGAGTGCTGCCCGGAATTTCAGCTCGCTTGTGATCGTTATGCTCAGGCGATGGCGCCCCGGTGCCAGTGCGGTTTTCGGGCCGGCACCTGCTGACCGTTCCGATTGTGTTTCAAAAGGGCTGATTTGGGGCAGAACGATACGAAACCAGGAGTTTCCGTTGCGGTGAAATAATGCTTCTCAGACGAAGCATGATGCGGGTGAGCACCATTGTCGTGTATTGAGGTGAATATGATCGTTATCAGTAATGGAGCGATGGGTAAGTCTGTTCAGACGCCATTTACCCTATTAGGGACGATGGGGTTGGATGACAAAGAAATTGAGTGATTTCAGCCGCAGAACTGAGAACAGTATGCTGGCATACGACGTTATCGACGACATTCACGGCCATCTCGACTGAATGGGGCCACTGCTGCGTCAAATGATGGGCCGTGTTCCTGTGGCTGGTACGGACCTTGTTGAGTAAGCCTCGCACAAGCTGAAGCACATTTGGCGCATGGTGGCTATTGCCAAGCCAGCGCCGGCAGGCGCCACCCAATGGAATGGGCCTTCGGGCCCGTTGCATTGGGTTCCGGCCAGAGCGCATATCCCAATCGTCTAGACTACGTGCGTGACGGACAACAGAGGCGGATTGGTTCCGGCCAGAGCGCATATCCCAATCGTCTAGACTCTGCACCTGCTTTTGCTCATGTATCACACCGTTCCGGCCAGAGCGCATATCCCAATCGTCTAGACTCACCGGCGCTCAGCGCCAACCAGTGGCGGGGTTCCGGCCAGAGCGCATATCCCAATCGTCTAGACTCGCGGCGGGTGTTGCCCGACACTACTTTACGTTCCGGCCAGAGCGCATATCCCAATCGTCTAGACTGGAGACGATGTTGCGTCAGTGCCGAGCATCAGTTCCGGCCAGAGCGCATATCCCAATCGTCTAGACTCTTGGGCACTTCATTTGCCACGTCGGCCCCGTTCCGGCCAGAGCGCATATCCCAATCGTCTAGACTGCCAGTAGTCGCAACAGTGACGTCGATCACGTTCCGGCCAGAGCGCATATCCCAATCGTCTAGACTAGCGCTGCGATAACCCCTTGATTCGTCAAGGGGTTTTTCGTTTTTTGGCGTTGGAAAACGGTGCACATGGTCTAGAAAAGATCGAATTGGTCGGGCGTTTTATTGGCGGGTTGTTTGGCTTTGCCGTGGAAACTGACGATGCGTTCGTACTGCTTGTCGGTGAACTGCAGGATATTCACTTTTCCACCTTCGGGCAAGGCGCTTTCTACCCGTTTGCAGTAGGTATCCACCTGCGCCACGCTGGTGCAGAAACGCATGTACACGCTGAACTGGCTCATCTCAAAGCCAATGTCCAGCAAAGTGTTGCGAAACTCCGTGGCAGCCTTGCGCTCGGCTCTTTCTACCACGGGCAGATCGAACATCACCACCATCCACATCAGTCGGTATCCCGAGAGCATGGGCGTGTCCTGCTATTCATCTTGCAGCGCATTGGCCAAGGCGATGGGCAAACCCGGTAGGGGCAAATCCAGCTTGTCACGCTCGCCCAGATAGACCTGTGCCAACGAGGTTGCCAGCTTCTGCGTGCACACCATTACGGGCGTGGCACCGCCCTCGGTTTGCATGTCGTCGTACAGCGTTCGCACCAAGGCTCGCTTGGTATCGGGCGTTACCTGGTCTTCGCCATTGCGGCGCAGATGCCACACCTTCAGATCGATCACCGGACGAAAGGGTTCCATCACGTCGTCCACCAGGCGCATGGCATTGTTGTCATTGCTGTGGTGCAGGCCAATGCTGGGGTGCAAGCCCGCAGCAATGACGGATCGCGCCGTGCAGGCCCGCAATACCGTGTAGCCGTAATTCAGCAGCCCGTTCACACCACCACCATCCTGGTCGCGTCGGAACGCATCACCAAACAACAGCCGCCAATAGCGCTGTGCACCCTGTGCTTCCAGGTTTTCCGGGTCACCGCTTTTGACTTTGGATGCCAGTGCGGCCAGTGGCGCGGTCGGTGCGCCGGTGGCCTCCAGTGCCGCGGCCTGCTGCTCCAGCTTGCTTCGCACCACGGCCGCCCAGAGTCGCTTGTGGGTGGGCAGACTGGCGGCGATTTGGGCTTCGATGCGCTTGGCTTGCTCGAAGTTGCCGTCGATGGGCAGCAGCATGCCCACGGCATTGTGATTGGCGGCGCACAGCACGAAGGGCGCTCCGCGCTCAGACAGGGCCACCAGCAGGTTGTTGGTGTAGCTCAGGCCGTGGGCATTGGCGATGACGGCCGCAATGTCGTCCAGCGGTACTTGCCCAAGCTCTTTGCGCTCGCCCTCGGTGTCTTGCACCACCATGAACCCGCGGTTCATGAACAGATGCCGACGATCATCGGCCACTTCTACGATGCGACCGATCATGCTGTTTACTCCTTGAATCCAGGGTCGTGGAGTTCGCCGATGGGAGAGATGGTGACGCGGCGGGCTTTGGATCTCTGGAGAGAGCCAGCGGTTTTGAATATATATGCCAGTTCTTTCATGCGAGTTCGTTTGTCTACATTGGCCTCCTGGTGACTCGCAAAGGCTATGGTGCCCGCAGTATTTGCATACGCAATCCGTACTACTCTGGGCTGGCCTTCATGTTCAAACTTCACGATGTCATCAATGATCAACCGCATCACCAACGGCTTCTCGCTGACACTCAGCTTCGGATGCCGCAATCGCGCCAGGCCGTATTGGCGCACCAATTGGTACGCTTCAAACGTGGAGATCACTTCACCTTCCCATTTACCCTTGTCGTTGCGAACAATCTCAATGCAGTAGTTGCTGTCACCTTTGTAGCCTTTGTACGGACGGGGCTCCCCATTGGGCAGTAATCCATGACGGTCAGTGGCCTTTGCGTTAGTGAATTCAATCACCTTCAGGTTATCTTCGATGCGTTCGCGCTTTCCATCCACCACTTTGTGGACGCTCACACGGCCATTGCCCAACAAGCCGTAGGCGGTATCGTTGTGCATAGCACCTTCGTGACCGTGGTCAGGTTTGTGGCTGACCCAGATGTTGCCAATGGCGCGCTCTACATGGTCGCGGTAGTTGGGCCACGGCAGGGGCATGGTGTCCACCAGGCGATTGAGTTGCCGCTCCCGCGCGCTGGCACTGGCTTGTGCAAAGCGTTGCAGCAGGCCTTGGTCCGTCACGGCGATCACGCAGGCGTCCACGGCATGGTGCCGGTGGTCGTTGCGGTTCTTTTCGCCATTGAGGCCCAGAACATCATTGAGTCCAAACTTGGCGCGCAGCATGGCCGTCATGCGTCCGGGGATGACACGAGTGTTTTGCGGGCAAATCAGGCTGAGGTATTCACGTGCGACCTTGCTCAAATGCCGCGTGTCGTTGAGTGCGCGGGCCAGAAATCCTGCGTCGTCTTTGAGCCAGCGCTGCAGACCATCTTCAGCAAAGCGATAGCGCTTGGCTTTAGGCATCTGTTCTGCGCGCTCCAGCATGCCCGCATATGGCCAGCCCTGGGCTTCAAAGTCTTCCCGCGCTTGCCACGGCGTGCGGTTGCCTTTGACACGGTTGGCTTGCCGCATGGCCACTGTTTTGTTGTTCAGGCTGTCGTCCAGTGTTTCGGAGAACGGAAGGATGTGTTCAATTTCCACCTGCTCACTGAGCAGCATGGCAGCGCTGATCTGCACGCCTGAATAGGGGCAGCGGCGGTCAGCAGGGTCAAAGCTCAACTCTTCCCACAGAATCATTTTCTGAATGTCGGCGGCGCGTACACGCTCAGTGCTTGTGCCAAGTACACCCGCAATGTCTGCGCGCAGTCGCGCATTGCGGCGCTGGTTATCGGCCTGGCGTTTACTTTCTTCATCGCGCTGCTCCTTGCTTTGCTTGAGGTCGCGCGCCAGTTCCACAATCACTTCACTCGGATGCCCATAGCGTTTGATCAGTGCGTTCACCACCAAGTGCACCTGATTCAAGCCTATGTGGACCGTAGGGTTGGCAATCTTGCCGTAGCGTTTTTCGTCTGTGTCTTCGGGTTTGCCGGAGCCAAACCCAACGTGGCGCTGCAGGGGAATACCGTAGTAGGGCAGCTCTGGCAAGATTTCACCAGTTGCCGCAGGGCTGATATTGCTGTGGTGTTCAAAGCCTGCTGCAAGTACTGCTTTGTCATAGGTCACCACGTCGCGGCGTAGCTCAGGCAGGATACGCGCCAGTGCCAGGGCACACAGGCTGCCGTAGCCTTCGGGCAAAGCGGCGTTGGCAATCGCTTCTGCATGGGCCTCGTCAACACCAGTTTCGTCTTGCAGCCACCGCACCAGCTTGGCTTCGTTTTCTTCCTTGACGAGCTGCATCACGATGGTGTCCTGTTTGGCTTCGTCAAACGCAAACCATGCATCGCCAAAGAGATCATCTTTGGACAAGATGGCGCTGCTGGTGTTGCCTTTGAGTTCCTGACGCTTGGGGTCTTCAAAGTTGAACTGCACAGCACCGCCAATGCCCAGCAGTTTTTTTATTTGCGTGAAGCTGCGTTTGTTGTGAGCCTCCAGCGCGGCGATCAACGTGTCGCGTTGCTGGCGCGTGAGAGCTTCTTCCTTGAGTCCTTCGCGCAGGATGCGCAGGTTGTTGACCTCCTGGTACATGCGAAAGCGCTGCGTGCTAGGCAAAGCCAGCGGGGCGCGTTCTTCTTCGGGCATCAGGGTGCAGCGCCCCGGCTTGACTGGTTTGAGTGGGCGTTGGTGCAGCAGCGCGTCTTTCAGTTCAGCGCGGGCACGTGGGGTGAACTGGGCAGGGTTGAGTTCGGCTTGCTTGGCCCACAGCGCATCAAACTCGGCCTCTATCATGGCGCGGTCGATGTAGAGGTCGTAGCTTTTGTTGATCTTGGTCTTGCCGTCTTCGCGGGGTACCCGCGCTTCGCGGTAGCGGGCGCGCACGGTGCGCTGCTCTGGGGGAATGGCAGTGTTGGTATGGCGGCGGTGCAGCAGCTCACCGACGGTACGGGCCTTGCCGTCAGCGCCGCGAGGGTCCAACTGCGCCCGCAAACCGAGAATGGCTTGCTTGAGTGCGCCGCTGTCGTTGTCCTTCTTGTCGGTCTTGCGGTTGCTCTTGAAGCCTCGCCGCTGGTTGATGTGGAAAAGGGCGCGGGCAAACTCGGCTGGTGTCAGCGCTTCGTCCAGGCCCTTGGCGCGCAAGGTATAGGGGTTGAGTGTGACCAATGACTTGCGGTCGGTTTCGTTCGATGGAAAAAACCCATGCGCAATCAAAGTGTGCGTCATGCGCGCCTTGCGCTTGAGCAGGCGGTCGCGCCTGCGTCGCATGGCCCGCGCCTCACGTCGCGTAACTGCCAGCGACGAGCCGTCCTTGGGGTTACGGCCATCTGAGAAGATGCGCACACCTGCTTTGATGATGGCGCATGGGTTGTTCTCCGTATTGAGCCGAACCATGGCCCAGCCCAATGAGGTAGTGCCCAAGTCGAGCGCGAGCCTGTAGCGCATGGTTGCCATGCCGCGTCCTCTCTGTTGTTTTTTACCGACCGTTTGTAACTCGAACTGCTTTACACTACAAGTACCAAACGATTGGGATATGCGCTCTGGACGCTAACAAGCTGAAAGATGCACCAAATGGAAAGGCCGCTATATGCGGCCTTTCGTCTTTAGGGTGGTGTAGCCTGCGAGAACTGAACAGGCAAGAAAAAGCCGCATGTTCATGCGGCTTTTTCGAATAAGGTGACGGACCTTGACCCCGGCACTGACTCCACAGTTAGGGCTGCTTGGTTCCCCACCTGACCCGGTTGGCCGCTTCACCATGCGGGAAGGCCCGTCGCTTTGTATTGTAAGGGCAGGGGGTGAAAGTTAAAGGGCGACGGCAAAGAAAAAGTCGTCCGGTCCACACCGTAGAATCGTCGCATGTCCTATCTCGTGCTCGCCCGCAAGTACCGCCCCCGCAGCTTTGCTGAAATGGTGGGGCAGGAGCACGTGGTGCGCGCGTTGAGCAATGCGCTGGAAACCCAGCGCCTGCACCATGCCTACCTGTTCACCGGCACGCGCGGCGTGGGCAAGACCACGGTCTCGCGCATCCTGGCCAAGTCGCTGAACTGCCAGGGTATTGACGGGCAGGGCGGCATCACCGCCACACCCTGCGGCGTCTGCCAGGCCTGCACCGACATCGATGCCGGCCGTTTTGTCGATTACACCGAGCTCGACGCCGCTTCCAACCGCGGCGTGGACGAGGTGCAGGCCTTGCTGGAGCAGGCGGTCTACAAACCGGTGCAGGGCCGCTTCAAGGTCTTCATGATCGACGAAGTGCACATGCTCACCAACACCGCCTTCAACGCCATGTTGAAGACGCTGGAGGAGCCGCCCGAGTACCTCAAGTTCGTGCTGGCCACCACCGACCCGCAGAAGGTGCCGGTGACGGTGCTGTCGCGCTGCCTGCAGTTCAACCTGCGGCCGATGGCGCCCGAAACGGTGCTGGAGCACCTCACCAAGGTGCTGCAGGCCGAGAACGTGCCGGCCGAACCGCCCGCGCTGCGCCTGCTGGCGCGCGCGGCACGCGGCTCCATGCGCGATGCGCTGTCGCTGACCGACCAGGCCATCGCCTTCGGCTCCGGCCAGCTCGAAGTGGCCACGGTGCGCCAGATGCTGGGCAGCGTGGACCGCTCGCATGTGTTCAAGCTGATCGAGGCGCTGGCGCAGGGTGACGGCAAGACCGTTGTGGAAACCTCCGAGGCCTTGCGCGTCAATGGGCTGAGCGCCGCTTCCACACTGGAAGAAATGACGGTGGTGCTGCAGCGCATGGCCGTGGTGCAGGCGGTGCCCGATGCCGTGGATGAGTCCGACCCGGAAGCCGCCGAGATGGCGCGCCTGGCCGCGTTGCTGCCGCCCGACGAGACGCAACTGCTCTACAGCCTGTGCCTGCACGGGCGCGGTGAACTGGGCTTGGCGCCCGACGAATACGCCGCGCTCACCATGGTGCTGCTGCGCCTGCTGGCCTTCAAGCCCGGTGCAGTCACCACGGCGGAAAAAAAAACACTGAAATCGGCTGAAGCGCCGCTTGCGGCACCGGTGCGTGCATCGGCGCCGTCTCCGCAAGTCGCGCCACACGTTGCCGTGCCGGTCCAACCCGCCCCAGCGGCGCCACCGCCCATGCCTGCGCCGGCCGCCATGCCGCCTGCGTCAGCGCGTCCGGCGACGGTGGGCACGCCACCGCCGGGCCAGGTGCTGCCAGTGGTGGATGGTGCCAAGGCCATGCCTCCTGCTGCGAATTCAAGATCGAATCCGGCCTATGAGCCCGTCAATACTGCGCCAGATGCTCCTAAAGTTGTAGCGGTTCCGGTGCGCGTGGCCCCCGAATCACGTGCCGATGCGCCCGTGAACGGCACCAGCGGCGTGCCGCTGGTGCCGACCGAAGAAGGTGGCTTCTGGCACCTGACAGTGCAGCAGCTGGTGGCGGCCGAGGCCGTGACCGCGCTGGTGCGTGAGCTGGCCTTGCAGTCGCAGCTGGTGGCGCGCGACGGTGAGCACTGGTTGCTGCGCGTGGAGCGCGAGTCGCTCAACTCGCCCACCAGCCGTGAGCGGCTGCAGAACGCCTTGCGCGCGGCTGGCCATGCCGCCACCCTGAGCGTGGAGATCGGCCGCGTGTCTGACAGCCCGGCCAAGCGCAATGGTGCAGCGGCGGCCGAGCGGCAGCAGGCAGCTGAGAAACTGATTTACGAAGACCCCTTCGTGCAGACCATGATGCGTGACTTTGGCGCGAAAATCGTGCCTGGCAGCATCAAGCCCATCGATCCCAATATTTCACAAAACTCGTAAGGACAGACATGTTCAACAAAGGACAACTCGCCGGCCTCATGAAGCAGGCGCAGGCCATGCAGGACAACCTGAAGAAGGCGCAGGACGAACTCGCGTTCATCGAAGTCAGCGGCGAATCCGGTGCTGGCCTGGTCAAGGTCGTGATGACCTGCAAGCACGACGTCAAGCGCGTCACCATCGACCCCAGCCTGCTGGCTGACGACAAGGACATGCTGGAAGACCTGGTGGCCGCTGCCTTCAACGCCGCGGTGCGCAAGGCCGAGGAGACCAGCCAGGAGAAGCTGGGCAAACTGACGGCCGGCATGCCCGGATTGCCGGGCGGCATGAAATTCCCCTTCTGACGGCACTTGAGTGTCCGACGCCCATTCCCTTGATGCGCTGATCCAGGCCTTGCGCCGCCTGCCCGGCGTGGGGGTGAAGTCGGCTTCGCGCATGGCGTTTCACCTGTTGCAGCAGGACCGCGAGGGCGCGCAGCTGCTGTCGCGTGCGCTGTTTGAGGCGGCGCAGCATGTGCACCATTGCACACGCTGCCACACCTTCACCGAAGCCGAGGTCTGTGCCACCTGCCTCGACCCGTCGCGCGACACCAGCAAACTCTGCGTGGTGGAAACGCCGGCCGACCAGATGGCGCTGGAGCGCACTGGTGCCTACAAGGGGCTGTACTACGTGCTGATGGGCCGCCTGAGCCCGCTCGACGGCATCGGCCCGAACGACATTGGCCTGAAGCAGATGCTGGCGCGGGCCAGCGATGGCACGGTGCGCGAGGTGATCCTGGCCACCAACTTCACGGCCGAAGGCGAAGCCACGGCGCATGTGATCGGCGAGGCACTGAAAAACCGCGGTGTCGCATTTACCCGTCTGGCACGGGGTGTGCCCATCGGTAGCGAACTCGAATACGTCGATCTGGGGACCATTGCCCATGCGCTGGTGGACCGGCGCTGACATCCGGGCTGCGAGGCATCGGGGATAATGCCGCGAAAGTTCACTCCTCGACCATCATGACCTTTGCCCGCTTCACCCTGGCCTACTGGTGCGTTCTGATTGCCGCTGTCCTGCCCATTCTTTGCGCCGGCATTGCCAAGTGGGGCATGATGGGCAGACCGAAGCGTGAAGGCGGTTACGACAACGATGACCCACGCAGCTGGCTGGCCCGGCAGAGCGACTGGCGTGCCCGCGCCAATGCGGCGCAGTACAACAGCTTCGAGGCCCTGCCGTTTTTCATCGGCGCGGTCATCATCGCCCACCAGCTTGGTGCTTACCAGGCGCGGCTGGATCTGCTGGCCTTCATGTTCGTTTTCCTGCGTCTGCTCTACATCATGATGTACGTGGCAGGTTTGTCCACCGTGCGCTCCATGGTCTGGACGTTGGCTTTTCTGGTGAACATCGGCATCCTGTTCATCGGCTACCGTTAAAACACGGACCTTAGGTCCTATCCCTTAAGTGAAAACCCGCTCGGGATGTTTCCCGATGCGGGTTTTTTCATGGCTGGGTAGGCTGTGCTGATCCCAAAGCCAAATGAGAAGATGACCTGCATGCACAACCATCTCCTGGACCGTCGCACATTCGGTGCCGGTGCGGTGTTGGCGGCCGCGTCCCTGGCGGCGCCGTCCTTGCGGGCCCAGAGCAGTCTGGAAAAGACCCGAGTGGTGATCGCCGTGGACGGCAAGGCTTTGCTCTACAACCTGCCGCTCACCCTGTCCGAGCAACTGGGTTTCTTCAAGAGTGAGGGGCTGGAGGTCGAGATCAGTGATTTTGCCGATGAGACACGTGCGCTGCAATCGGTGCGGGCAGGTTCGGCCGACCTCGTGAGTGGCGCCTACGAGCACACCATCAGCTTGCAGAACAAAGGACAGTTTTTTCAGGCCTTCGTGCTGCAGGGGCGTGCCCCGCAGATCGCGCTGGGCGTGTCCATGAAGACCATGCCAGGGTTCAAGTCCGTGCCTGAACTCAAGGGGCGGCGGATTGGCGTCACGGCGCCGGGTGCCTCCAGCAACATGCTGGCCAACCTGGTGTTGTCGCGCTACGGGATCAAGGCCAGCGACGTGAGTTTCATCGGCGTCGGCAGTGCGGCGGGGGCGCTTGCAGCTCTGCGTTCGGGCCAGATCGACGCCATCAGCAACATCGATCCGGTGATGACCATGCTGGAGCAAAAAGGTGAGGTGCGCATCATCTACGATACGCGCACCCTCAAGGGGACGCAGGAGGTGTTCGGCGGCCCGATGCCGGCGGCCTGCCTGTTCGCACCGCAGGAGTTCATGAAGAAGAATCCGAACACCGTGCAGGCCCTGGCCAACGCCATCGTGCACGGCTTGAAATGGCTGCAGACAGCGGGGCCGCGCGACCTCATCAAGACGGTGCCCGAGTCTTACCTGCTGGGCGACCGTGGGCTGTACCTGGCGTCCTTCAACAAGGTGCGTGAAGCCCTGGCGGTGGACGGTCTGTTCCCGGAAGACGGCGGCAAGATTGCACTGCGTGCACTGGCCAGCTTCGATGCCACGCTCAAGGCCGAGAAGATCGATCTGGGCAAGACCTACACCAACCAGTTTGCGCTGCGCGCCAAGGCCAAGTTCAAGGCATGAGGTTGATGCGCCGTCTTTGCGTGCGATCCTGAAGCTGGGTAGCTCCAGGGTTCACCCTGGGGGCAACGCCAGTTTAAGCGTGGATTGCTATTAAAAGTATAGCTGTCGGTGCCCATTTTGAAAGGGCACAGGCTGTTTTTTTCAATCAGCGGCGGGCCACTTTGGTCGCCGGTGCTTTGGCCGGCTTGGCGCGCGGCGCGGCCTTGGCCACGACCCGGGTGGCGGTCTTGGTTTTGGCCATGGCCATAGCGCGCGGCTGCACCGGCAGGAACAGCACCACCTGCTGGCCGGCCTTGAAGGCGGCAGAGGCGCTGACCTTGTTCCACTCGGCCACGCTGGCCGGGGTCTGGCGGTAGCGCTTGGCGATGCTGGCCACCGACTCATGCTTGCCGGCCTTGACCACGGTGCGGCGCAGCACGACTTCGGGTGCGAAGGCGACCTGGCCGCTGTCGGCGATGCGTTCGGTCACGTCGTTCTCATGATGAGCGTAGCGCGGCACCAGCAGGGTGGAGCCGGCGCGGATCAGCATGCGTGGCGGGATGTTGTTGAGGTTGCGCAACTCGGCCTCGCTCATGCCGGCGCGTTTGGCGGCATCGGCTACCTTCATGGTGGCGGGGGCGACCCACACCGTCCAGCTGGCCAGCCGGGCGCTGTACGCCTCCAGGTTACGCTGGAACAGGGTGGCGTTGTCCCAGGGCAGCAGGATCTGCGGCGTGCCTGCGGCCAGGATCACCGGTTTGTTCAGCGAAGGGTTGAGCGCCTTGAAGTCCTCCAGCGGCACCTCGGCCAGTTTGGCGGCCAGCGCGACGTCGATGTCGCGCGTGATGGTCACCGTGTCGAAATAGGGGTGGTTCTCGATCAGCGGCAGCTGCGCGTTGAAGTCCTGCGGGCGGGCCACGATGTTCTTCACGGCCTGCAGCTTGGGCACGTAAAAACGCGTTTCCATCGGCATGTTGAGGTCGAGGTAGGTGGTACCGACGCCAGCACGCTGGTTCTTGGCGATGGCGCGCCCGACACTGCCTTCGCCCCAGTTGTAGGCGGCCAGGGCAAGGTGCCAGTCGCCGAACATGCCATGGAGTTTCTGCAGGTAGTCGAGTGCCGCGCGGGTGGAAGCCAGCACGTCGCGCCGGTCGTCGCGGAAGACGTTCTGCTTGAGTTCGAAATATTTGCCGGTGGCGGGCATGAACTGCCACATGCCGGCGGCCTTGGCGTGCGAGACGGCCTGGGGGTTGAAGGCGCTTTCGATGAAGGGCAGCAGGGCCAGCTCGGTCGGCATGTTGCGCCGCTCCAGTTCCTCGACGATGTGGAACAGGTATTTGCGCGAGCGCTCGGTCATGCGGAAGATGTAGTCGGGCCGCGTGGCGTACCACTGCTCGCGGTCGCGCACCAGATCGCTTTCCAGGTCGGGCATGGCAAAGCCGCGGCGGATGCGTTCCCACAGGTCGGCTGGCGCCGACAGGGGGGCGACACCCCCGCGCGAGGCACTGCCGCGGGCCTGGATCGGCGACAGCGTGCCGGTGGGCAAGGTCGGCGCACGGCTACTGCTGTGGAGCGGCGCACTGTCAGTCGAGCCGGTGGTGCTGGAGGGCGCCATGTTGGCGCAGCCGCTCAACAGGAGCAGGCCGGTCAGGGCGGCAGAGATGAGAAATTTCATTTGAACTGGTTCTTCCATTCGCGCAAGGCGCCAAACACAGCGGTCTCAGTACGGGCGGCCGTATCGAAGGTCTGCACGGCCGCCGTGACGGCGGCTTGGCGTGAGCGCAGAAAAGGGTTGATCTCGCGTTCCAGCGCGATGGAGGAGGGCAGCGTGGGCAACTGGCGCGCACGTTTGGCTTCGCATTCGGCGCTGTAGCGGGCCAGCACCGGGTTGTCCGGTTCGACAGCACGGGCGAAGCGCAGGTTGCTCAGCGTGTATTCGTGGGTGCAGCAGACGCGGGTGGCGCCGGGCAAGGCCGCCAACTGGTCGAGCGAGGCCAGCATCTGCGCCGGCGTGCCTTCGAACAGACGGCCGCAGCCGCCGGAGAACAGGGTGTCGCCACAGAGCAGCAGCGGGCTGCCGTCCATGTCTGCGGCATAAAAAGCGATGTGGCCGGCCGTGTGACCCGGCACGTCCAGCACCTGAAAGTCGATACCGATGGCCTGCAACTGGTCGCCGCCACTGAGGCGCACCAAGGGTTCGGGGATGTCTTCCGCCGCCGGCCCGTACACGGTGGCGCCGGTGGCCTCGCGCAAGGCTGTCACGCCGCCGACATGATCGGCATGGTGGTGGGTGACTAGAATGGCCTGCAACTGCAGGTTCTGGTCTTGCAGTGCCTGCATCACCGGTTGCGCGTCTCCTGGATCGACGACGAGGGCCTGATGCCCGTCATGCAGCATCCAGATGTAGTTGTCGGTCAGAGCAGGAAGTGGAATCAAGACCATGAGCAATGGGATTATAGGTTTGCAGGACTGGTTTGGGGGCCCGCCGGGACGTTATCTGCTCGACTGGGAAAACCGTCAGTTCGAGCAGGCGGTGGCCGACATCTTCGGCTACCACGCCTTGCAACTGGGCCTGCCGGCACTGGATGCCTTGCAAGCCAATCGCATGCCGCATCGCTGGCTGGCCATGGGCGAGGTGATGCCGGCCCGTCCCTCGTCACCCGACCAGCGTTCCCTGGCGCTGCTAACCGATTACGCCGCCCTCCCGTTTCCCGCCGCCAGCCTCGATCTGGTGGTGCTGCCGCATGCGCTGGACAGTCACCCTGATCCGCATGCCACCTTGCGTGAGGTGGCGCGTGTGCTGGTACCTGAGGGGCTGGTGGTGATCAGTGGCTTCAACCCGGCCAGCCTGTGGGGGCTGCGGCAACAGCGCGACCGTTTGTGCCGGCGCTGGGGCTGGGGCGAGCCTTTCCTGCCGGAGCTGCCGCAGCTGATCGGCTACCGGCGCCTGCGCGACTGGCTGCATCTGCTCGACTTCGAGATCGAGGACGGCCGCTTCGGCTGTTATCTGCCCGCAGTGCGCACCGAAAAGTGGCAGCGTCGTCTGGATGGCATGGACCGTCTGGGCGCGCGCTGGTGGCCGATCTTCGGTGCGGTGTACTTTCTGGTGGCCGTCAAGCGCGTGCATGGTGTGCGTCTGCTCGGCGCCAGCTGGAAGACGACGGCCAGCCGGGCCAGCGCCACGGTGCCGATCGCCAACCGCAGCGGCGACAATCAGGTGGTCACGATGAATGGGAAAAGCGATTGAACCACGTTGAAATTTATACCGATGGCGCCTGCAAGGGCAATCCCGGCCCGGGCGGCTGGGGCGTGCTGCTGAAGTCCGGCGCCACCGAGAAAGAGTTGTTTGGCGGCGAGCGTGAGACCACCAACAACCGCATGGAGTTGATGGCGGTGATCATGGCCCTGGAAGCGCTCAAGCGGCCGTGTCATGTGTTTCTGCATGCCGACAGCCAGTATGTGCTCAAGGGCATGACCGAGTGGCTGGTGGGCTGGAAGGCCAAGGGCTGGAAGACGGCCTCCAAGCAGCCGGTAAAAAATGTCGATCTGTGGCAGCGCCTGGACGCACTGGTGGCCAACGGAGGCCACAAGATCGAGTGGCGCTGGGTCAAGGGCCACAACGGCGATCCGGGCAATGAGCGGGCCGACGACCTGGCCAATCGTGGCGTGGAGCAGGCCCTGCGGTAAGCCTGGCCGTGTGTAAAGAGCCGGCAAAGTTGCCCGTTTCGGCCGATGGGCAAGGGACATCACGCATGCAGTGATCATGGGGTGCTGCTACATTGGCAGATTGTTCCGAATCCTGTTCCTGTACGAGAAAAAAATCAGTGGTCATGGCATCCAAACTCGTTTATCCAGTCGTCGCTGTTGTGGGTATTGCGGCGGCTTCCGGGGCCGCATGGTGGTATCAGAACCGGGCCCCATCCTCATCAACATCGGCCCAGGGTGTCGCCGTCAGCCCGGCGCCGGCTGCCAGTGCCGCACCGGCGGCCAGCCGGCCGGTCACGGTGGAGGTGGCCCGGGTAGAGGTCACCAGGCTGATCGATGATGTCCAGGCGGTGGGCAGTTTGCGCTCGCGCCAGGGCGTGGTGCTGCGGCCCGAGGTCAGCGGCCGTGTCAGCCGGCTCAATTTCCGCGACGGCGACCGCGTGCGCCGCGGCCAGTTGCTGGTGCAGCTTGATGACCAGCTGCCGCAGGCCCAGGTCAAGCAAAGCGAAGCCGAGCTGTCGATCGCGCGGGCCAACCACAAACGCAACCAGGAGTTGCTGGCGCAGAACTTCATCAGCCAGCGCACGGTGGACGAGAGTGCTGCCAATCTGGATGTGGCGCAGGCCAAGCTGGCGCTGGCGCAGGCCACCGCCGCGCGCCTGAGGATCGTGGCGCCGTTCGACGGCATTGCCGGCATCCGGGCCGTCAACGTGGGCGACTACCTGAAGGACGGCACCGACATGGTCAACATTGAGGACATCGATGTGGTTTATGTGGACTACCGCCTGCCCGAGCGTTTCCAGACCCAGGTGAAAAAGGGCCAGAAGGCCGTGGTTGACATCGATGCCTTGCCCGGCCGCACCTTCGAGGCCCAGATCCAGGCGATCGATCCGCTGATCGACGCCAATGGCCGCTCGATTGCCGTGCGCGCGACCATCGACAACCGTCAGCAGCTGTTGCGTCCCGGCATGTTTGCCCGTGTCAGCACGGTGTTCGGCGAGCGTGAGCGGGCCTTGGTCATCCCGGAGGAGGCCATCGTGCCGCAGGGCGGGCGCCAGTTCGTGATCAAGGTGGTCAATGGTGCAGAGAAGGACAGCCAGTTGTCCAAGCGGGTCGAGGTCAAGGTCGGTATCCGGCGTCCGGGTCGGGTGGAAATACTCGACGGCCTGAGCGAAGGTGACACCGTGGTGACGGCGGGTCACCAGCGGCTGCAAAAAGACGGCGCGGCGGTCAAGGTCATCGACACCGGGCGTACCCCGGCCAAGCCCTGACGGCCTGAAGGACGGAGCAGCCCATGCAATTGCCTGAAATCGCCATCCGCCGGCCGGTGTTCGCCACCGTGCTGTCCTTGCTGGTCTTGCTGATCGGTGCGGTCAGCTTCACCAAGTTGCCGGTGCGCGAGTACCCCAAGATCGACGAACCGGTGGTGACCGTCAACGTGCGTTACGCCGGTGCGTCGGCCGAGGTGGTGGAGTCGCAGGTGGCCAAGCCGCTGGAAGATTCGATTGCCGGCATTGATGCGGTGGACGTCATCACCTCGATCTCGCGCGCCGAGCAGGCGCAGATCACGGTGCGTTTCCGTCTGGAAAAGGACGCCGATGCCGCCGCCGCCGAGGTGCGTGACCGCACGGCGCGCGTGCGCAACAAGCTGCCGCAGGCGATCGAGGAACCGGTGATCGCCAAGGTCGAGGCCGATGCCTTTCCGGTGATCTGGTTGGCGTTTTCCAGCGACACGCTCAACGCGCTGCAGATCAACGAACTGGTCAACCGCGTTGTCAAACCGCGCCTGCAGACCGTCAGTGGCGCGGCCGATGTGCGCATCTTCGGCGAGCGCAAGTTCGCCATGCGCGTCTGGCTCGACCCGGACCGGCTGGCGGCCTACAAGCTCACCACGCAGGACGCCGAGGACGCCATCCGGCGCAGCAACCTGGAAGTGCCGGCCGGCCGCATCGAAAGCCGGCAGCGCGAGTTCTCCGTCACCTCCAACACCGATCTGCGCTCGCCGGCGCAGTTCGGCGAGATCGTCATCAAGACCGTCAACGGCTTTCCGGTCAAGTTGCGCGACGTGGCCCGCATCGAGGAGGGCGCCGCCGAGGAGCGCACCTCGGTGCGCCTGAATGGTCGCCCGGCGATTTCGGCAGGTGTGATCCGCCAGGCCACCGCCAACCCGCTGGTGCTGAGCCAGGGCGTGCGCGAGATGCTGCCCAAACTCAAGGCCGACCTGCCGCCGGGTATCAGCATCGACGTGGCCAACGACAACTCGATCTTCATCGACCGCTCGGTCAAAAATGTCTACAAGACCATCGCCGAGGCGGTGGTGCTGGTGGCGCTGGTGATCTTCGTTTTCCTGCGCACGGTGCGGGCCTCCATCATCCCGATCGTCACCATCCCGGTCAGCCTGGTGGGCACCTTCGCACTGATGGCATTGGCGGGTTTCACCGTCAACACCCTGACCCTGCTGGCGCTGGTGCTGGCCATCGGCCTGGTGGTGGACGATGCCATCGTGGTGCTGGAGAACATCTACCGCCACATCGAGGAGGGGCTCGATCCGTTCAGCGCGGCCATCAAGGGTGCCCGCGAGGTCGGTTTTGCCGTGGTGGCCATGACACTGACGCTGGCGGCGGTGTACGCGCCGCTGGCCTTCACGCCGGGGCGCACCGGGCGGCTGTTCATCGAGTTTGCACTGGCACTGGCCGGTGCGGTGGTGGTCTCCGGCTTCATCGCGCTCACGCTTTCACCCATGATGTGTTCGCAGCTGCTGCGCCACAACGCCAAGCCCTGGTTCTTCGACCGCTGGATGGAAAAGGCGCTGAACGCCCTGACAGGCGGCTACGAACGCCTGCTGCGCCGTGTGCTGCGTACGCGCTGGGTCGTGCTGCTGGTGATGGCCGGCGTCGGCCTGGCGATCTGGGCCATCCTGCCGGGCATGAAGCGCGAGCTGGCGCCGCTGGAAGACCGCGGCGTGATCCTGAATGTGATCAATGCACCGGACGGCGCCACCATGGCCTACACCGACAAGTACGCCAGCGCGATCGAGCGCATCGGTGCACCTTACCCGGAATTCGACCGCATTTTCACGGTGACTGGCAATCCCACGGTGAGCCAGTCTAACGTGTTCTTCCGCGCCATCGATTGGGAAAAGCGCGAGCGTTCCACGCTGGAGATGGCGCGCGAAATGCAGCCCAAGATCAACGCCTTGCCGGGTGTGTCGGCGTTTCCGATCACGCCACCTTCACTCGGTCAGGGCTTTCGCGAGCGGCCGGTCAACTTCGTGATCCTGACTTCCGACAGCTACGAAAACCTGAGTCAGGTCACTCGCCAGTTCATGGAGGAGATCGGCAAGAACCCCGGTTTCCTGACGCCCGACGTCGACCTGCGCCTGAACAAACCGGAACTCAAGATCGACGTTGATCGCGAGAAAGCCTCCGATCTCGGCATCGGCGTTGATGTGGTGGCGCGCGCAATCGAAACCATGCTGGGCGGCCGCACGGTGACACGCTACAAGCGTGAAAGCGACCAATACGACGTGATCGTGCAGACCCAGTCCTTAGGGCGCGACACGCCGGATGACATCGAGCGCATCTTCGTGCGCGGCCGCAACGACACCATGATTCCGTTGGCCTCGCTGGTCAAGGTGCGCGAGGCGGTGGCGCCGCGTGAGCTCAACCACTTCAGCCAGCGCCGCTCGGTGACGATCACGGCCAACCTGGCGCCGAACTACTCGCTGGGCGAGGCGCTCGACTTCCTGGATCAGGTAGGGGCCCGGGTGCTCAAGCCCGGCTACACCACGGATGTCAACGGCACCTCGCGCGAGTTCAAGAGTTCACAGGGGTCGCTCACTATCGTCTTCGTTCTGGCGCTGCTGTTCATCTTCCTGGTGCTGGCGGCACAGTTCGAGAGTTTCATCGACCCCTTTGTCATCATGCTGTCGGTGCCGCTGTCCATGATCGGCGCGCTGCTGGCGCTCAAGCTCAGCAACGGTTCGCTCAATGTCTATTCGCAGATCGGCCTGATCACGCTGGTGGGCTTGATCACCAAGCACGGCATCCTGATCGTCGAGTTCGCCAACCAGATGCGCGAGCAGGGCATGGACATGCTGGAGGCCGTGGTCAAGGCGGCCAGCCAGCGTCTGCGCCCGATCCTCATGACCACCGGCGCCATGGTGCTGGGTGCCGTACCGCTGGCCTTGTCCACCGGTGCCGGTGCCGAGAGCCGCATCCAGATCGGCTGGGTCATTGTGGGCGGCATGACGCTGGGCACGCTGCTCACCATCTTCGTGGTGCCGACCATGTACACCCTGCTGGCGCGCAAGCATGCGCCGGGCGCCAACAAGCAGGCGGTGGCGGTGGAGTCGGCGGCCCACGAGGAACTGGTGGCCAAATAAGGTGCTGCTCGCGCATGACGACACATGAGGCCACAGCATCAGGCCTGAGCAGTGCAGAGGCCGCTCGTCGCCTGGCGGCGGACGGGCCGAATGGCCTGCCTGGCGGCGGTGCCCGCACCTGGCGCCACATCGTGCTGGAGACCGTGCGTGAGCCCATGTTCGCGCTGCTGCTGGTCGCGGCCTGTCTGTACCTGGTCCTGGGGGACTTGCAGGAAAGCCTGAGCCTGACGGTGATGGTGCTGGTGGTGCTGGGCCTCACCTTGTACCAGGAAGGCAAGACCGAGCGCGCCATCCAGGCCCTGCGGGATCTTTCCAGCCCGCGTGCCCGCGTCATCCGCGACGGGCGCCAGCAGCAGATTGCCGGTATCGAGCTGGTGTGCGGCGACATCATGCTGCTGGCCGAGGGCGACCGCGTCGCGGCCGATGCCGAGTTGCTGTCGGGCGGTGAACTGCAGGTGGACGAATCGCTGCTCACCGGCGAGTCGGTCCCGGTGCGCAAACTGGCCGGAGCGACTTCGGCGGCCACAGCAGCTGACGCAGAAGTTTCGGCCGCGCTTTATGCCGGCACCCTGGTGCTACAGGGGCAGGGTATGGCACGGGTCACGGCAACCGGCGCGCGCAGCCAGATGGGACAGATCGGCACCGCGCTGCAGACCGTGCAGGCCGAGGAATCGCCGCTGCGCCGGCAGACCAACCGGCTGGTGCGCCGACTGGCCTGGATCGCGCTTGCCTTGAGTCTGCTGCTGGTGCTGATCCAGGGCGTGCTGTACGACGACTGGCTGCAGGCCCTGCTGGCCGGCATCGCCCTGGCCATGGCCATGTTGCCGCAGGAGTTCACCGTGGTGCTGACGGTACTGCCGGCGCTGGGTGCCTGGCGCCTGTCGCGCGAGCAGGTGCTGACGCGCCGCATTGCGGCCATCGAGACGCTGGGCGCGACCTCGGTGCTGTGTGTGGACAAGACCGGCACCCTGACCATCAACCGCATGCGCGTGGCGCACCTGTATGCCAACGGACGCGATGTGGCGCTGGACGAGGTGCCGGGCGCCGAGCTGGCCGAGAACTTCCATGCCGTGGTCGAGTTCGCCATCCTGGCCAGCCAGACCGACCCCGTGGATCCGATGGAACAGGCGTTTCACCGCCTGGGTCAGCAGTTCCTGGCGCAGACCGAGCATCTGCATCGCGATTGGACGCTGGCGCAAGAGTATGGCCTGACGCCCGAACTGCGTGCCATGGCGCGGATCTGGAAGGCGGTGGAAGGCGAGGCCCATGTGGTGGCCGCCAAGGGGGCGTCCGAAGCGATTGTGGATCTGTGCCACCTGGATGCTGTGCGCCAGAAGGCGATCGCCGCGGCAGCCGATGCCATGGCTGCCCGTGGCCTGCGCGTGCTGGCCGTGGCCCGCGCGCGTTTTACCGGGCCGCCTTGGCCGGCACAGGAGCACGATTTTGACTTCGAGTTCGTCGGCCTGCTCGGTCTGGCCGATCCCTTGCGCGAGGAAATCCCGCAGGCGATGCACGAATGCCATGCGGCCGGCATCCGGGTGGTGATGATCACCGGCGACTATCCGGTGACGGCGCAGGCCATTGCCCGCCGGGCCGGCTTGCCGGCCGAGGTTGTGCTGGGTGGCGATGAGCTGGCGCAGCTGAATGACGCCGAACTGCAGCAGCGTCTGCGAACGGTGAGCATCTGCGCGCGCATTGCGCCGTCACAGAAGCTGCGCATCGTGCAAGCCTTGCAGGCCGATGGCGCGGTGGTGGCCATGACCGGCGACGGCGTCAACGACGCGCCGGCGCTCAAGGCCGCGCACGTGGGCGTGGCCATGGGTGGGCGCGGCACCGACGTGGCGCGCGAGGCAGCCGCGATCGTGCTGTTGGACGACAACTTTGCCTCCATCGTGCGCGCCGTGCGGCTGGGGCGGCGCATCTTCGATAACCTGCGCAAGTCCATGTCCTACATCCTGGCCGTGCATGTGCCGATTGCCGGCATGGCCCTGCTGCCGCTGCTGCTGGGCTGGCCAATCGTGCTGTACCCCATGCACATCGCCCTGCTAGAGCTGGCGATCGACCCGGCCTGTTCCATGGTGTTCGAAAACGAGCCGGCCGACCGTGATGTCATGCAGCGCCCGCCGCGCGACCCGCAGGCACCGCTGTTCGCCGGCCGCACCCTGGTGCTGGCGCTGCTGCAGGGCCTGGGGGTGCTGGCGGTGGTGCTGGGGGCGCAGCTCTGGGGCGCCGGGCATCTGGGCGAGGCCCAGGCGCGGGCGTTGGCCTTCACCACCCTGGTGCTGGGCAATCTGGCGTTGATCTTCTCCAATCGGGCCGGGCCAAACGGCCTGCTGGCTTCGCTCAAGGTGCCCAATCGCACGCTGTGGTGGGTCTGTGGCCTGACGCTGGGACTGCTGGCACTGGCGCTCTACCTGCCGCCACTGGCGCAGGTGCTGCACATGGCGGCACTGCCGGTCGAGCTGCTGGCGCTGGCGCTGGGGGCTGCCTGTGCCAGCCTGTTCTGGTTCGAGCTGCTGAAATGGGGTTCGCGCCGGATCTGAGTGTCAGATCACGCCGTCGAACATCATCACGTCCACTTCATCGCCGGGGGCTACGTTGCCTTGGCCGTGGTGCAGCACGATCAGGCCGTTGGCCTGCACCATGGAGCTGAGCACGCCGGAACCCTGGTTGCCAGTGGTGCAAACCTGCAGAGTGCCATCGGCACCGTAACCCACCGTGCCGCGCTGGTATTCGGTGCGGCCAGGTTTCTTGCGAATGGCCTCGGTACTGCGCGCACGCAGCAGCGGCGGTGCCGGGCGGCGGCAGCCCATCATCTGCAGCAGGGCGGGGCGAACAAAGGCCAAGAAAGTCACCATCACAGCCACGGGATTGCCGGGTAAACCGAACAGGACGGATTTGCCGATGCGGCCCACCGCCATCGGTCGACCGGGCCGCATGGCGATGCGCCAGAAAGCCACGTCGCCGAGTTGTTTCATCATGGTCTTGGTGAAGTCCGCTTCGCCCACGCTGACGCCGCCGCTGGTGATGATGGCGTCCGCTTCGGCCGCGGCGCGGCGGAAGGCGGCTTCCAGCAGCGCCGGCTCGTCGCGCACCACGCCGAAGTCGATCACCTGACAGCCCAGACGGGTCAGCAGGCCGAACACGGTGTAGCGGTTGCTGTCGTACACGGCGCCTTCGCGCGGCGCCTCGCCCAGGCTCAGGATTTCGTCGCCAGTGGAAAAATAGGCCACCTTGAGGCGGCGCATCACCTGCACGGTTTTGATGCCAAAACTGGCCGCCAGACCCAATGCAGCGGGCGTGAGCCGCTCTCCTTTTCGTAGCGCTGGCTGGCCAGCCATGACATCCTCGCCCAGCAGACGGCGGTTGTCGCCAGGTTGCAGCAAGCCGGCGGGGAGGGTGATGGCATCGCCTTCAGCCTTGACGAACTCCTGCGGCACCACGGTGTCCAGGCCGGCCGGCATGATGGCGCCGGTCATGATGCGCACGCACTGGCCGGCGCTGACGGTACCTTGCCAGGCTTTGCCGGCCAGCGCCGTGCCAACCGGTGTCAGCGTCAGCGCCTGGTCGGGGCGCAGCTGGCTGCCGTCAAAGGCGTAGCCGTCCATGGCCGAGTTGTCGTGCGGCGGCACGCTGACCGGCGAGATCACGTCCTGCGCCAGCACGCGGTCCAGCGCTTCGAAGATGCCGAGTTCCTCGGTGCCGGTGACCGGTGCCACCAGGCGACTCAGGAATTCGTTGACGGCGGTGGCGCTCAGGGCCTGCGGGTCGTAGCCCTGCAGTTCGGCGGCAATCTGCTCAATGGTTTTCACGACAACACCCCCAGGCTACGCGACACGATGTGTCGCTGCGCCACCCCCTCAAGGGGACAACGCCAGTGGGCCGGCAAAGCCGGTTCCACGGCGTTTTCCGGTTGGACAGCTTTGTGCACGATGTGGTTTGCCAAGTAAATTGCTTCACTGTTCTTCAAGTTGTTTCAGTTCCGCCAGGGTGTTGGCATTGGAAAAAGCCAGCGGGTCGTCGCCGGGCTGGTCAAAAGGCACGATCACCGTCTTGTGCAGTGCCGTCCAGGCGTCGATCTTGCGCCCGCCCTTGTGGGTGAAGTCAACCAGGCTTTCCAGCAGTTCCACGCGCAGCAGGCAGAACACCGGCTGGGTACGCACCTTGGTCTGGCCGTCCTTGTCCTGCTCCGGCGCGGCCGCCATGGCAATGTCGGCGTCCTCACGTTCCAGTGCCTCGGCCAGGCGCGGCACCAGGTCGAGCGGGAAGCGCGGCGTGTCGCACGGCACCGTGGCCAGATAGGGCGTCTCACAACGCTCCAGTCCGGTCAGGAAGCCTGCCAGCGGTCCGGCGTAATCGGCCAGCACATCGGGCCAGACCGGTACGCCAAAGGATTCGTAGGCTGCCAGGTTGCGGTTGGCGTTGATCATGACCTGGCCGGTCTGCATCTGCAGCCGCAGCAGGGTGTGCAGGGCCATGGGCATGCCGTTGAGGTTCTGCAGGCCCTTGTCCACGCCGCCCATGCGGCTGCCGCGTCCGCCGGCCAGGATCAGGCCGGTGATTTCTTCTGGAGCGATCAAGTCAGATTCCTTTTTCGTTGTAGCAATGTCAGGCGGTGTCGACCGCGGGACGCCGCGGAACCGGCTCCGCCGGGCCGCTGGCGTCGCCCCCTGCAAGGGGGGTGGCGAAGCGACACGCAGTGCGCGTAGCCTGGGGGTGCGCCAAGTCCTAGCCTCCGATGTAGCTCATCTCGACGCGGCGCTGGGACGGGTGACCGGTGTCCGGTGGTTGGGCCGCACGTTGCTCGGAGTAGCGATCATCGCGGGCGCCCCAGATGTGGCCGATGGCCGAGATGATGTCCGCATCGCTGGCTTCGCCGCGGATCAGGCTGCGCAGGTCGTGGCCCTGGGTGGCGAACAGGCACAGGTAGAGCCGGCCCTCGGTGGAGAGACGGGCCCGGTTGCAGTCGCCACAGAAAGCGTGGGTCACGCTGCTGATGACGCCGATCTCGCCGGCCGCCACATCGTGCCGGCCTTCGGCATCGGCAAAGCCCCAGCGCTCGGCGGTCTCGCCCGGGGCGCTGGGCTCCAGTTGTATCAATGGCATCTCGGTCTGGATCAGCTTGACGACCTCGCTGGATGGCAGCACCTCGTCCATGCGCCAGCCGTTGGTGGCGCCGACGTCCATGTACTCGATGAAGCGCAGCACCATGCCGGAGCCTTTGAAATGCCGCACCATGGGCAGGATCTCGTGCTCGTTGGTGCCGCGCTTGACCACCATGTTGATCTTGATCGGCCCCAGACCGGCCGCCTTGGCCGCTTCGATGCCGGCCAGCACATCAGCCACCGGGAAGTCGACGTCATTCATGCGGCGGAACACCGCGTCGTCCAGCCCGTCCAGGCTGACGGTGATGCGCCGCAGGCCGGCATCCTTCAGGGCCTGGGCCTTGCGCGTCAGCAGCGAGCCATTGGTGGTGAGGGTCAGGTCCAGCGGCTCGCCGTCCACGGTGCGCAGGGCGGCGAGCTGCTTGATCAGGATCTCGATGTTCTTGCGCAGCAGCGGCTCGCCGCCGGTCAGGCGAATCTTGCGCACGCCATGGGCGGCAAACAGCCGCGCCACGCGGGTGATTTCCTCGAAGCTCAGCAACGCGCTGTGCGGCAGGTAGGGGTAGTCCTTGTCGAAGGTTTCCTTCGGCATGCAGTAGTTGCAGCGGAAATTGCAGCGGTCGGTGACGCTGATGCGCAGGTCGCGCAGCGGCCGGCCCAGGCGGTCGGCCAGCAGGCCGTTGGCCGCCATGCGGGTGGCCGGTTCAAAGGCTGCAGCAGGGGCGCTCAGCGTGGGAATGCGCTGATCAACCAGGGGAATGACGCGTTCGGACATGGCCCTTATTGTCGCCGGTCTGGGGTGGCCTTGCAGACTGTGCAGAATCGGGGGGCAGTTGCCCCAAAATGGCTGTTCGCAAAACTTGACATGATGAACCTTCAACGCCGTATGCCATTTGACTGGCTTGTCCACCCGCAAGCCTGAGTGACGCACCAGCCATCAGAAAACTGACGACCGCTCCATGATCCTGTTTCTGCGACGCTTGTCGCTGTCTTTTCTCCTGATGTTCTGTGCGATGGATGCATCCCGCGCTGTGGAGTGGGCCGCGGTGATCGTGAGCAGCGAGCGCGGCACGGCGTATCAGGAAGCGGTAGCGGCTGTGCTGGATGAGCTGTCCCGCGGGGGCGTCGGGCGCGGCGAAGTGACTCACGTGACGGCCGAAGACTGGCGCGCGGGAAAGGCTCAGAACGCGCGTTTGTTCATCGCCTTGGGCGTGGAGGCCGCAAGCGTATTGGCGCGCAGCGACGTCAAGGTGCCGGTGCTGTCCACGCTGCTGTCACGTTCGAGTTTCGAGCGGGTGCTGCGCGACAGCGGCCGCCGGGTGTCTGCTCAATTCACGGCGCTCTACTTCAACCAGCCGCTGACCCGCCAGCTTGATCTGGTCCGCGTGGCTTTGCCGGATGCGAGGCGGGTCGGCGTGCTGCTGGGAAGCCAGTCGTTGACACAGCAGGCGCAGCTGGAAGAGGCGGCATGGACGCGGAACCTGAAGCTGGTGATAACACGGGTGCCGCCCCAGGAGCCTGTGTTCACGGATTTGAAGAAGATCCTGGAAGAGGTGGACCTGTTGCTGGCCATTGCTGATCCGCAAATCTACAACAGCAACAACATTCAGAACATCTTGCTGACTTCGTTTCGTGCCCGGATCCCCATGGTGGCTTTTTCCCCCACCTATGTGCGGGCTGGCGCCTTGCTGGCGGTGTATTCGACGCCGACCCAGATCGGGCAGCAGGCGGGGGCGATGGCGCGCGGTTTCATCCTGGGCCGGCCACTCGGTTTGCCGCAGTACCCGCAGGATTTCGAGGTCAGCGTCAATGAGTATGTGGCCCGCTCCCTGGGCTTGCGTCTGGAGCCGCAGGCCTTGGTGGCGCAGGTGCGGCGTCTCGAAAAAGGGCCGGGATCATGAAGTTCTTCGATATCCGCGACCGGGTGCTGATGGCCGCTTTGTTGCCGGTGACGGCGGTGGCGTTCCTGGTGTCGGCCGTGTTTCTGCTGGGACGGGTCGGCGATCTTGACGAGGCGCACAGCCAACGCGCCCGATCGTTGGCGCGCCAGGTGGCCAGCGCTAGCGAGTACGGCATGTTTTCCGGCAATGCCAGCAGCCTGCAAGCGGTGGCGACGGGCGCCTTGCGCGAGCCGGACGTGCGCTCGGTGGTGGTTCAGGACGCCATGGGCCACGTGCTGGCACGGGCCGGCAAGACCGGTTATGCCAGCTTGCCGCTGTTGGGGGACAACGAGAGCGAATGGAATGACGAAACCACCCACCGCGATGTGCTGGTCCAGCCTGTGACAGCGGTCCCGGTCCGCCTCGATGATGAGTTCGACGGCGGTGGCCGGGCGACCAGGGAGGTGAGCCAGGTGCTGGGGCACGTGGTGATCGAGATGTCGCGCCAGACCGTGGTGTCCCGCGAACGCGACATGCTGATGGTCGGCCTGGCCGTGACGCTGGGCGGCCTGCTGCTAGGCGGCTTTCTGGCGGTGCGCATCGGGCAGGGGGTGATCGATCCGATCCTGCGCGTGTCCGACATGATCGAACGCCTTGGACGCGGAGAACTTTCTGCGCGTGGGGAGATCCGCCCGAGCGATCCTTTGCGCGACCTGCAGCAGGGCTTGAACCAGATGGCCGAACGCCTGGAGCACGGACGTGACGAGCTGGAGCAACGGGTGGATCTGGCGACATTGGCGTTGCGCGAGAAGAAGGAGGAGGCCGAGATGGCCACGCTGGCCAAGTCACGTTTCCTGGCGGCCGCCAGCCATGATTTGCGCCAGCCGACCCATGCCTTGGGCATGTTTGTGGCACGGCTGGCACAACTGCCGCACGATGCGGAAACCCGGCAGCTGATCACCCATCTGGAGGCGTCGGTGCGTGCCATGCAGGATCTGCTTGACTCGCTGCTGGACATTTCCCAGCTCGATGCCGATGCCGTCAAGGTCCATCTGCACGCATTTCCGATCGCGGAACTCCTCGATCCGCTGCGCAGCAGCCTGTTGCCCGTGGCGGCAGAAAAAGGCTTGCGTCTGCGCGTGCGACCGTCCCTGGCCTGGGTACAGAGCGACCCGATCCTGCTCAACCGCATTCTGCTCAATCTGGTGAGCAATGCCTTGAGCTACACCCACCGCGGCGGTGTGTTGGTCGCCTGCCGAGCGATCCGCGGCGGCAGCCATCTGCGTATCGAAGTGTGGGACAGCGGCATCGGGATTGCACCTGAGCACCAGCAGGACATCTTCAAGGAGTTTTTCCAGATTGCCAACCCGGAGCGCGATCGCAGCAAGGGGCTGGGACTGGGTTTGCACATCGTGGACCGTGCGGCGAAGTTGTTGGGCCATCCGCTGCAACTGACCTCCCTTCCCGGTCGCGGCACGCGCTTCAGCATCGTGGTGCCGACCGCACCGGCGGGCAACGCGGCTGCGGCTCTGATGCCGTCGGACGCCATGCCGTCGGGTGGGCTCGATGGGCTGCAAGTGCTCGTCATTGAGGACGACAGTGCTTCAGCGCAGGCGCTGTCGGGTTTGCTGGTGTCCTGGGGTTGCAACGTCGTGGCGGTGGAAGACTTGCAGGGCGCCTTGTCCGCAGTTTCCGCCAGGTTTGTGCCCCAGGTGGTCCTCAGCGACTACCGGCTTCGCAACGGAGAGACCGGGATGGAAACGCTCGAGCACCTGCGTACGGCGTTGGGGCGTCGGGTGCCAGCTTGTCTCATGAGTGGCGATACCGATCCGGTCTTGATGCAGGCTTGCCGCGATGCCGGCGTGCCGCTGCTGCACAAGCCGGTGCGCCCGGCCAAGCTGCGCACCTTGCTGCGCCGTCTGGCGCAGAGTGACAGCAGTCCCTAATCGGTGTCGCTGCCGCTTGAGCGCACGTAGCCGTGACGATTGGCGGCCAATACCGCCTGGGTGCGTGTGGTCACGCCAAAGCCGCGCAGGATGGCTGTCACATGGTTTTTCACGGTTTCATCGGACAGACTGAGCATGCGGCCGATTTCCTTGTTGGCATAACCGTCAAGCAGCAGGTGCAGAACTTCTTCCTGGCGCGGCGTGAATTGGGGTGCGGAGGGGGTGGTTTGCGGTTCGGCTTCCGGCTGGCTGCTCATGGCGGCCAGCAGCTCTGGCGGCACATAGACGTCTCCGGCAAGTACCAGGCGGGTCACGGCAAGCAACTCATCGCTCATGCCTGACTTGGTGAGGAAGGCGGCGGCCCCCTTGTTCATGACCTGCCGCATGATGCGTGGATTGACCGATCCGGAGAGGACGATGATGGGCAGCTCAGGGTGTTCTCGGGCGAAGACGTCCATCGCCTCCAGGCCATTCATGTCGGGCAAGTGGTAGTCCAGCAGGACCAGATCGAGGTCCGCGTGCTGGTCCGCGAGTTCAAAGGCGCGGTTGCACAAGCCGGCTTCCAGAACGTCAACGTCTGCGGCAAGTCCTTTGAGGACCTGCCGCAGGCCTTCGCGGACCAAGGCATGGTCGTCAACGACGAGAATTTTCAACTTTCGCTCCGGCATTCTTCAGGGGGCAGCTGGCATGGTAGCTCAAGTTCGGCGTTCTGCCGGCTGGATCGCGAGTGCCACGTCGGGGCCAGGGCGGATTCAGCGCCAATGGCCTGGCTGGGTGGGGGCAAATCCATGGTCAAGGTGATCGTGATCCGACGGGGACAAGTCGAACTTCGGCGCGGCCGCGACCGGTGACGGCGCCGTCCAGTAGCCGGGCTCCGGCATGGCCGTGTGAGGGCATTCGCAAGCCGGCGAAAACCGCCAGACCACGGTGTGCCGGGAATGGTCGGTGGCGGGGTCAAAACGCTGCAGCGCCTGCAGCAGTTGTTGCTGAATTAACGGCGCGTAGCGCAGCAGGCCCTCATGCCACTGGTGGATCAGGATCTGGATCTGAAGGACGGCTTTGTCGGTGCCGCGTTTGCGAGTCAAGACCTCGCAGCCCACCCACTCCGTCGGAATGCCATTCATGCGTAAGGTATCGCGCAGCACAACCCGTACCAACTCGCGGTGGGTGGCGGTGTGTTGCTGGGTGCTGAGCGGTAGCGAAGACGACGGCAGGGACGCAAAATCCGTCGTTGCGTCGTCCCGATGCTTTCGCC
This sequence comes from Hylemonella sp., assembly GCA_030680575.1. GTDB lineage: Bacteria > Pseudomonadota > Gammaproteobacteria > Burkholderiales > Burkholderiaceae_C > Hylemonella. Next base: position 118,118 of record JAUXVI010000049.1, read on the forward strand.
CGGCGCGTCCGATTCCGAAAAATCCGAACATGTCCATGTTTCCCCTGGGTGTCTTGGCTGGCGCAGCCCGATGTACCCCGGGTCTGTCCGACATGGCTCCAGTGTAAGGGAATCAGCCATTCAGCAAGAAACGACGCGGCTGTGGGCGATCAGCGGTTGCCATGCTGTGTCCGGAACGCAACTCCAGGCTGACCGGATGTGAATCCGTGCGGTCGATTGAGCGGTTGGGGCAGCGTCTGCGCGCAACGATCGGGCATGTCGCTCGGTTTATAGAGCGTTTGAGGGCGTTCGGCCCGTCATTTCAGCGCAAGATGCTATTGAAAATATAGCAAATGAAACGTGGCAAATGAAAAGCCCGCCGAAGCGGGCTTGGGTTCTGGGTGTTGCGTACGGGAGGCTCAGCCGCCGTGGAACTTCATCATCAGCGGCACGATCAGCAGCGCCACGATGTTGATGATCTTGATCAGCGGGTTGATGGCCGGGCCGGCGGTGTCCTTGTAAGGGTCGCCCACGGTGTCGCCGGTGACGGCGGCCTTGTGCGCCTCGCTGCCCTTGCCGCCATGGTGGCCGTCCTCGATGTACTTCTTGGCGTTGTCCCAGGCGCCGCCGCCGGTGCACATGGAGATGGCCACAAAGAGACCCGTCACGATGGTGCCCATCAGCAGGCCGCCCAGCGCGGCCGGGCCAAGCAACAGGCCAACCAGGACGGGGACGACCACCGGCAACAGGGAGGGAATCATCATTTCCTTGATGGCGGCGGTGGTCAGCATGTCCACCGCGGTGTCGTACTCAGGTTTGCCCGAGCCGTCCATGATGCCCTTGATGTCGCGGAACTGGCGCCGCACTTCCACCACCACCGCGCCGGCAGCACGGCCGACGGCTTCCATGGCCATGGCGCCGAACAGGTAGGGAATCAGGCCGCCGATGATCAGGCCGATGATGACCATCGGGTTGCTCAGGTCGAAGCTGATGACCTTGCCGAAGGATTCCAGCTTGTGGGTGTAGTCGGCGAACAGCACCAGCGAGGCCAGGCCGGCCGAGCCGATGGCATAACCCTTGGTCACGGCCTTGGTGGTGTTGCCCACGGCGTCCAGCGGGTCGGTGATGTCGCGCACGCTGGCGGGCAGCTCGGCCATCTCGGCAATGCCGCCGGCGTTGTCGGTGATCGGGCCGTAGGCGTCCAGCGCCACCACGATGCCAGCCATGCTCAACATGGAAGTGGCGGCAATCGCGATGCCATACAGGCCGGCGAGCTGGAAGGAGACCCAGATCGCGGCACAGACGAAGATCACGGGCCAGGCGGTGGAGCGCATGGAAACACCCAGGCCGGCAATGATGTTGGTGCCGTGGCCGGTGGTGGAGGCTTGTGCGATGTGCTGCACCGGGGCGTACTGCGTGCCGGTGTAGTACTCGGTGATCCACACCAGGGCGGCGGTCAGCACCAGGCCGACGGCGCAGGCGCCGAACAGGCGCAACTGGCTGCCGGAGGCGGCAATGGCGTTGTCGGGGATCAGCCACATCGTGACGAAGAAGAAGGCGATCAGCGACAGTACGCCGGCCACCGCCAAGCCCTTGTAGAGGGCCGGCATCACGTTCTTCATGCCAGGGGAGGCCTTGACGAAGGAGCAGCCGATGATGGAGGCGATGATGGACACCGCGCCCAGCGCCAGCGGGTAGACCACCGCGCTGGTACCGGCGCCCGAGACCAGCAGGGCGCCCAGCACCATGGTGGCGATCAGCGTCACGGCATAGGTTTCAAACAGGTCGGCGGCCATGCCGGCGCAGTCGCCCACGTTGTCGCCCACGTTGTCGGCGATCACGGCCGGGTTGCGCGGGTCATCTTCCGGAATGCCGGCTTCGACCTTGCCTACCAGGTCGGCGCCGACGGCGGCGCCCTTGGTGAAGATGCCGCCGCCCAGACGCGCGAAGATGGAGATCAGCGAGGAGCCGAAGGCAAAACCGATCAGCGGGTTGAGCAGCTTGGCCAGGTTGGTGCCGGCGTTCAGGTTGCCGTTGCCGACCAGGAACCAGTAGAACACCGTCACGCCCAGCAGGCCCAGGCCCACCACCAGCATGCCGGTGATGGCGCCGCCGCGGAAGGCGACGTCCAGCGCCGGGCCGATGCCGCGCGTGGCAGCCTGCGCGGTGCGCACGTTGGCGCGGACCGAGACATTCATGCCGATGAAGCCGCAGGCGCCCGAGAGCACGGCGCCGATGATGAAGCCGATGGCGGTCTGGCCGTCGAGGAAGACCCCGATCAGGATGGCCAGAATGACGCCGACGATGCCGATGGTCTTGTACTGGCGCGCCAGATAGGCGGCGGCACCGGTCTGGATGGCAGCTGCAATTTCCTGCATCCGCGCATTGCCGGCATCCTGGGAAAGAATCCAGCTGCGTGCCCAGAAGCCGTAGGCTACGGCAATGAGCCCGCAGACGAGCGCCAGAATCAGCGCTGAGTTGCCTGTCATATCAATCTCCTGTGTTGTTGGATCGCGAAGGGGTGGCAACGCAAGGGGCGGAGCCACCGATGCGTTGCTTCCTCGTCGCGTTCAACCACGTTCGGTCACACAGGACGATTGGCCAACGGCTGGACTTTAACTTGAAAAAAGTGAGCTGCCGGCGAAGCGTCAGTGAGGAGCAAGTAAAATGAGGGTTAATACTTATCCTTTTCTGATTTAACTCAAAGAGCAATCATGTCCCTCGATAACGTGACTCCCGGTAAGAATGTTCCCGAAGCCTTCAATGTGGTCATCGAAATTCCGATGAATGCCGACCCCATCAAGTACGAGGTGGACAAGGAAACCGGCGCCATTTTCGTGGACCGTTTCATGAGCACGGCCATGCACTACCCGACCAATTACGGCTACGTGCCCAAGACCATCTCGGGCGACGGCGACCCGGTGGACGTGCTGGTGATCACCCCTGTGCCGCTGATCCCCGGCGTGGTCGTGCCCTGCCGACCGATCGGTATCCTGAAGATGACGGACGAGGCCGGTGAAGACGGCAAGGTGCTGGCCGTGCCGACCGACAAGATCCTGTCGCTCTATACCCAATGGCAGAAACCGGAAGACCTGAACCCGATGCGTCTGAAGACCATTGAGCATTTCTTCGAGCATTACAAGGATCTTGAGCCTGGCAAGTGGGTCAAGGTGCAGGGCTGGGAAGGCCCGGAGTCAGCCAAGAAGGAAATCATGGACGGCATCGCCAACTACAACAAGACCAAAGCCTGACCTCTCGCCGCGATTGCCCTAGATCGGCCCATCGGGCCGTGACGGGATGCGGCGAACCATGCCCCGCATGAAGCGCCCGCCAGAGTTATCCGGCGGGCGTTTTTGTTTTCCACATGGAGGATGCCCGGCCTGCGTTGCCGGCGTATTTCAGGCTTGACCGTTTCGCCTCGTCACGACGCTGACGTGTATCATCCATCAGAACTTTGCCTCTCCCAGCCCAGAAGGAATGCCCGCCATGAATACGACGAACGCCGCACACTCGAACAGTCAACCCAGTGCCGAGCAGACAGTGGCCGCATCCGGGCAGTACCTGACTCTGCGGCTTGGTAACGAGGAATACGCCATTGACATCCTGCGCGTGCAGGAAATCCGCTCCTACGAGGAACCAACCCGCATGGTCAATGCCCCCAGCTACATCAAGGGTGTGGTCAACCTGCGCGGTGTCATCGTTCCGATCGTGGACCTGCGCATGAAGCTCAACCTGGAGAAGGTCGAGTACAACGAATTCACCGTGGTCATCATTCTCAACGTGCGCGGCACGGTCATCGGTGCCGTGGTGGACTCGGTGTCCGACGTGGTCACGCTGTCGGCCCAGGCCATCAAGCCGGCGCCCCAATTTGAGGCGGCCATCGATGCGCGCTTCATCACCGGTCTGGCCAACGTCGGCGAACGCATGCTCATTGTCATGAACATGGATGCCTTGATGAGCAATGCCGAAATGGGCATGTTCAGTTCGTCACTCGGCGGATGACCGGCTGGGTTGACCCAGGGCTATTTTCAATTTCTTCGCTAAGTCGCCACGTCGGCATCTGCTCTGTCGCGGTGAATGTGAGTTGCATACCATGAACAATCTCAAAATCTCCACTCGGCTGACCCTGTTGGTCGGCATTCTGTCTGCGTTGCTGGTGCTGATCGGTTCGATTGGCCTGGTCGGCATTGGGCAGAGCAATGATGCCCTGAAGACTGTTTATGAAGACCGTACCGTCCCGACCGGTCACTTGGCCGAGATTCAGCGCCTCATGTTGCGCAACCGGCTTTTGATCACCGTCACCTTGCTGCAGCCCAGTGCCGAATCGGTGAAGACCAACATGGCTGAACTGGATGCCAACATCGCCGTCATCAGCAAGACGTGGGAGTCTTACATGGCGACCACACTGACGGCCGAGGAGGCGCAACTGGCCAAAAAGTTTGCTGAAGATCGGGCGCGTTATGTTGGAGACGGACTGAAGCCGTCGGCAGCCGCTTTGCGTGCCGATGACATTGCAACGGCGGCATCCATCACGATGGAGAAGTTGCCCACCTTGTATGAGAATGCGCGAAGCGGTGTCGTCGCCCTGATCAAGCTTCAGCTCGATGTGGCCAAGCAGGAGTACGACGCTGCGGTGGCTCGCTACAAGACCATCCGTATGGTGGCCATTGCGGCCATTGTGGCCGGCGTGCTGTTTGCGGCGATGCTCGGTCTGGCCCTGGTGCGCGGCATTTCTCGCTCGCTCAGCAATGCGGTGGAGGTGTCGAATGCCGTGGCCCATGGTGATCTGACACGCCGGGTCGAGATCACCGGTCAGGATGAAGTTTCCAAAGTGTTGCAGGCCTTGTCGGAGATGCAGGCGTCGCTGGTCAAGGTGGTGAGTCGCGTGCGCGAAGGCAGCGAATCGGTAGCCACCGCCTCCAGCGAAATCGCCCAGGGCAACACCGACCTGTCCGCCCGTACCGAAAGCCAGGCCAGCGCGCTGGAGGAGACTGCAGCCTCGATGGAAGAGCTCAGCTCCACCGTCAAACAGAACGCCGACAACGCCCGCCAAGCCAACCAGCTGGCGCAAAGCGCCTCCACCGTGGCCGTCCAGGGCGGTGAAGTGGTCGCCCAGGTGGTCGACACCATGAAGGGCATCAATGATTCGAGCCGCAAGATCAACGACATCATCAGCGTGATCGACGGCATCGCCTTCCAGACCAACATCCTGGCCTTGAACGCCGCGGTGGAAGCCGCCCGTGCCGGTGAACACGGCCGTGGTTTTGCCGTGGTGGCCAGCGAAGTTCGCAGTCTGGCCGGCCGTTCTGCCGAAGCCGCCAAGGAAATCAAGACCCTGATCACCGACAGCGTGCAGCGGGTCGAGCAGGGTACCGCCCTG
>JAUXVI010000050.1 GCA_030680575.1 Hylemonella sp.
GTTCTCGAACGCCAGATCGGCCACGCCACTCTTGGTGGTGTGGGTGATGGCGCCGCCCAGTTCCTCGGCCGTCACTTCCTCGTGCGTCACGGTTTTCACCACCTCGGGGCCGGTGACGAACATGTAGGAGCTGTCCTTCACCATGAAGATGAAGTCGGTCATGGCCGGGCTGTACACCGCACCGCCGGCCGACGGGCCCATGATCATGCTGATCTGCGGAATCACGCCGGAGGCCATCACATTTCGCTGGAACACGTCGGCATAACCGCCCAGCGATGCCACGCCTTCCTGAATGCGCGCACCGCCCGAGTCGTTCAGGCCGATCACCGGCGCACCGACCTTCATGGCCTGGTCCATGATCTTGCAGATCTTCTCGGCATGGGCTTCAGAGAGAGCGCCGCCGAAGACGGTGAAGTCCTGACTGAAGACGAACACTAGGCGGCCGTTGATCATGCCGTAGCCGGTGACGACACCGTCACCCGCGATCTAGTTGTCCTGCATGCCGAAGTCGACACAGCGATGCTCGACGAACATGTCCCACTCTTCGAAGGTGCCCTCGTCGAGCAGCACTTCCAGGCGTTCGCGCCCCGTCAGCTTGCCCTTGGCGTGCTGCGCGGTGATGCGTTTTTCACCGCCTCCCAGGCGCGCGGCAGCGCGCTTTTTTTCCAGTTGTTCAAGGATGTCGTGCATGGTTCGTCCTCTGTCGGTGCTGATATATGAAGATGTTGACTACTGATTTGATAGCTGCTCACGCCCGTTTTTCATAGGCCTGGAGCAGATTTCTTGCGGCCGTGGAAGCGGCCAGCCGGCCGGCCGCCACATCGGCATGGAGTTGGGGCAGGAGCTCGCGCACCTGCGGGTGGGCACGGAAAGCCTGTTTGAGGCCGGCCTCGATACGCTCCCACATCCAGGCTTGGGCCTGGGCCTGGCGCCGCGTGGCCAGCTTGCCGTTGGCGGTTTGCAGCGCGCGGAACTCGGTGACCGCCGCCCAGAAGTGGTCCACGCCCTGCCCCAGCAAGGCACTGAGCTGCACCACCTTCGGGTGCCAAAGCTTCTCGTCGTGGTGCGCATGCTCGGGGTTGCCGTGCAGGCCAAGCAGGCGCAGGCTGGAGGTGATCTGCGCCTGCGCGCGCGTGGCGGCGGCCGGGTCGATGTCGGCCTTGTTGATGGCCACCAGGTCGGCCAGCTCCATCACGCCCTTCTTGATGGCCTGCAAGTCGTCACCGGCATTGGGCAACTGCAGCAACACGAACATGTCGGTCATACTGGCCACGGCGGTCTCGCTCTGGCCCACGCCCACGGTCTCGACGATCACGATGTCGTAACCCGCGGCCTCGCACACCAGCATGGCCTCGCGCGTTTTCTCCGCCACGCCGCCCAAGGTGCCGCTGCTCGGGCTCGGGCGGATGTAGGCATGCTCGTGCACCGAAAGCTTTTCCATCCGGGTCTTGTCGCCCAGGATGGAGCCGCCCGAAACCGTGCTGCTGGGGTCCACCGCCAGCACGGCCACGCGATGGCCCTTGTTGATCAGGTACAAGCCCAGCGCTTCAATGAAGGTGGACTTGCCAACCCCAGGCACCCCGCTGATGCCCAGACGGAACGACTTACCGGTGTGCGGCAGCAAGGCCGTCAGCAGCTCGTCGGCCTGGGCACGATGGTCGGCGCGCGTGGACTCCAGCAACGTGATCGCCTTGGCCATGGCGCGGCGCTGCTGGGCGGGGTTACCCTGCAGGATGCCGTCCAGGAGAGGCAGAGGAGCCACGTCAGGCCTTGTTGGCGGCTTTGATTTGTTCCAGCACATCCTTGGCGCTGGCCGGGATCGGCGTGCCGGGGCCGTAGATACCCTTGACGCCGGCCTCGTACAGGAAGTCGTAGTCCTGACGCGGGATCACGCCGCCAACGAAGACGATGATGTCATCGGCGCCCTGCTTCTTCAACTCGGCAATGATGGCCGGCACCAGGGTCTTGTGGCCGGCGGCCAGGGTGGAGACGCCCACCGCGTGCACGTCGTTCTCGATCGCCTGGCGCGCGCATTCCTCGGGGGTCTGGAACAGCGGCCCCATGTCGACGTCGAAGCCGAGGTCGGCAAAGGCCGTGGCCACCACCTTGGCGCCACGGTCATGGCCGTCCTGGCCGAGCTTGGAGATCATCACGCGCGGACGGCGGCCATGGCTTTCGGCGAAGTCGGCAATTTCTTTCTTGAGGGCGTCCCAGCCTTCGGCTGAGTCATAGGCTGCTGCGTACACACCGGTCACCTTTTGCGTATCGGCGCGATGGCGCCCAAAAACCTTTTCCAGCGCATCCGACACCTCGCCCACCGTGGCGCGCAGGCGAATGGCCTTGATCGACAGATCCAGCAGGTTGCCGCTGCCCTGCTCGGCGGCAGCCGTCAAGGCATCGAGTGCGGCCTGCACCGCCTTGGCATCGCGCTGGGCCTTGATGGCCTTCAGGCGCGTGATCTGGCCCTCGCGCACCTTGACATTGTCCACCTCGAGAATCTCGATCGGGTCTTCTTTTTTCAGCTTGTACTTGTTGACGCCAACAATCACGTCGCGCCCCGAATCGATGCGCGCCTGCTTCTCGGCGGCAGCGGCCTCGATCTTGAGCTTGGCCCAGCCGGAATCCACGGCCTTGGTCATGCCACCCATGGCCTCGACTTCCTCGATGATGGCCCAGGCGGCGTCCGCCATGTCCTGGGTCAGTTTTTCCATCATGTAGCTGCCGGCCCAGGGGTCGATCACGTTGGTGATGTGGGTCTCTTCCTGGATGATGAGTTGGGTGTTGCGGGCGATGCGGGCGCTGAACTCGGTCGGCAGCGCGATCGCTTCGTCAAAGCTGTTGGTGTGCAGGCTCTGCGTGCCGCCAAACACGGCCGCCATGGCCTCGATGGTGGTGCGCACCACGTTGTTGTACGGGTCCTGTTCGGTCAACGACCAGCCCGAAGTCTGGCTGTGCGTGCGCAGCATCAGGCTCTTGGGGTTCTTGGCGTTGTAGCCCTTCATGATGCGGCACCACAGCAGGCGCGCCGCGCGCATCTTGGCGATTTCTAGGTAGAAATTCATGCCCACCGCCCAGAAGAAGCTCAGGCGGCCGGCAAAGTCGTCCACGTCCATGCCCTTGGCAATGGCGGTCTTCACATACTCCTTGCCGTCGGCCAGGGTGAAGGCCATCTCCAGCGCCTGGTTGGCCCCGGCTTCCTGCATGTGGTAACCCGAGATCGAGATCGAGTTGAACTTGGGCATGTTCTTGCTCGTGTACTCGATGATGTCGCCGATGATGCGCATGCTCGGCTCGGGCGGGTAGATGTAGGTGTTGCGGACCATGAACTCTTTCAGAATGTCGTTCTGAATCGTTCCGGACAACTTGTCCTGGCTCACGCCCTGCTCTTCGGCCGCCACCACGTAACCAGCCAGCACCGGCAGCACGGCGCCGTTCATGGTCATGGAGACGCTGACCTTGTCCAGCGGAATCTCGTTGAACAGGACCTTCATGTCCTCCACCGAGTCGATCGCCACACCGGCCTTGCCGACGTCGCCGGTCACGCGCGGGTGGTCGGAGTCGTACCCGCGGTGGGTGGCCAGATCGAAGGCCACGCTCACGCCCTGGCCGCCGGCGGCCAGCGCCTTGCGGTAGAAGGCATTGGATTCTTCGGCGGTGGAGAAGCCGGCGTACTGGCGAATGGTCCAGGGCCGCACGGCGTACATGGTGGCCTGCGGGCCGCGCAGGTAGGGCTCGAAGCCCGGCAGCGTGTCGGCGTGCGGCAGGTTCTGGGTGTCGGCTGCGGTGTACAGCGGCTTGACGCTGATGCCGTCGGGCGTGACCCAGTTCAGGGCGTCAACGTTGCCACCAGGGGCGGATTTGACGGCAGCTTTGTGCCAAGCTTCGAGGCTGGCGCTCTGGAATTCGGGGTTTTTCTGGCTCATGGCGTGGCGGCGGGGCACAACAAGGCGCCCAGTGTTGCGTTGCGTGGAGTTTACATCATTCATAATTATTGATGCAAAATATTCTGCACAGCTTACAATTCTGACCATGTCTGCCGTATCCCTCTCCCCCCGCGCACTTTATGAGGAAGTGGCCGAACTCCTGCGCCAGCGCATCTTCAAGCGCGAGCTGGAGCCCGGCAGCTGGATTGACGAACTGAAGATCGCAGAGGACTATGGCATCAGCCGCACGCCCCTGCGTGAAGCCCTCAAGGTCTTGGCAGCCGAAGGCCTAGTGACGATGAAGGTGCGCCGCGGCGCCTACGTGACCGAGGTCAATGAGAAAGACCTGACCGACGTCTACCACCTGCTCTCGCTGCTGGAGTCCGACGCGGCCGGCGTCGTCGCGAGCCGGGCCACGGAAACCCAGCTGCGCGAGTTGAAGACCTTGCATGACGAACTGGAAACCGCGGCACGTCCACACAAGCAGGACCGGGAGCGCTTCTTCGAGATCAACGAACGCTTTCACATGCGCCTGCTGGAGATCGCTGACAACCGCTGGCGCGACCAGATGGTGGCCGACTTGCGCAAGGTCATGAAACTCAACCGGCACCACTCCCTGTTCAAGTCCGGCCGCATTGAGGAATCGCTGGCCGAGCACCGCGCCATCATGGCGGCGCTGCAGGCCCACGACGCGTCCGCCGCCATCCAGGCCATGCAGGCGCATTTCCGCAACGGATTGGAAGCAGCCGTCTAGCCAGCGCCGCTGCGCTGACTAGAATGAACTCACCGCGCGTCTGGAGGCTGTGAGGCCACGACCCGACGACGCCGATTCATTCATAAAAAAGTCGACTGACCGACATGCCTGGGACAAGCGAAGCACGACCGACCGAGGTACAGCCTGCCACCTCTGTGCAGCAAACGCTGCTGGAGTACCAGGCCATTCTTGCCAATGCCTCCATCGGCATCCTGTTCACGCGCGACCGCAAGGTGCTGCATTGCAACCCCAAGTTTTCTGAAATCTTCGGCTGGCCGCATGGCGATCTGGTCGGCCAACCTGGCTCGGTCTTTTACCTGTCCGACGAGGAGTACGCCGAGATCGGCCGCCTGGCGACCCCCATCCTCACCCGCGGGGGCATGCTGGACCGGGAACTGCAGATGTGCCGCAAGGATGGCAGCGCCATCTATTGCCATATGCGGGCCAAGGCGATCAATCCGCAGAACACAGCGGAAGGCACGATCTGGATCATTGAGGACATCAGCGAACGCAGGCATGCCGAGTCCCGGCTGCAAGACCTGCTGCTCAAGCAACAGGCCATTCTTGAATATGCCTCTCTGGGCATCATGTTCACCAGCAACGGCCGGATCGTGCACTGCAACCCGCGCTTCGACGCCATCCTGGACTGGCCCGTCGGTTCGCTGGAGGGCCGCATGGCCGAGGTCATCTTTCGCAGCCATGAGGACTATGTCTACTTCGGTCGGACCGTGGGGCCGCGCCTGGTGGATGGCGATCTGGTGGACATCAACTGGGAAAACGTGCGCCGTGACGGCACTCCGATCTGGTGCCGTCACGTGGCCAAGGCACTCCCGACCACCGACGGCAGCCAGAGCACGATCTGGATCACCGAAGACATCAGCGACAAACGAGCCGCCGAAGAGGCCTTGGCGGTGGCCCATCAGGAGTTGGAACTCAGAGTGCAGCAACGCACTGAGGAGCTGGCGCAGACCAATGCTCGCCTTGTGCAGGAGGTGGCGGAGCGCAAGGAGATCGAGAGCAACCTGCGCGCCAGCGAAGCCCGGCTGCGCGACCTGCTGGAGATGTCCTCCGACTGGTTCTGGGAACAGGACGCCAACTTCCGCTTCGTTGAAGTTTCGGGTGGCACCCCTTATCTGCCGTCACGCATGACCACCGGCAAAACCCGCTGGGAACTGCCACTGCTCGGCATCTCGCCCGCGCAGTGGCAGGAGCACAGGAAAACCCTGGATGCGCACCTGCCCTTCAAGAATTTCAACTACCAGATTGAATCCCCATCCGGCCAGCTGCGCTGGTTCTCCATCAGTGGCAAGCCACTGTTCGAGAACGGGCAATTCTGCGGTTACCGCGGCATCGGCTCGGATATCACCGAGCGCAAGACCACCGAGGAGCAGATCGAATTCCTGGCCTACCACGACCCGTTGACCGGCCTGCCCAACCGCGTGCTGCTGGAAGACCGGCTGGCGCAGGCCATGGCGCATGCCAGCCGCAGCCAGACCCATCTGGCATTGCTGTTTCTGGACCTGGACAACTTCAAGCAGATCAATGACTCCCTCGGCCATGCAACGGGCGATGCGCTGCTCAAGCAAGTGGCGCTGCGCCTGGGCGAGTGCATCCGCGAGAGCGACACCATCAGCCGGCAAGGGGGCGATGAATTTGTCGTCTTGCTGAACGAGCTGCAGGATCCCGATGCCAGCCTGGCGGCTCTGACCAAGATCGTGAGCAAGTTGCAGGACCCGTTCCTGGTCGATGGCAACGAGCTCTCGACCTCGGTTTCCATCGGCGTGACCATCTATCCCGAAGACGGCACAGATTTCGACACCCTGCGCAAGAAAGCCGACATGGCGATGTACCGCGCCAAGGAGGCCGGGCGCAATACCTACCGTTTCTTCGACGAAGCCATGAACAGCGAGGCCATCGAGCACCTGGTGATTCGCAATGGCTTGCGTCGCGCCCTGGAGCGCGACGAACTGGTGCTGCATTACCAGCCGCAAATCGACCTCGCATCAGGCCAGATCATTGGTGCGGAGGCCCTGATCCGCTGGCGGCACCCGGAACTGGGGGTGGTGGCGCCGGGCCGCTTCATCCACATCGCCGAGGACAGCGGCATGATCGTGCCGATCGGCGAGTGGGTCCTCAACAAGGCCTGCCAACAGGCCATGGCATGGCAACGTGCCGGCCTGCCCAGGCTGCTGATGGCCGTCAACCTGTCTGCGGTCCAGTTCCGACGCGGCAATGTGGAACAGAATGTCATGCACGCCCTGCAGCGCTCCGGGCTCGACCCCGCGCTGCTGGAACTGGAGCTGACCGAATCCATCCTGATCCAGAATGTCGAGCAGGTGCTGGCCACGGTCAAGGCGCTCAAGCGGCTGGGCGTCAAGCTCTCCATTGACGACTTCGGCACCGGCTACTCGAGCCTGTCCTACCTCAAACGTTTTGACATCGACAAGCTCAAGATCGACCAGTCCTTCATCCGCGACCTGGCCACGGATCCGGACGATGCCGCCATCGTGCATGCCATCGTGCAGATGGCGCACAGCCTGAATCTGAAAGCCATTGCCGAAGGCGTGGAACATGCCGCCATGCTGCCGCAGTTGCGCGACTTCGGTTGCGACGAAGCCCAGGGCTACTACTTTGCCCGTCCCATGCCGGCAGACGAATTCGAGCGTTACCTGGCGGGCCTGCAGCTGAGCCCGCCCTGAAGTCGGCTTGGGCGACGGATCCTGCATCGCCGTCTGCCATGCATGAGCGGTTATCATTAAGGGTTAACCCTTGGACGCCGCTACTCTTCACTACTCTGACCGCCCGCAACCCGCCGCTGGCATCCCCTCAGCGGCGCCGCGTGCCTCCCGATCCGAACCGACTGCCCGATGCTTTCCGTCCAACCCCACCTCGACTCCGTCCAGACCCTGCCCCAATTGCTCGCCTTTCGCGCAGCCACCAGTCCGCAGGGTGAGGCCTTTCGTGAATTCGATACCGCCAGCGGCCGCTGGTTCAGCCTGAGCTGGGCCGCCACCCTGGAACGGGTGACGCAATGGCAGCGCGCCCTGGCGGCCAGCCAGCTGCCGGCCGGCGCCCGCGTGGCCATCCTGCTGCCCAACGGCCTGAATGCCATGAGCATCGACCAGGCCACGCTGGCGCAGGGTGCCGTGCCCGTGCCCTTGCACGCCATCGACAACCCCGGCAGCATTGCCTACATCCTGGCCGATTGCGAAGCCTCGCTGCTCATGGTCACGTCCACCGAGCAATGGGAGAAGATTCGCGGCGTGGGCACCCCGCTGCCGGCGCTGCGTACCGTGGTGGTGACCGATCTGGACAGCCCCCTGCCCGCCGCCACCGACAGCCTGTCGGTGGTCGCCTTGGCCGATTGGCTGGCCCGTGGCCAGGCCAATGTCAGCCTGGCCACGCCGCCAGGCCCTGAGGACCTGGCCACCATCGTCTACACCTCTGGCACCACCGGCAAACCCAAGGGCGTCATGCTGACCCACTGCAACGTGGTGGCCAACGTCAAGGCCGTGCTGGCGCGCGTCACACCCACCGAAGAAGACGTTTTCCTGTCTTTCCTGCCGCTGTCTCACACCTTCGAGCGCACGGCCGGCTACTACCTGCCGATCGCGGCAGGTAGTTGCGTGGCGTATGCGCGCTCGGTGGCGCTGCTGGCAGAAGACCTGAAGATCGTGCGTCCGACGGTGCTGATCTCGGTGCCCCGCATCTACGAGCGGGTCTATGCCAAGCTGCTGGAGCGGGTCTCCCCCTCGCCGTTCAAAACACGCCTGTTCGAGGCGGCACAGGCCGTGGGCTGGCGCCGTTTCCGGGCCGGCCAGGGCTTGCTGCCCCCACGGCCGGAAGAAGAGCGGGCCGCCGGCCTCTGGCGCCTGCTGCCCTGGTCGCTGTTGCAGCGCCTGGTGGCCCAACCCCTGCTGGCCCAGTTTGGCGGCCGCGTGCGGGTGGCCGTCAGCGGCGGTGCACCGCTGTCACCCACCATCGCCCGCTGCTTCCTCGGCTTGGGCCTGCCGCTGGTGCAAGGCTATGGCATGACCGAAACCTCGCCCGTGGTGGCCGTCAATGCCCTGAGCGACAACGACCCCATCACGGTGGGCCGGGCGCTGCCCGGGGTCGACGTCCGGATCGGCGCCAACCGCGAACTCCAAGTGAGAGGTCCCTCCGTCATGAAGGGGTACTGGAAGCGTCCGGAAGACACCGAACGCATCCTGTCGGGTGACGGCTGGCTGGCCTCGGGCGACCAGGCCGAGATCCGTGATGGCCGCATCCGCATCCTGGGTCGCATCAAGGAAATCATCGTCACCTCGACCGGCGAAAAAGTCCCGCCGGGCGACCTGGAACTGGCCATCACCTCGGACCCGCTGTTCGAGCAGGTCTTTGTGGTCGGTGAGCAGCACCCCTTCATTGCCTGCGTGGCAGTGGTACAGCGCGACGAATGGCGCCGCCTGGCCGTGGAACTGGGCCTTGACCCGGATGACGCCGCCAGCCTGCGCCACCCGGACGCACAAAAGGCCGCACTGGCGCGCATCGAGCACGTGACATCGAGCTTTGCACGCTACGCCGTGCCGCGCGCCGTCACCCTGACGCTGGAGCCCTGGACGATCGACAACACCTTCATGACCCCGACGCTCAAGCTCAAACGCAACAACCTGATGGGCCACTTCGGTGCGCAGATTGAGTTGATGTACCAGAAGCCGGGCGCCCGCTGAGCGGCCGAGCGCCGGCCAGCGGGTCTTGCCGGTAGGCCCTGCAGATAGAGCAACGCCGAATGCTATTATTTTTATAGCTATCGGCGCAATATCGGCGAGGCGAAAGCCCTGATTTCTTCAAAAACCCGGTATTCAGGCCGCCTTCGGCACCGCCTCATGGGCCAGCGCCATGACCTCGCGCGCAGGCCGGGTCTTGAGCTTGTGGTCGCTCCAGACCTGTCGCCAGCGCCGTGCGCCCGGCAAGCCATGGCGCAGGCCCAGCATGTGGCGGGCGATGGCATACCAGGGCGTGCCATGCTCGGCCGCCTCGCGCTCCATGTAGTCCACCATCTGCGCTTCCACCGCTTCACGCGTCAGGCCTGACGGCGCGGCACCGTAAAACGCCGCGTCCCATTCGGCCAGCCACCAGGGGTTGTGATAGGCCTCACGTCCGACCATCACGCCGTCGAGCTGCGCCAGTTGTGCCGTCACCTGCACCCCGGTACTGATGCCGCCGTTGACGACGATGGTCAGTTGCGGGAACTCGCGCTTGAGCCGGTGCACGAGTTCGTAGCGCAGCGGCGGCACCTCGCGGTTTTCCTTCGGCGACAGCCCCTTGAGCCAGGCATTGCGTGCATGGACGATGAACACGTCGCAGCCGGCCTCGGCCACCACGCCCACAAAGTCACGCACAAATTCGTAACTCTCAGTCTTGTCGATGCCGATGCGGTGCTTCACCGTGACCGGCACCGAGACCACATCCACCATGGCCTTGACACAGTCGGCCACCAGCTGTGGCTCGGCCATCAGACAGGCACCGAAGGCACCGCGTTGCACGCGCTCGCTCGGGCAGCCGCAGTTCAGGTTGATCTCGTCGTAGCCCCACTGCGCACCGAGTGCGGCACAACGGGCCAAGTCGGCCGGCTCGCTCCCCCCCAGCTGCAGCGCCACGGGATGTTCTTCAGCATTGAAACGCAGATGGCGCGCCACATCGCCGTGCAGCAGCGCACCGGTGGTAACCATCTCGGTGTAAAGCAGGCTCTGACGGGTCAGCAGCCGGTGGAAGTAACGGCAGTGGCGGTCGGTCCAGTCCAGCATGGGCGCAACCGACATGCGCCAGAACTCAGGGGCAACAGGCTTCTTCAAAGGCATGGCGCGGATTATCCCAGCCCACCAGCAAGCGACTCAGGCAACACTGTTGTCGCACACCACGCAATTGCGTCCCGTCTCCTTGGCCTGGTAGAGCACCTTGTCGGCACGCGCCACCAAGCTCAGACAGTCAGCGGCGGTGCTTGCCACCGCCACGCCCAGGCTGACCGTGACCGGCCGGTTAGGCCAGTCGGCATCCTGCACTTCCTGGCGGATGCGCTCGGCCATGCACAGCGCCTCGGCCATGCTGGTGTCCGGCAGGACGATGGCGAACTCTTCACCGCCGTAACGGGCCACCCGGTCGTACGCCCGGGCCTGCGATTGCAACACGCGTGCGAGCTGCTGCAAGGCCTCGTCCCCGCTGACATGACCGAATTCGTCATTGAACGCCTTGAAGTCGTCAATATCGAGCAGGATCAACGCCAGCGAGGAATGCGTACGCACCATGCGGGACGAATCCTCCTTCAGGATCTGATCAAAGGCCCGCCGGTTCTTGAGTCCGGTCAGCGAATCGGTCATGGTTTGCTGGGCCAACTCCGAAATCACCTGGTCCAGACGCTTCTGGGTGGCCTCCAGTTGCTGCTGCCGTTCCTGTTGTGCTTGTGTCAGGGTTTCCAACTCGGCCAAGGCCCGACGCAACTCCAGCAGGCGGACGACTTGCCGCGCCAGCGCCTTGAGGGCCTTGGCCATCGGCGGCGTCAGGCGGCGCGGCACACGGTCGATGATGCACAAGGTGCCCAGCGCGCTGCCGAACGGCGTGACCAGCGGCGCCCCGGCATAAAAACGGATGCCCGGTTCGCCCGTCACCAGCGGGTTGTTGGCAAAGCGCGGGTCAAGCTTCGCATCCGGCACTTCCATGATGTCGGACGGATTGAGGATGGCATGGGCACAGAAGGCCTGTTCGCGGGGCGTTTGCGGCGCATCAAGCCCCACCTTGGCCTTGAACCACTGGCGTTCGCTGTCGATCAGGCTGATCAGGGCGATCGGCACAGCGCAGATATGCGCGGCCAGCGTGACGATGTCGTCGTAGGATTGCTCGGGCAGGCTGTCAAGAATTCTGAAGGACTCGAGTACCTGCTGACGCGTCACTTCATCAGCCGGAAGCTGTGCCGGAATACCGCATTGTGAAGTCGCCATAGGAGGCGATGATAGCGCCCGCCCCTATTCCCTCAGACGCCGGGGGTCACGCACCAGGGCGCCGTGTTGTGCACCAGCCCCATCCACAAGGCCCAGGCCGAACTGGCCGCCAGCGCCAGCCCTGCCAACCGTACGCCCCAATCCCCAGCCCCGGGCTGGCCGCTCAAGCGCAGCCACAACCAGGGCCCGGCCATCATCGAGACACTGGTGCCGAGGGCAAACAACGCCATCACCGCAGCCCCCTCCAGTGGATGGCTGGTCATGGCCGCCACCAGCAAGGCTGAGTACAGCAGGCCGCAGGGCAGCAAGGCCCACAACATGCCGATCACCAGCGGTGCGCCATGGCCCCGGCCGGCCGCCAACGCCCGTGCGCCGGCCCACAACTTGCGCCCAGCACTCTCCAGCCAGATCGGCTGTTGCGCCTTCCACAGCAGCAGCAGCCCCAGCAACAGGGCGGCCACGTGGAACAGGCTCCAGACCGGACGCAGGGCGGAGGACTGGATGGTGAGCCAGCCCAGCCCCTGAATGGAGGCGGCGGCCAGACCACCGAGGATGGCGTAACCGATGATGCGACCCAGCTGGAAAGTCCACATCGCCGCATTCTTGTGAGCGCCGGCGGCCTGGCCGATGCCGGCACAGGCAGCGCCACACATGGCAATACAGTGGGGGCCGCCCACCAGCCCCATGAGCAGGGCCGTGACGGCAAGTGATGTCTGCATGCGCCGAGTCTAGAGTATCTCCAGATGCATCCTCAGATGATCTTGGAGAAGCGCGCGCGGTTGCGGTCGGCCTGCAAATAGCGATCGAACACCATGGCCAGCGCCCGCACAAAGAACCAGCCGTTGGCCGTGACCTGGATGCCACTGTCGTCCACGGTCACCAAGCCCTGTTCCACCAGAACCTGTATGGACTCCATCTCGGCAGCAAAGTAGCTGCGGAAATCGATCAGGTAGGCCAACTCGATGGACTCGAACAGCACCTCACCCTGGCACATCAGGGACATGATGACGGCGCGGCGCACCAGGTCATCACGCGACAAGGCCAGCCCGCGCACCACGGCGAAGCGCCCATGGTCGATGGCGTCGTAATACTCTTCCAGCGTCTTGGCGTTCTGGCTGTAGGTGGCGCCGATCCGGCCAATGGACGAGACGCCCAGGGCAATCAGGTCGCAATCGGGCTGGGTGCTGTAGCCCTGGAAGTTGCGATGCAGGCGCCCCTGCCGCTTGGCGATGGCCAAGGCATCGTTGGGCAGAGCGAAATGGTCCATGCCGACATAAACGTAGCCGGCCCCCATGAAGGTCGCCAGCGAATTCGACAGCATGGACAGCTTGGCCGCTGCCCCCGGCAATTCGGTGGTGGCAATACGACGCTGCGGCTTGAAGCGCTCCGGCAGGTGCGCATAGGCATACAGCGCAATACGGTCCGGCCGCAACTCGGTGACCTGCTTGAGCGTGCGTGTGAAAGATTCCGGCGTCTGCTGCGGCAGGCCGTAGATCAGATCCACGTTGACCGACTCGAAACCCCGGGCACGCGCCGCTTCGACCAAGGCAAACACCTGCTCGGCCGGCTGGACGCGGTGCACCGCTTTCTGCACGGCCGGATCGAAATCCTGAACCCCAAAGCTCAGGCGGTTGAAGCCGAGTTCCGCCAGTGTGTCGAGGCGACTGGCATCAATGGTGCGCGGATCAACTTCAATCGAGTACTCGCCGCCGGGCGTCAAGGTGAAGCTGCGCCGCAACATGGCCATGAGTTCACGCAACTCGGCATCGCTGAGGAAGGTGGGCGTGCCGCCGCCCAGGTGCAGTTGCGACACCGTCTGCCCGACGCCCAGCTGGGCGGTGTGCAGATCCACCTCGCGACTCAGGTAGCGCAGATACTCGGCCGCGCGGTCATGGTGCTTGGTGATGATCTTGTTGCAGGCGCAGTAGTAGCACAGGGATTCGCAGAACGGAATGTGCACATACAGCGACAGCGGCAGCACCAAGGCAGCCGCACCCGAACGACGCTGCTGCAGGGCTTGCTCGTAATCGCTCGCCGTGAAGGCCTCGACAAAGCGGTCTGCGGTCGGATAGGAGGTATAGCGTGGCCCCGCCACGTCATAACGACGCAGCAACTCGGGAGAAACGGGTTCAACGGTTTCGGCATTCATGGGGGATCCTCGACTGATGCCAATGTGCCCGGAAAGTACAAATCCCATCTTGATATGCATCAAATACTGGTAAGGTATGGGAATGAGTCAGGGGAAACCAGGAGATGCTGCGATGGCTGATGTCAAAATACAGGCTATGAACCCGCAAACGATCAAAGTTGCCTGCTCGAACTGCAACCTGCGCGAACTGTGCATGCCCATGGGGCTGAGCCCCGAAGAGATTGACCGCCTGGACAACGTGGTCGCGAACCGCCGGAAAATCAAGCGCGGCACTTCACTGTTCCGCAATGGCGAGAAGTTCAGTTCGCTCTACGCCATCCGTACCGGCTTCTTCAAGACCTGCGTCGCCTCCGAGGATGGGCGCGACCAGGTGACCGGCTTTCAGATGGCAGGCGAGATCATCGGCCTGGATGGCATCGTGAATGATCACCATACCTGCGATGCGGTGGCGCTGGAAGACGCCGAAGTCTGCGTCATGCCTTTCGATCGGATTGAGGACCTGTCGCGCGAGATCAATGGGCTGCAGCGCCACGTCCACAAGATCATGAGCCGCGAGATCGTGCGCGAGCACGGTGTCATGCTGCTGCTGGGGAGCATGCGTGCCGAGGAGCGTCTGGCCGCCTTCCTGCTGAATCTGGTGCAGCGTCTGCATGCACGCGGCTTCTCGCAGTCCGAACTGGTTCTGCGCATGACGCGCGAGGAGATCGGCAGCTACCTGGGTCTCAAGCTGGAGACCGTGAGCCGGACCTTCTCAAAGTTTGTGGAAGATGGCATCGTCGAAGTCAAGCAGCGTCACGTGCGCATTCTTGACACCGATGCCCTGTCCCAGATCGTCAACCACCAAGAATGCCACTGAGGTCGCAACGACCTGAGTTAGCAGCAGGTCGTCTCCTGCTTGGGGCAGCCCTCCGGGCGCTCCGTGCCAGGCAAGGGGCATTGATTGACCTCGAAGGGTGACATCGCCAGCAGCGCGGTGAGTCCGCTGGAGAGCATGGTCATCACCCAGAACACAAAAAACGCCAGCGTGTAGACGCCTTGGCGTGACAAGGTCACCGGCTGACCGAACCAGTGCAGGTCCTGCGGGTCGACCATGGCAAACACCAGCATCTCGAGCACACCTGCCACCAGAAAGGCGGGCCAGGCTATCCACATCATTTTTTGCATGTTCATGCTTGTCTCCTGATCGCCTGAGTGTAATCAGGGCTTGGGCGACGGCTTGGCAGCGGGCGCCACGCCCGTGGCGGCATGGTTGCGCGCCTGAATCGCCGGGGCCAAGCTGTTAGGGTCGGCCTCCAGGGTCTTGTTGATCTCGATTCCCTGACGGTAGTAATCCTCGCTCACCACCGGATCGGGGGTGCGAATGGCCAAGTACAGGGTGACGAAACCAGCCACCACCACCACCGCAGGGCCAGCCAGCACCATCCAGACGTGACCGAACTTCCACCACGGCTGGGCCACCAAATGGGCACTTTTGCTCATACGTACTCCTTAACGCGGCACCAGAAACACGGATTTTTCGCTCACATGCGCGGGTGCATCCTGCGCTGCGATCTCGAAATGAATGGGATGCGACCCGGGGGCCGCCGCCTCATAGGGCAACTGGGCACGAATCACGGCCCAGCGCGCCTCGGTGGGCCCCACCGCGATCAATGAATCCTGGTCGACCGCCAGTTGCAGACCGGGCAGGCCCGCGACCGTGATCTTGTAATGCTGCACCGCCTCGGTCGCGTTCATGACCTGCAGGCGATACACGTTCTCGATCATGCCGCCGGAGACGATGCGTGCCATCACCCCGCGGTCGCGCACCACATCCACCTTCAGCGGCGTGCGCGTTGCCAGACTGACCAGCATCGCCAAGCTGATGGCCAGAAGAATGCTGGTGTAAATCAGCACACGGGGCCGCAGCACATGGCGCAGGGTCTGGGAACGTGTCCAGCCCAGCTGAACCGAGTTCTGCGTCGTGTATTTGATGAGACCACGCGGGTAGTTCAGCTTGTCCATGACATCGTCACAGACATCAATGCAAGCTGCGCAGCTGATGCATTCGTATTGGAGTCCCTTGCGGATATCGATGCCGGTGGGACACACCTGGACACACAGGGTGCAATCGACGCAGGACCCCAGCCCCAAGGCCTGGGGGTCGGCCTTGCGCGAGCGGGCACCACGCGGCTCGCCACGTTTCTCGTCGTAAGAAACGATCAGCGTGTCCTTGTCAAACATGGCGCTCTGGAAACGAGCGTAGGGGCACATGTACTTGCAAACCTGCTCGCGCATGTAGCCGGCAAAGCCATACGTGGCAAAGCCATAGAAAAAGACCCAGAAAATTTCCCACGGCCCCAGCGTGGCATGCAGGAAAGATTGCCCCAGCTCATGAATGGGCGAGAAATAACCGACGAACGTGAAGCCGGTCCAGAGCGCAACCGAAATCCAGGCGATTTGCTTGGCGCTCTTGATGGAGAACTTCTTGATGGACATCGGCGCGTTGTCGAGCCGCATCCGTGCGCTGCGGTCGCCCTCGATCTTGCGCTCGATCCAGAGGAAGATCTCGGTGTAAACCGTCTGCGGGCAGGCGTAGCCGCACCATTGGCGGCCCGCTACTGCCGTAAAAAGAAAAAGCGAAAGCGCAGAAATGACCAGCAGGCCAGTCAGATAGATAAAGTCCTGCGGGTACAGGACCAGACCGAAGATGTAGAACCTCCGCGCTTCGAGGTCGAACAGCACCGCCTGGCGCTGCCCCCACTCCAACCACGGCAAGCCGTAGTACACCAGTTGCGTCAGGAACACCATCCCCCAGCGCCAGCGTGCGAACAGGCCGGAAACACTGCGGGGATAGACTTTCTTGTGCGCCTGGTACAAAGAAACCATCTCCGCATCGTCCGCATCGGATGGCGTCACCTCTTGCGGAACGATGGGAATGATTTTTTTGTCTGCGCTATCGGGATGGTTCAAGACAACTCCGGTCGAATGTCGCGCTTATTTGGCCGCCACCTTGGCACCGTTGGACAGGCTCCAGACATACGATGCCAGCACCTGAATCTGGCTTTCACTCAGCTTGCCTTCCTGGGCCGGCATCTGGTTGACTTTGCCATTGTTGATCATGGCCACGATGGCATTCTCGCCATAACCATGCAGCCAGATGTCATCGGTCAGGTTGGGAGCACCCAGCGCCTGATTGCCCTTGCCATCCATGCCGTGACAGGCCGCGCAGGCACCAAACTTGGCCTTGCCCAGCGACGCGCGCAGGGAGTCATGCGGGCTGCCTGACAGGCTCAGAACGTAGTGCGCCACATTCTTCACGTCATCCGGCGTGCCCACGGCAGCCGCCATGGGCGGCATGTTGCCGATACGGCCCTTGGTCAGGGTTTCCTTGATCGTGTCCGGCGTGCCGCCATACAGCCAGTCGCCATCGGTCAGGTTCGGGAAACCCTTGCTGCCGCGTGCATCGGAGCCGTGGCACTGAGCGCAGTTGTTCATGAACACGCGCTCGCCAATGCCCATGGCCTGGGGGTCCTTGGACATGTCTTCCGGCGACATGCCGGCAAACTTGGCATACAACGGTGCCACTTCCTTGGCACCCTTGCTCATTTCAGCCTCGTACTGGCCCTGTTGAGTCCAGCCCAACTTGCCAGCGCTCTTGCCAAGGCCTGGATACATGGCGAGGTAAATTGCACTGAAGACAATCGTGATGATGAACAGCCAGACCCACCAGCGCGGCAGGGGATTGTTCATCTCGCGCAGATCACCGTCCCAGACGTGGCCGGTGGTGTTGTCGTTCGAGGTCATGGCCTTGGCCTTGCCGCTGAACCACAGCAGCAACAGGCAGGCAGCAATGCCCACGACGGTGATAACGGTAACGTAGACCGACCAGAAGTTGCTTGTAAAGTCGCTCATTTTTCTTCCTTTGACGGCTCGTTATTCCTGTTCGAAAGGCAGCATGGCTGCCTGCTCGAAATCGGCGGCATTACGCCTGGACCACGCCCACAGCACGATGCCGATGAACGTGATGAAGCTGGCCACGGTGGCGATGGACCGAAGGGTATTGACATCCATGATGTGATCTCCCGTCTTACTTGAGGGCCGTACCCAGAACCTGCAGATAGGCGATCAGTGCTTCGACTTCCGTCTTGCCTTTGACCTCCTCCACTGCCTTGGCGATCTGCTCGTCGGTGTAGGGCACGCCCACGGTGCGCAGTGCCTTCATGTGCGCCGGCATGACTGAGGCATCCACCATGTCCTTGAGCAGCCAGGGGTAGGCCGGCATGTTGGACTCGGGCACCAGATCGCGCGGATTGTTCAGGTGGATACGGTGCCACTCATCACTGTAGCGGCCACCGACACGCGCCAGGTCAGGACCGGTGCGCTTGCTGCCCCACTGGAACGGGTGGTCGTAGACCGACTCACCCGCCACCGAGTAGTGGCCATAGCGCAGGGTCTCGGCACGGAACGGACGAATCATCTGCGAGTGGCAGTTGTAGCAGCCTTCGCGGACGTAGATATCACGCCCGGCCAGTTGCAGCGCGGTGTAGGGCTGGATGCCCTTGATCGGCTCGGTGGTGGACTTCTGGAAGAACAGCGGCACGATCTCGACCAGACCGCCGACCAACAGAACCAACAAGATGAGAACGATCATCAGGAAGTTGTTGGTCTCAATTTTCTCGTGCGACATGCCGCCGCTCGTGTTGTGGTTTGCCATGATGGTTTCCTTCTTCTTATGCGTGAGACGCAGCGGCCGGGATGGTGACGTTGACCGAGCGGCCGGCAGTGGCCGTCTTGATCACGTTCCACAGCATGACCAGCATGCCGCCCAGGTAGAGCAGGCCACCCAGCAGACGCAGCACATAAAACGGGAAGGTGGCCTTGACCGACTCGACGAAGGTGTAGGTCAACGTACCGTCCGTGTTGATGGCGCGCCACATCAGACCCTGCATCACACCGGCAATCCACATGGCGGCGATATAGATCACGATGCCGATGGTGGCGGTCCAGAAGTGAACTTCAATGGCCTTGACGCTGTACATCTGCTTCTGGCCGAACAGGCGCGGAATCAGGTAGTACATGGAACCCATGGTGACCAGACCCACCCAGCCCAAGGCGCCGGAGTGCACGTGGCCCACGGTCCAGTCGGTGTAGTGGCTCAAGGCATTGACGGTCTTGATCGACATCATCGGGCCTTCGAACGTGCTCATGCCGTAGAAGGACAGCGACACGATCAGGAAACGCAGGATCGGGTCGTCACGCAGTTTGTGCCAAGCGCCCGACAGGGTCATGATGCCGTTGATCATGCCGCCCCAGCTGGGAGCCAGCAGAATCAGCGAGAACACCATGCCGACCGACTGCGTCCAGTCCGGCAATGCGGTGTAGTGCAGGTGGTGCGGACCCGCCCACATGTAAGTGAAGATCAGCGCCCAGAAGTGGACGATGGACAGACGGTAGCTGTAAACGGGACGCTCAGCCTGCTTGGGGATGAAGTAATACATCATGCCCAGGAAGCCGGCCGTCAGGAAGAAGCCCACGGCGTTGTGGCCGTACCACCATTGCACCATGGCATCCTGCACGCCGGCATAAGCCGAGTAGGACTTGAGGAAACTGGCCGGGATGGCAGCGCTGTTCACCAGGTGCAGCAAGGCCACGGCGATGATGAAGGCGCCGAAGAACCAGTTGGCCACATAGATGTGCTTGACCTTGCGGGTACCCACCGTGCCGAAGAAGACGATGGCAAACGATACCCAGACCAGCGTGATCAGGATGTCGATCGGCCACTCCAGCTCGGCGTACTCCTTGCCGGAGGTGTAACCCAGCGGCAGGGAAATGGCGGCCAGCAGGATCACCAGCTGCCAACCCCAGAAGGTAAAGGCCGCCAGCTTGTCACCGAACAAGCGAACATGGCAGGTTCGCTGAACCACGTAATAGGCAGCGGCAAACAAGCCGCAACCGCCGAAAGCGAAGATCACGGCATTGGTATGCAAGGGGCGCAAGCGGCCATAGCTCAACCATGAAATGCCAAAGTTGAGCTCTGGCCACGTCAACTGCGCGGCAATGATCACGCCAACCAGCATGCCCACCACGCCCCATACCACCGTCATGATGGCGAACTGTCTTACAACGGTGTCGTTGTAGACAGTGGCTTTTGTGTTTGCAAATGTCATGTGCACCTCTTTTCTTAGTTGTCCACCGTCAAGTCTGTAACAAACTTCCTGAAAACCGTTTGACTCATGTCAACCGCCCTCAAGAATCCCGCAAAATCCGCTCGCCTTCGGCCTCGATGTCCTCAAATTGACCCCGCTCGATCGCCCACCACAGGCCACCGAGAATGAAAAACACCAGAATGACCGACAGCGGAATGAGTAAATAGAGTATGTCCATCAGGTTACTTTCGTATGACGCCAGCCACCCGTCAACCGCAGGGCATTGAGCACCACCAGCAGGGAACTCGAGGCCATGCCAAGGCCTGCCAGCCAGGCGGGGAGCCAACCGACCACTGCCAGCGGCACGCAGACAGCGTTGTAGGTAACCGCCCACCAAAGGTTCTGGTTCACGATCTCCAGGGTGCGGCGCGACAGCTGCAGCGACTGTCCCACGCTGCCCAGCTGCTCCCCCAGCACCACGAAATCGGCTTGCGCACGGGCCAAGGGCACGGCGTGGCCGACGGCAAACGACACATGGGCACCGGCCAGCACCGGCCCGTCGTTCAAGCCATCCCCCACCACCGCCACCCGCTTGCCACGCTGTTGCGCCGCCTGCAGAAATGCCAACTTGTCCTGCGGCGTGCAGCCACCGCGCGCCTGCCGGATGCCGAGCTGTGCTGCCACCCGGGCCACCGCCTGCTCGCCATCGCCGGACAGAATCTGCACCTCAATCCCCGAAGCCTGCAAGGCCACCACCGTGTCGAGTGCATCGGGCCGGATGTCCTCGCCCAACTCAAACGTGGCCAGCCAGCCTTGCGCATCACTCAGACAAGCGTGCGGTCCTGGCGGCACAGACTCCTGAACGCCGCAGAAACGGGAAGAACCCAAGCGGACCTCTTGCGCCGGCCCTGTCGCCCCGGGTAACACCAGCTGGCCGACCAGTCCCTGGCCTGCCAGTTCCCGCACATCGCTCGACGGCTGGGCAACCAGTCCCCGGCCCTGCCCGGCCGCGGCCAGGGCACGCGACACCGGATGCAGCGACTGTTGCGCCAGCGCCATGACCATGGCCAATGCCTGCGCATCGGACACGCCGGCACGGGTCCGGATGGATTGCAGCACCATGGCGTCGCGCGTCAGGGTGCCGGTCTTGTCAAACACCACCATGTCAACTTCCGCCAGTGCCTCCAGACCGCCCAGCCGGCGCACCAGCACGCCCTGGCGCGCCAGGCTACCGGCCGCAGCCAGCATGGCGGCTGGCGTGGCCAGCGACAAGGCACAGGGACAGGTCACCACCAGCACGGCCACCGCCACCATCAGCGCATGACCAGGATCGCGCCCCCACCAGTAGGCCGCAGCACCCGCGGCCGCCAGCAAGACGCCCACCAGGAACGGCTTGGCCAGGCGGTCCACCCGCTGCGCCAGCTGCGGCTTGCTGCTGGCGGCCTGCTCCATCAATGCCACGATCTGGGCAAAGCGGGTATCGGCTCCGGTGCGATCCACCCGCACCAGCACAGACGCGGCCAGGTTATGGCTGCCGGCAATGACGGCATCGCCCACACCCCGAGAAATCGGCCGCGACTCTCCCGTGAGCAGCGCCTCGTCAGCCAGCGTCTGGCCTTGCAGCACCGTGCCGTCCGCCGGAAACGCCTCGCCTGGCAGGATCCGTACCACATCACCCGCCTGCAGCCGCCGGACCGCGACGCGCTCGAACACCCCGTCGGCACGCTGTCGCTCCACACTGTCGGGCAGGCGGTTCATCAAGGCATCCAGGGCACCGGCGGTGCGGTCGCGCAGCCGCAACTCCAGCCAGCGACCGGTGAGCAAAAAGAAGACGAACATGGTCAGGGAGTCGAAGTACACCTCTTTCCCGAAAATGCCCTGCGGATCGAAGGTGCCCGCCGTGCTAACCACAAAGGTGATGCCCATGCCCAGCGCCACGGGCAGGTCCATGCTGATGCGTCGTTGCACCACATCGCGCAGCGCGGCAGAAAAGAAGGGGCCACAGGAAAAAAGCATGACCGGCAGGGTCAGCACCCAGGAGGCCCAGCGCAGCAACTGTTCCATCTCGGCCGACAGGTCGCCCGGCAGCGCCACATAGGCCGGCCATGCGTACATCATCACCTGCATCATGCACAGGCCGGCCACCGACCAGCGCCACAGTGCCTTGCGGGTTTCCTGGCGGCGACGCTGGTTGGCGAAGGCATCGTTGGCCGGCACGGCGCGGTAGCCGGCTTTCAGAACGGCCTGCATCCAGCCCGAAGGCTGCACGACATCAGCCTGCCAGACCACACTGGCGCGATGGCTGCCGGCGCTGACACTGGCACTGGCCACGCCGGGAACGCTGCGCAAGGCGTCCTCGACCGTCAGCGCGCAGGCAGCACAGTGCATGCCTTCGATGACCAGATGGGATTCCCAGCAGTCGGCCTGGTCTTGAACCGGTCGGCTGAAGGCCGACCACTCCTGTGGATCGTCAAGCAGGCCAAAGCCGGCCGGGGCTGAGTCCACGAGCGGCTCAGCAGCTTCTGCCCTTTTTCGTTCCGGCAAGAACGTCGTGGCAAGACTTGCTGTTTGCATAGTGCTCAAGCGTATCGGGCAGCACCCGCCTCTGTCTTGATTTGGATCAAGACGATAACAGAAGTGAACGTAGTAATCTAGAATCTGTTTCGCATAACACGGAGATCACCTCATGTACCAAAGAATCCTCGTTGCCACCGATGGCTCCACCCTGTCCAAGAAAGCTGTGAGCAGCGCCATTGCCATGGCCCAGCTCACCGGCGCCGAACTGGTGGCTCTGAAGGTGATCCCGCGCTACCCGCAAAGCTATTTTGAAGGCGGTCTGGCCCTGCCGGCCAGCGACATCGCCCGCGTCGAACAGCAATGGGCTGAGCACGGTCAGTCGATCGTGGATGCCGTGAGCAAGACCGCCCTGGGCAAGGGCGTCAAGGTCAAGGCTGTCACGGCCAAGTCGGATCTGGTGAGCGAGGCCATCATCGCTGCCGCCAAGAAACACAAATGCGACCTGATCGTCATGGCCTCGCATGGCCGCAAGGGCATCAAGCGCCTGCTGCTGGGCAGCGAGACGCAACAGGTGCTGACGCACTCGCACGTGCCGGTGCTGGTGCTGCGTTAAGCGAATCCACAAGCGCTGGACGCAAGACAAAGGCCCGCCCCGCAAGGGGTGGGCCTTTTTTCATGGTGCCGCAGAGGCAGGACGAACCGGCTCAGTAAAACAGGTGCTTGTGCTGCTCACGCAGCAGGTTCTTTTGCACCTTGCCCATGGTGTTGCGCGGCAACTCGTCGACCACGAAACAGCGCTTCGGAATCTTGAAATTGGCCAGCTCTGACTTGAGTTTGGCAATGATGTGGTCCGGATCGAGCGCCATGCCGGACTGGCGTACCACCACCGCCACGCCCACCTCACCGAAATCGGGATGCGGCACCCCGACCACGGCACTCTCCATCACGCCCGGCAGTTCGTTGATGTAGCCCTCGATCTCGGCCGGATACACGTTGTAGCCACCGCTGATGATCAGATCCTTGCTGCGACCGACGATGGTCACGTAGCCACGCTCATCAATCTTGCCGACGTCACCGGTCTTGAAGTAACCGTCGGCGGTGAACTCTTCCTTCGTCTTCTCCGGCATGCACCAGTAGCCCTTGAACACATTGGGCCCCTTGACCTGGATGCCACCGATCTCGCCCACCGGTACCGGCTGGCCGGCATCGTCCTGCACCCGCAGGCTGACGCCCGGCAAGGGAAAGCCGACGGTGCCGCCGCGGCGCTCGCCATCCTTCGGTTTGTAGGGGTTGGACGTCAGCATGATGGTTTCACTCATGCCGTAGCGCTCCAGGATGGTGTGGCCAGTGCGTTCCTGCCAGGCCACAAAAGTCTCGATCAGCAACGGCGCCGAACCGGCGACGAACAGACGCATGTTGCGCGTGGACTCACGGTTCAGGCCATGCTCCGCCAGCAGTCGCACATACAGCGTGGGCACACCCATGAAAACCGTGGCCTCGGGCAGCTTCTGCAGCACGCGCTTGGGGTCGAACTTGGCCATCCAGATCATCTTGCTGCCGTTGAGCAGCGCACCATGCAGCGCCACGAACAGGCCGTGCACGTGGAAGATCGGCAACACATGCATCAGCACGTCGCCAGGCTGCCAGCCCCAATATTTCTTCAGCACCTGGGCATTGCTCAGCAGGTTGCCGTGCGTCAGCATGGCGCCCTTGCTGCGGCCGGTGGTACCGCTGGTGTAGAGGATGGCGGCCAGGTCGTCGGCCTGACGCGGCACCGCCTGATGGTGTTCCGAACAGTGCGCTGCGCGCTCCAGCAACGAGCCGGTACGGTTGTCATCCAGCGTGAACACATGCTGCGTGCCGGCCTTGAAGGCAATCTTGCTGACCCAGCCGAAGTTCTTGCTGCTGCACACCACCACGGCCGGCTCAGCGTTGCCGACGAAGTACTCGATCTCGGCACTCTGGTAGGCGGTGTTGAGCGGCAGGAACACGTAGCCGGCGCGCAGCGTGGCCAGGTACAGCATGACCGCCTCGACCGATTTCTCCACCTGCACCGCAATGCGCGCGCCCTCGGGCAGGTCGAGCGATTTGAGCAGGTTGGCCATCATGGCCGTGGCACGCTCCAGGTCGCGCCAGGAGTAGTTCAGCCCGTTGTCGGTCTCGATGGCGATCGCATCCAGGTTGTGTGGGAACGCCGCACGCAAGGCGGAAAACAGATTGGCATGGGCTTGTGACATGGCTTCGCTCAAGTCTCAGAGGTTGAAAAATTACTGGGTCGCTTCTGCAGAAAGGCGCTGATGCCTTCGCGATGCTCCGGGCTGTCGGCGTAGGCATAGGCCTGGGAAAAGAATTTTGCTATTGAATTCGAAGCAGCTGGCGCAATACCATCAAGGGCTGGAGGCGAATTCAATGCTCGAAGCGTCTGCTTGTTCAGACGTGCGGCCTGGGGCGCCAGTGCCGTGATGCGCGCGGCGGTGGCTGCGGCCTCACTGGCACATTGCCCGCTCGACATCACGCGACTGAGAAAACCGCGCTGCATCATCAACTCCGTGCTGAACACGGCCGCTTCCAGCAGCATCTCACGCGCCGTCAGGGCACCGGCTTCTCGCAGCACCAGCGCCGCCTCACGCGGTGCCATGGGAAACCCCAGGCGGGCGATTGGCGCGCCGAATTTGGCGCCCTCCTCGGCAATCCGGATGTCGCAACAGCAGGCGATCTCCACGCCGGCGCCCATGCAATTGCCCTCGATCTGCGCCACGATCGGCACATCGCAGTCCAACATGGCCTGCAGGCCGCCCCAGACATCGTTGTCGTGGAAATCGCGCAGGCCGGCCTCGTCGAAGCGAAAGTCCGGGTATTCCGAAATATCGCCACCCGCGCAGAAATGCCCACCCTCCCCGCGCACCAGCACACAGCGCACCGCCGGTTCGGACTGGATCGTCGTGAACACCTGGCGCAGTTCGCGCCACATGGCGCGTGACATGGCGTTGAACTTGCCCGGGTGGCTCAGCGTTACAAGCGCGAGTGCGCCCTGTCGTTCGGATCGAATGCTGCCACTCATTGCTTCACTTTTCCTCATTCGGTACCACGTGACAGGGCTTCAGTTCGTGTCAATCCAGTTTGGCGCCCGAGAGCTTGACCACGTTGGCCCAACGCTTGACCTCGGCACTGACAAACTGGCCGAACTGCTGCGGTGTCAAAGTACCGAATTCAGCACCCTGGTTGGCCCAGACTGCCTTGGCCTCGTCTGTCGTGCCGGCCTTGCGAATTTCCTCCACCGCGCGCGCCTGGGCATCGGCCGGCGTGCCCTTGGGGGCCCAGATGCCATACCAGGTGCTCACGGTGTAGTCCGGCAGACCCAGCTCAGCCGCGCACGGCACATCGGGGAACGCCGGGTTGCGTTTCGGGCCCGAGACCATCAACGCCTTGATACGGCCACCTTTGATATGGGCCGCCGAGGACCCCAGACCGTCGAACATCATGTCCACATTGCCGGCAATCAGATCCTGCAGTGCCGGGCCGGCACCGCGATAGGGAATGTGGGTGATGAAGGTCTTGGTCTGCAGCTTGAACAGCTCACCGGCCAGGTGGTGGCTGGTGCCGCTGCCGGCCGAGCCGTAATTCATCTTGCCGGGGCTCTGGCGCAGCATGGCCATGAAGGCCTTGAAGTCGCCTGGCACTTTCTTCGGATTCACCACCAGCACCTGCGGCACATTGGCCACCAAGGCCAGCGGCACAAAGTCCTTCTCGATGTCGTAATCCAGCTTGGGGTACATCGATGGCGCAATGACGTGGTGCACCCCGCCCATGAACAGGGTGTAGCCATCGGGCTGCGCCTTGGCTGCGATGCTGGCGCCCAGCGTGCCGCCAGCGCCGCCGCGATTGTCAATGACCAGCTGTTTGCCGGTCAGCTTGGAGAACTGGGCCGACAACGGCCGGGCAAAAGCGTCGGTCCCGCCGCCAGCGGGAAACGGCACGATCAAGGTGACCGGTTTGGCCGGCCAGCTGGATTGGGCATGCCCAGTCAAGGCCGTGCCGGCGAGGCCGGCGGCTGCCAAGCGCAGCACATCACGTCGGTTGGAAATGACGCGGTCGAAGGTAGTCATGTCTGTCTCCTCTTTTTTAGTGAACCAACTAACAAAATGGTGCGGCTGTCAGAACGCCAGTTTGGCGATCTCGCCTGACACAGGTATTTTGCCCTGCGCCAGTTGCGCCCGGTACTTGTCCAGGCGTTTGAGGTCATACAGGTAGTTGACCATCATGCCGTAAGACTGCTTCCACGCCTTGGGCGAGCCGTCGCCGGCCCAGTTGAGCCGCTCCACCCGCGCACCATTGCCCAGATGGAAACGCGCCACCGGGTCGACCGGTTTGCCGTCCTGCAACTCCTGGCCCAGGTAGTGCGCGGCGCACTGCATCAGCAGGTGGCCCAGCGGGGACGCGGCATCCAGCTCGCGCGCATTGTCTGCCGCGGCCAGGAACAGCTCGGCCGTCAACGTCTCGCCACCGAGCGAGCGCTGCAGCTCCGTCCGCACCTTGCGGTCCATGCGCTCCAGCATGGCAGCGGCATGCCGCCCCAGCCAGCCGCGGAAACCGGGGATGGGCGAGAGCGTGACAAAGGTCTTGAGTTTGGGAAATTCAGCGCGCAGGGTTTCGACCACGCGTTTGATCAGCGAATCGCCAAAGCTCACCCCGCGCAGGCCGGTCTGGGTGTTGCTGATGGAATAAAAAATCGCTGTCGTCGCCTTGGTCAGGTCGGAGGCGGCGGCGGTTTCATCCAGCAGCGGTGCGATGCTGCCCGGCATCTCGTCCAGCATGGCCACTTCGACAAAAATCAGCGGCTCGTCCGGCAGGCGCGGGTGGAAGAAGCCATAACAGCGGCGGTCGCTGTCCAGCCGATTTTTCAGGTCGGCCCAGCTGCGGATGTCGTGCACCGCCTCGTACTTGATGAGTTTCTCGATCAACGAGGCCGGCGAATCCCAGCTCATGCGCCGCAGTTCCAGGAAGCCGACGTCGAACCAGGTGGAAAACAGGTTCTCCAACTCGGCATCCAGCGCCAGCAGGCGTTTCTCGCCCTTGAGTTGCGTCAGCAGTTCGGCGCGCAGGTCGAGCAGAAAGCGCATGCCCTCGGGAAAAGCGGAAAAACGCTGCAGCAGCCGTGTGCGTGGCGACACCAGGGCCTTGCGCAGCCGGATTTCGGCCTGCCCCTCCTCCGGCGTGCTGATGGCACTGTCGTACTGATCGCGTGCCGCCGCCACCTTCTTGGCATCAGGGGCGAACTGCTCGCTCATCAACAACCAGATGTCGCGCCGCTGCTCAGGCGTGGCCGCGGCATACCAGGCCGCCACTGTGCGCGCACGGCGCCCGCCCTCGACCTCGCTCACCTGGGGATCGACGATCCCCTGCAAGGTCTTGAGCATGCGACGCTGTTCGCGTGTCAACGCCGCATCACGCGCAGGCTGGGCGGCGGTGGCGACCACGCCGCGCAGGCGCGGACTCAGCTGCGAAACGCTGCGCGCCAACCAGGATGTTGCGACATTCATACCAGCCTCCTGCTTTTCTGTTGGCGCGCCAATTCGCGCAGTGCTTCACGTTGCCGCGTCAGGTGGGTGCGCATGGCGGCTTCCGCCCCCTCGGAGTCGCGCGCCTTGAGCGCCGCGAACACCGCCAGGTGCTCGCTCAGGCTTTGCGCCAGACGCCCCGGTGCATGCAGCTGCTGCAAGCGCGCCAGCTTGAGGATCTTGCGCAGATCCGCAATCACCTGCGCCAGCCAGCGGTTGTCGGCCAGCGTGATGATGGCCTCATGAATGGCGAAATTGGTCTGGTAGTAGTCGACGATGCGCTTGGCCGCCGCATGGGCCTGCAACTTCTGGTGCAGTGTCTCCAGCACGGCCAGGTCGGCATCGCTGGCATTGCAGGCCGCCTCAAAGGCACAACGCCCTTCCAGCAGGGCAATGACGGGAAAGATTTCGTCCAGATCCTGCTCGGTCACTTCATTGACAAAACAGCCGCGGCGCGGCTCGTGCCGCACCAGCCCTTCGGCCGTCAGCACCTTGAGTGCCTCGCGCAGCGGCGTGCGGGAAATCTTCAGGCGCTCGCACAGCGCCACTTCGTCCACAAAACTGCCCGGCGCCAGGGTGCCGTCAAAGATCTCATCGCGCAGCGTGGCAGCGACGTGCTCGTGCAGAGAGTTGTGGACCAGACGCATGTGAGGCTTTGAACAGGTTGAGGAACAACATAAGACGGACCCACTTTGAGCCCGTCCTTGCCTGTAATTTTCCATAATTACAGGTAATTATTCGATCCAGAAAAACCCTGATGCCACACGCCAGTGGAAAAACACGCCAAGACGCTATTCTTTTTATAGCAACTGACGCAGATATGACGAGGTGGAAAGGCGAATTCGACCGGAAAAAATGATCGCCTCAGGCCACATGACTGGCCGGCCGGCGACCCGCCCACCACCACAGCCCGATACCGCCCACGATCATCGGCAGGCACAACCACTGCCCCATGCTCAGGCCCAGCGACAGCAGACCGAGGAAGTCATCCGGTTCGCGGAAGAACTCAGCAATGAAACGCAGCACGCCGTAGCCGAACAGGAAAGCCGCCGCCACCTGACCGGTACGGCGCGGCCGGCGCGCATACAGCCACAGCAACACGAACAGCAGCAGCCCTTCCAGCAGGAATTGGTAGACCTGCGAGGGATGGCGCGGCGCCTCGCCGGCACCTCGAAACAGCATGGCCCAGGGCAAGGACGGATCGGCCACACGGCCCCAGAGCTCGCCGTTGATGAAGTTGCCGACCCGCCCAGCGGCCAGCCCGGTGGGCACGCAGGGCGCCACGAAGTCGGCCACCTGCAGCCAGGGCTTCTTGCGGCTGTGGGCAAACCAGAGCATGGCCCCCACCACGCCGAGCATGCCGCCGTGAAAACTCATGCCGCCTTGCCAGACAAAGAAAATCTCCAGCGGATGGCTCAGGTAGTAACCCGGTTTGTAGAACAGGCAATAACCCAGGCGGCCGCCGATCACCACCCCCATGACGCCGAGAAACAGGATGTCCTCCACGTCACGCCGGCTCCAGGCCTGCGCGCCGCTGAGAGAAGCGTATGGCTCATGCCGCAGCCGGCGCACGCCCAGGAACATGAACAAGGCAAAGGCCACCAGGTAAGTGAGGCCATACCAGTGGACAGCGAGTGGCCCCAACTGCAGGGCGACCGGATTGATTTGCGGGTGAATCAGCATGGGCGCCATTGTGCCCCGGCTGGCACTCCGGGTGCCAGCTCACACGCTCAAACACCTCTGTTGCCGGCCGCCGTGACGGGCGAGCCGGCCACAGGGCGATGATCAGTCGTCCAGCAGCGACAGGTCGCGCACCGCGCCCTTGTCGGCCGACATGACCAGCTTGGCATAGGCCTTGAGAGCGGCCGACACCTTGCGCTTGCGCGGCTGGGCCGGCTTCCAGCCCTTGGCATCCTGCTCGGCGCGGCGCCTGGCCAGTTCTTCGTCGGACAGCAGCACATCGATGCGACGGTTCGGAATATCGATACGGATGCGGTCGCCACTGCGCACCAGGCCGATGGCGCCGCCGGCGGCCGCTTCAGGCGAGCAGTGGCCGATCGACAGGCCGGAGGTGCCGCCGGAGAACCGACCATCGGTCAGCAGCGCGCAGGCCGGGCCCCGGCCCTTGGACTTGATGTACGAGGTCGGATAAAGCATTTCCTGCATGCCGGGGCCGCCCTTGGGGCCTTCGTAGCGCACGATCACCACGTCACCGGCCTTGACCTTGTCGTCCAGGATGTTGGCCACCGCCTCGTCCTGCGATTCGGTGACATGGGCCGGGCCTTCGAACACCAGCAAGGCGTCGTCCACGCCGGCGGTCTTCACCACGCAGCCGTTCTGCGCAATGTTGCCCACCAGCACGGCCAGGCCGCCCTCTTGTGAGAAGGCGTGGTCGATGGAACGGATGCAGCCTTCGGCACGGTCGGTGTCCAGGCTGGGCCAGCGGGTTTTCTGGCTGAATGCAACTTGGGTCGGGATGCCGGCCGGTCCTGCCCTGTAGAAGGTCTGCACCTCAGGCGAGGGGTTGCGCATGATGTCCCACTGGTCCAGCGCGTCCTTCATGGTCTTGGCATGCACGGTCGGCACGTCGGTGTGCAGCTTGCCGGCGCGGTCGAGTTCGCCCAGGATGGCCATGATGCCGCCGGCGCGATGCACGTCCTCGACGTGGTACTTGTTCGTATTGGGGGCCACCTTGCACAGCTGCGGCACCGTGCGCGACATGCGGTCGATATCCTGCATGGTGAAGTCGATCTCGGCTTCCTGCGCAATCGCCAGCAGGTGCAGGATGGTGTTGGTCGAGCCGCCCATGGCAATGTCCAGCGCAATGGCGTTCTCGAAGGCCTTGAAGCCCACCGAGCGCGGCAGCACGGTCTCGTCGCCCTGTTCGTAGTAGCGCTTGCACAGGTCCACGACCAGGCGACCGGCGCCCTTGAACAGCTGCTCGCGGTCGGCATGGGTGGCGACCACCGTGCCATTGCCCGGCAAGGCCAGGCCCAGCGCCTCGGCCAGGCAGTTCATGGAATTGGCCGTGAACATGCCCGAGCAGGAACCGCAGGTCGGGCAGGCGGAACGCTCCACCTCGGCGACCTCCTCGTCGGACACCTTGGGATCCGCAGCCATCACCATGGCGTCGATCAGGTCCAGCTTGATGACGCCGAGCTTGGTTTTGCCGGCCTCCATCGGACCGCCGGAGACGAACACCACCGGGATGTTCAGGCGCATGGCGGCCATCAGCATGCCGGGGGTGATCTTGTCGCAGTTGGAGATGCACACCATGGCATCGGCACAGTGGGCATTGACCATGTACTCCACCGAGTCGGCGATGACATCGCGGCTGGGCAACGAATACAGCATGCCGTCGTGGCCCATGGCAATGCCATCGTCCACCGCAATGGTGTTGAATTCCTTGGCGACGCCACCGGCGGCCTCGATCTCGCGCGCCACCAACTGCCCCAAATCCTTCAGGTGCACGTGGCCGGGCACGAACTGGGTGAACGAGTTCACCACGGCAATGATGGGTTTGCTGAAATCGTCATCCTTCATGCCGGTGGCGCGCCAGAGCGCGCGCGCGCCTGCCATGTTGCGGCCGGCAGTGGAGGTTTTGGAGCGGTAGGCTGGCATGGTAATTCTTCGAGTCAGTGGTTACAGGTGGGAAGACTGCAGTAATTATGTCCCAGCAAGCGGTTGGCCGATGACTTGCAAGGCTATGCCGATGTCCCGCCCAACAGGTGGCGCACCCTTCTAGACCCGTCATGCCGTCAGCTCTTGCAGGCCAAGGCTTGCCTGGCCTCTTGTACAGCTCAGGGGCGTTTTTTTTTGGTCCCCAGAGCGGTATGGCTACGGTCGATGCGTGCCTGCCGGCGCTGCTCCTCCCGCGACATGGCCTTGCGCCGGGTGTAGCCGGAAGCGTCAGCCCAGGCCCACCAGGCAACGGCCAGCGCAAAGGGCACCAGCACCACCCACCAGTCCCAGGCCGCCACCGGCCCGATTTCCAGAAATTTGAGAAGCAGCAAAACAACACCCAAGCCCAGCAAATACATCTTAATTCCCCTGTTTCAATGTGGCTGACAGCCAGCAGCTGTCAACCAGACTTATTACAATATCGTTGTTCACTTAATTTAACTCAACCCACGAGGAAATGATGAAACGTGCTCTGTTTGCCCTGGTTGCTGCTGTTTCGGTAACCGCTCCTGCGCTGGCTGACCAGGCTCTGGCCACTTCCAAGAACTGCATGGCTTGCCACGCCGTCGACAAGAAGCTGGTTGGCCCCTCTTTCAAGGATATCGCCGCCAAGTACGCTGGTGACAAGTCTGCCGCTGACAAGCTGGCCACCAAGGTTCTCAAGGGTGGCGCAGGCGTCTGGGGCCCGGTGCCCATGCCCGCCAACCCGCAAGTGAGCGATGCCGAAGCCAAGAAGCTGGTTGCCTGGGTGCTCGCCGCCAAGTAATCGCATCTCTTCGCAACAAAAAATGCCCGCGATTGCGGGCATTTTTTGTTGCTGAGCGTGAACTGCCTGCCCTTGCAGGGCAGACAGTGAACACGCTCAATGCCAGCGCATCAGTAGGCTTGGCCCAACTGGTCCAGAATCGCCGGGTTTTCCAACGTGCTGGTGTCCTGGGTGATCGTCTCACCCTTGGCAATCGAGCGTAGCAAGCGGCGCATGATCTTGCCGGAGCGCGTCTTGGGCAGGTTTTCGCCGAAGCGGATGTCCTTGGGCTTGGCAATCGGGCCGATCTCCTTGGCCACCCAGTCACGTAGTTCCTTGGCGATCTGCTTGGCTTCATCACCGGTGGGACGCGGACGCTTGAGCACCACAAAAGCGCAGATGGCCTCGCCGGTCAGGTCGTCCGGACGGCCCACCACGGCAGCCTCGGCCACCAGGTCGGTCTTGGCCACCAGGGCCGATTCGATTTCCATCGTGCCCATGCGGTGACCGGAGACGTTGAGCACGTCGTCGATACGACCGGTGATGCGGAAATAACCACGGTCTTCGCTGCGAACAGCACCGTCACCCGCCAGGTAGTAGCCCTTGAGTTCTTCGGGGAAGTAGCTCTTCTTGAAGCGCTCGGGGTCGTTCCAGATGGTACGGATCATCGACGGCCAGGGTTTCTTCACCACCAGGATGCCACCCGCGCCGTTGGGCATGTCGTTGCCCGCTTCGTCGACGATGGCGGCCGTGATGCCCGGCAGCGGCAGCGTGCAGGAGCCCGGCACCAGTGGCGTGGCACCCGGCAACGGCGTGATCATGTGGCCGCCGGTTTCGGTCTGCCAGAAGGTGTCGACGATCGGGCAGCGTTCGCCGCCGACGTGCTTGTAGTACCACATCCAGGCTTCGGGGTTGATCGGCTCACCCACTGAGCCCAGGATGCGCAGGCTGCTCAGGTCGGAGCGGGCCGGGTGCACGCTGGCATCGCTTTCCGCCGCCTTGATCAGTGAGCGGATGGCGGTCGGTGCGGTATAGAAGATCGTGCACTTGTGACGTTCGATCATCTGCCAGAAACGGCCCGCATTCGGGAAGGTCGGTACGCCTTCGAAGACAATCTGAGTGGCACCGGCGGCCAGCGGACCGTAGGCGACGTAGGTGTGGCCGGTGATCCAGCCGATGTCGGCCGTACACCAGAAAATGTCGTCCGGCTTCAGGTCGAAGGTCCAGTCCATGGTGAGCTTGGCCCACAGCAGGTAGCCACCGGTGGCGTGCTGCACGCCCTTCGGTTTGCCAGTGGAGCCGGAGGTGTAGAGGATGAACAGCGGGTGCTCGGCGCCCACGATCTCGGGTTTGCAATCGGTGCTCTGGCCAGCCAGGGCCTCGGCAAAGGTCTTGTCGCGGCCGGCCACCATGTTGCAGGCGGTGGCGGTGCGCTGGTAGACCAGCACGGTCTTGATGGTCTCGCAGCCGCCCATGGCCAGTGCTTCGTCCACGATCGCCTTGAGCGGCAGTTCCTTGCCGCCGCGCATCTGGTAGTTGGACGTGATTACGGCCACGGCGCCGGCGTCGATGATGCGCTCCTGCAGCGACTTGGCGGAGAAGCCGCCGAACACCACGCTGTGGGTGGCGCCGATGCGGGCACAAGCCTGCATGGCCACCACACCTTCGATCGTCATGGGCATGTAGACCAGCACACGGTCGCCCTTCTGGATGCCTTGCGCCTTGAGCGCATTGGCGAACTGGCTCACCTTGGCCAGCAACTCCTTGTAGGTGACCTTGGTGACTGCGCCGTCGTCAGCTTCAAAGATGATGGCGGTCTTGTTCTCCACCGGGGTGCCGATGTGCTTGTCCAGGCAGTTGGCCGAAGCATTCAGTTCGCCATCGTCGAACCACTTGTAGAACGGTGCATTCGATCCGTCCAAGGTGCGGGTGAACGGCTTGTTCCAGACCACGTTTTCACGTGCCAGCTTGGCCCAGAAACCCTCGAAATCCTTTTCCGCAGCAGCACAAAGGGCGTTGTAGCCGTCCATACCGGAGATTCGGGCAGCCTTCACCACCGACTCGGCCGGGGGGAAGACCCGGTTCTCGACCAAGACTGACTGGATGGCGGACGAAGATGAACTCATGGCTTGTTTCCTCTAATAGAAATTGAATCGCCCCGGAATGTCGGGTTTTGCCCTTACAAGTCACTGACTTGATTGACACCCGACCACCAATGTACCCAATCCCGACCCGAATGGAAATGCAGCCTAAAATCTTTCGCCTAGATACAAACCCGAGATTGTCCTGATGCCGATCCCCGATTCCCCCAAAACCTCCCCGCTGCGCCCACTCCCCGCCTTCATCTTCGCCAGCCGCTGGCTGCAGTTGCCGCTGTACTTAGGCCTGATCGCCGCGCAGGGTGTCTATGTCTTCCATTTCTGGGTTGAACTGGTGCACCTGCTGGAAGCCGCCTTCGGCAGCCAGACCGCCTTGCAGGCACTGGTCACCAGCATTGGCTACAAGGAAACCGCCAACGTCACCTCGTTGAACGAGACCATCATCATGCTGGTGGTGCTGGCGCTGATCGACGTGGTCATGATCTCCAACCTGCTGATCATGGTGATCGTCGGCGGTTATGAGACCTTCGTCAGCCGCATGAACCTTGAGAGCCACCCGGACCAGCCTGAATGGCTGAGCCACGTCAACGCCTCGGTGCTCAAGGTCAAGCTGGCTACCGCCATCATCGGCATCAGCTCGATCCACCTGCTCAAGACCTTCATCAATGCCGCCAACTACGACGTCAAGGTTCTGATGTGGCAGACCATCATCCACATCGTGTTCCTGATGAGCGCATTGGCCATCGCCTACACCGACAAGCTGCTCACCAGCACCCACCAGAGCGATCACTGAACGCCCCCTCCACGTTTAACCATCCGACTGAACATGTCTACCACCACCATCCGCCAAGCCGACCTGATCGAGTCCATCGCCGCTGCACTGCAGTACATCAGCTACTACCACCCGGCTGACTACATTGCCCACCTGGCCCGCGCCTATGAGCGCGAACAGAGCCCGGCGGCCAAGGACGCGATTGCGCAGATCCTGACCAACAGCAAGATGAGCGCCACCGGCCACCGCCCGATCTGCCAGGACACCGGCATCGTCAACGTGTTCCTGAAGATCGGCATGGACGTGCGACTCGAAGGCTTCACCGGTAGCCTGGACGACGCCATCAACGAAGGCGTGCGTCGCGGCTACAACCACCCCGATAACACCCTGCGCGCCTCGGTCGTGGCCGACCCGCAGTTCGCGCGCAAGAACACCAAAGACAACACCCCCGCGGTGATCTTCACCGAGATCGTTCCCGGCAACCAGCTCGACGTGACCGTCGCCGCCAAGGGCGGTGGCAGCGAGAACAAGAGCAAGATGGTCATGCTCAACCCGAGCGATTCCGTGGTCGACTGGGTGCTCAAGACCGTGCCCACCATGGGCGCCGGCTGGTGCCCGCCCGGCATGCTGGGCATCGGCATCGGCGGCACCGCCGAGAAGGCGGTGCTGATGGCCAAGGAAAGCCTGATGGACGACCTCGACATGTACGAACTGCAGGCCAAGGCGACCAAGGGCGAGAAGCTCACGCAGGTGGAAGAGTTGCGCCTGGAGTTGCATGAGAAGGTCAACGCGCTGGGCATCGGCGCGCAGGGCCTGGGCGGCCTGACCACTGTGCTCGACGTCAAGATCAAGATGTACCCCACGCACGCGGCCAGCAAGCCGGTGGCCATGATCCCGAACTGCGCTGCCACGCGCCACGCCCACTTCGTGATGGACGGCTCCGGCCCGGTCTACCTCGATCCGCCGAGCCTGGACCTGTGGCCCAACGTCGACTGGACACCCGACACGAAGAAGAGCAAACGCGTCAACCTCGACAGCCTGACCAAGGAAGAAGTGGCGAGCTGGAAACCGGGAGACACCCTGCTGCTCAACGGCAAGATGCTGACCGGCCGCGACGCCGCGCACAAACGCATCCAGGACATGCTGGCCAAGGGTGAGAAGCTGCCGGTCGATTTCACCAACCGCGTGATCTATTACGTTGGCCCTGTCGACCCGGTGAAGGGCGA
The DNA here is from genome assembly GCA_030680575.1 of Hylemonella sp. Taxonomy (GTDB): domain Bacteria; phylum Pseudomonadota; class Gammaproteobacteria; order Burkholderiales; family Burkholderiaceae_C; genus Hylemonella. The sequence continues at coordinate 36,524 of JAUXVI010000050.1, forward strand.
GGCCGTCGGCCCCGCCGGCCCGACCACCGCCACCCGCATGGACAAGTTCACCGACATGATGCTCAGCCAGACCGGCCTGATCGCCATGATCGGCAAAGCCGAGCGCGGCCCGGAGGCCATCAAGGCGATCGAGAAGCACAAGAGCGCCTACCTGATGGCCGTCGGCGGCGCCGCCTACCTGGTGAGCAAGGCCATCAAGACCGCCAAGGTGGTGGGCTTCGCCGACCTCGGCATGGAAGCCATCTACGAGTTCGACGTGGTCGACATGCCCGTCACCGTGGCAGTGGACTCCGGCGGCACCAGCGCCCACATCACCGGCCCGGCCGAGTGGCAAAAGCGCATTGCCAGCGGCGAGTTCAAAGGCATCTCGGTCACCAACGCTTGACCCAAGCCTCGCATCCGATCGGCGTTTTCGACAGCGGCATGGGAGGACTCAGCATCCTCCAGGCCCTGCGCGCCGAGCTGCCGGCCGAGAACTTCGTCTACGTGGCCGACAGCGGCCATGCGCCCTATGGTGAGCGCGATGCGGTGCACGTCATTGGCCGTTCGCAGACCATCACGCGCCACCTGCTGGCGCAGCACCACATCAAGGCGCTGGTGGTGGCCTGCAACACGGCAACGGCCGCTGCCATCCATCTGCTGCGTCAGCAGCACCCCACTCTGCCCATCGTCGGCGTCGAGCCGGCACTCAAGCCGGCCGCGCAGCTGAGCCAGACCCGACGCGTCGGCGTCATGGCCACACGCGGCACGCTGGAGAGCGTCAAGTTCCGTGCCCTGCTTGATGCGTTGCAGGGCCAGGCCGAATTCATTCTGCAAGCCTGCGATGGCCTGGCCGATGCCATCGAGCGCCAGGACGCTATCAAAACAGAAGCACTTTGCGCTGATTACACAAGGGCTATCGGCCAATTTGGCCATGAATCCGGACAGATCGACACGTTGGTGCTGGGTTGCACCCACTACCCGTTCGCCATCGCTGAACTGCGTGCGCTGATCGGGCCGCAGGTGCAACTGATTGACAGCGGCACGCCAGTGGCCCGGCAAACCCAGCGCCTGCTGAAAACCCACAACGCGCTGTCCACCAGCCTGACACCCCCAAGCCTCCAGCTCTATGCCACCGGCCATCCCGAACGCCTGCAGGCGGCCGCAAGCCATTGGCTGCAGCTCACACAGCCAGTTCATTTGCTATCGATTTAATAGCATCAGGTGTAAAAGGCCGCAATCGTGGAGGAAAGGGGCCACGCTCTTGGAGCATGGGCTAGTTGGCGGGGCCGTGGAGTTATCCACAGGGAAACCACAGCAGCATTCCAGATGATCGAGGGCTCGCTTACTCCTGGCTCTGCTTGGCATTTCAAATCCCGCCAGATCATTCCAACTGCATATGCTCCATTGGCGCAGCAGTGTCAGTTAAAAGATTCTGAAGGCTTTGGTTAGATATGGCTCAGAGGAAGTGTGGAGCTGCGAAAAAAATGCCCGGACTGCAGATATGCAGCCCAGGCTAACCAACCCCTAAACCGAAATCGTCACTCACCCGCACCTAGGTTGGTCTGGCCCAAGGCGTTCATCCTGGTGCCGTTGAATGGCCTTACCTCGGTCTGCACGGCCAGGTTCGGATTGCCTTGCACACGGACCGTGATTTCGCCACCGACCCGGCTGTTCTTTAAGGCGTCGTTAATGGCAACAGAGCGCTTCGCTTCTTCATTGCCGAACAGGCTCAGAAAACGCGCCACCAGCTCGCCGAGGCCTTCGCCGGCCTTGTTGCCTTGCATGCCAAATTTGTAGATGCCGGTTCCCACGCCGTAGCCGGCTGCGCCAGCCAGGCCAACACCACCAGCCAACGCGGCCAGGCCTGCAGCGCCAGATCCGGCCAACACACCCAGCGGCGCATGGGCCAACAGTGTCGTTGCGCTCGCTGCATTGCGCAACATGCCCAACTTGCCAGCAGCAATGGCCGCGGCTGCACCACCAGCAGCCCCAACTGCGCCGCCACCGCCGTTCATCTCTGCCCAGTTGGTCACATAGACCGGCGTCACGCCGGCCGCAGCCTGCAGGGCCTTGCCCTGGGCCACGCCGGCAGCCACGCCACCAGCGCGGCCGACAAGCCGGCCCACCACGCCAGGCAGGATGTGCGACAAGGCATAGACGCCCATCGCCCCTACGGCCGCACCACCTGCGATCTGACTACCGCTCAGCTCCATGCCGCCCTGGGCCTTGCTGTTGAGCATGTATTTGATCGAGCGAGTAATGACATCGTTGATCGGCCTGGCAAAGCCCTCTGCCGACTCGCGCAGCGTGTTCTTCAGGCGCGATGCCTGGTCGGCCGCGTTGTTAATAGCTTCTGGTAAAGCGCGCTCCAGTGCACCGCCTGAATCGCCCCGGGAATTGAGGAGGCTCCAACCTTTGAGAAGATGGAGCCATGAAGAAGTCAACGAAGTTTTCCCCTGAAGTCCGCGAACGTGCAGTTCGCATGGTGCAAGAGCACCGTGGCGAGTACCCATCGTTATGG
>JAUXVI010000056.1 GCA_030680575.1 Hylemonella sp.
ACCAATGAGGTCTTCAGGTTTCTTGTAGTCAGCCAGCAGGCTGTCGATCAGTTCGTTCGTGACGGTCATTTAGTTGCAATTCCATGGGAGTGCAGCAGTTTCCTGCCAATTGACCGTTTACACAAAAGTTTTTACACCCCCATTTCACGGTGGTCATCATTCTTCACTTGCGCAACCGCATTGTCGGCATTGTGGTCGACTCGGTCAGCGATGTGATGGAGTTGCCGGCTGAGAGCATCAAGGCCGCCCCGGAAATTGACAGCGTCATCGACAGTTCGGCTGTGATGGGCTTGGGCTCCGTGGGTGAGCGCATGCTGATTTTGCTGGACATCGAGAAGCTCATGTCCGGCCTCGACATGGGCTTGATTGCCGCAGAAGAATGAGCATCGATTTTGTGAGCGTCCTTCTCTAATGTTGATAACGCCACGCATGCCGCGGCCGATGGCAACCGTCCGAGGCGGGGCAACAGCCGCTTCCGAAACAGGGGGGGGCGACGCCCAAGGGCGGGAGTTCGCTTGGACGCAGGCGGATTTCGCCCGCGTTCAGTCCCTCATCTACCAGCGCGCCGGCATCAGTCTGCATGACGGCAAGCACGCCATGGTGTACAGCCGACTCTCACGCCGCTTGCGTGAGACGGGGCACCAGAGCTTTCGCGATTACCTGGGGTGGCTGGAGTCGCATGACGGTCCGGAATGGCAAGAGTTTGTCAATGCGCTGACGACCAATCTGACGTCTTTTTTCCGCGAGCAGCACCATTTCGATATTTTGGCTGAGCACCTGAAATCGAAGCCGGCGAGCACGGCTTGGCGCGTCTGGTGCAATGCGGCGTCCACCGGTGAGGAGCCCTACTCCATCGTGATGACGGCCATGGATGCCTTGGGTGGGCATGCGAACTTCAAGTTATGGGCCAGTGATATCGACTCCAAGGTCTTGATGACGGCGGCGCGCGGTGTGTACCGACTTGACAGCCTGAAAGGCATCGATTCGGGCCGGCTGCAGCGCTTTTTCATGCGCGGCAAGGGTGGCAACGAGGGTATGGTCCGCGTCAAGCCGGAATTGCAGCGCATGATCGAGTTCCTCAGTGTGAACCTGATTCGCGATGACTGGCCGTTTCGTGAGCCGTTCGACATTGTGTTCTGTCGCAATGTCATGATCTACTTTGATGCAGCGACGCAGCGTAGTGTGCTGGAGCGTATTCACCGCGTGATGAAGCCTGGTGGGCTGCTGTTCGTGGGGCACTCGGAAAATTTCAACGAATCGCGCGACTTGTTTGTCTTGCGCGGGAAAACGGTTTATGAACGCCGTTAGTGCTTCAAGCGCGGGCGTCGCGGCAAAAGTGCTGGCCAGCGGCCGGGTGTCGCGGGTCGACCAGCTGAAGGCGCAGGCACGCAAGCCGGGCGAAGCTTCTTTTTTCTATGCTGACCATCACTTCCAGTACGACGCCGTGAAGGTGCTGCCGGGAGAGTACTTTGTCTCCAGCGAAGATCTGGTCATCATGACCGTGCTGGGCTCCTGCATCGCAGCCTGCATCTGGGACAACAAGATGCGCATCGGGGGCATGAATCACTTCATGTTGCCGGACGGGGATGGCGCTGATGGTTCGGGACGTTATGGCTCCTATGCGATGGAGCTGCTGATCAACGAGATGATCAAGCTCGGCGCTCGGCGCGAGACCATGCAGGCCAAAGTGTTCGGGGGTGGTGCGGTGATGGCCGGTTTCACGACCATGAATGTGGGTGAGCGCAACACCAAGTTTGTGTTGGATTACTTGGCGACCGAGCGCATTCCGGTGGTGTCGCAGGATGTGCTGGATATTCACCCGCGCAAGGTGTGTTTTTTTCCGGTGACGGGGAAAGTGCTGGTCAAGCGGCTGGCGCATTCGCATCCCGAGTCGCTGGTTGTCGAGGAGCGCAGGGGCAATGCTGCGCTGGTTGCCAAGTCCACTGCGGGTGGTTCTGTCGATCTGTTCTAGGGGAATCTGTTTGAAGAAGATTCGGGTTGTGGTGGTGGATGATTCAGCGCTGGTGCGCAGCCTGTTGGCAGAAATCATCAATCGCCAGAAAGATATGGAGTGCATTGGCACGGCGAACGATCCATTGATCGCGCGCGAGATGATCCGCGAACTCAATCCAGACGTGCTGACGCTGGATGTTGAGATGCCGCGCATGGATGGCATTGATTTCCTCGGGCGCCTGATGCGTCTGCGGCCGATGCCGGTGGTCATGATCTCCACGCTGACCGAGCGGGGAGCCGAAGTCACCATGCGTGCACTGGAATTGGGAGCTGTTGATTTTGTCGCCAAGCCGCGCATCGGTTTGGCCGACGGCATCAAGGACTTGTCGGATCAGATTGTCGAGAAGATCCGCGTGGCCGCCGCAGCGCATATCCGCCGACTGCCAACCCCCGCTGCAGGGGCCGCAACAGAAGGTGCATCGGCGCCCCGCCCCGAGGTTAAGCTGTTGGGGAGGTTGTCCACCGAGAAGCTGATCTGTATCGGATCTTCGACTGGCGGCACCGAGGCCATCAAGGAAATCCTGACCCGCATGCCAGCGGACTCGCCCGGTATCGTGATCACGCAGCACATGCCGCCTGGTTTTACCACCAGTTTTGCAGCCCGTCTTAACAGCTTGTGCCAGATTACGGTTCAGGAAGCGGTGCATGGCGAACGGATTCTGCCTGGGCATGCCTATATTGCCCCGGGCGGTAAGCAGTTCCGGATCGATCGCAGCGGTGCGAACTATGTGGCGGTCGTCGAAGATGGTGAGCCGGTCAACCGGCACAAGCCCTCTGTGGAGGTCTTGTTCAAGTCCTGCGCCCAAGTGGTGGGGCGTAACGCTTTCGGCATCATGCTGACAGGCATGGGCAACGACGGCGCCAAGGCCATGCGCGAAATGAAAGATGCAGGTAGCTACAACTACGTGCAGGACGAGGCCAGTTGTGTCGTGTTTGGCATGCCGCGCGAAGCCATCGCCCACGGCGCGGCAGACGAGGTGCTGCCGTTGACGTCGATCGCGCCGGCCCTTTTATCCCGCCTGAGCAACACGACCGACCGCTACCGAGTCTGAGGCCCGCGGCGGGTGTCACGGTGTCCGCTTTATTTGGCGGACAGATCTTCCCAGCGCGTCAGCGCGGTCATCAACTCGTTGTCGATGGCTGCATCGCGGGCATGCAGTTCGGTGGCGCGTTGCGGGTCACGGGTGTAGAGGCTGCCGTCAGCCAGTTCCGCCCGCAGTTGCGCCTGCTCCACCTCCAGCGCATCAATGTAATCAGGCAACGCCTCCAACTCCCGCTGTTCCTTGTAGCTGAGCTTGGCGCGGACGGTGGGACGTGGCGGGGCTGATTTTTCAGCATCCTTTTTGGCTTCTGGCCTTGTCGTTAAAGCGGTGACTGCTCCTGAATTTGTGGCATCAAGCCATGCTTCACGCCGCCGCGACTGCGTCAGCCAGTCTTGCACCCCGCCTTCGTACTCGCGCCAGCCGCCATCTCCTTCAAACGCAATGGTACTGGTAACGACGTTGTCGAGGAAGGTGCGGTCGTGGCTGACCAGGAACACCGTGCCGTCGTAGTTCTGCAGAAGATCCTCCAGCAGCTCCAGTGTGTCAATGTCCAGATCGTTGGTAGGTTCATCCAGCACCAAGACATTGGCTGGGCGGGCAAACAGCCGCGCGAGCAACAGGCGGTTGCGCTCGCCGCCCGAAAGAGAACGTACCGGTGAATTGGCGCGCGCTGGCGAGAACAGGAAATCACCCAGATAGCTTTTGACGTGCTGACGTTTGGCGCCAATCTCGATCCATTCGCTGCCGGGGCTGATGAAATCCTCCAGTGTGGCGTCGAGATCCAGCGCATTGCGCATCTGGTCGAAATAGGCCACTTGCAGATTGGCGCCTTGGCGCACCTGCCCGCTATCAGGTTGCAGTTCACCCAGGATCAACTTGAGCAGGGTGGTCTTGCCGGCGCCATTCGGGCCGAGCAGGCCCACCTTGTCGCCGCGCAAGATGGTGGCGCTGAAGTTCCGGACGATGACTCTGTCGCCAAACGTCTTGTTGACCTCCGTTAACTCGGCGACCAGCTTGCCGCTGGACGTGCCAGTTGCCACATCCATCTTGACGCGGCCGACGGCCTCATGTCGGGCTGAACGCCGCTCGCGCAATTGCTCCAACCGGCTGATGCGGCTCTGGCTGCGTGTGCGGCGAGCCTCCACGCCCTTGCGAACCCAGACTTCTTCTTGTGCCAGCAATTTGTCGGCTTTGGCGTTGATGACCGCTTCTTGTGCCAGTTGCTCGTCCTTCTGCACCAGGTACTGGGCAAAATTCCCTGGGTAGGAGCTGAGGCGGCCGCGATCCAGCTCCACGATACGGGTGGCCACATGATCTAGAAAGGTGCGGTCATGCGTGATAGCCACCACGCTGCCTTTGAACTCCAGGAGCAGCTTTTCAAGCCACTCAATGGAGTCGAGATCAAGGTGGTTGGTTGGCTCGTCCAGCAACAGCACATCGGGCTGCACCACCAGGGCTTGCGCCAGCGCAACGCGTTTGCGAGTGCCGCCCGAAAGCGTTCCGACCACGGCGTCTTGATCCAGGCGCAGGCGTTGCAGCGAGGCCTCCACACGCTGCTGCCAGTTCCAGCCATCCCGCGCTTCGATCTCGTCCTGGAGAGCGTCGAGGTCGCCTTCGCCCTGCGAATACGCATCGATCAAAGCAATGGTTCGCGCCAAGCCTTCGCTAACAGCTTGGAAGACTGTGGCGTTGGCGTCAAGATTAGGTTCCTGAGCCACGTAGGCCAGTCGCAGGTTTTGCTGCAGCTGGAGGGTGCCATCATCCGGCTTCTCAAGTCCACCCAGGATCTTGAGAAACGAGGACTTTCCTGTGCCATTGCGGCCAATCAGCCCAACTCGTTCGCCGGCCTCCAGAGAAAAGTCAGTGTGGTCGAGCAGGGGCACGTGGCCAAAAGCCAGTTGTGCATTCAGTAGGGTGATAAGTGCCATAAGGGCGGAATTATCCTTGCTAGATGCGACTGGGGCTGGATGCTTGCTAAGCAAGGCGGCTCTTGATGGGCGTGGTTGCAAACAAGGCACTAAGAAGCTTTATGGGCAATAGCCAGATTTCAATGGGCCGTGAATGACTCAATGAGGCTTTCAGATGCACGCGCCGCCAGCGATGAGTGGTGTGAGGTGCGGCCTAGTTGTCGCGACGCGAAGAAATGTTTTGCCAAAACAAAAAAGCGTGTTATAGTTGCAGGCTTCGCTGCTGAGATTCATTGCAAATGAATGATGCGGCAAAGCGGCGCTAAAGCCGGGTTGACTTGCGATGTTGAGAGCAAATGTTCGAAACAAAAAATTAATCGCAGTGTTGACCGGGTGGAAGAAATAGTGCTATAATTCAAGGCTTCGCTGATCACAGCAAAGCAAGCGTAAAGCGAATAAGTTTTACGATGGTTCCTTAAAAATATACAGCCGATAAGCGTGGGCGTTTGAAGGTGATTGCCAAGTTCTTCGGAACTAAGTCGCAAGACTTTAAACGCTCATGAGAATAGAAGTGAAGTTCACTTCAATTCCGTTTTTATGAGTTGCTCGAAAGAGCGAAAAAAATCAAGATCGAACTATAGAGTTTGATCCTGGCTCAGATTGAACGCTGGCGGCATGCCTTACACATGCAAGTCGAACGGTAACGCGGGGCAACCTGGCGACGAGTGGCGAACGGGTGAGTAATGCATCGGAACGTGCCCAGTAGTGGGGGATAGCCCG
>JAUXVI010000003.1 GCA_030680575.1 Hylemonella sp.
CGGCGACGGCTCGCTGATCGGCATTGGTGCGGTGGTGCTCAACGGCGCAATGATCGGCAAACACAGCCTGGTGGGCGCGGGCTCGCTGGTGACCGAGGGCAAGGAGTTCCCGGACGGCAGCATGATCCTGGGCAGCCCGGCGCGCGTGGCCAAAACCCTCACGCCGGAGCAGATCGAAGGCCTGCGCATGAGCGCCAAGCACTACACCGACAACGCCGAGCGTTTTCGCAAGACCTTGAAAAAGGTCGGCTGAACCCGATCTGCCACGATTGCGTTTTTTGAACGTTCCCTGAAAGCCCCGTTTGTCCGAACTCCACAAATTCGTCTTTGAAGGCCTGCCGGTGCGCGGCATGCTCGTGCGCCTGACCGACGCTTGGCAAGAAATTTTGCAGCGCCACAAAGACGGTGGCGGTTACCCCACGGCTGTCACCGAGCTGCTGGGCGAAATGACGGCTGCGGCCACGCTGATGCAGGCCAACATCAAGTTCAACGGCGCGCTCATCATGCAGATCATGGGCGACGGGCCGGTGAAGCTGGCCGTGGCCGAAGTCCAGCCCGACCTGAGCCTGCGCGCCACCGCCACCGTGATCGGTGAAGTGGCCCAGGACGCACCGCTCTCGCACATGGTCAATGTGACCAACCAGGGCCGTTGCGCCATCACGCTCGACCCCAAGGACCGCCTGCCCGGCCAGGCGCCCTACCAGGGCGTCGTGCCGCTGTTTGGCGACCGGCGCGAGAAGCTGGAGAAGCTCAGCGAAGTGATCGAGCACTACATGCTGCAAAGCGAGCAGCTCGACACGCGGCTGGTGCTGGCGGCCAACGAACACGTGGCAGCGGGCCTCTTGATCCAGCGCCTGCCGCTGCAGGGCGTCGGCAACCTGGCGGGCCAGTCGGGCGCGCGCGACGAAGACCAGATCGGCCTGAACGAGGACTACAACCGCATCGCCATCCTCGCATCGAGCCTCAAGCGCGAAGAGCTGTTGACGCTGGACGCCGACACCATCCTGCACCGGCTCTTCTGGGAAGAAGACCTGCGCCGCTTCGAGCCCCTGCAGGGTGAGACCGGCCCGCGTTTTGCCTGCACCTGCTCGCGCGAGCGCGTGAGCAGCATGCTGCGCAGCCTGGGTCGTGACGAGATCGAATCAATTCTGGCCGAGCAGGGGCAGGTGGAAGTGGGCTGCGAATTTTGCGGCGCGCAGTACCGGTTTGATCCGGTCGACGCGGCACAGGTGTTTCTGCAGCCCGACATCCAGCTGCCGGCGAGCGACCAGAAACACTGACCCTCGCGCTCGTGCTGGCTATCTCGCCGTTGGCCTGACATGCCCGCTCGTCCTGAGCTTGTCGAAGGGCTCACCAACACCTGTGCAAGGGCTTCGACAAGCTCAGCCCGAACGGGGTGCATGTTCCGATCATCCTTAGCCTGTCGAAGGGCAAGCTCAGGATGATCGGTGTTGCTTCAGCTGAACCGTGAACTCACAAGCCCACTGAACAGCCGACGTTCACAGTCGGGATCGCTGCAGTTCTCGCAGGTCCATCGGCCTGTGCCTGCTTCCAGCAGGGGGTCGTGCGCCACCAGCTCCCGGCCCAGCAACGCCCCCACAGCGCGCAGCGAGTGCTGCAAGCGAGCCTCTGCGGAGCCATAGACGGTCTGGAACGGAACGCCGGCTGATTGCAGATCGTGCCGCAACAGGGCGTCGATGTCGGCCCGCATGGCGGGGCTCTCGCGAAACAGGCCGTCCGCCTGCCAGGGCAGGTCCAGACCCATCAACAGCGACAGGCTGAGGCGCTTCTGCGTCGCCAGCGAAGAGGGCAACAGCGAGCGGTCGTTGAACACACGCTGGCTGTACGCCGCGATCACCAGCGCCGTGGTGTCGGCCACCACCACGTGCGCGCTGCCTTGTGCTGCGGCGTCGATCTGTCGGGTCTGTTCGGCGGCGATGCCCGCCTGCTCGTGCGCCAGCGGGGCGCGGCCCATTCGTTCGCACCAGACGCGCAGGTACTCCGGCACCAGCGTGGCGCTCACGCCGAGGGCGTTGAGTTGGTGGGAGAGGGCCAGGCCCAGGGTGGTCTTGCCGCTGGACTCGCCGCCGAGCAGGGCGACGGTGATGGCCGCCATGGTGTCAGCGCTTGTTCTGCGCGATCTGCACGAAGATTTCGTTGGGCTTGACCATGCCCAGTTCGGCGCGGGCGAGTTCCTCGACCATGTCCAGGCCCTCCTGCAGGTCTCGCACCTCGCTCGCCAGCTGGTTGTTGCGCTGCTGTGCATCGCGGTTCGCCAGATCTTGCGCTGAGAGTTGCTGCCGCATGCTCGCCACCTGCGGCACACTGCCCCGCCCGAACCACAGCTGGGCGTGCAGCACCAGCAGCAGCGCGATCAGCAGGGCAGGGATGAAGCGGCGGGCCATGTTGGTGGAGATTACCTGAGGTTGTAGAAGGCGGCGCGGCCTGGATAGACAGCGACTTCACCCAGGTCTTCCTCGATGCGCAGCAGCTGGTTGTACTTGGCCATGCGGTCCGAGCGCGAGAGCGAGCCGGTCTTGATCTGACCGGCGTTGGTGCCCACGGCGATGTCGGCGATGGTGCTGTCTTCGGTCTCACCCGAGCGGTGCGAGATGACGGCGGTGTAGCCCGCGCGCTTGGCCATCTCGATGGCCGCGAAGGTTTCGGTCAGCGTGCCGATCTGGTTGATCTTGATCAGGATCGAATTGCCGATGCGCTTGTCGATGCCTTCTTTCAGGATCTTGGTGTTGGTGACGAACAAATCATCGCCCACCAGTTGCACCTTGGAACCCAGACGTTCGGTCAGCACCTTCCAGCCGTCCCAGTCGCCTTCGGCCATGCCGTCTTCGATGCTGATGATGGGGTACTTGTCGACCCAGGTCGCCAGAATGTTGGTCCAGTCCTCGGCGCTCAGCACCAAGCCTTCGGCTTCCAGGTGGTACTTGCCGTCCTTGTAGAACTCGCTCGCTGCGCAGTCCAGGCCCAGGGCGATCTGCTCACCGGCGGTGTAGCCGGCGTTGCTGATGGCTTCCAGGATCATCTGGATCGCGGCTTCGTGGTTCGCCACGTTCGGAGCAAAGCCACCTTCGTCGCCCACGGCAATGCTCATGCCCTTGTCGTGGATGATTTTCTTGAGCGCGTGGAACACCTCGGCCCCCCAGCGCACGGCTTCGCGGAAGCTCGGTGCGCCCACGGGGATGATCATCAGTTCCTGCAGGTCCAGGTTGTTGTTGGCGTGTGCACCGCCGTTGACCACGTTCATCATGGGCACGGGCATCTGCACCGCGCTCATGCCGCCGAAATAGCGGTAGAGCGGAAGGCCGGCCTCTTCGGCGGCGGCACGCGCCACAGCCATGGACACCGCCAGCATCGCGTTGGCGCCCAGGCGGCCCTTGTTGTCGGTGCCGTCGAGGTCGATCAGGGTCTTGTCCAGAAAGGCCTGCTCGGAAGCGTCCAGGCCCAGCACGGCTTCAGAAATCTCGGTGTTGATGTGCTCCACCGCCTTGAGCACGCCCTTGCCGAGGTAGCGGCTCTTGTCGCCGTCGCGCAGCTCGATGGCTTCGCGCGAGCCGGTGGACGCACCCGAGGGCACGGCCGCGCGGCCCATCACGCCGCTTTCCAGCAGCACGTCGCATTCGACGGTGGGATTGCCGCGGCTGTCCAGGATCTCGCGGCCAACGATGTCAACGATTGCGCTCATGGGGTCATTACCTCTGGGTCAAAAAACAAAAAATGAATGGGGTTCAGGCGTTGAAATGGTCTTCAAGGAAACCGTTCTTTTTCGTCACGGCGTCCAGCGCCAGCAGCGTTTCCAGCAGCGACTTCATGTGTTTGAGCGGCACAGCATTGGGGCCGTCGCTCATGGCGTTGGCCGGGTCGGGGTGGGTTTCCATGAAAAGGCCGGCAACGCCCACGGCCACAGCGGCCCGCGCCAGCACCGGCACCATCTCGCGCTGGCCGCCGCTGCTGGTGCCTTGCCCGCCGGGCAACTGAACGCTGTGGGTGGCGTCAAACACCACCGGGGCACCGGTCTCGCGCATGATGGCCAGCGAACGCATGTCGCTCACGAGGTTGTTGTAGCCAAAGCTCGCGCCGCGTTCGCAGGCCATGAAGTTGTCTTCATTCAGGCCCAGTTCTTTCGCCGCCGCTCGCGCCTTGTCGATCACGTTCTTCATGTCGTGCGGCGCGAGGAACTGGCCCTTCTTGATGTTCACCGGTTTGCCGCTCTGCGCAACGGCGCGGATGAAGTCGGTCTGGCGGCACAGGAAGGCGGGCGTCTGCAGCACGACGCAGACTTTCGCGGCTTCTGCGATGTCGTCTTCGCTGTGCACGTCGGTGAGCACCGGCACACCCAGCTCTCGTTTGACTTTGGCCAGAATCTCCAGGCCCTTCTCGCGGCCGGGGCCGCGGTAAGTGGTGCCGCTGCTGCGGTTGGCCTTGTCAAAGCTGCTCTTGAAGATGAACGGGATGCCCAGGCTGCCGGTGATTTCTTTCAGCTGGCCCGCCACGTCCATCTGCAACTGCTCGGACTCGATCACGCAGGGGCCGGCGATCAGGAAGAAGGGCTGTTTGAGGCCGATGTCGAAGCCGCAGAGTTTCATGGTGGGTGCTCGATCAGGCGGTGGCCACGGCCGGGGTGTTTTTCGCCTGCTGGACCAACGCAGCTTTCACGTAGGCGTTGAACAGCGGGTGCCCGGCCCAAGGCGTGGACTTGAATTCGGGGTGGAACTGCACGCCCACGTACCAGGGGTGCACGCTCTGGGGCAGCTCCACCATTTCGGTGAGTTGCTCGCGCTGGGTGAGCGCCGAGATCACCAGACCGGCCTTGCGCAGCTGGTCGAGGTAGTTCACGTTGGCTTCGTACCGGTGGCGGTGGCGCTCGGTGACCACCGGGCCGTAGATCTGGTGGGCCAGCGTGCCGGGGGTCACGTCGGAGCTTTGCGAGCCAAGGCGCATGGTGCCGCCCAGATCGGAAGTGGCCGTGCGTTGCTGGATGCTGCCGTCGGCGTCTTTCCACTCGGTGATGAGCGCGATGACGGGGTGCGGGGTGTCGGCCTCGAACTCGGTGCTGTTGGCGTCCTTGAGGCCGGCCACGTGGCGCGCGTACTCGATGGTGGCGACCTGCATGCCCAGGCAGATGCCGAGGTAAGGCACCTTGTGCTCGCGGGCGAAGCGCGCCGCGCAGATCTTGCCTTCGATACCGCGCTTGCCGAAGCCGCCGGGCACGAGGATGGCGTCGAAGCGCTCCAGCACCTGGGCCACGTTGGACGGGTTGAGGGTTTCGGAGTCGATGTACTCGATCTGCACCTTGGCGTGGTTCTTCATGCCGGCGTGGCGCAGCGCTTCGTTGAGCGACTTGTAGCTGTCCGACAGGTCGACGTACTTGCCGACCATGGCGATGTGCACCGTGGCCTTGGGGTGTTCGACTTCGTAGACCAGGTCGTCCCAGCGCTTGAGGCTGGCCGGCGGCGTGTTCAGGCGCAGCTTGTCGCAGATCAGTCCGTCCAGGCCCTGCTCGTGCAGGATGCGCGGCACCTTGTAGATGGTGTCCACGTCCCACATGGAGATCACGCCCCATTCAGGCACGTTGGAGAACAGGCTGACCTTGGCGCGCTCTTCGTCGGGAATGCGGCGGTCGGCGCGGCAGAGCAGGGCATCGGCCTGGATGCCGATGGCGCGCAGTTCCTTGGCGGTGTGCTGCGTGGGCTTGGTTTTCAGCTCGCCAGCGGCGGCGATCCAGGGCACGTAGCTCAGGTGCACGAAGGCCGAGTTGTTCGGGCCCATGCGCAGGCTCATCTGGCGCACGGCTTCCAGGAACGGCAGCGATTCGATGTCGCCCACGGTACCGCCGATTTCCACAATGGCCACGTCCACCGCATCGGGCGTGCCGATGCCGGCGCCGCGCTGGATGAATTCCTGGATCTCGTTGGTCACGTGCGGGATCACCTGCACTGTCTTGCCGAGATAGTCGCCCCGACGCTCTTTTTCCAGCACCGACTGGTAGATCTTGCCGGTCGTGAAGTTGTTGGTCTTCTTCATGCGCGTTTCGATGAAACGCTCATAGTGGCCCAGGTCCAGGTCGGTCTCGGCGCCGTCGTCGGTGACGAAAACCTCACCGTGCTGGAAGGGGGACATGGTGCCCGGATCCACGTTGATGTACGGGTCGAGCTTGATGAGGGTGACTTTGAGGCCGCGGGACTCAAGAATCGCGGCGAGGGATGCGGAGGCGATGCCTTTGCCCAGAGAGGACACCACACCGCCGGTGACGAACACAAATTTGGTCATGTCTCGGGCGAGCCAGATGCTCGCAGGAGGTGGAAATGGCGATTATAAATGCCGCCCCCTCCACCCCACCTCCCGCCCACCCGCCGGGTCATGTGGACAGGGCCCAACTGCTACATTGCGCCCATGAACGAACTCGCTGGAAAACACATCGTCCTGGGTCTGTCGGGCGGTATTGCCTGCTACAAGGCGGCCGAACTCTGCCGGGCCCTGGTGAAAGAAGGCGCCACGGTGCAGGTGGTCATGACCGAAGCCGCCGAGCAGTTCATGACTGCGGTGACGATGCAGGCGCTCTCGGGGCGCCCCGTGTTCACCTCGCAGTGGGACGCACGCACCTCGGGCGGCGCCGACAACAACATGCCCCACATCAACCTCAGCCGCGAGGCCGACGCCATCGTGGTGGCCCCCGCCAGTGCCGATTTCATGGCCAAGCTGGTGCACGGGCGGGCCGACGAGCTGCTTTCCCTGATGTGCCTGGCGCGCCCCATCGACAGCGTGCCGCTCATCCTGGCGCCGGCCATGAACCGCGAGATGTGGTCTCACCCCGCCACGCAGCGCAACATCGAGCAGTTGCGAGCTGACGGCGCCACCGTTCTCGACGTGGGCGCGGGCGAGCAGGCCTGCGGCGAGACCGGCGACGGCCGCATGCTGGAGCCCGACGAGCTGCTGTACGACCTGATCCGTTTCTTCACGCCCAAGGCGCTCGCTGGCCAGCACGTGCTGGTGAGCGCTGGACCCACCTTTGAAGCCATCGACCCGGTGCGGGGGCTGACCAACCTCTCCAGCGGCAAGATGGGGTTTGCCATCGCTCGCGCCGCGCACGAAGCTGGGGCCCATGTCACGCTGGTGGCCGGCCCGGTGGGCCTGCCCACACCGCGCGGCGTGGGGCGGGTCAACGTGAAGTCGGCGCTGAACATGCAGAAGACGCTGGACCATCTGGCCCAGGCGGCCACCGTGTTCGTGTCGGCCGCGGCCGTGGCCGACTGGCGCCCGGCGCAGATGCTGGACCAGAAGATCAAGAAGGACGGCTCGGGTGAGGTGCCCACGCTGTCGTTCGTGGAGAACCCCGACATCCTGGCCGGCATTGCGGCCAGCCCGCGCGCGCAGAGCGGTGCGCTGTACTGCGTGGGTTTCGCCGCCGAGAGCCACGACCTGCTGACCCATGCCCAGGCCAAGCGATTGCGCAAGGGCGTGCCGCTGCTGGTGGGCAACATCGGGCCCGACACCTTCGGGCAGGACGACAACGCGCTGCTGCTGGTGGACGCGAACGGCACCCTGGAGTTGTCGCGGGCTTCGAAACTGGTGCTGGCGCGTCAGCTGATTGCCGAGATCGCGCGGCGGCAGTCGGATTGATGCTCCCCGGGTTTTCATGTCGCTCATGCGACAGTGGGTGCCGCTCGCGTGGTCGTGAAGCGCCGTTTTTGCCCTGTTTGTGCCGCATTGCCGGGGGCTGACATGGGCGAATGCGCCATGAAACACAACAGAATCCGCTGCGGTTTTTCAAGTCAAGCAAATTCGGCGCCATGCAATCCCACAAAGCTTTCAGGGTTGTGGCGATCTTTGTGGACGCCAGGCGCGACAAATTGTCGTCCGCGTCAACATTTGTAGCGAGGTTCATAGGTAGTTGCGATCACCGCAGCGTGACGGCCGTCGTGCAAACTGAAACAGCTCTGCCGGGTAGCAGGCGATTCAGTGACGGGCCCCACGCCCGCAGGAGATGGACACATGGACATGAACCGGAGGCATTTCTTCCGGGTCAGTGGAGCAGGGCTGGTCGGATCCAGCCTGGTGGCCCTGGGCTTCTCGCCCACCGCTGCCCTCGCGGCGACGCGCAGCTTCAAACTGGCCCGCACCACCGAAACCCGCAGCACCTGCCCGTATTGCTCGGTGAGTTGCGGTCTCGTGATGTACACGCTGGGTGACAAGGCGAAAAACGTCAAGTCGACCATCATTCACGTGGAAGGTGACCCCGACCACCCGGTCAACCGCGGCACGCTCTGCCCCAAGGGTGCCGGCGTGATGGACATGATCCAGTCGCCCAACCGGGTGCACAACCCGCAGGTGCGCGAAGCCGGTGCCAGTGAGTGGAAGACCATCTCTTGGGACGAGGCGCTCACCCGCGTGGCGACGCACATGAAGGTCGACCGCGACGCCAACCTGATCAAGACCAACGCCGCCGGCGTCACGGTCAACCGCTGGAACACCACCGGCTTCCTGATCTCGTCGGCCTCGTCGAACGAATCGGGGTACTTGAGCGTCAAGATCGCTCGTGGCTTGGGGATCGTCGCACTCGACACACAAGCCCGTATCTGACATGCGCCGACGGTGTCCAGTCTGGGCCCGACTTTCGGTCGCGGAGCGATGACGAATTCTTGGACCGATATCAAGAATGCCGATCTCGTCCTCATCATGGGTGGCAATGCCGCCGAAGCCCACCCTTGCGGATTCAAGTGGGTGGTGGAAGCACAGCAGCAGCGCAAGGCGAAGCTCATCGTGGTGGACCCACGCTTCACCCGCAGCGCCGCGGTCGCGGACTACTACGCGCCGATCCGCGTGGGAACCGATATCGCCTTCCTGGGCGGGGTCATCAACTACCTGTTGTCCAACAACAAGATCCACCTGGACTACGTCAAGCTCAACACCGACGCTGCGTTCCTCACCAAGGCGGGTTACGGCTTCGACAACGGCTTCTTCAGTGGTTACGACGAGGCCAAGCGCAGCTACAACAAGGCCACCTGGGGTTACCAGATGGGCGAGGACGGCTTCGTCAAGGTGGACGAAACGCTGCAGGACCCCCTGTGCGTTTTCCAGCAGATGAAGAAGCACTACGCGCGCTACACCCCCGAGCTGGTGAGCAGCATCACCGGTACGCCCGCGGACAAGTTCCTCAAGGTGTGCGAAATGCTGGGCGAGACCGCCGCCACCAACAAGGTGATGACGATCTGCTACGCGCTGGGCTGGACGCAACACTCGGTGGGCAGCCAGAACATCCGGACGATGGCCATGATCCAGCTGCTGCTGGGCAACATGGGCCGGCCGGGTGGCGGCATCAACGCGCTGCGCGGACACGCCAACGTGCAGGGCATCACCGACATGTGCGCCTACTCCGAGGTGCTGTCGGGCTACCAGAGTTCACCGACCGATGCCGACGTGGACCGCGCGACTTACCTCGCCTCCCGCGTGGGCAAGCCGCTGCGGCCGAACCAGATGGCGTTCACGCAGAACTTCGCCAAGTGGAACACCAGCCTGATGAAGGCCTACTACGGTGCAGCCGCCACGGCAGAGAACAACTTCGCCTACGACTGGGTGCCCAAGCGGGATACCGCCTACGACATCCTGGCCATCTTCGAGCGCATGCACCAGGGGAAAGTGAACGGCTTCATCGTGCAGGGTTTCAATCCGCTGGCGGCGGTGCCCAACAAGAAGAAGCTGTCGCAAGGCCTGGCCAAGCTGAAGTACCTGGTGGTGATGGATCCGCTGGAGACCGAGACGAGCGAGTTCTGGAAGAACTTCGGACCGCTCAACGACGTCAACCCGGCCGAGATACAGACCGAGGTGTTCCGCTTCCCGACCAGCTGTTTCGCCGAGGAAACCGGCAGCTTCACCAACTCCAGCCGTGTCATCAGCTGGAAGGAAAAAGCGGTCGATCCACCGGGGCAGGCCAAACCCGACTCGGAGATCATGGCACGCCTGTTCATGACGCTGCGTGGCATGTACGCCAAGGACGGCGGCACGCTGCCCGAACCGGTGGCCGCCCTCGCCTGGCCCTATATCAACGCCAACGCGCCATCGCCGGCCGAGTTGTTGCGCGAGATCTCCGGCAAGGCGCTCGTCGATCTCTACGCGCCACCACCGGCACCCAAGCTGGACGCCAGCGGCAAGCCCATCCCCGTGCCTGCTGCGGCAGCGGGCGCACCTGCGCCAACGCCCATCGTGAAAGCCGGTGAGCAATTGCCGGGCTTCGCGGTGTTGCGCGACGACGGCAGCACGGCCTGCGGCAACTGGATCTATGCCGGTTGCTGGAGCCAGGCGGGCAACCTGACCGCGCGGCGCGACAACAGCGACCCCACCGGCCTGGGTGTGCACCCCAACTGGGGTTTTGCGTGGCCGGCCAACCGCCGCATCCTCTACAACCGCGCCAGCGCGGACAAGGATGGCAAGCCCTGGGATCCGAGCCGCAAGTACCTGGCCTGGAACGGCACGAGTTGGGCCGGTGGCGCCGACATCCCGGACATGCGTCCCGATGCCGCCCCCGAGCAGAACGTGGGCGCCTTCATCATGAACCCCGAGGGCGTGGCGCGGCTGCACGCGATCGGCATGGCCGAAGGTCCGTTCCCCGAGCACTACGAACCGTTCGAAACGCCGGTGGGCACGAACCTCATGTGCCCGACCAACCCCAAGGCGGTGAGCAACCCCGCAGCGCGCGTCTACAAGGGTGACCTGGAGGCTTTCGGCAAGAAGGAGGAGTTCCCGTACGCGGCAACCACCTACCGACTCACCGAGCACCTGCATTACTGGACCAAACACTCGCGCAGCAACGCCATCACCCAGCCCGCGCCGTTCGTCGAAATCGGCGAAGAGCTGGCGAAGGAGAAGGGCATCAAGCAGGGCGACATGGTCAAGGTGCGCAGCAACCGCGGCGAGGTGATCGCGGCCTGCGTAGTCACCAAGCGCATGAAGGGGCTCACGGTGAACGGCCAGCAGGTGCACCACGTCGGCATCCCCATCCACTGGGGCTTCAAGGGTGTGACGCAGAACGGCTACCTGGCCAATGCATTGACCCCGTTCGTTGGAGACGCCAACTCGCAGACGCCGGAGTTCAAGGCGTTCCTTGTCAACATTGAAAAGCTGGGGTAAGCCATGAGCAGCATGCAATCACTCGATGTGGTGGCCCGCTCGGCCACCACCACGCCCACACCCCAGGTGCGCACCGCGGCGCCGCAGGTCGCCAAGCTCATCGACGAGTCCAAGTGCATCGGCTGCAAGGCCTGCCAGGTGGCTTGCATGAACTGGAACGACCTGCGCGACGAGGTCGGCACCAACATCGGTGTGTACGACAACCCGAGCGACCTCACGCCCACGTCGTGGACCGTGATGAAGTTCTTCGAGGTCGAACCCTCCGAAGGCAGTCTCGAATGGCTGATCCGCAAGGACGGCTGCATGCACTGCGAAGACCCCGGGTGCCTGAAAGCCTGCCCTTCGCCCGGTGCCATCGTCAAGTACGCCAACGGCATCGTCGATTTCCACTCCGAGCATTGCATCGGCTGCGGCTACTGCATCAAGGGTTGCCCGTTCGATGTACCGCGCATCAGCGAAAAGGACAACAAGGCCTACAAGTGCACCTTGTGTTCCGACCGTGTGGGCGTGGGCCTGGAGCCGGCGTGCGTGAAGACCTGCCCCACCGGCGCCATCACCTTCGGCACCAAGGACGACATGGTCGCCTACGGCGAGAAGCGCTCTGACGAGTTGAAGGAACGTGGCTTCCAGAATGCAGGCCTCTACAACCCGCAGGGGGTGGGTGGAACGCACGTCATGTACGTGCTCAAGCACGCCGACCGCCCCGAGCTGGAAGACCTGCCGCGCGACCCGACCATCAGCCCCATGGTGGCGCTGTGGAAAGGCGTGGCCAAGCCGCTGGCTGTGGCCGCCATGCTGGGCGCGGTGGTCGCGGGCTTCTTCCACTACATGAAGGTGGGCCCGATCGAAGAGAAACAGGCCGATGAGACCGACAAGGCCGACGAGAAGGAGGGCGTGTGATGAAGACCCGCATGCTGCAACGCTACAAGGACGGTGACCGCATGAACCACTGGTTCATCGCGCTCATGTTCGTGCTCGCCGGGCTCTCGGGCCTGGCCTTCTTCCACCCCAGCCTGTTCTTCCTCAGCCACCTGTTTGGCGGCGGCTCGTGGGCCCGCATACTGCACCCCTTCATGGGTGTGCTGATGGTGTTGGGTTTCCTCGGGCTGTTTTTCAAGCTCTGGCGCGACAACCTCGTCACCGACACGGACCGCGAGTGGAAAAAACACGCGGGTCGCATGCTGCAGGGCGACAAGTCGGGGATGCCTCCGGTGGGCAAATACAACTACGGGCAAAAGATGGTCTTCTGGGCCATGGCCGTGAGCCTGCTGGTGCTGCTGGTCACCGGCCTGATGTTCTGGCGGCCCTGGTTCGCGCCCTTCTTTCCCATCGACCTGTTGCGCCTGGCGGTGTTGCTGCACGCGGTGGCCGCCATGGTGCTGGTGGCCGCCACCATCATGCATGTGTACGCCGCCATCTGGGTCAAGGGCACGGTGCGCGCCATGACGCGAGGCACCGTCACCGAAGGCTGGGCGAAGGCAAACCACCCGCTGTGGCATGAAGAAATGACCAAGGGTCGATAGACCTTGGGCCCCACCATCCCGGGCACGGCGTGCCCGGGACCTTTTGATTGGAGTGAGTGATGGTTGCTGGAGCGACGGTGCGTGTGATGTCTCCGGAAGAGATTTCCGCTCGGGCCGCAGGCGAGACCGCTTTTCTGCACTGGCCCGAACGCGCGACATTTTTCGCCGAGCGTGAAATGCGTCTGCGGCAACTCTCCCGGGGCCACGCCATGGGGGATTTTCTCGCGTTCACGGCCGACCTCGCCCACGCACAACAGGCGCAGTTGCAAGCGCTGCAAGGTGTGCCCATTCCCGATGGCCGTGCCATCGACGAGGCGGCCCGCCGTGGTCTGCCGCCCCTGCCCGCCAGCGACTGGCCACGCGACCCTGCATGGCATCGCGTCCTGCGCGCCCTCGCTTCCGACCTGCAGGCCCACGCGCCGGCGGGCGCATCGCCCACGCTGCAGCGCCTGGCCAATGCCGACGAGGTTTTTCTGGAGCGCCAGGCCGACGCCCTGCTCACCGGTGTGATGGCCGGGCTTGATCTCGCCAGTGCGCCCATCGTGGCGGGCGCGCTCCAGGTCTACTGGACGCACATGGTGCTGGCGGTTCGTGAGCACCACCAGGGCCAGGGTCAGCCCTTCGGCCGCATCGACGACGAAACCGTGTGCCCTTGCTGCGGCAGCCGCCCCACCGCCAGCATCACGCGCACATCCGGCGACTCGCTGGGTCAGCGATACCTGCATTGCTCGCTGTGCGGGATGCAATGGCACATGGTGCGCATCAAATGCCCGCACTGCCTCGGCACCAAGAGCCTGTCCTACCACTCGCTTGATGCTGCCGAGCAGAGCAACGATGCCGAGGCCAGCGCCGCGCGCGCGGCGCTGGCGACTGTTCAGGCCGAAGCCTGCGATGACTGCGGCCACTACCTCAAGATGGTGCACACCGACCGCGACCCCTTTGTGGAACCGGTGGCCGACGACCTGGCCAGCCTCACGCTGGACCTGCTGGTCTCCGAGACCGGCAAGCAACGCACGGGCGTCAACCTGATGCTGTTGTTTGGCGAGCCCGAACCGCCCGACGCTTCGCCCCACGCGGGAGGCGACTGATGAGCCGGCCCACCGAATCCGTCGTTGACGGTTCCAAGGCCAGTTTCGAGGTACACCCGAAAGACCTGCCATCCATTGACCGCCTGCTGCGCCAGCCGGCGGTGGCTTCGCTCGTGATCGAACACGGCCACACGCGTGTTGCGAGCGAAGCGAGGGCCTTGCTGGACGGCTTGCGCACGCAGGCGCTCGCCGGCGCGCTGCAGACCGGCGCGGTCGCGCCCGATGCCCTGGCCGATGCAATCACGCTGCGCGTGGAGCACCGCCTCGCGCCACGCATGCGCGCGGTCATCAATCTCACCGGCACGGTGATCCACACCAACCTGGGCCGATCGCTGCTGGCCGACAGTGCGCTGCAACACCTGCTCGCGCTGATGACCAGCCCGAACAATCTCGAATACAGCCTGGAGAGCGGTGGCCGTGGCGACCGCGACAGCATCGTCGAAGAACTCCTGTGCACGCTCACCGGTGCGCAGGCTGCGACCGTGGTCAACAACAACGCGGCTGCCGTGCTGCTCACCATCGCGGCCATGGCGCGCGGTAAGGAAGTGATCGTCTCGCGCGGTGAACTGGTGGAGATCGGTGGGGCCTTCCGCATGCCCGACGTGATGAGCTCGGCCGGCGCCACGCTGGTGGAGGTGGGCACCACCAACCGCACCCACCCGCAGGACTACGAACGCGCCATCACCGAGCGCACCGCGCTGCTCATGAAGGTGCACACCAGCAACTACGCGGTGCAGGGTTTCACCACCGCGGTGGACGAAGCCGATCTCGCGCCCATCGCCCATGCGCGCGGCTTGCCCCTGGCCACCGATCTCGGTTCGGGCTCGCTGGTCGACCTCGCCCATTGGGGCCTGCCGCGTGAGCCGCTGCCGCAGGAAAAGCTGGCCGCCGGTTGCGACATCGTCACGTTCAGCGGCGACAAGCTGCTCGGCGGTCCGCAGGCCGGGCTGATCGTGGGCAGCAAGGAGGCCGTGGGACGCATCCGCAAGTTCCCCATGAAGCGTGCGCTGCGCATGAGCAAGCTGCCGCTGGCCGCGCTTGAAGCCACGCTGATGCTCTACCTGCGGCCCGAGCGCCTCACGCAGGACCTGCCCACGCTGCGCCTGCTCACCCGGCCCACCGATGCGATTCGTGCACTCGCCCACACGCTGCTGCCCGCGGTGACCCACGCGGTGGAGCCGCGCTTCGCGGTGAGCGTGGTCGAACTCATGGGCCAGATCGGTTCGGGCTCGCTGCCGGTGGAGAAGCTGCCCTCGGCCGGTCTGGCCATTGCACCGCTGCAAAAGAAGGGCGCTGGCCGCGCGCTCGACGAACTCGCCACCGCCATGCGGCAACTGCCCTTGCCGGTGATCGGCCGCGTGGCCGACGACCGCCTGCTGCTCGATCTGCGCTGCCTGGAGGACAGCGCTTCGTTCCTGGGTCAGTTGCCGGCATTGCGGCAGACTCTGGCTTGAATTCCATTCACCAAACACAACAACGAAACGGGAGATCCCATGAGCCTTGATCGACGCACCTTTCTCGCGGCTGCGGCCGGCGCCACTGGCGCCGTGCTCGCGGGCTGCGCCACGCCCGGCGCCACCACCGGCCCGGCCGCGCTGCCCTTCTTCATCGGCAACCCGGCGAAGAATCTGCTGCCCAAGGGCAAGGCGCCGCGTGTGGTGGTGTGTGGCGGCGGCTGGGGCGGACTGACCACCGCCAAGTACCTGCGCCAGCTCGCGCCCTCAGCCGAGGTGGTCCTGCTCGAGCGCAACCCGGTCTTCTTCTCCTGCCCGATCAGCAACAAGTGGCTCGTCGACATGGTGGACACCAGCTTCATCACGCACGACTACCTCGGCGTTTCCGAACGCCACGGCTACCGCTTCATCCAGGCCGAAGTGCTGGAGGTGGACCGTGGCGCGAAGCGCGTGGTCACCAGCCTGGGCGCGCTCGACTACGACTACCTCGTGCTGGCACCGGGCATCCGCTACAACTACGAGGCCTGGTTCGGTAACGACCGGCGCGTGGCCGATGCCACGCGCGCCCGTTTCCCCGCCGCGTACGTGAGCAATGCCGAACACTTTGCCCTCAAGAAGGCGCTGCACAACTTCAAGGGGGGTGACTGGGTCATGACCTTGCCCCCGCCACCGCAGCGGTGCCCGCCGTCACCCTACGAGCGTGCGTGCATGGTGGCCTGGTACTTCAAGCACAACAACATCAAGGGCAGGGTCACCATCCTCGACCACAAGGACGGCGTGCGCCCCATCGGCCCGGGCTTTCGCGCAGCCTTCAACGAGCTCTACAAGGACTACATCACCTATGTGCCCAACGCGCACATTCAGGAAATCGATCCGTTCAGCAAGACCATCAAGACCGACGCGGGCGACATGAAGTTCGACCATGCTGTGCTGATGGCCCCCCACCAGGCGGGCGACCTGGCGTGGAAGGCCGGCGCCGTGGGCCTGAACTCGCAAGGCAAGCCCACAGGATGGGCCGAGGTGGACCCGCTCATGCTCAACCTCAAGGGCGATCCGGACGTGTACGTGATCGGCGACGCGGTGGGCTTCGTCTCGCCACAGTTCGCGTTCTATCCCAAGAGCGCGCACGTGGCGAACAAGCACGGCCACATCGTGGCGGCCTACATCGCCGAGCGCGTGGCGGGCCGCAGTCCGAAGGCCGCGCTGCCCGACAACCTCTGCTACATGATGGTCAACGGCGAGCCGCGCGAGGCCATCAGCGTGCAGTTCGACTACAAGGTCAACGACAAGGGTGTGATCGAGCAGACGCAGATCGACATCAACCAGCGCAGCGCCGACCTGGTGAAGGAAAACTTCCGTTGGGCCGGCCTGAAGTTCGACGACATGTTCGCCTGAACCCGCCTGCTTGTTCGAATCTTCATGATCATCGGTACCGCAGGCCACATCGACCACGGCAAGACCACGCTGGTGCGCGCGCTCACCGGTGTGGACACCGACCGCCTGCCCGAGGAGAAACAGCGCGGCGTGTCGATCGAACTCGGCTATGCGTTTCTGGATTCCCCGGACGGCACCCGCATCGGTTTCATCGACGTGCCCGGTCACGAGCGCCTGGTGCACACCATGCTCGCCGGTGCCACCGGCATCGACTTCGCTTTGCTGCTGGTGGCGGCCGACGACGGCGTGATGCCGCAGACGCGCGAACACCTGGCGGTGCTGTCGCTGCTGGGCATCGATCGGGGGCTGGTCGTCATCACCAAGTGCGACCGCGCAGATGCCGCGCGCGTGCTGGCCGTGACGGCCGACGTGCGCGAGCTGATTGCGCAGACACCGCTGGCCGGCGCGCTGGTGCTGCCGGTGTCCTCGCACACCGGTGAAGGTCTCGCAGCGCTCAAGGATTCGCTGTTCCAGGCCGCGCACGACACGGCCGCCCACATCCGGGCGACCGAGGCATTTCGCCTCGCGGTGGACCGCGCCTTCACGCTCGATGGCGTGGGCACGGTGGTCACCGGCACGGTGCACGCGGGCCACGTGAGTGTGGGCGACGAACTGCAACTGGTGCCAGGCAACCGGCGCGCCCGCGTGCGCAGCCTGCACGCCCAGAACCGCACGGTGACCACCGCCCACGCCGGCCAGCGGTGCGCGGTGGCGCTGGCCGGCGTCGACAAACACGAGATCGAGCGCGGCCAGTGGCTCGCCGAACCCGCCATGGTCATGACCACCGAGCGGGTGGATGTGCAGCTCACGCTGTGGCACGGTGAGGCGCGCGCCTTGCGGTCGGGCACCAGCGTGCATGTGCACCTGGGCTCTGCCTCGGTGCTGGCGTCGGTGGCCGTGCTCGATCCGCCGGTGATCGAACCGGGGCAGAGCGGCCGCGCGCAGTTGGTGCTGCGCAAGCCGCTCGGCGCCTGGCAAGGCGACCGCGTGGTGCTGCGCGACGCCTCGGCCTCGCGCACGCTGGCCGGTGGCCGCGTGCTCGACCCGTGCGCGCCGGTGCGCTACCGCCGCACGCCGCAGCGGCTCGCCGAGCTCGATGCCCTGGCGCTGCCCACCGCTCAGGAACGTCTCACCGCGCTGCTGGCTGTGGCGCCGCAAGGGCTGGACCTGCGCCGCTTCGCCGCCGCCCAAGGCACGCCCGCAGGCGACCTGCCGGCCGGCGTGCTGCGCCACACCGATGCGCACGGCGACCTCGCCCTGGGCGCGGCGCAGACCGGGCAGGCGCAGGTGCGCGTGCAGCAGGTGCTGACCACCTACCACGCCACACACGCCGAAGAACTCGGCCCCGACAGCGCGCGCCTGCGCCGCCTGGCGCTGCCGCGCCTGCCCGAAGCCCTGTGGCGCGCCTTGCTCGCGCGCCTGCAGGCCGCTGGCCAGGCGCAGGTGCGCGGCGCTTTCGTGCACCTGCCCGAACATGGTGTGCGTCTCTCGGCCACCGAAGAACGGCTGGCCCAGAAAGTAGCCACGCCGCTGCTGGCTGCCGGCTTCGAAGGCGCCTGGGTGCGCGACCTCGCGCGCGACAGCGGCGAGCCCGAAGCCCTGGTGCGCGTGACCCTGGTGCGCCTGGCCCAGCGCGGCGAGCTCTACCAGGTGGTGAAGGACCTCTACTACCCGTTGGCCACGATGGCGCGGCTCACCGCGATCGCACGGCAGGTGGCCACGCAGAACGGGGGCGCGGTGGCGGCCGCCGGGTTTCGCGACGCGACCGGTCTGGGCCGCAAGCGAGCCATCCAGATCCTGGAACACTTCGACCGCATCGGCCTGTTGCGCCGGGTGGGCGACATGCACTGGCTGCGCGCCGACAGCCAGTTGTTTTCAGAGCCTGTCATGGCCGAGGCATCGCCATGATCGGCCGAGCTTTTCTGCGGAGGGGAAACGACCCTGGTGGGTCGGCCGGGCTTCAAACCCGGTGGGTGGCGCCATGCGTCGCCGGGTGGGTTCGACTCCCATTCTCCTCCGCCACATTCATCACGCAGCCGTGAGCGCCTTGCACCTGCACTGCCCCGACGACCTCCACTACCACGTGGAGCACCAGGTCTGGGCGCGTCTGGACGGCGACGGCCTCGCCACCGTGGGCATCACCGCGCTGGGCATCCAGCTGGCGGGCGAGATCTACATGTGCCGCCCCAAGTCCGTGGGCTCGACCGTGGAGCAGGGCCGCTCCATCGCCGTGGTGGAGCTGGCCAAGTCCATCGTGTCGGTGAAGTCGCCGTTGAGTGGCACCGTGGCGGCGGTGAACCCGCGCCTGGCCGACAACCCGGGGCTGGTGCACGAAGACCCGTATGGTGCGGGCTGGCTCGCGCAGCTGCGCATGGCGGATGGCGACACCGGTCTGCAGGCGCTGGTGCACGGCGAGGCGGTGGCGCCCGCCATGCAGCACCACGCGTGGTTGCACCGCGTGCAGGAGTAGCCCTTGGGTTTTGTCGAACAATCTGTCGCGGGCATCGCGATCCTGTTGTGGGCCAGCGAGCCGGATGCCCCGCACCTGTTGGCCACGCCGTTTTTTCATGCCGCTGCCGCTGCCGCGATGGATGTTCCGGTGGAGATCTACTTCACCGCGCGCAGCGTGCGGTTGCTGGTGCCTGGCGTGGCGGCTCGGCTGCGCGCGAGCGAGCGTTTCGACAAGACCGTGCTGGATGCGATGCGTGAAGCCGTGTCGCACGGCGCGCGGCTGCTGGCCTGCACCGATGCGCTGCACGCCCACGGCATCGATCCGAAGCAACTCATCCCGGAATGCAGCGGCCACGGCGGCGCGGTGCAGTTCATGGCGCGCGCGGCCGATCTGCGCTGGCGCACGCTGGTTTTCTAGGATTTGCATCGGCATGCACGACCCTCAACACCACACCAACCCGCTGGCTGGCTTGCTCGATCGCTATTCGGTGGGCACGAAACACCTGGCAGATCCCGCGCCTTCGCTCGATGAGCTCCGGCACATGGCCGCAGCGGCCCTGAGAGCGCCGGACCACGCCGGCCTGGTGCCGTTCCGTTTTGCCGCCATCCGCGGGCAGGCACGTGGGCGTCTGGCCGATCTGTTTGAGCAGGCGGCCCTGATCGCAGGCAAGGGCACGGAAGATGCCGGGCGCGACCGCCACCGCGCGCTCGATGCGCCCCTGCTGGTCGCGGTGGTTGCACGCATCGACCCCGGCCACCCGCTGGCCAGCGTGCACGAGCAGTGGATGGCCGTGGGCGGTGCGCTCACCAACCTGCTGAACGCGGCGCACGTGCTCGGCTATGCGGGCAAGATGCTCTCGGGTTCCAAGGTACGCGCCGCGCCGGTCGTGGCTGCTTTCTGCGCACCCGGTGAACAGCTGGTGGGCTGGGTGGTGATGGGCACGGCGCTCAAGGCGGGTTCGCCCAAGTTCAACAAGCCTGCTCCCGCCAAGTTGATGTGCGACTGGCCTTAGTCGAGAGAACAAGGATCCGGCGCCGGGCCGCCCCAAGGCGGATCAGCCCCCTCGGGGGGCAGCGGACCACGCGCAGCGGGGAAGCGAGGGGGCTTGATCAATCCCACCAGGGGAGCAAACGCTTCATGGCTGCAACTTCACCGCAATGATCGGTGGCATAACCGGGCAGGGCGTTCAGGCGGTCTTGCCAGGTCCGGCTGCGCAAGCGCTGCAGCAGGCGCTGCATGGCGGGTTGCTCCAGTGCGCTCTTCAGGCACACCAGCAGGTAGCGCTCTTCGGTGATCGGCACAAAGCCCAGGCCCTGCGCGCGCGCCGCGTATTCGGTGCCCAGGCCCACGTCGGCGCTCCCGCTGGCCACCGCCTGCGCCACGGCGGCGTGTGAACTTTCCACATTGTGGTAACCCACGATGTCCATGGGGAGCAGACTGGCTTGTGCCAGCAGCTCGTCGATCAGCAGGCGCGTGCCGGTGCCGATGGCGCGGTTGACGAAACGGGCCTGCAGGCGTGCCACGTCACCGATGTCGCGCAGCCGCAGCGGGTTGCCCGGCGACACCATGAGACCCTGGGAGCGGCGCGCGAAGCCGATGATCTTGTGCAGCCCGGGCTTGAGCAGGGGACGGTAGGCGCGTGCGCTCAGGCTGCCAGCGGCAGCGAATGGCTGGGTGTGGAAACCTGCCAGCTCGCAGCGCCCTTCGTTGAGCGCCCGGATGGCGTCGACGCTGCCGCAGAAGCGGATGTCCAGGTGCAGCGGAGGTGATGCGTTTCGCCCCTCGGTGGCCGTGCCTGCGTGTTGCTGCAGTTCGGTCAAGGCGTGGTCGTGGCTGGCATAGAGCGTGAGCACGTCACCACTGCTGGTGCTCTTGCCGTCTTCAAACGCCATGGCGAATGCGCGCTCGAGTTCGGCGCGCAAGCTCTCCATCTGCGGCCCCAGCCGTGCCTGGGCGAGGCGCTCGGCCATGAGCAGGCGCTCACCAAACGGCGTGAGGCGTGCGGCCTGGCCGCGTTCCCAGAAGATCAGGGCCTGACCCAGACCCGCTTCCCACTCCTTCAGCTGACCCCACACGTGTCGGTAGGACAGGTCGAGTTCGCGCGCCGCGCCCGAGATGGAGCCGCTGCTGCGCAAGGCGTGCAGCACATCCATCATGGGATTGCGCAGCAGTGCGGGATGTTGCGAGCGCCCTGGTTCCGGTGAGGTCAGTGTGTAGGAGAGCTCGATCTTTCGCATGGTGCGAGAGTTTGCCTGAAAGAGCTTGTCACTCGCCTGTCGCGTCGTATGTAGTCGGCTTCATATCGCGTCATTACGTACTCTCAATCCGGGAGCACCCCCGTAAGCTTGGCCGCAACATATGAACACTTTTTCCGACAGCGTCACCACCGCTTTGCAGCTGGTGGTTTCGGGCGATCCGGGTTTGTGGTCGGTGGTCAGCCGGTCCCTGGGCGTGAGCGCCATGGCCTGTTTGCTGGCGTGTGGCCTGGGGCTGGTGCTTGGCGCGTGGCTGGCGGTCGCAAGGTTCCCGGGGCGTGGCGTCGTGCTCACCCTGCTCAACACCTTCCTGGCCGTGCCCTCGGTGGTGGTCGGTCTGGTCATCTATCTTTTGCTGTCGCGCTCGGGCCCGCTGGGTTTTCTGGGCTGGTTGTTCAGTTTCCAGGCCATGGTGCTGGCGCAGGCCTGCCTGGTGCTGCCCCTGGTCACGGCGCTCACGCGCCAGGTGGTGGAAGATGCCGACCGCAACCACGGCGAACAGCTCTCGTCGCTGGGCGCGGGGTCGATGCTGCGCAGCCTGTTGCTGGCCTGGGACGACCGCTACGCGCTCGTCACCGTGCTGCTCACCGCGTTTGGCCGCGCCGTCTCCGAGGTCGGTGCGGTGATGATCGTGGGCGGCAACATCGAAGGCTTCACCCGCGTCATGACCACCGCCATCGCGCTGGAAACCAGCAAGGGGGATCTGCCGCTGGCGTTGGGCCTGGGCCTGGTTCTGCTGGGCGTGGTGCTGGTGCTCAACGCGATGGTCTCGCTGCTGAGCCGCTGGCGCGAGCGCGCCGACAGCGCCGATGCCACCCGCCTTACATTGGTGACGCAATGAGCGGCCTGCCTGTGAATGCGGTGGTGCCCGCGGTGTGTTTTGACCTGCGCAACGTGCAGGTGCACCTGGGACCGGCCGGCCGTCTGCATGCCCTGAGCGACATTTACCTGCGCATCCAGGCGGGTGAGCGCGTGGCGCTGGTGGGCGCGAACGGCAGCGGCAAAAGCACGTTGTTGCGCACCCTGCATGGCCTGCAACGCGTCAGCGGCGGTGAGCTCCAGGCGTCAAGCCGGCAGCGTGTGGCCATGCTGTTCCAGCGGCCCCACATGTTGCGCCTGAGCGTGCGGCTGAACATCCAGCTCGGGCTCTGGCTCAAGGGCGTTGCATGGGGCGAGACCCGCGCGCTGGCGCTGGCCGCACTCGACCGTGTGGAGCTGGGACACATCGCCGAGCGCAACGCGCGGGCGCTCTCGGGAGGTCAGCAGCAGCGTGTTGCCCTGGCCCGCGCCTGGGCCTTGCGCCCCGACGTGTGGCTGCTTGACGAGCCCACCGCCAGCCTGGACCCGCACGCCAAACGCGAAGTGGAAGCGCAGATCGCCGAGTTCACGCTCGGGCACCCGGGGGGCGAACGCCCACCCACGCTGGTGTTCAGCAGCCACAACCTCGGCCAGGTCAAGCGCCTGGCCAGCCGCGTCATTTACCTCGAGCAAGGGCGGCTGATGGCCGACCTGCCCGTTGCCGATTTTTTCAACCACGACCTGTTGCGCACGCTGTGCCCGCAGGCCCATTTGTTCGTTCAAGGAGAAAGTTTATGAATGCATTCCGTCGTCTGACCCTCGTCGCCGCCCTCGGCACCGCCTTGCTCGCCAGTGCCGGCGCCATGGCGCAAAGCATTGTGGTGGCCTCCACCACCTCCACCGAGCAGTCGGGCCTGTTCTCCTACCTGCTGCCTGAATTCAAGAAGGTCAGCGGCATCGATGTGAAGGTGGTCGCATTGGGCACCGGCCAGGCCATCGACATGGCGCGCCGGGGCGATGCCGACGTGCTCTTCGTGCACGACAAGGTGGCCGAAGAGAAGTTCGTGGCCGATGGCTTCTCGGCCAAGCGCGAGGAGGTCATGTACAACGACTTTGTGCTGATCGGCCCCAAGGCCGACCCGGTGGGCACCAAAGGCAACGACATCGCGGTGGCGCTGAAGAAGATCAGCGCGACCAACGGCGCCTTCATCTCGCGCGGCGACAAAAGCGGCACCCATGCCGCTGAGCTGCGCTTCTGGAAGCTGGCCGACCTGGCCGACAAAAAAGGCAGCGGCTACAAGGAATGCGGCTGTGGCATGGGCCCGGCGCTCAACATTGCCGCCAGCAGTGGCGCCTATGTGCTGGCCGATCGCGGCACCTGGCTCAACTTCAAGAACCGCGCCGACCTGGTCGTGCTGGTCGAAGGCGACAAGCGCCTGTTCAACCAGTACGGCGTGATGGTGGTCAACCCGGCCAAGCACCCGCAGGTCAAACTGGCCGAGGCACAGAAGTTCGTCGACTGGGTCGTTTCGCCCGCCGGCCAGAACGCCATTGCCGCCTACAAGATTGGTGGCGAGCAGCTGTTCTTCCCCAACGCCGGCAAGTGAGCCGACGTAGCGTCTCGTCGGTCCACGGGGCGACAGGATCATGAACCTGTTCACCTCGCTGCGTTATGTGGTGGCCCTGCACGAGCACCGGCATTTTGGCCGTGCGGCGCTGGCCTGCCACATCTCGCAGCCGGCGCTGTCCAACGCGCTGCGCACACTGGAAGAGGAGTTCGGCACCGCCATCGTCAAGCGTGGCCGGGCCTTCGAGGGCTTCACACCGGAAGGTGAGCTGATCTTTCAGGCGGCCCAGCGCATCCTGCACGAGCATGAGTTGCTGAAGCAGGAACTCAAGAGCACGGACGGACATCCCCAGGGCACCTTGCGCATCGGCGCCGTGCCTTCGGTGATGCCGATCGCAGCGCGCTTCGCGGCCATGCTGCAGGCACGTCATCCCGGCATCCTGCCGATCGTGCGCTCGATGAGTTCACCGGACATCGAGACCGGGCTGGAGAATCTTGCGCTCGACATGGGGCTGGGTTACATGGAGCGCCTGAGTCGGCGCAACATGCCGTTCAAGACCCTCCCGCAGTACACCGAGCACTACTTCCTGCTGCGTCGCTCCACCCAAGCGGCCCAGACGAGCATGCAGATGGGGCGTGAACTGAGCTGGGCCGAGGCAGCGCAGCGGCCCTTGTGCCTGCTGACGCCCGAGATGCACAACCGCACCATCGTCGATGCCGCCCTGGCCGAAGCTGGGGCGCAAGTGGTCCCCGCCATGGAGACCGACTCGGTGCTGGCGCTGGCACTGAGCGTGCTGGACGGTCAGGTCTGCAGCATCCTGCCCGGCGCGCTGGTCGGCGCCATCCGCAGTTTCGGCGAGCTGGAAGCGGCGCCGCTGGTCAGCCCCACGGTCACCACGCCGATCGGCTTCATGGTGCTCGACATGAACCGGCCGTCGCGGGCACTGAATGCGGCGCTGGAACTGGCCCAGGACCCCGCCTGGCTCAAGCATGCGTCAGCCCACAGTGGCCTGCTGGGGGCGTGAGATCACCGAGCGGTCACACGGCCGCGGTACTATTCGGCGATAAACACCATCGTGTGCAGGGGGGATCGGAATCTTGACGGAGGCATCTCAGGGCAAAAGCCGTTCCAATGAACGCCTGTCGCTGGCCGTGCTGCAGGCGGAAAACCAGCGCTTGCGCAACCGGCTGGAGGCGATGCTGAACGAAGCGCGCCTGAACCAGGAGAAGATGCGGCGCTTCGACCAGCTCGAGCGCAAGGTGATTGGTGCGGCCTCGCTGGCCGCACTCATCGACACCCTGCTGATCGAATACAAATCGCTTTTCGAGCTCGACGCCGTCACCCTGGCCCTGGTTGACCCGCTGTATGAAGTGGGTCGGGTGCTGGGCGACTCTAAGCACATGGCCGAAGGCTTGCTGTTCCTCGACAGCGATGTGGAACTGCAGTCGCTCTACGCCGGCACCGGCCAGCCGCAACTGGCCGGCTTCGACGAGGTGCCGGCCTTCCTGTTCGAAGATGCACCGTCCGGACTGGCTTCGGTGGCCCTGTTGCCGCTGCTGCACCACGGCCGCTTCATCGGCAGCCTCAACCTGGGCAGCCGCGACGCACAGCGCTTCGTGGCCGGCAGCAGTACCGACTTTCTGGAGCGCCTGGCCGCACTGGTGGCTGTGTGCCTGGACAGCGCTCTGGCCACCGAACGCCTCAAGCTGGCCGGCCTGACCGACGTGCTGACCGGCGTGCACAACCGGCGCTATTTCGAATCGCGTTGCCTGGAGGAAGTGCTGGCCGCGCGCCGCAACGGCCAGCCGCTGGTTTGCATGTTCATCGACGTCGACCATTTCAAAAAGCTCAACGACACCCTGGGCCACCAGGCCGGTGACGAGGTGCTGCGCTACGTGGCCAACCTCGTCAAGGTACAGCTGCGCGGCAGCGACGTGGTGGCGCGCTACGGCGGCGAGGAGTGCGTCGTGCTGCTGCCGGCCACGCCGGGCCTGGCCGGCCTGGAAACGGCCGAGCGCATCCGTCGCATCGTGAGCGCCCAGAGCGTGCCCGCCCGCGTGCGCGAGGCCGTGCGCGTGACCATCTCCATCGGCGTGGCCATGCTGCTGCTGCCGGAGGAGGGTGATGCCGCGGTACTGGCGGCCGACATGATCGCCCGCGCCGACAAGGCCTTGTACGAGGCCAAGGAAAGTGGGCGCAACCGGGTGGTGATGGCCTCCGAACCCTGAGTCGAAGTTCCAGACGTCGTTATTCTCAGACATCTGTAGCGAAAGTTGAACGCTGCCAATCTGGCGTCAACAGTTCGACAAGTTGTCGAAAGCCATCGGTTTGACTCGACGCTGTTGCGACATTTTGTCGCAAGCTGTCGGCGTATCCACGTTGGAACTGGAGTTCATAAGGGATCACGCTTAGTCGGCCCGTCGTATGCGTTCCTAGAATGAATAAGCGAATCCTGCGTGCAGGTCGTTTGTTTGACCCATACAAGACGCAACTAGGAGTCTATTCATGGATATGAACCGGAGACATTTCTTCCGGGTAAGCAGCGCCGGGCTCGTGGGATCGAGCCTGGTGGCACTGGGCTTCTCGCCCACTGCGGCGCTGGCCCAAACCCGTAGTTTCAGGTTGGCCAAAACCACCGAAACGCGTAGCACCTGCCCGTACTGCTCGGTCAGCTGCGGCGTCATCATGTACACGCTGGGCGACACCGCCAAGAACAACAAGCCGGCGCTGGTCCACGTCGAAGGGGATCCGGATCATCCTGTCAACCGCGGCACGCTGTGCCCCAAGGGCGCCGGCCTGGCCGACATGATCAACAGCCCGAACCGCCTCAAGTACCCCGAGGTACGCGAGCCGGGCGCCAAGGAATGGAAGCGCATCTCCTGGGATGACGCGCTCACGCGCATCGCCAAGCACATGAAGGCCGATCGCGACAAGAACTTCATCGCGAAGAACGACAAGGGCGTTACGGTCAACCGCTGGAACACGACCGGCATGCTGGTCTCCAGCGCTTCGAGCAACGAAGCGGGTTATCTCTCCGTGAAAATGTTGCGTGCCATGGGGGTGGTTGCCCTCGATACACAGGCACGAATATGACACGCGCCGACGGTGTCCAGTCTGGGCCCGAGTTTCGGCAGAGGAGCGATGACCAATTCTTGGAACGACATCAAGAATGCTGATCTAGTCCTCGTCATGGGCGGCAATGCCGCAGAAGCGCACCCATGTGGTTTCAAATGGGCCATCGAGGCCATGCAGCAACGCAAGGCCAAACTGGTGGTGGTCGACCCGCGCTTTACGCGCACGGCAGCGGTGGCGGACGTGTATGCACCGATTCGCGCCGGGACCGACATCGCCTTCCTGGGCGGCGTGATCAACTACATGCTGGGCAGCGACAAGGTGCACATGGAGTATGTCAAGTCGTACACCAATGCAACCTACCTCATCAACCCGGACTTCAAGTTCGACGACGGTCTGTTCGGTGGCTACGACGACGCCAAGCGGAGCTATGACAAGTCGACCTGGCAGTACGTCAAGGGCAAGGATGGTTTCGTCGAGGTCGACGAGTCCATGCAGTCGCCCAACTGCGTCTGGCAGTTGATGAAGAAGCACTATGCCCGCTACACGCCCGAGATGGTGAGCAAGATCTGCGGCACGCCCAAGGACGCCTTCCTGAAGGTGGCTGAGCTGATTGCAGGCACGCACACGCCGGAGCGGGTGATGACCATCCTCTACGCGTTGGGCTGGACACAGCACTCGGTGGGCTCGCAGAACATCCGTGCCATGGCCATGATCCAGCTGCTGCTGGGCAATATGGGCCGTGCCGGTGGCGGTATCAATGCACTGCGCGGCCACGCCAACGTGCAGGGCATTACCGACATGTGCGCCTATTCCGAGGTGTTGCCGGGCTACCTGAGCGCACCGTTGGATGCGGACGACACGCATGCCAGGTACCTGGAGACGCGTACGCCCAAACCGCTGCGCCCGGGCTCGATGAACTTCGGCCAGAACTTCCCGAAATGGTCGGTCAGTCAGCGCAAGGCCTGGTTCGGCGATGCCGCCAACAAGGACAACGACTTTGCCTACGACTGGCTGCCCAAGCGGGATGGCGCCTACGACGTGCTGGCCCTCTTCGAGCGCATGTTCCAGGGCAAGATGAACGGCTTCATCTGCCAGGGCTTCAACCCGCTGGCCGCTGTGCCCAACAAGAAGAAGCTGGGTACGGCGCTGGCCAAACTGAAGTACCTGGTCATCATGGATCCGCTCAAGACGGAGACCGCCGAGTTCTGGCAGAACTTTGGCGAGTTCAACAACGTCGATCCGGAAAAGATCCAGACCGAGGTCATCCGTCTGCCGGCTTCGTGTTTTGCCGAAGACCCGGGTTCGTTCACCAACTCCAGCCGCAACATCCAGTGGCATGGCAAGGCGATCGACCCGCCGGGCGAGGCCAAGACCGATCGCGAGATCATGGCCAGCCTGTTCCTGAAGCTGCGTGCGATGTATGCCAAGGACGGCGGTGCTTTCCCGGATGCCATCAAGGCGCTGACGTGGGGCTACAGCAACCCGACCAACCCGGCGCCGGAAGAGGTGCTGCGCGAGATCAACGGCCGAGCCTTGGCCGATGTGCTGGCACCGGTCGATCCGAAGAACCCGAAGGAGCCGCCCAAGGTGCTGGTCAAGGCTGGCGAGCAATTGCCGGGCTTTGGCATGCTGCGTGACGACGGATCGACGGCGTGCGGCAACTGGATCTATTCCGGTGTCTGGTCGCAGGCCGGCAACAACTCGGCACGCCGCGATACCTCCGACCCGTCAGGGCAGGGGGTCTACCAGAACTGGGGCTTTGCATGGCCGGCCAACCGGCGCATCCTGTACAACCGCGCTTCCGCCGATCCGTCGGGCAAGCCGTGGGATGCCAAGCG
This sequence comes from Hylemonella sp., assembly GCA_030680575.1. Lineage (GTDB taxonomy): Bacteria > Pseudomonadota > Gammaproteobacteria > Burkholderiales > Burkholderiaceae_C > Hylemonella. Next base: position 28,625 of record JAUXVI010000003.1, read on the forward strand.
CCGCCAGATCGCCTGGAATGGGGCGGCCTGGGCGGGCGTTGATGTGCCGGACATTGCGCCGGCGCTTGGCCCCGATAGTGGTGCCGGTCCGTTCATCATGACGCCGGAAGGCACGGGGCGCCTGTTCGCGCTTGGCTTGATGGCCGAAGGGCCGTTCCCCGAGCACTACGAACCGTTCGAGACCCCGGTGGGTGTCAACCTGATGAGCCCGAACAATCCGAAGTCGCTGAGCAATCCGGCGGCACGGGTCTACAAGGGCGACATGGAGCAGTTCGGCAAGGCGGCGGAGTTCCCGTATGCCGCCACCACCTACCGTCTGACCGAGCACTTCCACTTCTGGACCAAGAACTCGAAGGCCAACGCGATCACCCAGCCCTCGCAGTTCGTCGAGATCGGGGAAGAGCTGGCAGCCGAGAAAGGCATCAAGACGGGCGACATGGTCAAGGTCAAGTCCAACCGCGGCGAAATCAAAGCCACGGCGGTCGTGACCAAACGCATCAAGGGCCTGGATTGCAACGGCAAGAAAGTCCACACGGTCGGCATACCGATCCACTGGGGCTTCATTGGGGTTGCCAACACCGGCCATCTGTCCAACACGCTCACGCCGTACGTGGGTGACGCGAATTCGCAAACGCCTGAATTCAAGGCGTTCCTTGTGAATATCGAGAAAGCGTGAGGGAACAGACATGACCATGCACTCATCACTTGACATCGTTGCACGCTCCGCCACCACCACGCCGTCGCCTTCCGTGCGACAAGGCGTGGAGGTCGCCAAGCTGATCGACGAATCCAAATGCATCGGCTGCAAAGCCTGCCAGGTGGCCTGCAGCCAATGGAACGAACTGTCCGACGACATCGGCAGCAATGTGGGGGTCTACGACAACCCGCAGGACCTGTCCGACAAGTCCTGGACGTTGATGCGCTTCACCGAGGTGGACACCAAGGGCGCCATGGAGTGGCTGATCCGCAAGGACGGCTGCATGCATTGCGCCGACCCGGGCTGCCTCAAGGCCTGCCCGTCGCCGGGGGCCATCGTCCAGTACGCCAATGGCATCGTCGACTTCAACCAGGACGCCTGCATCGGTTGTGGCAACTGCGTCACCGGCTGCCCCTTCAACATCCCCCGGATTTCGAAGCAGGACAACAAGGCCTACAAGTGCACACTGTGTTCCGACCGCGTGACGGTGGGCCTGGAGCCGGCTTGCGTGAAGACCTGCCCGACAGGCGCCATCACCTTCGGCAAGAAGGAGGACATGGTGGCCTACGGTGACAAACGCGCTGGCGAACTGAAGGAACGAGGTTTCCAGAATGCGGGCCTGTACAACCCGGCCGGTGTCGGCGGCACGCACGTCATGTACGTGCTCAAGCATGCCGACACACCCGAGGCGTACGCCGGTCTGCCGAACAACCCGTCCATCAGCCCGCTGGTTTCGTTGTGGAAAGGTGTTGCCAAGCCGCTGGCCGTGTTCGCCATGATCGGTGCTGTCGCCGCCGGCTTTTTCCACTACATGAAGGTCGGCCCGATCGAGAGCAAGGAAGACGAGTCTGAGAAAGAAAGCGCTTAAGGAGATCATGATGAAAAACACAAATGAACTTCAGCGCTACGATGACAACACCCGCATGAACCACTGGGTGATTGCCCTGCTGTTCTTCCTGGCGGGTCTGTCGGGTCTGGCGTTTTTCCACCCCTCGCTGTTCTTCCTCTCCGGCCTGTTCGGTGGGGGAACGTGGAGCCGCATCTTGCATCCCTACCTTGGCCTGGCCATGTGCCTGAGCTTCCTCGGTCTGTTCCTGCGCCTCAGGCACGAGAACATGCTGAACAGCCAGGACAAGGCCTGGCTGGACAAGGCCGGGGAAATGTTCAAGGGCAACAAGGCTGCCATGCCGCCGGTGGGCAAGTACAACGCCGGTCAGAAGATCGTGTTCTGGCTCATGGCGGGTAGCCTGCTGGTCCTGTTGCTGACGGGCATTCTGTTCTGGCACGCCTGGTTCCCGTTCTTCCCGGTCTGGGCACGTCGCATCGGTGTGCTGCTGCATGCCTTCTCTGCGGTGGTGCTGGTGCTGACGGTCATCGTCCACGTCTATGCCGCTATCTGGGTCAAGGGCACGACACGTGCCATGACGCGCGGCACCGTGACGCCGGGCTGGGCCAAGATGAACCATCCGCTGTGGCACGAGGAGATGACCCGCGGCAAATAAGTTGCCAAGGCCAACTCAACGGGTGGCACAACGGCTGTGCCACCCTTTTTCATTCAAACCGAACGCTTAATGACATCCTCCAGTCCTGTCCAGTTTTTGAGCCCTGAAGAAATTGCCACGCGCAAGTCGGAGGAAGCCGCACACCTTAAATTTGCCGATCTGGCCTTCGTCTTCCGGGATCGGGCCTTGCGCTTGCGCCAACTGGCTGCGGCACACCCGATGCGGGACTACCTGATCTTCACGGCCGACGTGGCGGATGCCCAGCACACCGTGCTGGCCGCACCGCGCACGGTGCGCCTGCCATCGCAGGAGTTCCTGGGGGAGGCCGCACGCTCCGGCGTCGCGCCGCTGGCGTTTCCCCACTGGAGCCCGGGCGAGGAATGGCGCGAGGACCTGCGCGACCTGTTGACCAGGCTGCTGGCACAAGCCGGGCAGGGGCCTGCGCGCGAGGTGCTGGTCGGTTTGCAAGTGGCCAGTGCGGAGCAGCTGGATCAGCAGGCCGAGCGCCTGCTGGCCGGCATCATGCTCGGTCTGGACATGGCAACGGCACCGCTGATCGGCGCCGCCTTGCAGGTGTACTGGACGCGCTTGGTCGCACGTACCCAGGCCGCTTTTCCTGACCTGGCCTTCGGCCCGATCGACAATGCCCGCGTCTGCCCCTGCTGCGGCAGCCAGCCGGTGGCCAGCGTGGCGCGCATCGGTAACGACGAAGCCGGTTCGCGCTACCTGCACTGCGCGCTGTGCCAGACCGAATGGCACATGGTTCGCATCAAGTGCAGCCATTGCGAAAGCACCACGGACATCACCTACCAGGAACTGGAAAGCACCGACGACGCCTTTCCGGCCACCATGGCGCCCAAAGGCGCGGTGCGCGCCGAGTGCTGTGGCGAGTGCGGCCACTACCTGAAGATCGTCGACATGGGCAAGGACGCTCACGTGGACCCGGTCGCCGATGACCTAGCCACGGTGACGCTCGACCTGCTGGTGAGTGAGGTCGGCCAGGTGCGCCACGGCCTCAACTACATGTTGTTGTGGGGTGAGCCGACCGACGAGTCGCAGGCCCTCGAACACCGCCACGCGGGAGCGCCGTAATGACATCGCCCGACGGATCCATGGTTCATGGTCCGAAGGCGATGCTGGCCAAGCTCCCTTCCGTTGACCGACTGATCAACCTGCCTGCCAGTCAGGCGCTGGTGACTGCGCACGGTGCTGCACTGGTGACCGAGCAGGCCCGTGTGCTGCTGGCCGAAGTGCGTCAGGACCTCCTCAACGGCAGCATGCCTGCCATCACGCTGGACGAGGCTGGCCTCACGCAGGTACTGCAGGCCCGCTGCATGCAGCGCCTGGCGCCGCGCATGCAGCGGGTCATCAACCTCACCGGTACCGTCATCCACACCAACCTGGGTCGCGCCGTGCTGCCGCAGGCTGCGATCGACCACATCACGGCTATGATGGCCGGCCCCAACAACCTCGAATACGATTTGGCCAGCGGCAGCCGCGGCGACCGCGACAGCATCGTCGAGGGCCTGCTGTGCGAGATCACCGGTGCCGAAGCGGCCACCGTGGTCAACAACAACGCCGCCGCCGTGCTGCTCACCATTGCCGCGCTGGCACGCGAGCGTGAGGTGGTGGTCTCGCGCGGCGAGCTGGTGGAAATTGGCGGCGCCTTCCGCATGCCCGATGTCATGGCTAGCGCCGGCGCCAGGATGGTCGAAGTCGGCACCACCAACCGCACCCACCTGGCCGACTACGAGCGTGCCATCACGCCGGCCACCGCCATGCTGATGAAGGTGCACACCAGCAACTATGCGGTTCAGGGTTTCACCTCCGCCGTGTCGGAAGCCGAGCTGGCGCCGCTGGCCCGCGCCAAAGGCGTGCTGCTGGCCACCGATCTGGGCAGTGGCTCGCTGGTCGACATGAGCAAATACGGCTTGCCGAAGGAGCCCACGCCGCAGGAAATGCTCGCGGCCGGTTGTGACGTCGTCACCTTCTCCGGCGACAAGCTGCTGGGCGGCCCGCAGGCCGGCCTGATCGTCGGCAGCAAAGCTGCGGTCACTCGCATCCGCAAGTTCCCCATGAAGCGTGCGCTGCGCCTGTCCAAGCTGCCGCTGGCCGCGCTGGAAGCCACGCTCACGCTTTACCTGCAGCCGGATCGGTTGACCGAGCAGTTGCCCACGTTGCGCTGGCTTACAAGATCGCGCGAGACCGTGGCCGCCACAGCACAGACTCTGCTGGCACCATTCCAGCTGGCCCTGGCGTCTCGTTACACCGTGCAGGTGGTCGAGCTCAGCAGCCAGATTGGCTCCGGCTCGCTGCCCCTTGACCGCCTGCCGTCGGCCGGTCTGGCTATCGCACCGGTGCTGTCCGGCAAGCGCGGCCTGGGCACGGCGCTGGAGACCCTTTCCACCGCGTTGCGCGAACTGCCGGTGCCCATCATCGGCCGCGTGGAAGACGACCGCCTGCTGCTGGACTGCCGTTGCCTTGACGACGTGGCACAAGTGCTGGACCAGCTCGCCAATTTGAAGGCCGCGCTCGCATGATCGTCGGCACAGCAGGCCACATCGACCACGGCAAGACCGCACTGGTGCAGGCGCTCACCGGCGTCAATGCCGACCGCCTGCCGGAAGAGAAGAAGCGCGGCATCACCATCGAGCTGGGCTACGCCAGCTTGGCCGGGCCGGGGGGTGCCACGATTTCGTTTGTCGACGTGCCGGGCCACGAGAAGCTGGTGCGCACCATGGTGGCCGGCGCCAGCGGCATCGACTACGCGCTGCTGCTCATCGCGGCCGATGACGGCGTCATGCCGCAGACTGTGGAGCACATCACCATCCTGGCGTTGCTGGGCATCACGCGCGGTGCCGTGGTCATCACCAAGACCGATCGCGTGGCGCTCGACCTGCTGCAAGAACGTCAGCAACAGGCGCAGGCCCTGCTGGCCACCCATGGCCTGAACGACTATGCGGTGCTGGCCGTCTCGGCGCACCGCGGCGACGGCATGCCCGAGTTGCGGGAGCACTTGTTTGCCGCGGCACGCAGTTTGCAGGCGCGCCAGGTAGAAGGCGCCGGTTTCCGCATGGGGCTGGACCGTGTCTTCACGTTGGACGGCATTGGCACCGTGGTGGCTGGCAGCATCACTGCTGGCCGCGTGGCGGTGGGCGACAGCCTGTGCCTAGCGCACGACCCGAGCAACAGTTACCGCGTGCGAAGCCTGCACAGCCACAACCAGAGCCTGCAGCAGGCCCAGGCCGGCCAGCGCTGCGCCATCGGTTTGGTGGGGCTGGAACGCAGCAAGGTCGAGCGCGGCCAGACGCTGTGCGATTCGGCCATCGCCCAAGGCACACAACGCGTGGACGTGTGGCTGCAGTTGGCGCCAACCGAAGAGCGCGTGCTGCGTTCCGGCACGTTGGTGCACTTGCATGCCGGCACGCAGGATGTCATGGCCACCGTGGCCGTGCTCGGTCAGTCGTCCATCGCCCCCGGGGAGGGCGCACCGGCGCAACTGGTCGTTCAGCACCCGGTGCAGCTGTGGTGGGGCGAACGCTTCGTGCTGCGCGACGCCTCGGCCACCCGCACCGTGGCCGGCGGCAGCGTGCTCGACGTGCAGGGCCTGGCGCGCTACCGGCAAACGCCGCAACGCCTGGCTTACCTGCAAAGCCAGCGCAATACGGATGCGGCCCAACGCCTGCTCGGTGCCTTGGCCAATGCGCCCTTTGGCATCAATGGTGCCGACTGGCTGCGCAACGCCGGCTTGCTGGCCTGGCCTTTTGATCCTGCCGCCTTGCCCGACACCGTGTTTGATGCGAAGCAGCAATGGCTGGTGGCAGCCGACCAGTTGGCGCAGAGCGAGAGCGCCGTGCTCGGCATGCTCAAGGATTTCCACGCCAAGCTGCCGGAAGACATGGGGCCTGACACCAAGCGCGCGCGTCGCCTGGCCGCACCGCGCATGCCCGAAGTGCTGTGGGAACACCTGCTGGCGCGCCTGGTGGCGCAAGGCAAGATCAATCGGCGCAACGGCTTCATTCATCTGGCTGCGCACGGCGAACAGCTGCGCGAGGCCGACCGCATCGTGGCCCAGCGTGCATTGCCGCTGCTGGAGCAGGGCCGCTTCGACCCGCCCTGGGTGCGCGACATCGCTGGCACCGTGCGCATTCCCGAGACGCAGGTGCGTAGCGTGCTGGCACGCCTGGCCAAAAGCGGCGAGGTGTTCCAGATCGTCAAGGACCTGTACTACCACCCCAAGGTGGTGCAGGAGCTGGCGCAACTGGCGCGCGAGATCGAGCAACGTGAGGGCGAGATCACCGCAGCGGCGTATCGTGATGCCACGAATCTGGGGCGCAAGCGTGCCATCCAGATTCTCGAATTTTTTGACCGCATCGGCTTTCTGCGCCGGGTCGGTGACATACACTTGATTCGCCCCGGTACGCCCCTGTTTGCACAGGAGGCAGTGCCGGTATGAACATGGAAGGGAAACGCTCCTGGTGGGGCGGCTGGGCTTCAAACCCAGTGGGTGGCGCCATGCGTCGCCGGGTAGGTTCGACTCCTGCTCCCCTCCGCCACGATATGGCATCTTGCTGCTGCGCGGCCACATCTCGATCCTGCGATGCTCACCGTACATGGGTACGGTTGCGCTTCTCGGACCGACCTGAGGCCGCTCGCGACGCAATCTGCCACATCGTGCCTCTCGCTCGTCGCCCTTTGGGCGACATTGAACCTGTGCGTGGAGGCTCTCTTTGAAACTTCTCGGTTTCGACTACCCTGACGAGTTGTATTACTGGCTGGAGCGCGACATGTGGGCGCGCCGGCTCGACAGTGGGCTGGTGCAAGTGGGCATCACGGCCTTTGGTGTTCAGATCAGCGGCGCTTTCTTCATGTGTCGGCCCAAGCCAACCGACACCGAGTTGGCGCAGGGGCAGACCGTGGCCGTGGTGGAACTCAACAAATCGGTGGTTACTGTCAAGACGCCGGTCTCGGGCATCGTGCGCGAGGTCAACCCGCTGCTGGCTGATGCGCCCGAACTCATCGAGCAGGAGCCTTATGGCAAGGGGTGGCTGGTGATGATCGAGCCCACGCGATGGGAGACCGATCTGGCGCTGTTGCATCACGGTGCTGCGCTGCCCGAGGCCGCTACCACGCGCATGAAGCTCGAAAACATGGATTTTTCGGAAGGCAAGGCATGAGTGCAGACACGTCGATCCGTTCGCTTGCCATGCTGCTCTGGTCGGCCGACCTGTCCGCGCCGCAGCGCGTGGCCACCCCCTTCGTGATGGCGCAGGCCGCGGTGGCACTTGACATGACGGTGGAGCTGTACTTCACCGCACAAAGCGTGCACCTGCTCACGCCGCAGGCCGGTACCTCGGCTGTGGGCTTTGGTACCGAGCAGCGTCCGCTGGCCGACTACCTGGCCGAGGTGCACGCGCTTGGCATCAAGCTCTTCGCCTGCAGCCAGGCGCTGCATGCGGCCGGGCTGCAGCGTTCCGATCTGACGCCGCTGTGCACGGGGCTTGGTGGTGCAGTCCAGTTCATGGGCCGCTGCACCGACCCGCGCTGGCGCACGCTGGTGTTTTGAAAAGCATGAACCAAGCCGCCATTGACAGTCGCAGGGGAAACCGTACGGTTTTTCAGTACGGGACACCTTGAGACGACAGGCCGGCGCGTGAAGCCGGTCTTCTCGGTCGCGACGGGTGACTCAGCTGTCCTTGCGCATCGTCACGGAGGGCCTCAGCCCCGCGCCGGTAGCAGCGTGCCTTCGCACACCCCAAAGCCGATGCGCGCAGCCCCGGCCTGGCTGCAGTGGCCACGCAGCAGCACGGTGTCACCGTCCTGCAAGAAGGTGCGTGTCTCGCCATTGGGCAGGCTGATGGGATGCTTGCCGCCGGTGGTCAGCTCCAGCAGGGCGCCCGCCTGATCCAGCGTCGGGCCCGACAGCGTGCCGCTGCCAAACAGATCGCCTGGCTGCAGGTTGCAGCCGTTGACGGTGTGGTGCGTCACCAGTTGGGCGATGGTCCAGTAGGCGTGGCGGTAGCTGGTCTGTACCAAGCGGTGAGGCGCGAGCCCGGCCTGCTTCATCTTGGCGGTCTGGATCAACACCTCAAGCTGGATGTCCAGCGCGCCGCGTCTGCGGTTGGCCGGTGTGTCCAGGTAGGGTAGGGGCTGCGGGTCTTCGGCCGGACGAAACGGCACGGTGCGGTACGGTGCCAGCGCTTCGAGTGTCACCACCCAGGGCGAGAGGGTGGTAGCGAAGTTCTTGGCCAGAAACGGCCCCAACGGCTGGTATTCCCAGGCCTGGATGTCGCGTGCCGACCAGTCGTTGAGCAGGCACAGGCCGAACACATGGTCCTCTGCCTCTGTCATGGGAATGGACTGACCCAGTGCATTGCCCTGGCCAATGAAGATACCCAACTCCAGCTCAATGTCCATGCGCTGGCTGGGCGCTAGCACCGGGGCCGTGGCGCCGGGTGCCATCAGTTGCCCCTTGGGCCGGTGAAACGCCTGGCCCGACACGCCAATGCTGGAACTGCGGCCGTGGTAGCCAATGGGCACCCACTTGTAGTTGGGCAGCAGCGGGTTGTCGGGACGGAACAGTTTGCCGACGTTGGTGGCGTGGTAGACCGAGGTGTAGAAATCGGTGTAGTCGCCAATGCGTGCCGGCAGGGCGTATTCCACCTGTGCTTGCGGCAGCAGCGCGCCTTGCAAGGTGGTTTGCAAGGGTGAGCCTTCACGCAGCGCGCGTGACAGCGCCAGACGCAGGGCCGACCAGACGGCCGGGCCCTGGGCCATCAGCCCGTTCAGGGCCGGTTGGGCCAGGGCAGCCGTGACGCTGGCGTCCAACCCCAGAGCGGCGCACACGGCGGGCTGGCCCAGGTCCAGCACCTGGTCGCCAATGGCCACACCGACCCGAAACGCCTCCTGGCTGCCCTGACGCCGGAAGATGGCAAAGGGCAGGTTCTGGATGGAGAAGTCGCTGTCTGGATCGTTGGCCGTGGCGACCCAGCTGCGCAGGGCCGGCTTGTGCGTCTCGTTGATCATGCCTTGCCGTCCTCGAACTCCAGCGAGTGCATCCATGCGGCGTGCTTCGGCGCGCGTTTGGTCTGGCTCCATTCGTTGAGCATGTCCCACTTCACGGCCGCAGCGCGGGCCACGAGCTCGGGCGTGCTGGTGTCCACGGCCAGTTCCAGGCGGTGGCCGTTGGGGTCGAAGAAATAGATCGACTTGAACAGCGTGTGGTCGGTGATGCCCACCACCTCAATGCCATCGGCCTGCAGCCGCGCCTTGACCTGCTCCAGCACGGCCAGCGACTCGACCTCGAATGCAATGTGCTGCACCCAGGCAGGGGTGTTGGTGTCGCGGCCCATCTCGGGCTGCAGGGGCAGTTCGAAGAAGGCCAGCACATTGCCGGCCCCGGCGTCCAGGAAGATGTGCATGTAGGGGTCATGCGCCTTGGTGGAAGGCACCAGGTCTTCGGCAAAAGCGAGCTGGAAGTCCATGTTGAGGTACTTGCCGTACCACTCGACGGTCTGCTTGGCGTCCTTGCAGCGGTAGGCCACGTGGTGAATCTTTTGAATCTTCATGTCTTTCTCCTGATGTGTGTAGTAGTGAGCGTGAGGGGTATTGCCGCTCAGAGCTCAAGGATCAGCTTCATGCCTGCCGCCCGTGAGCAGCAGGCCATCATCTTGTTGTTGGTCTCGCGTTCGGAGCGCGTCAGCACCACATCGCGGTGATCCACCTGGCCCGACAGCACCTTGACTTCGCAAGAGCCGCACAGGCCTTCGCCGCAATCGCTCTGGATGTCGATATTGGCAGAGCGCAAGGCAGTCAGCAAGGTCTGGTCGGCCGGCACCTTGACGACCAGGCCTGAGTCCTTGAGCTCGACCTCGAACGCGTGTTCTTTCTCCGGGTCGAGGGAGCCGCGGGTGGACTGGAAGTGTTCAACCCGCAATGCATCTTCCGGCCATTGCTCGCAGCAGGCCTCCAGTGCCTCCAGCATCCGCACCGGGCCGCAGGCGTAGATCTGCGTTCCTTCCTGCGGCTGGCCCAGCAGCTGGTCGAAGTCGTTGCGCTGGCCTTCATCCTTGGCATGGACATGCAGCCGCGCGCCATGCAGCTGGGACAGTTCATCCAGAAAAGCCATGGTGTCGCGCGAACGTCCGCTGTAGTGCAGCTCGTAGTCGATCCCGAGTTCCTTGGCTCTGCGCGCCATCGTGGCGACCGGGGTGATGCCGATGCCGCCCGCGATGAAGATGGCTTTCTTCGTGCTTTCATCAAACCGGAAATGGTTGCGCGGGCCGCGGATCTTGAGCTTGTCACCGCGTTGGATGTTCTCGTGCAGCCAGCGCGAGCCACCCCGGCTGTCCGGGTCCTTGAGCACGGCGATCTCCAGCACGCTGCTGTCAGCCGGGTCGCCGCACAGCGAGTACTGGCGCGACAGATCAGGCGTGCCGCACTCGACGTCAATGTGCGAACCCGGTGTCCAACGCGGCATGGTGCTGCCGTCGGGGGACTTCAGCCGCAGGTGCAGGATGTCGGTCGCCACCTGGCGCACCTCGTCCACCACGACGGTTCGGCTGATCGCATGCCGAGACGGTTCACCAATGCGGACGGCGGCATTCTGTACCAGGATTTCAGGGTACGCACGTTCCGGGTTCAGCGTCGGGTCCCATTCCACCCAAAGGTGCTCGGGGCCCCGGAAGGAGGTATTGGGCACATACGTGAACTTCTGTTCCGTCAGGTGCATGTGCGGCAGGCGCTTGGTGAGTTCCTCCAGGAAGATCTGCAGCTCCATGCGCGCCAGGTTCTTGCCCATGCACTGGTGCGAGCCGTAACCAAAGGTCAGGTGCTCGCTCGAGTTGTCGCGGCGGATGTCGAAGAGGTCCGGGTCTTCGAAGTGCCGCTCATCATGGTTGGCGGACGACATCACGATCAGCAGCCGGCTGCCGGCGCTGATGTCGATGTCGCCAATCCGTGTGTCCTGGGTGGCCATCCTTCGCCAGGCGGCCACCGAGCCGTTGTAGCGGATGCATTCCTCCACCGCATTGGGAATCAGGCCCGGGTCGTCGCAGAGTTCACGCCAAGCGCTGGGGTGCTGCAATAGCAGCTTGACGGCATTGGCCGTGGCGTTGGCCGTGGTCTCGTGCGCGGCCACGATGCCGGCCATCATCATCGAGTGCAGGTACGAGTCGGTCACGACATCCGGGTACTCGACCTGCTTGCGGATGCCGTAGCGCATCCAGCCTGGGCCGCTGGGGTCTTTGCGCATCTTGTCCAGGATCTTGCCGGCCAACTGCCAGAAGTTGCCGACCGCGTGCGCGACCTTGATCTGCTCCTCCGGCTTCGGCCGTCCCCAGGTGTTGACGGTGTGCGCAATCGAGTACTGCCGCAGCGTGTCCATGTCTTCCTCGGGCACGCCCAGGAAGTGCAGGGCGATGGTGAGCGGCACCTCCCACAGCATCTGGTCGACCAGGTCGGCCTTGCCGTCGTTGATGAAGCGGTTCACGTAGTCCCGCGTCACCTGGCGCACCATGGGCTCATGGTGCTTGAGCGCTTCGGGGGTGAACGGCTCCATGAGCACGCGGCGCCGCGCCATGTGGGCCGGCTCGTCTTCGTTCACCAGCGTGCGGTTCATCGCGTAGTTGTAGGACGCAAGAACCTCGTTGGCCTCCTGGCTGGTGGGGGTGATTTTTTCCAGCGCGATCGAGGGGCTGAACGTGATGTTGTCGCGGAAGATCGCCTTGATGTCGTCGTAGCGCGTCACGACCCAGTAACCCAGCTTGGGGCTGTAGAAAATCGGTTCCTGCTCCCGCGCCCAGCGCACGTACTCGGGCGGGTCTTGCTGGTAGGCGTCTTCGAACGGGTCGAATTCAGCCGCACGCTGGCTGATGGGGCAGCCATTGGGCGCCTGCAAGCCGGCCAAGGCCTGGTGGTCAATGGGGCAGCCCGACTTGACGGCCGCAGCACTGGAAGAGTTCATGTTTCACCTCGTTGTGGCATGACCGCGCCTCAGATTCCCTGAGTTGGGTCAAACTTCGTATTGCGTAATTATGATACGCAATGCGTAATGTTGGTGACTGGGGTTATCCCTAGACTTGGCGGAGGTGACGGCAATGACGGGCGCGCCGCGTCGTGCGGCATCAGCGCGCCATGTCAGTAACGGGGAAGAATTTGGTCGTCAGTACAGGCGTGACCTCACCCATCGCTGGTGTGAAGTTCGCCTGAAGAAATCGAAGCGGTCATGCCAGCCGTATTGACCGGCGTGGCACGTTCGTCAGGCCAATGGGTCAGCGGCCGTCAAAGCCCAGTGCGGTACTGATGGCTGCGGCCTCGCGCATGACCTGTTTGGCAATCACACCATCGGCGCGAGCGTCAAAACCGCCCGTTGCCCCCAGGGCCGTGAGCACGGCGCTGGTGCGTCCCGTGTAGTCGAACACCGGTGCGGCCACCGCGCTGATGCCCCGCAGCAGGGTGTCATGCACCACGGCGCAGCCATGGGTGCGGACCGTCTTGCGCAGATGGTCGATGGGTTGCCGGGTGGAGAGCGACGCCCGCTGCTCCTTGGTTGCCCGGCTGTATTCCTCGTCGGCTTGGCGGCGCACATTGGCATCGTCCAGGTAGCTCAGAAACACCTGCCCCGTGGCCGACCAGAGCATGGGCAAGGTGGAGCCCGCGCGCACGTTGATGGTGATGGGCAAGCCGGGTTCTTCAAAGCGCAGCACCGTTGGCCCCTTGTTGCCCATGATGGCGAGGAAGCAAGTCACTTCCAGCTGTTCGCGCAAGCGCACCAGGGCCGACTCCCCCAGGCGAATCGGGTCGCATTGCCGAATGGCCGCCAAGCCGATCTGGATCGCCTCGCGGCCAAGGAAATAGCGCTGCGTGGTCGGGTCCTGCTCCACCACGCCTTCCTGGATCAGGCTGGCCATGTAGCGGTGAACTTTGGCGGTGCTCTCGCCAACCTCCGAGGCAACCAGCGTCAGGCTGGCGGTGCCGCCCAGACGGCTCAGGGCCTTCAGGATGCCCATGCCCATCTCTGCGGATTGAACCCGCTGTCGACGTTCCAGCGGCGGTTTGGTGGTTTTTCCCTTGGTCACTTTCCGGCTTTCTCCAATGGCGTGACGATAGCACGCGAGATCTCAGTCTTGAGGCGCAAGCTTGCCTGCGCCAGGGCCAGGTTCAACGGCTCTCAGTGAATACCCTTGGTCAATATTACGCTTTGCGCAGCTATATTACGCAAAAGTTAGCTTCATTGATCTTGCGCAAAGCTTGGCTTTTTCGGGCGACGAAATGGTTGGTTTTTTGACTTGCCGCAGACGTTGGCTTTTGATAAATCGTTTCTTGATAGAGGAGTTCAACTTGAAATTACGACTTGCTGCCTGCCTGATGGCATTGCCTCTGTTGTTGGGTGCGTCCGTTGCCCATGCACAGTCCTACCCTGCCAAGCCCATCCGATGGCTGGTGCCTTACCCGGCTGGTGGCGGCTCTGACTTCCTGGCCCGTACCATCGGCCAGCAGCTGTCGACCCAAGTCGGTCAGCCTGTTCTGATCGACAACAAGCCGGGCGGCAACACCGCCATCGCCGCCTCCGAGACGGCCCGCTCCGCACCCGATGGCTACACGATCTTGTCTGCCGACAACGGCACCATGGTCTTCAACTCGGCCCTGTACGCCAAGCTGTCCTACAGCCCGGAAAAAGACCTCACCCCCGTGACCCTGATGGGTCGCTTCCCCATGATCCTGGTGGTCGGTCCGGATTCCGACGCCAAGGATGCCAAGGACTTCATCGCCAAGGCCAAGGCCAACCCGGGCAAAGTGAGCTTTGGTTCCGCTGGTGCAGGCAGCCCGCACCACTTGGCCATGGAACTCCTGAAAGTCACCGCCGGGCTGCACATGGTCCACATCCCCTACCGCGGCGCGGCACCTGCCTTGGCCGATCTGGCCGGTGGCCAGATTCCGGCCATGATGGTTGACATGGCGGCCGGCGCGGCCTTCATCAAGTCCGGCAAGATCCGGCCGCTTGCCGTGGCCAACGCCACGCGCCTGGCCCAGTTGCCCGACGTGCCGACCTTCGCCGAGCTGGGTTACAAGAGTGTCGAGGCCGCCGCGCTGGTTGGCATCGTGGCACCCGCCGGCACGGCACCGGCCGTCGTGAATGCGCTGCAAAAGCAGGTGGCCACGGCCATCAGCCAGCCCGCTGTGAAGCAGCGCCTGGTGGACTTCGGGGTGGAGCCCGTCGGCAACACACCGCAGCAATATGCCGATCTGCTGCGCAGTGAAGTCGTGCGCTGGCACAAGCTGATCAAGGACCAGAAGATTTCGCTCGATTGATCTTGCAGATGTGTTGTTGCACATGAGCTGCACGGCGTTAGCTGTGCCGAAATAAGAAGCCACGCTTGTTTCCAAGCGTGGCTTTTTTCATGCGCGGCCTGCAACCCCGTGCGTGGGGCAACGCCCGCCAAGGTTGACCAGCTGGTGCACCCATCAACAAGCGCAAGGTGCCGTAACAAAACCCGGCTTACGCGTCGTCCGACACCCCGCCGATCTGCTCCCGCAGACGGTTCAGCATCTGCGCCAGCTGTTCGCGTTCCTTGGCCTGTAGCCCGCCGAACAGGTCCGTGGCCAGTCTGGCCTCGATGGCCAGGAACCACTCGCATTCCTTCTCGCCTGCCGGCGTCACGTTCAGACGCCAGACCCGGCGGTCCTGCTCGTCCGGGGTGCGGGCCAGCCATGCGTCTTCCTCCAGCTCGCGGATCAGCCGGGCGATCTGCCCCTTGTCCCGTCCCATGGCCTGCCCCAGCTGCTGCTGGGTCCAGCCCGGGTTGCGCAGGCACAGACAGAGCGCGCGCAGATGCACCGGCCCGAGTGCGTGCCCGGTGTCTTCGCTCATGCGGTTTTTCATCACCTGCCGGACGCTGCCGAACAGGGTCATGAAAGCCTGGAAGGTGGCCAGGGCAGAGGCGGTCTCGCGGCGGCTGGGTTTGCTCATGGTGGACTAAAGGTTGATAAAGTCAACTATCCGTTATACTGTTGCTATTGTCAACTATTTGGCTGTTCATGAAAAATCCCCGCCCCGCAGCACCGCCCTCCGTTTTGACCCGCACGCTGCGCAAAATCCTGCCTCCGCTCATCCTCATGCCGTCGGTCGCCTTCATCCTGAGCGCCTTCATGACCTGGGCGAACGTCGGTTTTGGCGATGCCTATCTTTCCACCTGGGGGCGCAACTTCCTCAGCAGCCTGGTGATTCTTCCTCTGATCCTGGCCAGCCTGGGGCCGCTGGAGAGGCTGGTGAACCGACTCTTTCCCTTTCTGCACCCGTTCGCACGCAAGATCGTGGTGTCGCTGCTCACGGCCTTCGCCATTGAGAGCGTGCTGGCCCTGGCGGTCACCGCCATCAACAGCCCGTGGGACAGCAGCATGGGCCGCTACTGGTGGCTGGCCTTCAGCCGTTCCTTGCCGGTGGGTGTGTTGATCGGCCTGTTCATGGCCTTCTACGTCAAGCCCCGGCTGGACCGGATGATGCAGGCGGGCTAGGCCGCCGGCTTCTTCAGATCGAAGTGGCCTTGCGCCAGCGTGAGGCCGTTGACCAGCAGCTCCACGGGGTGCCTCCCCGTGTAGTGGGTGCGGGTCGTGAAGTCTGCGATGGTCTGACGCTTGCTGAGCGTCACTTCTGCCTGGCCGTCCAGCTCCAGCGTGCGCAGCTTGAAGACCTTGCGGCTGCTGTCGCCGTTTTTCTTCACGTAGTGGATGGCGTAGTCGACCACCAGCCGCTGCGGCTGACGCGACGTGGACACCAGCGTCGCATTCAGCTGCAGTGTTTGCCCCAGGCGCAAGGCGCTGGGGGATACCTCAAAAGCGCTCAGCTGCACCTTGGCACCCAGCGTGGCCCCTACGAGCTTGAGCGCACGCGGGTGGCCGGCCTTGATGAGGTTGCGCAGCGCGTGTTTGGTGATCCATTTCGTCTCGGGCTGCTGCGTCGGCCAGCCTTCCAGCAGGTCCAGCACCCAGTCGGGGTGGTCCTTGCTGATGTCGTTGAGGTGATTCGCCACCGAGCGGCGCACGTAGTCGCTCGGGTCCGCCTTGAGTTGTTCCAGGATGGGCCTTGTGCGCTGCGGCTCGGCCACCAGCAAGGGCAGGCGCCGGGCCCAGGGCAGGCGTGGGCGGGTACCCTCGCTCGCCAGCCGTCGCACGTGTTCGTTGTCGTCTTCGGCCCATCGCAAGGCCTGGGCCAGCACGGCCTCGGGGTCCTGCGCGATATAGGGGCGGATGGCGAACTCGGCGCTGCTGTAGGGCGTGAGCTCACGCAGTGCCTCCAGCGAGAGTTCGAAGTGATCCAGCCCATGCCGGCCCACGAACTCGGGCAGCACCATGTCGGCAAACCCGCCGGGCAGCAGCGGCGCCATGCGACGCACGGCCTTGAGCGCACGGGGGTAATCGGCCGGCAGGTGTGCGCGCAGGCTGTCCGCCGCCCGGCTCATGCGCTGCATGATGGACAAGTCTTCCAGCCCCTCGCGCGCCATGGCCAGATAAGCGCGCTCATCAAAGCCCGGGTGCGCCTGCGCCGCCGCACGGCCAATGCGCGCCAGCGCCTTGGCATTCAGCAGTTCTTTCAGCAGCGGGGCGGATTCTTTGTCTTGTGCCATGGCGCCAAGCGTAGCGTTTTTAATTCCTGCTGCTGTACGCCAGGCCGGAAGCCACACCGCCAAACAGGTCACCCTCGACCAGCGGCACGCCGGCAAACTCGGCCTGCAAGGCGCGCTGGAAAGGCCGCAGGGCGGAGGAGCCGCCGGTGAGGTAGATGGCGTCCAGCGGACCATGGCCCAGGTGCGCGCGCTGCACGCATTCGCGCGCGCAGGCCACGGTGCGCGCCAGCAGGCTGTGCAGGTGCTCCTGCATGGCAGCGGCCGTCATCGGCGCAGAAAGCATGGCCTCCACGTACGACAAGTCCATCACGGCATCGGCATCCGTCTGCGAGCAGCGGATCTTGGCCTGTTCCACCTCGTGCGCAAGGTGGTGGCCCAGGCGTTCCTGCAGCACCCGCATCAGGCGTTGGTGCAGGCGCACGTCGGTGTAGTTGGTCCACAGCGCTTGCGCTTGGGCGATGGCGCGAGGTTGGTAGAGCCAGTTGATCAGGTGCCAGATGGAGAGGTCGAAGAAGATGCGGCTGGGCACCTCGCGTCCCTCAGGGCCGATGTGGCGGTAGCCCAGCAGCGGCATCACCTGCTCCAGGCTGAGCTTGTGGTCGAAGTCCGTGCCGCCGATGTGCACGCCGGTGGTGGCCAGGATGTCCTGGCTGCGGTCGGCCTGCGCCATCCGCTCGGGCCCCAGGCGCACCACGGTGAAGTCCGAGGTGCCGCCGCCCAGGTCCACCACCAGTACCGTGCTTTCTTTGTTGAGCCGGCGCTCGTAGTCCAGCGCCGCGGCAATCGGCTCCAGTTGGAAAGTCACGTCCGTGAAGCCCACCGCCTGCGCCGCTTGCAGCAGCGACGCTTGCGCCAGTGCATCGCGCTCGGGGTCGTCGTCCACAAAATGCACCGGCCGGCCCATCACCACGCGCGTGGGTGCCGCGCCCAGCGCCTGCGTGGCGCGCTCGCGCAGCGTGGCCAGAAAGGTGGCAATGATGTCTTGGAAGCTCACCTGCTGGTTGTTGACCACCGTCGTCTCCAGCAGCAGCGGGCTGCCCAGCAGGCTCTTGAGCGAACGCATCAGCCGTCCCTCGGTGCCCTCCAGGTAGTGCGCCACGGCATCGCGCCCGAAGTGGGTGCTGAGGTCTTCGCTGTTGTAGAACACCGCGGTGGGCATGGCCGTGGTCTCGCCCTCCAGCGGGATCAGACGTGCCGTGCCACCGGGCGCAGCCCAGGCCATGGCGGAGTTGGAGGTGCCGAAGTCGATGCCGAGGGTGCCGGGGAGCGCAAGCGTCATGTGAAAGAAGGGAGCGGGCACACCGCACAAGGCGGTGGTTGGGTGACAGGACGCTGGATTTTGCCACTCCGGGGCGCATGTTCATCCGCTGTGCAGGGGTAATGCGGGCGCGGGTTGTCTGCGATGGCTCGGTCAGGTACCATCCCTATAGCTGACAAGCACCCCATTACCACCCATGTCTGCCTTCACTCCTCTCCATTTCACGGGCGCCATGCGCAGCCTGTTGGGGGAGGGGTGCGCCTCTGTCGTGTGCGAGATCTGGCCCTACAAGCCGGTCGCACATTTCTCAGCCCGGCGATAACTCTTCTTCCCCTTTCTGCGCAAACCTCCATCGCCGGGCCCCTCGCTCAGCGCAATCGCGACCGTCTGCCCAAGACAGAGGCGGTCGCACCTGATGGAGATGTGTCATGTACCCCAATCACACTGGTGAGCGCTTGCTGACCGAACTGGACTTTGCCCGATTGTCAAAACTTGGCGGTGGGCAACTGCCGGATGAACTGAGCTCGGCCGACCTTGTGCCCTCGCGCGAGATTGCACCGGACGTCGTCACCATGTATTCCCAGGTCGAGATCGCCTTTGTCGATTCCGGGCTGCGGCAGAAAGTCACGTTGTGCTACCCCGCCGACGCCGAGCCCGTGCGGGGCTTTGTCTCGGTGCTCTCGCCTATCGGCTCGGCCCTGCTGGGCTTGCGCGTGGGCGATTTGGCCCACTGGCGCTTGCCCAACGGCGAGGCGCGCGCTGCCGAGGTGGTGACTGTCCTGTTCCAGCCCGAGGCCTCGGGCGACTACACCACCTGAGCCGCAGCCTGCAGGATTATCTTGAGCGCAGGTCGTTTTTTCCTTGCGGGAGAAGTGACAGCGGATTGCGGCGGGCGCGCTCAAGTGCGGACGACGGATTTGCGTGAGCCCAACGCATGTGGATATGAGCGAGCCGTGCCGCCATCTCTGTTCGGTATCGCACAGTCAAACGCTGCGAAAGTTCTTAAGATTAAAACTCGTGACGTTCGAATCATTTCGAAGTCATGCAGAGTTTGACCCGTTTCTCTCCAGCCTGTTCGTGGCCGTCGCATGACTGGCCGCAGTCACGGTGTGCAACCGGGCGGGTTGATCTGTATTTTTCTGACCAGAAGGGATAAATGATGAAATTCAAAATGACCATGAGTGCAGCCATCGTGATGACGGCCATGCTCGCAGCGCTGTCCGGCTGCCAGAAGCAGGAAGGCCCGGCCGAAAAAGCCGGTCAAAAAATCGACCAGGCGGTAGAGAAATCTGTCGAGAAGGCCGATGACGCCAAACAGAAACTCGGCGAGAAAATCGAGAAGGCAGGCGAAGACCTGCAAGACGCAGCCAAGCGCGACGAGAAGAAATAATTGCGGCACCGGGCTGTGGCAGCAGTGACGCACTGCGCGCAGCCTAGGCCTGAAAGACGAACTTCTTTTCCTGAACCAGCTTGATGCAGGCGTCCACCACGGCGCGGTCGTACAGCTGGCCCTTGTGCGTTTTCAGTTCTGCCATGGCGGCTTCCACACCCAGTGATGCCCGATACGGCCGATGGGACGACATCGCCTCCATCACATCTGCCACCGCAATCACCTTGGCCCCCAGAAGGATCTGATCGCCCTTGAGGCCTTTGGGGTAGCCGGAGCCATCCAGCCGCTCGTGATGCTGGTAAACCATCTCCGCAATCGGCCAGGAGAAGTCAATGCCCTTGAGGATGTCGTAGCCGGCCTGCGGGTGGCTCTGCACTATCTCCCGCTCGATGCTGTTCAGGCTACCCGGCCGGGTCAGTATTTCAGCGGGGATCTGGATGTCGCCGATATCGTGAATCGTGGCGGCAAGATAGATGCCTTGCGTCTCGTCCTCCGGCAGCCCCAGTTCCTGCGCAATGGCCTCGGCCAATTGCGCAACGCGCCGTTGATGGCCGGCGGTGTAGGGCGCGCGAAACTCCACGGTGGAGGCCATCGCTTCGATGGTCTTCTTCATGGTTTGCAGAAGCTTGTCCATCGACTGCTTCTGCATCTGACTCACCACCAAGGCCCGCTCGGTCTTCATCCTTTCATTCTTTTCCCGGATCAGTTCCAGGCTGCGTGACGTCAGGTTCTCGTACATGCTGAGAACCGTCTCGACGAAGGTCTGCATGATCCCGCTCATCTCCTCGTCGGCGCGCGCCTTGGCGGCATCCAGGCCGAGCCCCTCGTCCAGTGCGCGGAGGGTCTTGGCCATGCGCCGGTCGTTGTCGAGAATGTGGAACACCAGCCAGTTCACCAGAAACTTCAGCGTTTCTTCCAGCACTTTTTCGTAAGAGGCGCCTTGCAGCTTGTTCTGGATCTCTTGCGCCCTGGGCAGAAAAGAGTCATGGGCGCGCTTGTGCGCTGTGTACCAGGGGTCGTTCTGAAAGCGTGGCTGCCAGATCTGCTCTTCCGCCTTGAAGTGGTAGTCCGCATACGCCACCAGTTCCCCGAACACCTCGGCCATCTGGATGTTGCTGGAGCCGTGCGACAGATGCGAGGCCAGCTTGTTGATCAGGTGCACCAGCTGCTGATGCTGCTCGTCGATCAGCTCAATATCGGTCGCAAAGTTTTCATTCCACGGGAATACCTCGAACTGGTATTTCTCGGCATAGGCCTGAACCTGATTTTCGGGTGAGTCGTTTGACACAGTCATTCCTTAAGCCCGCAAGCGTTTCCAATTTATTCTACGCAAGAGCCACCTTGGCAGGGTGTGGCTGAAACGAAGCAGACCGCAGATGCCTTACATTTCCCGGGGTGCTGTTTTCCAGCTACTTGCCTGGCACCCATGAACCCTCGAATTTCCCCATGACTTCTCCTTCCAACGAACAAGACAAGGTCCTCATCGCCGGCGGCGGCATCGGCGGCCTGGTCACAGCACTTACCCTGCATCAGATCGGCGTGCCCTGCCAGGTGTTTGAGGCCGTGCCCGAGCTGTTGCCCCTGGGCGTGGGCATCAACCTGCAGCCCAACGCTGTGCGCGAGCTGTACGACCTGGGCATCGGTGCCGACCAGCTCGACGCCATTGGCATCCAGGCCAAGGAGTGGGCCCTGGTGGGTCGCAATGGCAACGACGTTTATTCCGAGCCGCGGGGCCTGCTGGCCGGTTACAAGTGGCCTCAGTACGCGGTGCACCGCGGCAAGCTGCAGATGCTGTTGCTGAACGAGGTGCAGCGCCGCCTGGGGCCGGACGCCGTGCAGCTGGGCAAACGCGTGGCGGGCTATCGCAACGACGCACAGGGCGTGACGGCACTGGTTGCCACGTCTTCCGGTGAGCAACGCGAAGTGCCGGGCAAGCTGCTGATTGCCGCTGACGGCCTGCATTCCGCCGTGCGCGCGCAGATGCACCCCAGCCAGCCGCCCATCCAGTGGGGCGGCGCCATCATGTGGCGCGGCACCACGCCGGGTGTGGCCAGCCGCACCGGTTCGTCTTTCGTCGGCCTGGGCTCGCTCAAGCACCGCGTGGTGGTGTACCCGCTCACCCCGCCGGACCCGGCCACCGGCCTGTCCGTCCTGAACTGGATTGCCGAGATCACCGTGGACAACTCGGGCGGTTGGCCGCAGGGCGACTGGAACCGCCGCGTGAAGCTGGAGGACTTCATCCACCACTTCGAGGGCTGGAATTACGACTGGCTGGACGTACCCGCCATGCTGCGCGGCGCCGAGGAGGTGTTTGAGTACCCCATGATCGACCGCGACCCCGTGCCCACCTGGGTGGACGGCCGCGTGGCCCTGCTGGGCGACGCCGCGCACGTGATGTACCCCGTGGGCTCGGCCGGCGCCAGCCAGGCCATTGTGGACGCGCGCGTGCTGGGCGCGGCCCTGGTGCAGCACGGCGTGAACGCGCAGGCCCTGCAGGCCTACGACGGCAAGCTGTGCAAAGACATCTCGGCCCTGGTGCTGCGCAACCGCGGCTCGGGCCCTTTCGCCCTCTTGGGCTTGGTGGACGAGCGCTGCGGCGGCGTCTTCGACAACATTGACGACGTCATCCCCAAGGCCGAGCGCGACGAGTTCATGGCGCGCTACAAGCAGGCGGCGGGGTTTGCGATTGAGGCGTTGAATGCGGCGCCGCCGACCATCACGCCGGGTTCGCGCGTTCGGCCGGCCTGAAGCCGGCCGGGGCTTCAGGCAGCAACGCTGGCGCCTGCATCGTCTTCGATCACGTAGCAGCCGCGACCCCGCCCCTTGGCCTTGTACATCAGGTGGTCGGCTTTCAGCAGCAGGCTATGCGGCGAGCTGTTGGCGTCACCGATGACGCAGCCGATGGAGACACCAAGCTGGCACCGGGTGCCGGCCACATGGAAAGGCTCCCGCAAGACGGCAATGATCTCTTGGGCCACGCGTTCCGTGGCTTGGTGCGCCGGAGGGGAGACTTCGCTCAGCAACACCACAAACTCGTCGCCGCCCAGGCGCGCTACCGAGTCGCTGCCGCGCACGATGGTGCTCAGTCGGCGCGCGACCTCCTGCAAGACCTTGTCGCCGGCCTCGTGTCCCAGGGAGTCATTGATGGGTTTGAACAGGTCCAGATCAAGGAACAGCAGGGCCACCGCCGTCTGGTGGCGCGCGGCATGTGCCAGTGCCTGGCGCACGCGGTCGGCGAGCAGGGTCCGGTTGGGCAAGCCTGTCAGCGCGTCATGCTGGGCCGCGACCGTGAGCGCATGGTTCTGCTCGTTGAGCTTGACCAGCAGGCGGTTGAAGGCCGCAATCAGGGTGCCCACTTCATCCTGGCTGTGCACCGGCAGCGGCTGCATCGGCGCCTGCCCCAGCGTCATCTTCTCGGCCTGCGCGGTGGCGCGCAGCAGGGGGCGCAGCAGGTAGTAGAGCAGCGCAGCGAAGATCGTCAGAAAGACGCCCATCGACAAGAAGGCATTGTCAATCATGAAGTTCTTGGCGTGATCGACCGTGACCAGGGCTTCCGAGGTGGGGATGCGCGCCACGACGAACCAGCCGGTGCTGGGCACCGTGACCATGGCTGAAATTTCTTCAATGCCTCGCGCATTCACCGTCACCCCGGTGCCGCGGTAGCCAGCCATGGCCTTGTCGTGCAACAAGTTCACGCCCACGGGCGGCGTGGGCTTGAGCACCATGCCGGGTTGCGAGGCCGCGAGGAACAGCCGGTCCTGTGGCGAAATCAGCAGGAAGCCGCCACCGCTCTGGCCGATCCGGCTGTTCATGAGGTTGCCCACGAAGTCCGGGTCGGAGAGAAACGTCAGGCCGATCAGCAGTGCGGCCGGGCCACTGTTCTTGCCGGGTAGCCGCACCATCATCGGCATGGCGGGTTGCGCCGAGTTGGCGGTCAGAACCGGATGGCCTATGTACACCTCACCCTTGCGCACGGTTTGCAAGGCACTGTCCGTGATCAGGGTGCGGACATCGTGGATGGGTACGGTAGGGGCCGGAGTGAGCGCCTTGCCCTGCTCGTCTGTCACCAGCAGGCCGGCGGAAAACAGGGTCTGCGTGGCCTGAGTTGATGCGATCCAGCGCGCCAATTCAGCCGGATGTTGCAAGGTTTTGGCTGGCAAACCAAGCGCCAGCTTCTTCATGAAAGCCTGACGTTGGGTGATGTTGTGGTTGATGTCCTGCGCCGCGTAATTGGCCAGCGACAACTGTTGCTGCGCGACCACCTGGGTAATGTCATCGCGCAGGAAGCGGGAGAAAATGAAATAGCGGCCAATCAAGGCGATGGCGATCAGTGCCACCCCGAGCATCAGCAGCCGAACGAAGATGCTTTTGAATAAGAGCCGTCGCGACGTGAAAGGCATCATAAAAAGCAGGCAGGCAGTTCCAGTGATCATCCGCATGACGGACGACACCTTCCATCTGAAGGTGCATCAAATGACTCCCTGTGCTTCGCAGCCTGACCAGTATGCCAAACTTTTTTGCTGGTCTATGAAGACCCGTATGCGGGCAAACCCCGGCCTCGTGACCGCCCACCCATGACGGGCGGCGGCTGTGCCACACTCGCGCCATGAAGCTTGAAGAACTGGGCTTGGACAGCGAGATGGCGCAGCAGGCTGCGGCACTCTGTGGCACGGACCTGGCGCTGGCCCGCGTCACTGCGGTGGACCGGGGCCGTTATCTGGTGCGCGGCGTGATGGGTGATGTATTCGGCGAGATCCCCGCCGAGCTGACCGGCAAGTTCCTTCATCTCGCCGAATCATCGGCCGAGCTGCCCTGCGTGGGCGACTGGGTGTGTGTGCAGGTCCGCGACGGCGGCACGCAGGCCAGCATCCACCACGTGCTGCCGCGCCGCACCTTCCTGCGCCGCAAAGCCGCCGGCCGCGATGTGGCGTTCCAGATGATTGCCGCCAACATCGACGTGGCCTTCATCGTGCAGTCCTGCCACTTCGACTTCAACCTCCCGCGGCTGGAGCGTTACCTGGTCATGGTGCGCGACGGGGGAATCGAGCCCGTGGTGCTGCTCACCAAGACCGATCTGGTCAGCCAGCCAGAGCTGCAGGGCCTGATCGAGTCCATCCGCGGCATTGGCGTGGAGGCGCCCATCGTCTGCCTCAGCAACGTCACCGGTGCCGGCGTGGACGAAGTGCGCCAGCACCTGGCCCCCGGCAAGACCTGCTGCCTGCTCGGCTCATCCGGCGTGGGCAAGACCACGCTCATCAACCGCCTGCTCGGCGGCGAGACGCTGGCCACGGGTGAGGTCAGCCACACGGGCGAGGGGCGCCACACCACCACCCGCCGCCACCTCATCGTGCTGGCCCACGGCGGCATGCTGATCGACATGCCGGGCATGCGCGAGCTGGGCCTGCTGGGCGCCGGTGAAGGCATTGCCGACACCTTTGCCGACATCCACGCCCTGGCCGCCCACTGCCGCTACCCCGACTGCACCCATGGCGGCGAGCCGGGTTGCGCGGTGCGTGCCGCCGTCGAGCGGGGCGAACTCAGCGAGGCGCATCTGCGCAACTTCGAGAAGCTGCGCAAGGAATCCGAGTTTCACGACCTGTCTCAGCAGGAGCGGCGCAAGAAGGATCGGGACTTCGGCCGTTTTCTGCATGCCTACAAGAAGCAGTGGGACTGAGCGTCGGTCAGTGGCGGTTCAGTTTCATGCCGGGGAGCGGAATCGTCATGAAAAGGGGGACGTGAAGGCCGCCACGCGCATGGCCGCATCGTCGCGATAGACCGTGTTGAAGTTGTAGAAGTCGCGCCCCGCGGCGGCGCAGATGACGATGCGCTGCATTGCTGCCCCCTTGATGCTGGAAAGGACTGGGGCCGGGATACTACAGGGGGTTGCGCCACGGGCGTGGGGCAGGCAGAGGTGATCTTCTCGCTCGCGCCTTTGGGTACCTGTTCGTTCTTGGCGTCACGCGTTTCTGCGCGTGAAGTGCACTTGCGTCCCTCGGGTCGGAATGGCGGTGAGGGGGTGATCCGTGATCGGGTGAGACTTTCCGAGTCACAAAAAAGCTGCCGCAATATTTGGATATCTGAGATATCGAATCAGGCTTCGGATACTTTGGATACTTTCCTAATTAGCTCGGTTAGGATGGTCGGATGGTTACCAGTTGATGAGGAATGTATGAAGCTAAAAAACTCAGAGAAACTCATTTTGTTGATGCTTAGCGACATCTATGACAAGCTTGGCATGAACGAGATTAATACGCGCCTTCTAAAGTCGGCCATCTATAGCGAAAACACGTGGGCGCTAGATTGGGAGATGCAGGGGGTCGTTGGAAGCGATGCAGAGCCAACTCCGCCATTGGTGGCTGAGGTCATCAATTATCTGGACATGTGGAGCTTCATTGAGGATGCACATGCCGGATTTGCCGGGCCTGAAAGACTCAAGGTTGAGAAAGAAGCAGAGCCATTCGGGAAGTATGTTCGTTTCCCCGGGTTTGATGGGAATAACGAATCTGAGATGCTTGGAATTGCGCGAATTTTGATCGAAGACATGGGGCGATTCGGTCGTTTCAAGGGACGTGATCTCAACTCGCATGTACCAATGCGTCACCACTATGCAGAGATGTTTCGCGTCTTCGAGCCCATACGTTTAACTCTGACAGCTGCGAGAAGCCTAAGTCCAGATCAGTTGGTGGAAATTCTCCAAGTGCAACATCGATCTTGATTCAATAAATCTCGCGAGGGGCGACGCATGAAGAGACTTAAGTACATTTCCGACGATGCATGGCAGAAGCTGCCCGTGGCCGATTTCAGAGCTCGCTTCTTTGTGGAGACTTATTGCGAGAAGCTGAGCATGTATACCCCGCATTTCTATCAATCGCGCTTGATGAATGTTTTCAGCGCGTGTTCGGAAATGTTGGAGTACATAAAGGAGTACCAGTCCAATGACCGAAATGGTGCTTACGTTGCTTCGTCGATTGAGGAGATAAGGGATGCCTGGGACTCAGATCCGGTGGTGCAAGAGCAATTGGCGGACTTGATGCCTTTGCGCGCAGGTCTCTTGAGGAATGTTCAAAGCGGCGAGCTTGGCCCCAACACGCTGCATCGACTGAAGGCTTTTTGTCGAGCGATTCTCTGTCGCAAAGATGAATATGCGGAAGC
Organism: Hylemonella sp.; assembly: GCA_030680575.1. Classification (GTDB taxonomy): domain Bacteria; phylum Pseudomonadota; class Gammaproteobacteria; order Burkholderiales; family Burkholderiaceae_C; genus Hylemonella. The sequence goes on from JAUXVI010000003.1 coordinate 55,248, forward strand.
GATTTTTTCTGCTCTTAATGAGGCCGTCATTGGCGCCACGGATCTCACGCAGAGAGGCCGAATCACAAGTCAAATCGATCGTCTAACTGGACTGTATACGTCCTATCTTTTGAACGAAGGCTATTCGCCAACCTATTTATTCAATCGTTCCGATCTGCTTTCTAAGGAAAAGAACTATGGAGACCGAGATTTTGCGGCTCAATTCAGATCGGTAACTGGTCGATTACAGAGTCATAGGGCTGTTGTTTTCGATGTGTACTATGGGCTGCATACAAACAAGCCGAGTGTGTTGACATCAATTGTTGATGAAGAAGAAATTGAATTTTTGACGGAATTGCCTGCCGACATACAAGGAAGTGTTCTTGAGAAGTTTCGTAAGAACATCGATATAAATGTTGTGGTGAAAGCAAAGATTAGTTCGACCGACTACGTGAGTGCCGCGTTGCGGACGAAGGAGCGGCTGGATAGATTTCTAGATGCGGCGACTGCGCTTGAATTCAGTTCCGAACTTCAGGTTTCTGCGCATTGTGTGGTTGTTCACCAAAATCCTCCGCTGACGCATAGACGAGCTCTTAATGTGGACATGCTTCTTGCGTTCATGTCCAGTGAAGGTGGAACATCATTTTCTCATCCTGGAGCGTCGATTCGCCACGCGTTTAAAGGATTGGATGTGGAAGCAAGAGATCAGCTCGGTAGATCGTTGCGCTATTTGAGGCTGGCGCGTCACGCAGTGTCTTTGGAGCAGAAACTACTCAATCTTTGGATTGCTCTAGAGTCTCTGTTCGTCAATCTTGAGTCGAACATTCTTGCCAACATCATCGAATATGTTCCAAGGCTCTATGCGGCGGCTGGCTTGAGGCGGCGTATTGTCTATCTCAAAGACTTGCTCATCGCAAATGAAATTCCTACTACAGCGAAATTTCAGAGTGATATTCGTCCGGGCTTAATGAAATTTGATGCATCCGTCGTCGAGCGGGATGTGTTTGCCTTGCTGAGGAACGAGCCTGCTGCGATTGAGCTATTTGAAAGCCTTGGGAATCGGGAGAGGCTAAAGTTCAAGTTGATGCACATATTTGAAGAGCTAAAGAACAACAAGTCAATTTCTACGCGAATTTCCAGATCTGAATCGGATGTGATGCGACAGTTGCGGCGAATCTACTTTTTGAGAAACAAGATCGCTCACACCGGTCATTTTCAAGGCGTGAGGCCTCAGTTAGTTACTCACCTTCTTGACTACGTTGCAGTGTGTTATCGAGCGATCTATGAGACTGCTGCGAGTGCGCGTGACGGAGAGTGCTACTCGATTGCTGATATCTTTGCTGCCGCGAGAATGGGGACAGATGCAGTTGTCGAAAGGGCAAGTTCCAGGGATGAGATCATCTCGATGGATGATTTGATCGCAGCGCCGGTTATCTAGACGATGGTCCCATTGCGATCTTGCAATTGGTTGCGTTGTGATCGTTTCTTCTGCAAGAGAACGCATTTCCTCTATGTACCCCATTGCATACATTCGTAAACCGAATCAACCTATGTTTCGAATCAATTTGACCCTGCCCTGAGCAGGGCTGAAACTGCCTCGCATGACGCGTTCGCCTGGAGCGCGTCGCTGAACCAGCGAGGCAGACATGACAAACACCACGGGCCAGGCCCAGCACACGGTAATCCCCCCGAATTTCACTGGACCTAAAAGTAGAACGGTTATGCAGCCATGGCCAGATGCTGCTTTGGGGTGAACCCGCCCAGAGCCATATTCGGGCGGTCGTGATTGTAGGACCACATCCATTGCGTGGCGAAG
>JAUXVI010000013.1 GCA_030680575.1 Hylemonella sp.
CACCAAGAACCGGGGCTCCTTCCCCAGTGATGACGCACTGCTGAAATTGTTCTATCTGGCCCTGGCCAACATCAGCAAAAAGTGGACGATGCCGCTGCGCGACTGGAAGGCTGCATTGACCCGGTTTACCATCCAGTTCGAGGAGAGAATGCCCAAGAATTAACGCTCGCCCCGTTTACACAAAATTCGGGACACCCTCGTTAATTGTTTTTTGAATTTCTGGATAGTTATGCTGTGACACAGAGAACGCCTCTAGTGCTTGGCTAATTTTGGCTTGCTCACGCCGGATCCAGGCCTGAGAGCGCGCCCACTCGAAAAAGATTTCTGGAATAGATGTGTTTGGGGCAAGGTCGTGGCATTCCCGGCACATCAAAAATAAGTTATCAACCGAATCGGAGCCGCCCAGTGATCGCGGAATAATGTGGCAACGTTGAAGCGGAATTCTTTCCCAGCAAAGAAAGACTTCTTTCCAACTTGCATCAGGCCGCTGAATGTCATATTTAGCTTCGTAGTGAAAACCACAAGCCCAACAACTGGGTTCTCCCCAATCAATAAAGACTCCAATTTCAAGCAGACGCTCTTTCCAATACTCGAATATTTCCCTCTTTGACGGGAGAGCGGTACTCGGATGCATGCGACCTCCTGCTTTCAACCCGTATGAGCGTTTTTGAGTACGTCTGAGAGTTAGGACTCTGCATGTTTGACGTTAAGTCACGTCAATCTACTGGAATTTTTCAAAATAACCATCCCCAAAATTGGGGATATGTCACAAAGTTGCGCTTCAGGACGCATAGAGAACAACTTCCCAATGGAACCCGTTCCTCTCGCTCATGGCCGCGGCTGACAACATCACCGCCACTTCCCCCATGAACAATGCGTCGGCATGCATGCGCAAAGCACGCGCTCAGAGACCTGATGAAAATTTTCGCAAGGAACAGGCGCCTCAGCTCCCCGCCACCTTCATCTTGCTCAACAGGATCGAGCCCACCGTCTTGGCGCCGTAGTTGTAGGCATCAGCCCCCACGGCCTGGATGCCTTTCAACATGTCCCTCATGTTGCCGGCAATGGTGATCTCGTGCACCGGGTAGGCAATGCGACCCTTTTCGACCCAGAAGCCGCTGGCACCGCGCGAGTAGTCGCCGGTGACGTAATTGACACCCTGGCCCATCAGTTCCGTGACGAACAGACCAGTGCCGAGTTTTTCCAGCATGGCGTCCAGGTTGTCGCCAGCCTGGGTCAGGCGCGAGGTCAGGGTGAGGTTGTGCGAGCCGCCAGCGTTGCCGGTGGTCTTCATGCCGAGCTTGCGGGCCGAATAGCTGCTCAGGAAATAGCCCTGCACCCGGCCGGCCTCGACCACGGAACGCGCCTTCACCCGCACGCCTTCTTCGTCGAACGGCGAGCTGCCCTTGCCGCGCAGCACGAACGGGTCTTCCAGAATGTCGATGTGCTTCGGCAGCACCGGCTTGCCCAGTGAGTCGAGCAGGAAGGAACTCTTGCGGTACAGCGCACCGCCGCTCAGGGCCTGCACCAGCGCGCCCAGCAGGCCGGCGGCCAGCGGCGACTCGAACAGCACCGGCACTTCGCGCGTGCTGATCTTGCGCGCCTTCAGGCGGCTCAAGGCGCGCTCGGCAGCGTAGCGGCCGATGGCCTGCGGCGAGGCCAGGTCGTCCGGGTGGCGCTGCGAGCTGTACCAGTAGTCGCGCTGCATGTCGTCGCCCTTGCCCGCGATGGGCGAGACCGAGACCGAATGGCGCGAGCTGGCATAACCGCCACGAAAACCGTGCGTGTGGGCGCTGAAAAAATGCGACTGCTGCGCCGACACCGATGCGCCCTCACTGTTGGTGATGCGGCGGTCGGTCTGCAGTGCCGCCGCTTCGGTGGCGCGCGCCAACTCGGCCGCCTGGGCGCTATTGATGGTCCAGGGGTGAAACAGGTCCAGGTTCTTCCTGGCCGCAGAAGGCGACACGATGTCCTGCTCGTCCGGCAGGCCGGCCACCGGGTCTTCGGCGGTAAAACGCGCGATGTCGAAAGCCGCCTGCACGGTCTGCTCGATGGCGGCACGCGAAAAGTCCGACGTGCTGGCATTGCCGCGGCGGTTGCCCACGTAGACCGTGACGCCGAGCGACTTGTCGCGGTTGCGCTCCACGTTTTCCAGTTCGCCCTTGCGCACCGAGACACTCAGGCCGCAGCCCTCGGAGGCCTCGGCGCCGGCATCGGTGGCGCCCAATTTTTTGGCATGCGCCAAGGCGGTGTCCACCAGGTCTTCAAAGAAGGCACGGCTGTAGCTGAAGCCGCTTTCTGCGCGAGGGTCGGGTTTATTCATAGCGGGAGCTATGATACTTGGCCGTGCGCAACCCGACCGCGCCCCACCGGATTCCCCCAGACATGTCACGCAAACCCAAAAAAGGCTATTACGTCAAAGGCCAGTTCGTCGCCGAAGGCAGCGAACTCGACCTGGAACTCAAGCGCGAGCTCAGAGGCGATACCGACATCAGCCGGACCGACCTCAAACGCGAAAGCACCGAGCTGCAAAAACTCGGCGAAGAACTGCTGACGCTGCGCGCCGACCTCCTGGCCAAACTGGATCTGTCGGACAAGATGATGGACGCGCTGGCCGAGGCCAAGCGCATCACCAACTTCGAGGGCAAACGCCGGCAGATGCAGTTCGTCGGCAAGCTCATGCGCCTGCTGGAGCCGCAAGTGATTGAAGCCGCCCGTGCCGCGTTGGCCGAGCAGCACGCCCCCTCCGCCCGCGAGACCAAGCTGCTGCACAGCGCCGAATTGTGGCGTGATCGGCTGATTGCCGACGACGATGCCGTGGCGCAGTGGATCAACAACTTCCCGCAGACCGATACCCAGCAGCTGCGCGCCCTGGTACGCCAGGCACGCAAGGACGCCAAGCCGGCCGACCAGGCCGCCGTGTCGCAAGGCTTGGCACCACGCCAGGGCCGTGCCTACCGCGAGGTGTTCCAGCTGGTGCGCGAGCAATTGGCAGCAGCGGAAGAATCAGGAGAGAACGATGAGTGACAACCAGGCCTGCGATGCACTGAAGATCGGCATCGTCTCCATCAGCGACCGCGCCTCCAGCGGCACCTACGAAGACAAGGGCCTGCCCGCCTTGAAGGACTGGCTGAGCCGCGCGCTGAAGAACCCGATCACCTTCGAGCCGCGCTTGATCCCAGATGAGCAAGCCACCATCAGCGCTACGCTGATCGAACTGGTCGATGCCGGCTGCGCCCTGGTGCTGACTACCGGTGGCACCGGCCCGGCGCTGCGCGATGTCACGCCCGAGGCCACGTTGGCCGTGGCGCACAAGGAAATGCCGGGGTTTGGCGAGCAGATGCGCCAGATCAGCCTGAAGTTCGTGCCAACCGCCATCCTGTCACGCCAGGTGGCGGTGATCCGGCACAAAAGCCTGATCATCAACCTGCCGGGGCAGCCGAAGTCGATTGCCGAAACGCTGGAAGGCCTGAAGGATGCCAATGGCAAGTCGGTCATGGACGGCATCTTCGCCGCCGTGCCCTACTGCGTGGACCTGATCGGCGGGCCCTACCTGGAAACCAACGACGCGGTGTGCAAGGCATTTCGTCCGAAGGCGGCCATTCGCCCGCCACGTACTGCCTGAGTTTTTTCTTCCTGCTTTTGCTGGCGCCACGCTGGCTTGGTTGGCACGCTGGGCGGTTGGTATTCAGGGAAGTTCAATCCGGCCTCATCCAACCCGACCGATCAAGCTGGGTGAGCGGAGCAGCCCGGGCGCAGGGGCCATTCGCGGTTGCCCGCACGTTGGCGAGCCATAGGCCGTGTTGATGAAGAAACGCTCAACAACCAGACAACCCGGGCCGCGAGCGTGCCCCGGAGAACGGGACCTCCGCTCGCCCGGCGTGCCAACCAAGCCCGCGTGGCATCAGCCAATGGCAGGAACAGTTACTTCCCAACCAGTTGATTGAGCTTGGCCGCCTCGAAGTGCTCTTCGCGCGCCGCATCGCCGGGCACGCAGCCAGCCGAGGTCTGGCCCGAGGAGAGTTTCTCGATCGCCTGCCACAGCAGCGCGATCTGGTGCTCCTGCGACGAGGCGTTGTCGATCAAGCCCTTCATGGCCTGGCTCAGCGGGTCGTCGTCCTGCGTGATGCCGTAGGCGGTGAATTTCTTTTCCGGTGCCGTCACGTCAGCGCTTTCGCCTTCCTTGGACGGGATGATGCGCGCCGGGATGCCCACGGCGGTGGCGCCGGCCGGCACCGGCTTGATCCCCACCGCATTGCTGCCGATCTGGGCACCGTCGCCGACTTCAAAACCGCCCAGCACCTTGGCGCCGGCACTCACCACCACGTCGCGCCCCAGCGTCGGGTGGCGCTTGGTGCCCTTGTAGAGCGAGGTGCCGCCCAGCGTGACGCCGTGGTAGATCGTGCAGCCATCGCCCACCTCGGCGGTCTCGCCGATCACCACACCCATGCCGTGGTCGATGAAAACGCGCTGGCCGATCTTGGCCCCGGGATGGATCTCGATGCCGGTGAGCCAGCGGCTCAGGTGCGAAATGAAACGCCCCAGCCATTTCAGGCCGTGGGTCCAGCACCAGTGGCCCCAACGGTGGAACAGCAGCGCATGCAGGCCGGGGTAGCAGGTCAGCACCTCCCAGCCGCTGCGGGCGGCCGGGTCGCGGTCGAGGATGCACTGGATGTCGGAGCGGAGGCGGGCAAACATGGCTGCAGTTTATCGCTTCGCCTTGTCGGCCGTCTCCAGCATGGCCTTGGCAACACCTCTGAGGATATGGATTTCCTCCTGCGTCAGTTCGGCGCGGTTGAACAGGGCGTTCAGGCGCGGCATCAGCTTCTTGGGCGCGGCCGGGTCGAGGAAGCCGACGGCGGTGAGCGCCTGCTCCAGGTGCGTCAGCATACCGGCCACCTGCGGCACATCGGCCAGCACCGGTGGCGCGGTGGCGGCCTGCACGTCGTAACCCCCCAGGGCCACCCGCCAATCGTAGGCAATCACCTGCAGCGCCGCGCCCAGGTTGAGCGAGCCGAACTTGGGGTTGGTCGGGATGCTCAGGGCCACGTGGCAGCGGTAGACGTCCTCGTTGCGCATGCCGAAGCGTTCGGAACCGAACAGAAAGGCCACGCCCTGCCCCGGCTCGGCATTCGAAGTATTTTCGGCCTCCAGCCCTTGTGGAATATGCGCCGACAGCTCCTTTTTTAATAGCAGATCAAAGTGCTCGCGCGGCGTGCGCGTGGGCGGGCCGAAGTCGCGTGGTGTCATGGCGGTGGCGCACAGGTGCGTCATGCCGTCCAGGGCTTCGTCCAGCGTCTCCACGATGCGCGCGTTTTCCAGCACGTCCAGGGCACCGCTGGCGCGCTGGATGGTCTCCTCGCGTCGCAACACATTGGCCCAGCGCGGCGCCACCAGCACCAGGTCGTCGAAACCCATCACCTTCATGGCACGCGCCGCGGCGCCCACATTGCCGGCGTGGCTGGTCTGGATCAGGACAAAACGGGTGCGAAAAGTGGGTGTTGGCATCGAAATCTGGACGAACGGGTAAAATCGCCCTATTGTCGCCGCCCGCATCGCCGGACCGGCCTTTCCCGCTCTTCGTCAGTTGAAGGCAGTCCCCTCCAGGCCTGTCCCGCAAACCTCACACACAATTTATGTCGACCAACCTGCACCCCATGCTTAACGTGGCCATCAAGGCCGCCCGCGCCGCCGGCGCCATCATCAACCGCGCTGCCCTGGATGTCGAGGCGGTTCGCGTTTCGCAAAAGCAGGTGAACGACTTTGTGACCGAGGTGGACCATGCGAGCGAAGCCACCATCATCGAAACCCTGCTCACCGCCTACCCGGGCCACGGCATCCTGGGCGAGGAAACCGGCAGCACGCATGGTGCCCAGGATTCGGAATTCGTCTGGATCATCGACCCGCTGGACGGCACCACCAACTTCATCCACGGCTTCCCGGTTTATTGCGTCAGCATCGCGCTGGCCGTCCGGGGCAAGGTCGAGCAGGCCGTCATCTACGACCCGAGCCGCAACGACCTCTTCACCGCCACCAAGGGCCGCGGCGCCTACATGAACGACCGCCGCATCCGCGTCAGCAAGCGCACGCAGTTGAAGGAATGCCTGATCTCCACCGGCTTCCCGTTCCGCAAGGGCGACAACTTCCCGGCCTACCTGGCCATGATGAGCGACGTGATGCAACGCACCGCCGGCCTGCGCCGCCCGGGCGCCGCCGCGCTCGACCTGGCTTATGTAGCAGCCGGTTTCACCGACGGCTTCTTCGAGACCGGCCTGCAGCCCTGGGACGTGGCTGCCGGCTCGCTGCTGGTGACCGAGGCCGGTGGTCTGGTCGGCAACTTCACCGGTGACTCCGACTTCCTCGATCAGAAGGAATGCCTGGCCGGCAACCCGCGCATCTATGGTCAGCTGGTGCCGCTACTGAACAAGTACAGCAAGTTCGCCAGCGCTGGCGACAAGGCGGCAGCACGCCAGGCCGCATCCGACATCACCACCCTCACGGTTTCCTCGGCATCGGCCGACAACGACGAACGCGATCAGGGCGCGTTCGAATAAACAGGCGTGATGAACTCGCGCCGCCGGCTCAGGCCGGCAGCGTGAGGGCGTCGATCGGGGCCGGCCGCCCGAACAGGTAACCCTGGAACATGGTGCAACCGTTGTCCAGCAGGAACTGGCGCTGGCCTTCAGTCTCCACCCCCTCGGCCACCGCCACCAGGTCCATGCTGTGCGCCAGCGCCAGGATGGTGCGCACGATGGCCGCATCGTTGGCATCCTCCAGCACATCGCGCACAAAGGTCTGATCGATCTTGAGCTGGTCCAGCGGCAGACGCTTGAGGTAGGCCAGCGAGGAATAACCGGTGCCGAAGTCGTCGAGCGCAAAACGCACACCGGCCTCCCGTAGCGCGTCCATCTTGTGGATGGCATCCTCCACATCGGACAGCAGCACACTCTCGGTCAGCTCCAGCTTCAGGTATTGCGGGTCAGCACCACTGTCGTGCAGTACCGCCAGCACCTGCGCCACAAAATCGCTGCGCCGGAACTGGCGCGCACTGACGTTGACCGACAAGGTCAGCCCCCGTGTGGCCGCTTGCGCACGCCAGACCACCAGTTGCTGGCAAGCGGTCTGCAGCACCCATTGGCCGATCGGCAGGATCAACCCGGTCTGCTCGGCCAGGTCGATGAACTCACCCGGCCCCACCACGCCGCGCTGCGGGTGCTGCCAGCGCACCAGCGCCTCAAAACCGGTGGTGCGTCCCTGCACATCGACCACCGGCTGGTAATACAGCCGCAACTCCTGGCGCTGCAGCCCCTGGCGCAGATCGGCATCGAGCAGGGCACGCGCCATCACAGCCGCCTGCATCTCGGGGTCGTAGAAACGCAGCGTGTTGCGCCCGGCCGCCTTGGCCTGGTACATGGCCACGTCGGCGCGTTTGAGCAGTTCGTCGGCACCCGGTTCGCTGCCGGAAAACAGTGTGATGCCGATGCTGGGCGTGCTGCTGTGCTGTTTGCCCATCAGTTCGTAGGGCTGGTTCAGCGCAGCCAGAATCTTCTCGGCCACGATCTCGACCTGGCTGGCCGCCTCGCTGGACTCCTCGCTCAGGCCTTCGAGCATCACCACGAATTCGTCGCCGCCAAAACGCGCGGCGGTGTCGCCCTCACGGATGCACTTCACCAGACGTGTGGCCACCTGTTCCAGCAGTTGGTCACCGACGTCGTGCCCCAGCGAGTCGTTAAGGTCCTTGAAATTGTCCAGGTCGATGAACAACAGCGCGCAATGGTGGTGGCTGCGTGCGCTGATGGCCATGGTCTGCATCAGGCGATCCATCAGCAGACGCCGGTTGGGCAGCCCCGTCAACGTGTCGTAGAAGGCCAGGCGCTGGGTTTCGTCTTCGGCGCGTTTGCGCTTGCTGATGTCGCGCCCGATGCCGCGATAACCGCGAAAACGCCCCTGGGCGTCGAACATCGGGATGCCGCTGATGGAAATCCAGTACGGCTGCCCATCCGGGTCCAGCCGCTGCAGCTCCAGATCCTTGAACTGCTCATGCGCCTCCAGCACCCGGCGGTGCGCCGCCCAGTCCTCCTCGGACATGTTCACGGCCCCGATGTCCCAACGCGTCCTGCCGATGCTGGCCTGCGCCGTGGTGGTCGACTTGCCCAGACGGTAGCCATCAAAACGGGTGAAGCGGAACTGCTCATCGATCTCCCAGTACCAGTCGGAAGACAGGTCGGTCAGGCTGCGAAAGCGTGCCTCGCTTTCCTGCAGGCGCACTTCCGTCATCTTGCGCTCGGTGATGTCGGTGATGGCGCCATAGGTCATGAGGTTTCCGCCGCCCTCAAGGTAGACGACTGCGTTGCCCAGCAACCAGCGCACACTGCCATCCTCGTGACAGACTCGGAATTCATGGTGCCAATTGGCGCCATCAAAAGCCGCCGCGCTCATGGACGCCTTGAGTGCGGGCAGATCTTCCGGATGCACGTTCGTCAACAGGAAGGAGGACCCCTGGCGGGCTTGTTCCGGCAAGACACTGAATATCTTGAAGACGGCGTCGCTGGCAAACGGAAAACTGGTGCGGCCGTCAGGGCCCCTCTGCATCTGGAACACCATGTTCGGGATCCGGCTGGTGATCTTCTGGATGAAGTCCAGCCGCTCCTGCAGCGCCTGCGCTGCCAGGTGCTCGTGGGTCACGTCCTGCAACACGCCGAAATCGGTGCTGCTGCCGTCGCGCCGGAACTGTCGATGCATGCGCGAGCGCAGCCAATGCACCCCGCCATCCGGGTGGCACCAGCGGTATTCGAGCACCGAACCATCCATGCGCTGGCGTGCCGCCACGAAGGCGGGCAGGTCATCCGGGTGGATAAAGCTGCGCGACTCCTGGCTGCTCATGTCCGGGCCGCGGGCCATGCCAGCCAGCTTGAGCAGGCCGTCGGACCAGTGGATGGTCTTGCCATCCGGACTGGCCGTCCAGTGCCCCACACGGGCCAGTCGTTCGGTGAATTCGTAGAGTTCCAGCTGGGCGTTGAGCTGTTCGTTGGCCCGCTCCAGCGCCATTTCACCGGCACGCAGTGCCTCCTCGGCCATGCGCTCGGCCGTGATGTCCTTCACGCGCATGAGGATCAGCTTTTCGCCGAACACCTCGATCACCGAGCCGTTGAGCCGGACCAGGCAAGGCGAGCCATCCTTCAGGAAGACCGTGGCCTCCAGGCCGCGCAGCCTGCCCTGGGCAAGCAGCGGCGTCAGCGCCTGCTGGCGGGTTTGCGCATCCATCCAGTGACGCAGCTCGACCACGGTATGGCCGATCGCTTCATCACGTGCATAACCGGTCAGGTTCAGCCACTCCTGGTTGACGTCGACCAGCAAACCATCCGACAGCCGCGACAACACCAGCGCCTCCGGGCTTTCCTGGAAGGCGGTGGCAAACAGCCGCTCGGAACGCAGACGCCCCTCGATCTCGGCGATGTCCTGGATCGCGGCCTCTTCGCCCTGGCCCAGGTTCAGCATGCGCAGCTGCGCTACGTCCAGCGCCGCGCGCAGACGTCTGATCTCTTCCATATCGGCGTCAGATTGCATGTGTGTTCAAGGATGACCCAAGACGCGCGTCTCGGCAAGTGGTATCACCCCCTGTTGAGAGGCATGGTATCCCATGCCTTGCCACACTTTAGCCAATCTGCTCGGCAGGCACCAGCGTGAGCTCATGAATGGGTGACGGGCGACCGAACAGGTAACCCTGGAACGCCCAGCAGCCGTTGTCCAGCAGGAACTGGTGCTGCCCTTCGGTCTCCACGCCCTCGGCCACCGCCATCAGGTCCATGCTGCGCGCCAGCGCCAGGATGGTGCGCACGATGGCCGCGTCATTGGGGTCGGTCAGCACATCGCGCACGAAGGACTGGTCGATCTTGAGCTGGTCCAGCGGCAGCCGCTTGAGGTAGGCGAGCGACGAGTAGCCGGTACCGAAGTCGTCGAGCGAGAAACCGACACCGATGGAGCGCAGTTCGCGCATCTTGCGCACGGCATCCTCCACATCGGACAGCAGCATGCTCTCGGTCAATTCCAGCTTGAGACGATAGGGGTTGGCACCGCTCGTGCGCAACAGCTCAAGCACCTGCTGCGCAAAGTCGCTCTGGCGGAACTGGCGCGCACTGACGTTCACCGCCACACTCAGGTCGCGCGTGGCCGCATCGACCGACCAGGCCACCAGTTGCTGGCAGGCCGCCTGCAGCACCCACTGGCCGAGCGGAATGATCAGGCCGGTCTTTTCGGCCAGGTCGATGAACTCGCCCGGCAGGATCAGGCCGCGCTCGGGATGCTGCCAGCGCACCAACGCCTCCACGCCGATGGTGGTGCCGTTTTCGTCGATCACCGGCTGGTAATACAGGCGCAGCTCCTGCCGCTGCAGGCCCTGGCGCAGGTCGTCTTCCAGCGCCGCCCGGGCCGAGGCCGCGGCCTGCATGCCGGGGTCGAAAAAGCGCAAGGCATTGCGCCCCGCCGCCTTGGCCTGGTACATGGCCAGGTCGGCACGCTTGAGCAGCTCGTCCACGCTTTGCAGCTGGTCATGGAACAGGGCAATGCCGATACTGGGCGTGCTGTGGTGGAAATGGCCCAGCAGCTCGAAGGGCTGGTTGATGGTGGCCAGGATCTTCTTGGCCGCGGCTTCGGCCTGGAAGGCCCCCTCGCCGGCGTAAGGGCTGAGCTCTTCGAGCATGACCACGAACTCGTCGCCGCCCAACCGGGCCACCGTGTCGATCTCGCGCACGCATTCACGCAGGCGCTCCGCCACCTGGCGCAGCAACAGGTCACCGACATCATGGCCCTTGGTGTCGTTGAGGTCCTTGAAGTTGTCCAGGTCGATGAAAATCAGCGCGCCGTGGCGACGGCTGCGCGCCACCGTGGCCAGCGCCTTGGTCAAGCGGTCGGTCAGCATGCGCCGGTTGGGCAACCCGGTCAGGGCATCGAAGAAGGCCAGCTGCTCGATGCGCTGCTCCACCTGCTTGCGCTGCGAGATGTTGCGCCCGACACCGCGGTAACCCAGAAACTTGCCCTTGTCGTCAAAGATCGGCGCGCCACTGACCGAGATCCAGACGCTGGCGCCATCCGGCCCGACCCGTTCCAGCTCCAGGTCGCGAAACACCTCACGCGCGCGCAACACCTCGCGGTGCGCCTCCCAGGTCGCCTCGTTCATGTTGAGGGCCGGAATGTCCCAGCGTGTGCGGCCAATGTCGTCGAACCGCGCCAGCCCGGTGCTGGCCTCCAGATTGCCGTCGATGCGGGTGAAGCGGAACTGTTCGTCGATCTCCCAATACCAGTCGGAGGACAGCTCGGTCAGGCTGCGGAAGCGCTGTTCACTCTCGCGCATGCCCTCCTCCACCCGCTTGCGCTCGGTGATGTCCATGTGCGTGCCGACCATGCGCATCGGCATGCCGGCTTCGTCACGCTCGACCACGCGCCCGCGCGCCAGAATCCAGACCCAGTGCCCGTGCTTGTGGCGCAGGCGGTGCTCGGACTCGAAGAACTGCGTCTCGCCGCGGATGTGCTCGCCCAGCGCATCGGTGGTCGCCGTCAGGTCATCCGGATGCAGCATCTCCTGCCACATCGCGCCGCTCGGATCGATCTCGCCGGCTTCGTAGCCCAGCATCTGGCTCCAACGCGCGTTGTAGGTACGCACATTGGTGACGAAGTTGCGGTCCCACAAACCGAGCGCGGCGCCGCTCAAGGCCAGCTCCAGGCGCTCGGCATTGGCGCGCCGTTCTTTGTCCTGCGCAATGGCGTCCTGCTCGCGCACCCGGCGCTGACGCTGGAACAGGTGCAGGCCCAGCATGGACACCACGGCCAGCACCACATACAGCAACAGCGACAGCCACATGCGCTGGAACCAGGGCAGGTAGACGGCCGACACATCGCGGCTGACCTGGACCACCAGCGGCTTGTCAACCGGGAAACGGGCCGGCTGGATCGTGCGCAAGGCCATCAGGCTGTCAGCGGCGCTCTCCTCGGTACGGCCGCGGTAGAAGTTGCTGGTCACGCCGCTTTTCTGATGCTGCTCGAACAGCGCGTCGTGCCGGCCCAGTTCGATGACGTCGAGCTGCTGCACGCCCCGGCCCACCTGCAGAAACTGCTGCCCGCTTTGCGTCAGCAGGGCCGAACGCATGTCGGCGGCATAAAGGATGGAGCGCATCACCACGCCGAAAAAATCCGGATCGAGCTTGGCATACACCAGGCCGGCAAAACCGCCGTCGGCATCCAGCACCACCCGCCCCACCAGCAGGCTGGTCACACCGCGCGCGCCGACATAAGGCTCTGAAATGTAAAACCGCTGCGGATCCGGCCGGGCCTGCGGCGTCTTGAAGAACTCGCGTTCGCTGCGATCGGCGCCAACCAGCGTATCCATGCTGTTGGCCACGATGATGCCGTTGCGGTCCACGATGCTCATGAAGCGCACGCCGGGCATGGCCTCGGTCAGGGCATGGAGCCGGCGGGCCGCGCGTGCATGGAATTCCGCCCCCTTCCAGAGCGGAAATTCATCGCGCACCCCCAACAAGGCGTTGTTCACGCCGCCCAACAACTGCTCCAGATATTCGTCCACCACCCGGGCCTGCACCTGGAGGCGATCACGCTCGGTATGGCTGGTGTTTCTGAAGTCATGCCAGAGCATGAGTCCCAGCAGGGCGGCGGCCACGAGAAAGACCAAGCCCAACGCCAGCCACTCGCGGTGCCTGCGTCGTTTCCTGGTGAAGGTCGCTTGTTCCTTGTTCATTCTTGGCTGCGCGCATCCTACCCCATGCACACCCGCTGTCGAGCGAGTTCGCCCCCCGGAGTTGTCCCGATGCGACAAGAGCGAACTGATACAGTCAATCCCCTGTCAAGAATTGCACACCAGGCACCACTTTGGATACCCCGACCCCCATGATGCAGCAGTACCTGGCCATCAAGGCCGGGTACCCCCAGACACTGGTGTTCTACCGCATGGGCGACTTCTACGAGCTGTTCTACGAAGACGCCGAACGCGCCGCCCGCCTGCTCGACATCACACTCACCCAGCGCGGCCAGTCCGCCGGCAAGCCGGTCATCATGGCCGGTGTCCCCTTCCATTCGGTCGAAACCTACCTGGCCCGCCTCATCAAGCTGGGCGAATCGGTCGCCATCTGCGAACAGGTGGGCGAAGTTGGTGCATCCAAGGGGCCGGTGGAGCGCAAAGTCGTGCGCGTGGTCACCCCTGGCACGCTGACCGACAGCGCGCTGTTGAGCGACAAGTCCGAAGCCTTCCTGCTGTCGGTGCACCAGGGCCCGCGCCACGGCTGCGGCCTGGCCTGGCTCAGCGTCACGCAAGGCGAGGTGTTCCTGGCCGAATGCAGCCCCGACGCGCTGGAGGAATGGATCGCCCGCATCGCGCCGGGCGAGTTGATCTACAGCGCCGGCGTCACACCGGCTTTCGAGCAGCGCCTGCAGGCCCTGCGCCAGTCCAGCGCTGTCTCCCTGAGCCTGCGCCCGGAATGGCAGTTCGACGCTGCCCTGGGGCAGGCCAAGCTGCTGGAACTGCTGGGCGCCGCCAGCCTGGCTTCCTGGAGCGCCGACGACCTGCCCCTGGCCCATGCTGCCGCCGCCGCGCTCTTGGGTTATGCCGAGCACACCCAGGGCCGGGCCTTGACGCATGTACACAGCGTGCGCGTGCAGCGCAACGACGAGCTCATCGACCTGCCGCAGACCACGCGGCGCAACCTGGAGCTGGTGCAGACCTTGCGCGGCGAAGACGCGCCCACCCTGTTCTCGCTGCTCGACACCTGCATGACCGGCATGGGCAGCCGCCTGTTGAAGCACTGGCTGCTGGCGCCGCAGCGCGACCGCGAGCCGGCCAAAGCGCGGCTGGAGGCCATCACCGCACTGCGCACGGGCCCCTGGCAGAAGCTGCGCGCGCAACTCAAGGGCTGCAGCGATGTGGAACGCATCACCGCGCGCATCGCGCTGCGCCAGGTGCGCCCGCGCGAACTGGTGGCCCTGCAGCAGACGCTACAAAAAACAGAGCTGCTGGCGCCCGTTCTACAAGGTCAGACGGCACTTTTGGCCCAGATTTCCCAGCACCTGATGCCGCCGGCCGGCTGCGCCGAGCTGCTGGCACGCGCCATCCTGGAAGAACCGGCCGCGCTGGTGCGCGACGGCGGCGTGATGGCCAACGGCTTCGACGCCGAACTCGACGAGCTGCGCGCCATCCAGACCAACTGCGACGGCTTCCTGCTCGACCTGGAAACCCGTGAACGCGCCCGCACCGGCATCGCCAACCTGCGCGTGCAGTTCAACAAGGTGCATGGCTTTTACATCGAGGTCACGCAGGGTCAGATCGACAAAGTGCCGGACGACTACCGCCGCCGCCAGACCCTGAAGAACGCCGAGCGCTTCATCACGCCCGAGCTGAAGGCCTTTGAAGACAAGGCGCTGAGTGCGCAAGAGCGCGCGCTGGCGCGCGAGAAGTGGCTGTACGAACAGCTGCTCGATGCGCTGCAGCCGCATGTGCCGGCGCTCACCCGCACGGCGCGCGCCCTGGCCGCGCTCGACGTGCTGTGTACCCTGGCCGAGCGCTCGCTCACGCTGGAGTGGAACGCACCGCAGTTCGCCATGGAACCCTGCATCGACATCGTGCAGGGCCGCCACCCGGTGGTGCAGGCGCGGCTGGCCGAAATCAGCGGGCAGGCAGGGCCCTCCGGTAGCCGCGCCTTCATCGCCAACGACACACGCTTGGGTGTGAAGCAGCGCATGCAGATCATCACCGGCCCCAACATGGGCGGTAAATCGACCTACATGCGCCAGGTCGCGCTCATCGTGCTGCTGGCCTCCATCGGCTCCTACGTCCCGGCCGCCAGCTGCCGCCTCGGCCCGATCGACGCCATCTACACCCGCATCGGCGCTGCCGACGACCTGGCCAACGCGCAGTCCACCTTCATGCTGGAGATGACCGAAGCGGCGCAGATCCTGCACGCCGCCAGCCCCAACTCGCTGGTGCTGATGGACGAGATTGGCCGCGGCACCTCCACCTTCGACGGCCTGGCGCTGGCCGGCGCCATTGCCACGCAATTGCACGACAAGACGCAGGCCTTCACGCTGTTTGCCACCCATTACTTCGAGCTCACCGAGTTCCCGGCCCGGCACCATGCTGCCGTCAACGTGCACGTGAGCGCCACCGAGTCGGGCCACGACATCGTGTTCCTGCACGAGATCCAGAGTGGCCCGGCCAGCCGCAGCTACGGCATCCAGGTTGCACGCCTGGCCGGCATGCCGGCGGCCGTGGTCAACCATGCGCGGCATGCGCTGGAGCACCTGGAGGCCAATGCCTCGGAGTCGCAGGCGCAAGTGGACCTGTTTGCCCCGCCGCCAGCGGCGGCCGTGAGCACCCCCAGTGCCGTGGAGGCACGGCTGGCCGAGATCGACCCCGACGCCCTGAGCCCGCGCGAAGCACTGGACGCGCTGTACGTCCTGAAGAAACTGGGAGATAAAAAATGAACAGCCACCTGCCCACCATCATCTTCTCGCACGGCAACAGCTTTCCGGCCAGCACCTACCGCATGCTGTTTGCCGAGTTGCGCCGGCGCGGCTTCAAGGTCAAGGCGGTGGACAAGTTCGGCCACGACGAACGCTACCCGGTCACCAGCAACTGGCCGCATCTGGTGCAGCAGCTGGCCGATTTCGCGGCTGAACACCAGCAAAAAACCGGCGAGGAGGTCTTTCTGGTTGGCCACTCGCTCGGCGGCTTCCTGAGCCTGATGGCGGCCGCGCGCCACCCGGACCTGGCCAATGCGGTGCTGCTGATCGACTCCCCCATCCTGGGTGGCTGGCGTGCCACCGGCGTCAGCGTGGCCAAGACCACGCAGATCATCGGCGCCGTCTCACCCGGTGCCGTGAGCCGCCAGCGACGCAACAGCTGGCCCGACATCGACACCGCCTTCGAACACTTCCGCCACAAGAAAGCCTTTGCCCACTGGGATGCGCAGGTGCTGCGCGACTACGTGGAGCACAGCATGCACGACGAGGACGGCAAACGCGTGTTGAGTTTTGACCGCGACGTGGAAACCGCGATCTACAACACCATCCCCGACAACCTGGACAAACTCCTCAAGCGCCACCCGCTCAAGTGCCCGGTGGCGTTCATCGGTGGACGGCATTCGGTGGAGATGAAGCAGGTCGGCATGGGCATGACCGAGAAGGTCACCAAAGGCCGCATCATGATGCTCGACGGCTCGCACCTGTTCCCCATGGAGCAGCCCGTGGCCACCGCTGCCGCGATTGAGGCCTCGCTGCTGAACCTGCACCGGGTGCGCGAGCTCAAGAGCAACGGGCACTGAATCCCGTCGGCCATCATTATTTTCTAGTCAATCCATTTTTCAGCCATGGCAACCCACAACCAACTGGTCAAAGAGCAACTCCAGCACATGCTTTTCGGTTCATTGCTTTTTGTGTGTCTGGCCTCGATTGCCGTCGCTTTGGACATCGGGGCGGACAGCATCGTCAAGCTTGGCGGCGTGAGCCACTTCACCTACCTGGCGATCGAAATCATGGCCCATGCCCTGCTGGTGCTTGATCTGGGTCTTTTCATCCTGTACCTCTACAAATCCAGCATCACCCTGGTGAAAGAAATTTTCAGCTGACAGGGAATCCACGCGGCGTCTTGCCAGCCACCACTTTTCCAGCCACAAAAAAGGCCGCATGCAGCGGCCTTTTTCTTGCGTGAAACCAGGGCCTCAGGCCGTCCACTGCACCGCCCCCGTCCAAGCTGTGGCCAGCACCACGATGCCGAACACGATGCGGTACCAGGCAAAACCATTGAAGTTGTGCGTGGAGATGAAACGCAACAACCAGCGCACGCACAACCAAGCGCTGATGAAGGAAAACAGCAAACCGACGCCGAACATCGGCAGGTCCGCCATGGACAGCAGCGCGCGCTCTTTGTACAGGCTGTAGGCGCCGGCGCCAATCAGCGTCGGGATCGCCAGGTAAAAAGAGAAATCGGTCGCAGCCTTGCGCGACAGGCCCAGCAACATGCCGCCAATGATGGTGGCGCCGCTGCGGCTGGTGCCAGGCACCATGGCCAGGCATTGCACCAGCCCCACCTTCAGGGCGTCTTTCCAGTCCATGTCATCCACGTCCTGGATGCGCGGCGCGGTAGCGGCATTGGCCTGACGCTTCTCGGCCCACAGAATGATGAAGCCGCCGATGATGAAGGTGCTGGCCACCACCACCGGCGTGAACAGGTGCGCCTTGATCGCCTTGCCGAACAACAGGCCCAGCAGCACCGCCGGCACAAAGGCAATCAGCACGTTGAGCGCAAACTGTTGCGCCTGCTTCTGCGTCGGCAGCGCCACCACCGTGTCGCGGATCTTCTGCCAGTAGACCAGGATCACCGCCAGGATGGCGCCGGTCTGGATCGCAATGTCGAACACCTTGGCCTTGTCGTCATCGAAGCCCAAGAGCGAGCCGGCCAGGATCAGGTGCCCGGTGCTAGAAATCGGCAGGAACTCGGTCAGGCCCTCGACCACGCCCATGATGGCGGCCTTGATCAGCAGCGAAAAATCCACGAACACTCCTTGAAAGACCAGCGATTATCGTCTGGCACCGTCGTACGCGGCGGCAGCTGACACAACGGCAATCCCATTTACCGTCCGTTAACGAGCCGTTAGCCTTCGCGCTCTATCATGTGTCGACCCTGGTCTTCCGGCTCGGCGCATGCAGAACCAGACAGATACGGGACTCAACAGCAAGGACGATCGATGAAGAACATCCAGCGAAGCCTGATCGGACTGCTGCTCGGGCTGACCCTCCTCTGGATCTGGGCCGATGCGGCAGCGCTCGCAGCGGCCCAGGGCTTATTCCCGTGGCGCAACCTCCTGGTCCAGTACACCGGCGTCATGGCCATGGGTGTGATGAGCGTAGCGATGCTGCTGGCGGCCCGCCCGGCCTGGCTGGAGCACCGGCTGCATGGACTCGACAAAATGTACCGTCTGCACAAGTGGCTCGGCATCTCCGGCCTGGTGTTCGCCATCTTGCACTGGTTGTGCTCGCAGGGGCCGAAGTGGCTGGTGCAGGCGGGTTGGCTGGAGCGTCCCGCCCGGGGGCCTCGCCCCGTTGAAACCGTGGACCTCTTTCGCTTTTTCCTGAGCCAGCGCGGCCTGGCCGAGGAGATCGGAGAAAAAGCCTTCTACGTTGCGGTAGCACTCATTGCCATCGCCCTGATCCGGCGCTTCCCCTACCGCCATTTCTTCAAGACCCACAGGTGGCTGGCTGTCGCCTATCTGGCCCTGGTGGTCCACTCCGTACCGCTGCTCAACTTCCGCGACTGGGGCCAGCCCGTGGGCGTCGCGATGGCGCTACTGATGGCGCTGGGCACCGTGGCCGCGTTCATCAGCCTGTTCCGGCGCATCGGCATCAGGCGCCGGGTGGTGGGGGAGATCGCAGAGCTCGGCTACCTGGGAGGGGTCAAGGTCAATGCTGTCACGGTCCAGCTCAAAGGCGCGTGGGCCGGCCACGAGCCAGGCCAGTTCGCGTTCGTCACTTTCGACGAGCGCGAAGGTGCGCACCCCTTCACGCTGACCTCTGCCTGGACGGGTGACGGCCGGCTGCAGTTCCTCATCAAGGCCCTGGGCGACTACACCCGCACACTCGAACACACGCTCAAGCCGGGCGACACAGTGACGATTGAAGGACCGTACGGCCGCTTTCATTTCGAAGGCCCGTCCCGGCGCCAGATCTGGATCGGTGCCGGCATCGGCGTCACGCCTTTCGTGGCGCGCATGAAAGCGCTGGCGGCCCAACCGGACGGCCGGACGATCGACCTGATTCACCCGACAGGCGACGTGGATGAACGTGCCCTGCAACTCCTGGACGCCGACGCCAAGGCCGCTGGCGTGCGCCTGCACGTCATGGTGTCGGCACGCGACGGCCGCCTGACAGGGGAGCGCCTGCGCACCCTGCTGCCCGACTGGCGGGACGCCGATGTGTGGTTCTGCGGTCCCGTCGCATTTGGCAACGCCATGCGCCAGGACCTGACGGCACACGGCCTGCCGGCAGAGCGCTTTCAGCAGGAACTGTTCGAGATGCGCTAGGCTTTAGCGAGTGCGGTCATCGCCCCATGGGGTTCAAAAATTTTCCGCTCCGGCACAAGGCTGTTAAATTTCAAACGATGGCTTTATCCCCAAAACCGCTGGAAATTCAAACCGACAGGTACCTGACGTGAGCAAAACCCGTCCGCCTGTCCACCAGATCGAGCTCTACATCACCGAGCTGTCGGCCCTGTTCAATTCGATGGACCCGACGCCGTTCCATCACCGCGACCTTGACGTTGATGCGCGTGAGTTTCTGGAAAGTTGGGCCATGGAGTTTCCCCAGGGCAGCCACTTTCAGATCCATGTTCACATTGAAAACATGCCGCGCGAGAACCCGGAGCCGCTGGTCACCGAGGCGATTCACAACTACTTTGAATACAAGGCCCTGCTGACCCAACGCAACCTGCGCGTGCTGTTGCTGGAAGGCCGCACCAGCCTGCTGATCGGCCTGAGCTTCCTGGCCCTTTGTCTCCTGGGGGCCGGCATGCTGCCCAACGCCGCGAACGACACCTTCCTGCGGGTGCTGAAAGAAAGCCTGACCATCTCCGGCTGGGTTGCCATGTGGCACCCGATCCAGATTTTTCTCTACGACTGGTGGCCGCTCGTCCGAAGAGGCCGCATCTACAAGCAGCTGCAACGGGCCAACGTGCACGTGCTGCCAGGAAAACGGCAACACGCGCAATAGCTCAGCGCGTCCTCACTCGTAGCGCAGCGCCTGGATCGGCAGCAGGCGCGAGGCGCGCCGTGCCGGGTAGAAGCCGAAGAACACCCCCACCAGCGCCGAGAAACCCACCGCCAGCACGATGGCGCCCACCGACATGCTGACCTGCCAGCCGGCAAAGCTGCCCACGGCCCAGGTCGAGACCGCGCCCAGCAGCACGCCGATGGCGCCGCCGATGAGTGACAGCGTCACCGCCTCGATCAGGAACTGCGCCAGGATGTCGCGTCCGCGCGCCCCCACCGCCATGCGCAGGCCGATCTCGCGCGTGCGCTCGGTCACGCTCACCAGCATGATGTTCATGATGCCGATGCCGCCGATGATCAGGCTGATGCCGGCCACCGCCGCCAGCAGCAGCGTCATGACGCGGCTGGCCTCCTCCTGCGCCTGCAGAATTTCCGACAGATTGCGCACGCTGAAGGTGTCGTCGCCGCCGGGCGGCACCTTCAGGCGCTGGCGCAGCAGCTCTCGCACGCTCTCCTCCACTGCCTTCATGTCCTGGCCCTCGCGCACCTTGATGCTGATGCTCCAGATGCGCTTGACGTTGCCGCCCGCGTTCCAGATGCGGTTGCGGAAAGTCGACATCGGCATGATGACCACGTCGTCCTGGTCCTGCCCCATGGAGTTCTGGCCCTTGCGCGCCAGCACACCCACCACCGCAAAGGGCACGCCGCGCACGCGGATCACCTGGTCGATCGGGTCCTCGTCACCGAACAGCTCGCGCGCCACCGTCTGCCCCAGCCAGGCCACCTTGGCCGAGCCGGACTGCTCGGCCGCCTCGAACAGCCGGCCGCTCTCCAGCGACCAGTCGCGCACCTCCAGGTAGTCGTTGGTGGTGCCGAAGATGGTGGTGTTCCAGTTGGCGTTCTGCGCCACCGCCTGCGCCGTGGTGTGCGATGACGGCGCCACCGCCTGCACCTCGGGAATCTCCACCGCAATCGCTTCGGCATCCTCCTCGGTGAAACGCGAACGCGTCTGCGCCGCCTGGCGCACACCGGCCGCACTCAGGCTGCCCGGCACCACCAGCATCACGTTCGAGCCCAGGCCTTTCATCTGCTCCTGCACGCGCGCCGTGGCGCCGCTGCCCACCGCGATCATGGTGATGACCGCCGCCACGCCGATGATGATGCCCAGCATGGTCAGGATGCTGCGCAGCGTGTTGGCGGCCAGGGCGCGCCAGGCCGTGCGCAGGGCGGCGAGGAAGTTCATGCCTGCGGCTCCTGAACGGATACGGGGTTCGCAGCCGGCATCACATCGGGCGCGTTCGGGGCATGCCCCGGCTGCCGCACGTCCTCCACGATCAGGCCATCGCGAAACACCAGCCGGCGCCGCGCCCAGGCCGCGATGTCGGACTCGTGCGTCACGATCACCACCGTCATGCCCTGCGCATTCAAGGCCTGCAGCAGCCGCATGATGTCCTCACTGGTCTTGCTGTCCAGCGCACCGGTCGGCTCGTCGGCCAGGATCAGTTGCGGGTCGTTCACCAGCGCGCGCGCAATCGCCACGCGCTGCTGCTGGCCGCCCGACAGCTCACTCGGCGTGTGCTGCCAGCGCTCGCCCAACCCCACCCGCTGCAGCGCCGCCAGCGCGCGCTCACGTCGCTGCGGCGCCGTCACGCCGGCATAGACCATGGGCAACTCCACGTTCTCCAGCGCACTGGTGCGCGGCAGCAGGTTGAACTGCTGGAACACGAAACCGATGCGCCGGTTGCGGATCGAGGCCAACTGGTCGGGCGCCATCGCCTCCACCTCCTCGCCGGCCAACCGGTACTCGCCGGCGCTCGGCTGGTCCAGACAGCCCAAGATGTTCATCAAGGTGGACTTGCCCGAGCCCGAGGCCCCCATGATGGCCACGAAGTCACCCTCCTCGATGTCCAGCGACACCCCGTGCAAGGCATGCACGGTGCTGCTGCCCATCGTGTAGGTCTTGGTAAGCTGGCGTGCTTCGATCAAGGCCATGTCGTCTGCTCCACGACAGCAGATGCAAGCACCTGCGCATGCAACAGCGTAAAGCGGGAAACGCCGTGGAACCGGCTTCGCCGGGCCACTGGCGTTGCCCCCTGCAAGGGGGGGGGCGAAGGGACACGCAGTGCCCGTAGCCTGGGGGTGTGCAACATCATTTAGAACACCATGCGCGGGCCGGTGGTCGCCGGGCGCGTCGAACCTGCCGTGCCCGGGCTCACCATGCCGGTGATCACGGCCGCGCCTTCCTTCAGCTCGGCCGCTTCGGGTGAATTGGGTGCCAGCAACAGCTCGGTGCTGCTGCCGTCAGAGATGCCCAGACGCACGTTCAGCGCCTTCGGTTTGCCGTCGGCGTCCAGCACGTGCACACGGCCGCGCGTCACCGTGCGGCCAGCCACCTCGGCCACCATGGCGGCGTAGCGTGTCTTCTGCTCCGCCGTCAGCAGCTCGCTGATGCGGGCGCGGATGTCGGCTGTGATGCGCTCGCGGGCCTTCGTGCGCTCGACCTCCGGCAGCTCGCGCAGCTGCATGAACTTCGGCCGTGCCTCGGCGTAGATCGCATCCACCTTCTCGGTCTGCGCGGCATCGAGCTGCAACTCCTTCACCAGCCGGTTGCGGAACTCGGCGGCCGGGCCGCCGGCAGCCGAAGCCGCCTGCGGTTGAGAGGTATTTTGGGCTGCAGACCCCGTCGTTGCTGCGCCAGCCGCTTCACTATTTGTAGCAGCTGGCGCACTGGCGACGGGCTCCACACCGGCAATGCGCACGCGCAGCGCCGAGTTCGGCACCTTCAGCGTGCTCTCGCGCACGTCCGTCACCACCCGCACATTGGCCGTCATGCCCGGCAGCAGGCGGCCGTCCGGGTTGGCAAAGGTCACCACCGCCACATAGGTCACCACGTTGGAAACATTCAGTGCTGCCTTGCGCACCTGGCTGATCTGGCCTTCAAAGGTACGGCCGGGGAAGGCGTCCACCGTGAAGCTGGCCTTCTGCCCGGTGCGGATGCGGCCCACGTCGGCCTCGTCGATGCTGGCTTCCACCTGCATCTCGCGCAGGTTCTGCGCAATGATGAACAGCTCCGGCGACTGCAGGCTGGCCGCCACCGTCTGGCCCTTCTCGATGGCGCGCTTGATCACGATGCCGTCCACCGGCGAGGTGATGCGCGTGCGCGCTAGGTCGATGCGCGCCTGCGCCAGCGCCGCCTCGCGCTGTGCCACCGTGGCTTGCGCGCTTTTCACCTGGGCCTCGGTCACGCCCAGCTGCGCCTCGGCCGCCTTCACCGCTTCCAGGCTGGTGTTGACCAGCGCGTTCGACTTGTCGGCCTCGCTGCGCGCGATGAACTCCTTGCTCACCAGCATCAGGTTGCGGTCGTGCGTGCGGCGCGCCTCGGCCAGGTCGGTCTGCGCGCGCGACACCTGGGCCCGGCTGGCCGCCACATTGGCCTGCGCCGTCATCACCACGGCGCGCGCGGCGTCTACGTCGGCCTGGGCCGAGCGCACCCGGTATTCAAACGTCTCGGGGTCGATCACGGCAATCAGCTGGCCGGCTTTCACCTCGGAGTTGAAGTCCACAAACAGGTCCTTGATCTGGCCCGACACCTGGGTGCCCACCGTCACCTGCGTCACCGGGCTCACCGCGCCGCTGGCCGACACCGCCGACTGCAGCGGCCCGCGTTCGATCTTGCCCAGGCGGTACTGCACATCCGGCGCGCCACCGCGCTGCAGCCACCACCAGCCGGCGGCGCCCAGCAGGGCCACCACCGCCACACCCGCCACGAGATATGTTTTCTTCATGCGGCGATTGTAGGAACAGCCCCCCTGCCCCCCGGTCAAGTCGGGTTTCTGCCATGTAAAGACACGGCAAACCTGGCCGCCCCTTTGCCGTCTCTTGGTCGTCGTTCACGCCAGCCCATGGCATTTCACGCCACGCCCGCCGCACTTCGTCGCACCGCACTGGCCGTGCCCGCGCCGTCCGCGCACAGTCCGCTCCACGGTTCAACCCACCCCCTGGAGACCCCCATGCAACTCACCCCCGTCATCGCCATCCACCTCAGCGCCGCCCTGGCGGCCACCGTCATCGGCCCCTTCGCCCTGTGGGCGCGCCGCGGCCGCACCCAGCGCCCGCGCCTGCACCGCGCCTTCGGCTACGCCTGGGTCACGCTGATGCTGGCCACCGCCATCTCGGCCCTCTTCATCCACGGCGACCAGCTGCCACACCTCTACGGCTACGGCCCGATCCATCTGCTGATCCCGGTGGTCTTCGTTGCCCTGTTCGGCGCCTTCTGGTACCTGGCGCGCGGCAACATCGCCGGCCACCGCCGCACCATGCAGATCACCTACGTCGCCTCCTGTATCGTGGCCGGCGGCTTCACCCTCCTGCCCAGCCGCTACCTGGGCCAGTTGCTCTGGGGCCAATGGCTCGGCCTGGTTTGAACGTCAAGGAGAACCTCATGCAAAACACCCCCTATTCGTCCTCATCCTCCGACGCCGACCTCAACCGCCTGGCGCGCAAGCGTGCCGGCGCCAAGCTCGGCTGGTACATCCATGCCGCGGTCTACGTGGCCGTCAACGTCCTGCTGGCGCTGCTCTCGGCGCGCAGCCAGCACGCCTGGGCGCTGTTCCCCGCGCTCGGCTGGGGCCTGGGCCTGCTGATCCACGGCGCCGTGGTCTGGCTAGCCCTGCCGGGCAGCGGTCTGCGCGCGCAGCTGGAGCAACAGGAACGCCAGCGCCTGAGCCAGCAACGCGACCCCTGGTAGCAAACCGCCGCCAGAGCACCCCGCCTCGTTCATACTTGCACCATGCACGCGACCGAACCTGACCAACCCGCCCCGCTGCTGCCCGGCCTGCTGCGGCGCGGGCTGATCGTGCTGCCCGTCAACACCCTGATCGCCCTGCTGCTGACGCTGGTCATGCGCGAACCGTTCTGGCAGAACATGGTCTATTCCAACCTGATCGGTCTGTGCATCTGGGGCCTGGTCGAGTTTGGCGCGCACCGCTTCATCCACCCCGGCGCCAACAGCGCGCTACGCTGGGCTGTCGTCAGCCTGCTGGCCGTGCTGTTCGGCTACGCGCTGGGCAGCCGCCTGGCCAGCCTGCTGGTGGGCCATTCGCTGCTGGCCTACTGGCAGTTCGAGCCGGGCCGTGCCGCCGGCATGCTGCTGGTGGCGGTGCTGGCCGGCAGCGGCCTCACCTACTACTTCGCCTCGCGCACGCGGCTGGCGCAAACCCGCGCCCAGGCCGAAGCGGCGCAGCGCCATGCGGCCGAGGCGCGCCTGCGCCTGCTGGAAACGCAGTTGGAACCGCACATGCTGTTCAACACCCTGGCCAACCTGCGCGCGCTCATCACCACCGACCCGCCGCGCGCCACCGCCATGCTCGACCGCATGATCGCCTACCTGCGCGCCACGCTCAGCGCCTCGCGCCAGGGCACGCACCCGCTGGCGGCCGAGTTCGAGCGCCTGCAGGACTACCTGGAACTCATGGCCGTGCGCATGGGCGCGCGCCTGCACTACACGCTGAACCTGCCGCCCGAGCTGGCCGCGTGCCCGGTGCCGGCGCTGCTGCTGCAGCCCTTGGTGGAAAACAGCATCACGCACGGGCTGGAACCCAAGGTGGAAGGCGGCAACATCACAGTGCAGGCGCGGCGCGACGGTGCGCAGCTGGTGCTGGAGGTGATCGACACCGGCATCGGCCTGGATGCCGACAACGGCACCTCCGGCGGCACCGGCTTCGGCCTGGCCCAGGTGCGCGAACGCCTGGCCACCGAATACGGCGCGCAGGCCGCTCTGAATTTTGTAGCTGATGGCGCAGGCGGGACAAGGGCTACCATCACATTTCCTTGCCAAACATGAACACCCGCCCGACCGCCCTGATTGCCGAAGACGAACCACTGCTGGCCCAGGCGCTGCAGGCCGAGCTGGCGCGCGCCTGGCCGGCACTGCAGGTGCTGGGTGTGGCCGGCAACGGCGAAGCGGCGGTGGCACAAGCGCTGGCGCTGCAACCCGACGTGCTGTTCTTCGACATCCGCATACCGGCCCTGAGCGGGCTGGAAGCCGCCGCCGCGCTGGCCGACGCCTGGCCACACAACGGGCTGAAGGACGGGCCGCAGAACAAACACTTCCCCGCGCTGGTGTTCGTCACCGCCTACGACCAGTACGCCGTGCAAGCCTTCGAGGCGCAGGCGGTGGACTACCTGCTCAAACCCGTGCAGCCCGAGCGCCTGCAAAAAACCGTGGCCAAAGTGCAGCTAGCCCTTGCCAACCATGCGCCAGGCGCTATGAATTTTGAAGCAACGCTGACGCAGCTGCGCCACTTGCTTGCCGCTCCCACAACAGCAGCGGCCGCCCCCAGCGCACCGCTGCGCCTGCTGCAGGCCAGCGTCGGCCAGGCCATTCGCATGGTGCCGGTGGACGAGGTGCTGTATTTCGAAGCCGCCGACAAATACGTGCGCGTGCTCACGGCGGAACACGAGTACCTGCTGCGCACCCCGCTCAAGGAACTGCTGCCGCAGCTCGACCCGCAGGCCTTCTGGCAGGTGCACCGCGGCACCGTGGTGCGCGCCGAGGCCATTGAGTCTGTGACGCGTGACGAGGCCGGCAAGCTCTGGCTGCGCCTGCGCGGCAGCCCGGTGCGGCTGGCCGTGAGCCGGCTCTATGCGCACCTGTTCAAAGCCATGTAGCCCGGGGCTGCCCCAACGTTTTTTTACAGCCCCCTCAAGTCTTCGCGCGGGCTGCCGTTAATAAAAGTATCGGGCTCGGTTTTGGCGAACTGCCCGGTGGCCCACCCCTCGGGGTGATGCCGGTTTGTCTCCTCGGCCAGCTTTTAATCAGGGTCTGGTCTTAAGCCCGCAGGTGCTCCTTTCCTGCGGGCTTTTTATTTGTCCGTCTCAGCGGTGCCCGCCACCCGGACGCCCATGCTCAAACCGTTCGTGCCCGCGGTAGCCCGGGGCCGGGCCACGCTCCCAACCCCGGTGATGGTGCTGGTGGCGCCAGCCGGGCGGCGGGCCGTAATACACCGGTGCCGGTGGCATGTAGACCACCGGGCGCGGTGGCGGCATGTACACCACGGGCGGGTGCATCACCACCGGCGGGGCACTGGCCACACCCACATGCACGCCGGGTGACGCCACGCCGATGGACCAGTAGATGTTGTCGCCGTGCGCGTGCGCCGCGCCGCTGGCACCCAGCGTCAGCGCAGCGGCGCATGCCAGTGCGGCAAGGGCTTTGACGGACGTTTTGGCTTTCATCGCATTTCCTTTGTCGGGGCAAAAACACAGGCCCCGTACCCGTCAACGCGCTGCGCCGCAAAGCGACGACGTCCCATCTGTGAAGAACGTCGCCAAAGGTAACAAGCCCGGGCGCTGCCGGGCTGCGGCCAGGGCTCAGCGCGCCAGGTAGCCGCCGTCCACCGGGTAATAGGAGCCG
This sequence comes from Hylemonella sp., assembly GCA_030680575.1. GTDB lineage: Bacteria > Pseudomonadota > Gammaproteobacteria > Burkholderiales > Burkholderiaceae_C > Hylemonella. The sequence goes on from JAUXVI010000013.1 coordinate 27,175, forward strand.
GTCACAAACGACGCCCGGTCCGAACTCAGCCAGGCCACCAGCTCGGCCACCTCTTCCGGCCGGCCCAGGCGGCCGATCGGATGCGCCGCCACCAGCATGGCGTTCACCGCCTCGTTCTGCTCCAGCGCGCCGATCATGGGCGTGTGGATGAAACCCGGCCCCACCGCATTCACCCGGATGCCCTGCGTGCCGTAGTCCAGCGCGGCGGTCTGGGTCAGCCCCAGCACGCCATGCTTGGCTGCCGTGTAGGCCGGCGAGCCGGAAAAACCCACCGCCCCCAGAATGGACGCCACGTTGACGATGGCACCGCCCCCGGTCTTGAGCATGGCGGCGGTCTGGTACTTCATGCCGTAGAACACGCCCGTCAGGTTGATGTTGATCACCTGGGCCCAGCCATCGAGCGGGTAGTCGGCCAGCAGCGCCTGCGGGCCGCCAATGCCGGCGTTGTTGCAGGCCACGTCCAGCCGGCCGTAGTGCGCCACCGCCTTGGCCACCAGCGCCTCGTTGTCTTGCGGTTGGCCCACATCGGCCGCCACAAAGATGGCGTCGCCGCCCTGCTGGCGCACCAGCGCCACGGTTTCCTCGCCGCCGGCCGCGTTCACGTCCGACACCACCACCTTGGCGCCCTCGCGCGCCCACACCAGCGCAATCGCACGGCCAATGCCCGACGACGCGCCGGTGACCAGACCTACCTTGTTCTTCAACATGACGTTCTCCTTGTCGTGAACCAAAACCTCAAGACCATCTTAGTGCAGCCAGCTTGACCGCCGTGTGACATGGCGCAAGCTTTTTGCCCCGGGGCCGCAGGGCAGACGGCTATGAGCGGCCACGGGCGCAAGTCCAGGCGGCGGGTCTAAAATCGTCCAATGAGTTCCCCCAGCACCCCCGACAACGACAAGACCCCGGCCAAGGCCAGCAACTTCCTGCGCCAGATCATCGAAGGCGACCTGACGCACGGCACCTATTCCGGCCGCCACTGGGGCGGCACGCCCGGCGACGCCACGCACCACGAACAGGGCCAACCCGACCCGGCGCGCATCCGCACCCGCTTCCCGCCCGAGCCCAACGGCTACCTGCACGTGGGCCACGCCAAGAGCATCTGCCTGAACTTCGGCCTGGCGCGCGACTACGGTGGCGTGTGCCACATGCGCTTTGACGACACCAACCCCGAAAAGGAAGAGCAGGAGTATGTGGACTCCATCCTCGACGCGGTCAAGTGGCTCGGCTTCGGCTGGGACGCACACAACACCCAGCACCTGTACTACGCCAGCAACTACTTCGACTTCATGTACCGCGCGGCGGAGTACCTGATCGAGACCGGCCACGCCTATGTGGACGAGCAGACACCGGAAGACATGCGCGCCAACCGCGGCGACTTCGTGACGCCGGGCAAAGACAGCCCGTTCCGCAGCCGCACGCCCGCTGAAAACCTGGCGCGCTTCCGCGAGATGCGCGACGGCCAGCTGGCCGACGGCGCCGCCGTGCTGCGCGCCAAGATCAGCATGGCCAGCCCCAACATCAACCTGCGCGACCCGGCCATCTACCGCATCCGCCGCGCCACCCACCACAACACCGGCGACCAGTGGTGCATCTACCCCATGTACACCTTCGCGCACCCGATTGAGGACGCGCTGGAGAACATCACCCACAGCATCTGCACGCTGGAATTTGAAGACCAGCGCCCGTTTTACAACTGGTTGCTGGAGCGCATCGTGCCCGTGCTGCGTGCGCCGCAGTTCGCCCACGCCAAGGCGCTGGTGGAAAAGATCGAAGCGCAAGGCATTGAAGCCGGCAAGGAATTCGCCCTGCACTGCTTCAACCACGCCGACCGCCTGTTTGCCAGCGAAGCCGAAGGCCAGATGCGCGCCCTGTTCGCCAAGTGGGAACACAACCGCGACGCCGTGCTGCACGACCTGCCCGCTTTCTTTGCCCTGCTGAAAACGCAAACCGCGCAGTTCACCCCGCTACTGCAGCACGCGCTGGACGGCGAACGCCCCAACGTCTTCCTGCTGCCGCACCAGCACGAGTTTGCGCGGCTGAACCTCACCTACGTCATCACCAGCAAGCGCAAGCTGGCGCAACTGGTGAACGACGGCCATGTGAGCGGCTGGGACGACCCGCGCATGCCCACCATCGTCGGCCTGCGCCGCCGCGGATTCACGCCCGAGAGCATCCAGAACTTTGCCGAGCGCATTGGCGTCACCAAAGACTACAGCTGGATCGACTACAGCACGCTGGAAGGCTGCCTGCGTGAAGACCTGGACGTGCAAGCCCCGCGCGCCATGGCCGTACTGGACCCGGTGAAGCTGGTCATCACCAACTGGGACGAACTGCACGGCGCCGGCACGCTGGACGACTGCCACGCCCCGGTGCACCCGCACCACCCCAACCTGGGCAAGCGCGCCTTCAAGTTCGGCCGTGAGCTGTGGATCGAGCGCACCGACTATGAAGAGGTGCCACCCAAGGGCTACCACCGCTTGTATCCAGGTAACAAGGTGCGCCTGAAATACGGCCACGTGATCGAATGCAAGGGCGCAGTGAAAGACGCCAACGGCAACATCACCGAAGTGCACGCGGAATTGATTCCCGATACCAAAAGCGGCACGCCGGGCAGTGATGCCATCAAGGTCAAGGGTGTCATCACCTGGGTGGGCGTGGCCGACGGCGTGGCCGCCGAAGTGCGCCTGTACGACCGTTTGTTTACCGACCCACAACCCGACGCCGGCGGCAAGGACTTCCTGGCCAGCCTGAACCCGGACAGCCTGAAGACGGTAACGGCCTACGTGGAGCCGGCGCTAGCCAGCTGCGCGCCGGACGACAAATTCCAGTTCGAACGGCACGGCTATTTTGTGGCCGACCGCAAGGACCATGCAAAGGGCAAGCCTGTGTTCAACCGGGTGACGGGGCTCAAGGACAGCTGGGCCAAGTAAATTGGCAAATTATCAGAACTGATATAAAATGAAGCGCATCCAATGGCTGGGAACGTCACTCAACGAAGTGCGTGAGTTTCCAGCCGATGCGCGTGCCCTGATCGGTCAGGAACTGCGACTGGTGCAAAACGGCCTGATGCCCAGCGACTTCAAGCCCATGCCCACCGTTGGTTCCGGCGCATATGAGATACGTGTTCGTGCGGGCAACCAGTACCGTGTGATTTATGTGGCGAAGTTTTCCGACTCGGTTTATGTGCTCCATGGCTTCGTGAAGAAAACCCAGAAGACAGCCCAAGCCGATCTGGATCTGGCGAAGAGCCGTTACGCCGCCCTGCTGAAGGAGAGAAAGAAATGAACGAGAAACTGCGCACCGTGGTCGGCAGCGACAACGTCTTCCGCGACCTCGGCTTTCCCGAAGCCGAGGCGCAAAACCTGCTGCTGCGCGCCGATCTGGTCGTCCACATCCGCAAGGTCATCGCCAAACTGGATCTCACGCAAGCCGAAGCCGCCAAGCGTGCCGGCATCACCCAACCCCGCATGAACGACCTGGTCAAGGGCCGGACCCAAAAATTCACGCTGGATGCGCTGGTGAACGTGGCAGCCAGTCTGGGCTATTCGGTCAAGCTGTCACTGAAGAAAACAGCCTGATACGCAGGCTTACCAAGCCGGTAACCAGACTACAGGAGTTAACTAGATGACTGAGAAATTTGAGCTCGGCATTATTGACGGTAGCGCAGCCTACCGTCTTGCCAGTCAAGTCATCATCCCTCGATTGAAAGTTGAAGTCTTTCCGAAAAAAGGATCAGAGCCGTTCAGTCTTCGGGATGAAATCTACGCAATTCTTGCCGACGAGGTAAAGAAAGGCACGATCACCCAGACGGAGCTTGAATCCATCTCCAGAGTGGATTCAAAAGGCGTCAAATCTACGCTCATGTCGCAGACACGATACTTCGTGCTGCATATTCTCAAGTCGACCGGTGTCGTCATGTCATCCGATACTCGCGGAATGTTTATCCTGACAGATGCGGCCGCGATAGAAGAGGAAGAAGAGGAAGACGAAGTAGATGGCGTTGTAACAGCGGGTTCGATTTATGCGTACACTTTTCCATCGCTGAACGGCTCAATGATCAAGGTTGGAAAAGCATCCGGGAACGTGGAGGAACGAATCAACCAGCAACTCGGTACCGCAAATCCCGAAGCTCCGCAGATTCTCAAGGTCTGGCCGTCAACCGATGCCGACTCATATGAATTGGCTATTCATAGCGTTTTGAAGGCTAGAGGAAAGCGGGTGAATGCTCCCCGTGCGAAGGAGTGGTTTCGCACGACCATACAAGAGGTCGACGCGATCATTCAGTTCGTGAAGACCAGCTAACCCGAATCCAAAATGAAAGCCACCTGGAACAACACCGTCATTGCCGAGAGTGACGACACCGTGCTGCTGGAAGGCAACCACTACTTCCCCGAGCACACGCTCAAGCGCGAGTACGTCACCTTCAGCAACCACAAGACCACCTGCCCCTGGAAGGGCGAGGCGCATTACTACTCGCTCATGGTCAACGGCGACATGCTGCCCGACGCCGTGTGGTTCTACCCCGAGCCCAACCCCGAAGCCCATCTCATCCAGGGCCGCGTGGCCTTCTGGAAGGGTGTGAAGATTGAAGAATGAGCACAACACGTGCCAAGCCCCACAAGCCCGCGCCCCGCGTGGTGGTCTTTGCCGGGCCCAATGGGGCGGGCAAGTCCACCCATGCGGATGCGATCCTGGCCACGCTTGGCATCACCACCTTTGTCAATGCCGACTTCATTGCGCGCGGCTTGTCGGGCCGGCACACAGAGGCCGTCACCTTCACGGCCGGGCGCATCATGCTGGAACGCCTGCACCAGTTGGCCGATGCCGGTGAAGACTTCGCCTTTGAGAGCACACTCTCCAGCCGCACCTTTGCCCCTTTTCTGCGTGACCTCAAGGCCCGGGGCTACGGAGTGGCCATCTACTACTTTTCCCTTGCCAACGCCCAGCTGGCGGTGCGCCGCGTGAAGTTGCGCGTGGCCATGGGCGGCCACGACGTGCCGACCGATGTGGTACGCAGGCGCTTTGGGCGCAGCCTCAACAACTTCTATACGCTGTATGCCCCGCTGGCGTCGCGCTGGGCTGTCTTCGATAATTCCAAACCACCCCATGCGCGGCTGGTTGCGACCAGCGAAGGCGATAATCTGACCATCACGGAACCCGCTCTATGGCTCAAACTGCAAAAAACCGCGAACCGCGCCTGATGCCCACGCCCAAGGCGCTCGAAAAGGCTTTGGTGCAATCGGCCCAACAGGCCCGCCGGATGGCCAAGGCATTTGGCTTGGAAGTACCTGTGGTGGCTGACAAGACCCGCCGCGTGCCGACGGGTAGGGCGTAAAGCTTGCATCCCAAAGACATCCTGGACACGCCGAACCTCGACGCGCTCTGGGCCAAGGAAGCCGAGGACCGGCTGGCCGCCTACCGCCGGGGCGAGATCAGCGCCCCACCGCTGGCCGAGGTGCTGGGCAAGTACATGGCCAAGCCGGCCGACACCAAGCTGCACAGTAAGTAGCTTCACCTGATTCGCACGTCAGCGACAGGCGCCACGCACAAAGGCCATGGCACGCCGCCCTCACTACCACGTCTACGTCATCGAGCTCTCGCCGAACGTGCTGTACGAGCCCAAGTTTCGCAAGAACAACCCGGACTACGTGGAAGGCAAGCCCTGCGTCTACGTGGGCATGACGGGGCTGGACCCGGACGTGCGCTTTGACAAGCACAAGGCCGGCATCCAGGCCAACAGTTATGTGACGAAGTACGGCCTGCGCCTGCTGCCAGACCTGTACGAAGGCTTCAACCCCATGAACTACCAGGACGCCCAGGAACGCGAGGTGGAAGTGGGCATCGACCTGCGCTCGGCTGGCTTTGGCGTCTGGCAGGCCTGAACCGGGGCATGACCGGGTGCTATGCATGCTTATGAGCGTGCTGAATGTCGCATAAACTCGCGGCTGCTTCTGCGTCATTCCCTCCTTCGTGCAACTCGACCCCACCACCCTGATCTTCATCAATATCGCCAACCTGTTGGCGATGTCACTGGCCTTGCCCTTGGTGATGGGGCTCGATCTGAGCCGTGCTGCCCGCCATGTCCGCACCTCACTCATGCTCAAGGCCGGGGCCTGGGTGCTGCTGGCGTTCACGATACGCTGGACCGGGCAATGGCCCGAGCTGGTACTGGGCACGCTGGCCCTGGCACTGATGTCGCTGAGCCATGTGCTGATCTTCCGTGCGCTGAGCCTGTGGCTCGGGCCGCGGCCCATGGGCCGGCTGCTGGTGGTGCTGGCAGTGGCCACGCCAATCGGCTTTGCGCTGAGCTTTCACAACTACCCGGTGCGCGTGGGCTGGATCAGCCTGATGCTGGCCGGGCAGTTGCTGATCCAGGCGCGGGCGACGCTGCTGCCCGCAGCTGACAGCCATAGCCGCGGTGGCTGGCGCTACCTGCTGTTCGGCTGCCTGTTCATGATGGCCGTGCTGATGGTTTTCCGCGGTGTCTTCGGCGCCTTTTTCCCGGAACTCAGCCCGAACTTCAACACCCCGTCGCCCCTCATCGTGCTGACGCTGGTGGCGACCAATGTCGCGCTGGTGCTGGGCAATATCGCCTTGCTGGCGGCCTGGCGCGAGGAGGCCCAGCAGCAGTTGCGCACGCTGGTGGTCACGGATGCGCTCACGGGCCTGCTCAACCGCAACGGCTGGGCCGAGCACGCGGGCCAGACGCTGCGCTACGCGCAACGCCACGGTTTTCCGCTGTCGCTGCTGATGTTCGACCTGGACCACTTCAAGCGCATCAACGACACCCACGGCCACGAAACCGGCGATGTGGCGCTGGCGTTTTTCGGCCGTCTGCTCAAGAATTTTCTGCGCGCGGGCGACGTGAACGCCCGACTGGGCGGCGAAGAGTTCTGTGTGCTGCTGGTGCACGCCGACACAGCGGCGGCACAGGCTTTCGACCAGCGCCTGCGCGCCGAACTGGCCCAATCTGCGCCGCAGGCCATCCCCTGCACCATCGACTTCAGCACCGGCCACGCCCTGTTCAGCGGCAAGGGTGAGACGCTGGAGTCGCTCATGGCCCGCGCCGACACGGCCCTCTACCGCGCCAAGAACGCGGGCCGCAGCCAACTGGTCAGCGCCGAAACGCCGGCCAGCTGAAGCATGAGCCCCCTCACCCTGCCCCCGGTGAACGTTTCATAGAGGAGCCGCCCAACCTGTTTGACGCTCCTGACCCGTTGGAACAGAATGAAAATCTGAAGGCAGAGAGGGCCCGGCAATGGCAATCAAGAATCGTGGTCGTGAGGGCGTGCGCCGTCGGGACGTCCTGGCGCTGGCAGAAGGGCTCATCGGTGCCGTGTCGCTGGGGGCCTGCTTCAGCGCAACGCCAAGCCATGCCGCGCCCATCGCCTTCACTGAGGCGCAATGTGGTGACAAGAGCCTGACGGGCCGGAAGATATTGGTCGCCTACGCCAGCAAGTACGGCTCCACCGGCGGTGTGGCGGATGCCATCGGCCAGACGCTGTGCGGCAAGGGCGCGACGGTGGACGTACGGCTGATGAAGAACGTACGCAACCTGGACGCCTACCAAGGCGTGGTCCTGGGTGCCCCGGTGTACATGGGCAAGTGGCTGCCGGAGGCGGCCGACTTCGTGAAACAGAATGCCGAGGCACTGGGCCGGGTTCCGCTGGCGTGTTTTGTGGTCTGCATGCTGCTGCGTGAGCCGACCCCGGAGAACATGGCCAAGGCACTCGCCTACCTGGACCCGGTTCTCAAGGCCGCGCCAGCGCTCACGCCGGTGGGCGTGGGCGCTTTTGCCGGCGCGCTGGATTACGGCAAGCTGTCGTGGGCCATGAAGAAGGTCATGCAGTCCATGGGGCAGCCGGAAGGCGACTTCCGCGACTGGAAGGCCATCCACGCCTGGGCAGAGGCATCGACCCTTGTCAGGTAAAATGCTATCGATTTAGTAGCTTCCGGCGCATATCAGACAAGGGCTACAGCCAATTTTTATTCAAAATCTTCCAGCATCCCCACCCATGCCCGCCCTCACCCTGCGCCCCGTCAACGCCGATGTGTACAGCGTGCACACGCCCGACGGCGCGCACGTGGGTAACCTCAAGCGCATTGCCGCGGTGTGGAAGTTCAAGGCGGTGGGTTATGACGAAGCAGGCCAGGTCATACCCGGTGGCGGGCCGCTGACGGACGGGCACAACACGGCGTTGGCAGCGCCGGACGCGGCGGAACTCAGCACCCGGCTGGGTGTGCGCTGAAGCGGCGCCACACCACCGGCGGCAAGTACACTAGACAACAGCCTGTGCCCTACGGGGCCCCGCCTGCCGTGCAGATCGATCCCACTTCCCTCATCCTCGTCAACGTTGCCAACCTGCTGGTCATGGCCACGGCGCTGCCCTTCATCATGGGCCAGAGCCTGAGCCCGGCGGCCAGCCATGCGCGACACTCGCTGTTCCTTAATGCCGCAGCCTGGATCTGCATGCTGGTGTCCAGCCTCTGGTATGGGCAGACACCCGACCTCATCCTGTCCACCTTGGCCATGGCCTTCATCAGCACCAGCCAGTGGAAGCTGTACCGCGCGCTGGAGAGCTGGCTGGGCCCACGCCCGCTGCGCGGCCTGCTGCGGCTGCTGGTGTGGCTCATGCCGGTGGGTTATGCGCTGAGCTTCTCCAGCTACCCGGTGCGCGTGGGCTGGGCCAACCTGGTGCTGGCGGCGCAACTGCTCATCGTGGCGCGCGCCTGCCTCTACCCCAGCAGCCGCGACTTTGGCCGCCGTGCATGGCGCTACCCGCTGTTCGGCTGCCTGGTGGTGATGGCCGGCTTCACCGCGGCGCGCGGCATCCTGGGTGCGTGGTTCACCGAGCTGTACCCCTTCTTCCGTGCACCCACGCCGGTGAACATTGGGGCGCTGATTGGTGCCAACATGTCGCTGGTGCTGGGCACGATTGCCATCTTGGCGGCCTGGCGCGAAGAGGCCGAGCGCCAACTGCACAAGCTGGCCAGCACCGACACGCTGACCGGCCTGCTCAACCGCCACGGCTGGTCGATGCAGACGCGCCACCCGCTGCGCCAGGCACAGCGCCACGGACACCCGCTGTCGCTGCTGATGCTGGACGTGGACCACTTCAAGCGCATTAACGACACGCACGGCCATGAGGTTGGCGACGCGGCGCTGAAGTTCATCGGCCAGTTGCTGCAGCGCTGCCAGCGCGCAGGCGACGTGAGCGCGCGCGTGGGCGGCGAGGAGTTCTGCCTGCTGCTGCCCTACACCGACGCCGCGGCGGCGCAGGCCTTCGACGCCCGCCTGCGCGCCGAGCTGGCGGCCAGCACAAGCGCCGCCGGCCTGCCCTACACGCTGGACTTCAGCTGCGGCCACGCACAGTACCGCGCACCGGGCGAGACGCTGGAGTCGCTGATGGCGCGCGCCGACGCCGCGCTGTACCGCGCCAAGAACAGCGGCCGCGGCCGGCTGGTGCTGTACGAGGCCACCATAACGGCCTGACGTGGCCTGACGCCAGCGCAGGCCGGCGGCGGGTGGGCTGGCGGCATGGCGCGTGAAAAAATCAGACCCACAACACGTCGCCTGCCTGACAATCGGAGCGGGGCCGATGCCGCGCAAGCCGCGAAGACGGGCCCGTTTTCTTGAGAACCCAACACCCTTTTACCCAGAGCCGCACCATGAAAAAACTCAACGTCACCATCAATCTCCAGCTGTCCGTGCCGGACGACTGGGAGCTGGTTGAAACTTCCGAAGGCACGCCGGTGGTGAAGATGCCCAATGGCGTGTTCATGGACCTGGCCATCGAGCCGCTGTTTGCCAGCGACCCCGAGGAAACCTGGAGCAGCACCGAGAGCGATGACGAGCTGAACGACATCCTGGACATGGTGGAGAGCGAAGAAGTCGTTTACGAGTTCGTCACCCACTAACCGTGTTGCCGGGTGCCTGCTGCTACAGGCGCCAAAGGCTCAACCCGCGGCTCAGCGGGGTTTTTCCACCGGGTTGGCGGTCAGCCAGTTGGCCGGGTAGGAGCGCATGAACTCCCGGGCCTTCTCGGGGCGGGCGCTCAGCCAGGCGTCGTAAGCGCCTTCGTTCAGGATGGCCACCATGCGCTTTTCGCTACCGGGCTGCTGGTAGCGGTGCATCAGGGCATGGCTGTTGGCGTTCACCGTGAGCAGGGTGAAGCTGGTGATGACCTCACCGTCGGCCCCCTCCCAGCGCTCCCACAAACCCGCCACACCCATGGGCTTGCCGTCCACCCGGGCGATGCGCGTGGGCACGGCCTTGCCGCTGCGCCAGTCGTCTTCCATGAACGCCATCATCGGCACAATGCAGCGCTGCCCGGCCAGCCAGGCATCGCGGAAGTTGTTGGAGGTGGTGACGATTTCCGAGCGGGCGTTGACCAGCTTGGTGGAACGCAGCTTGGCGTCCGACGCCGACTTGACCCAGCGCGGCACCAGGCCAAACTGCCCGGCCACCAGCTCACGTGTTAACGCAGGCGGCGGTGCATCAGCGTCGGCCTCTGCCACCGCTTCGGCTTCAGCCGGGGCCGCACCCAAGCGGATGAACACACCCGGCTGGCGCGGCCACACCGTACGCCCCACGGGTGAAGTGGGGGCTTCCACATGGAAGGCGTCGGCATAAAGGGAAGCGGTTAACACGCTCTCGTAATGGGAACTCATGCGGCGATGCTAGCGCACTGCCGTGCAGGCGGCGCAATCAGCGTGCCACGCGCTTGAGCCGGACCAGCACATTGGTCATGGTCGTGCCGTCCGGGCGCGTCACCGGCACATCCTTGACCTCGACATAAGCCAGGCTGCGAACCAGTTCGCTGAGCTTCTTGAAACCGTAGTTGCGCGGGTCGAAGGCCGGCAGGATCTTGCCGATGTGGCTGCCGATGCCGCCGAGTGCGGCCCAGCCGTCGTCGCGTGCGTTGGCATCGATGGCGGCCCTCATCAAGTGCTGCAGGTTGCCCAGATCGGCGGCCACCTCCTGCTGCGCCTCGGCCGGCTCGTCGCGCAGGATTTCCGTGTAGACGAACTTGTCGCAGGCCGCCACAAAAGGCTCCGGCGTCTTGCGCTCACCAAAGCCGTACACCGTGAGCCCGGCTTCGCGGATGCGGGTGGCCAGGCGGGTGAAGTCGCTGTCGGACGACACCAGACAGAAGCCGTCGACGCTGCCCGCGTGCAGGATGTCCATGGCATCGATGATGAGCGCCGAGTCGGTGGCGTTCTTGCCGCTGGTGTAGCTGAACTGCTGAATGGGCTGGATCGCCATCTTGTGCAGTTCGTCTTTCCAGCTTCGGAGGTTCTGCGTGGTCCAGTCGCCATACGCACGCTTGATGGTGGCCGTGCCGTAGCGCGACACCTCGGCCAGGAGCTCCTGGATCACCGAGGCCTGTGCATTGTCGGCGTCGATCAGTACCGCGAGTTTTTCGTTGTTGGTCGCCATGTTCCCTCCCTGTTCGACATTGATCGTACCGTTTCTCGCTGCAAAACGGTAGAAGTCCAGCGATGAAGTTGCTACATTATTTATAGCTTCCTGCGCATATCCGATGAGGCTTCGAATTCAATTTGATGCATGAATTTCGGCAGCTATCATGCCGCCATGACCGAGCCCGCCTTCAGCCCCGCCGCCGAGCGCAACAAGCAGCCCATCTTCGACGCGCTGCGCCAAGTGCTGCCCGCGCAGGGCCACGCACTGGAGATTGCCAGCGGTACCGGCCAGCACGCGGCCTGGTTTGCCGCCCATCTGCCGCAGTGGACATGGTTGCCCAGTGATGCGCAGACAGATCTCTTCTCGTCCATCACCGCGCACGCGGCCGCGGCGCGCCTGCGCAACGTGCAGCCGCCCCGGCTGCTGGACGTGCTGGCCGAGCGCTGGCTGCCGGATGACGAAGCAGGCCAAGCCCCGCGGTTCGAGCTGGTCTACTGCGCCAACATGCTGCACATCGCGCCCTGGGCCTGCTGCGCCGCCTTGATGCGCGGCGCAGCAAGGCACCTGGCGCCCGGTGGCGTGCTCGTGACCTACGGCCCGTATCTGGAAGACGGCGTGCCCACGTCAGAGGGCAACCTGGCGTTCGACCAGAGCCTGCGCGCACAAGACCCGGCCTGGGGCATCCGCCGGCGCGAAGACGTGGAACGTGAAGCCCAGCACGCTGGCCTGCGCCTCGCCGCACGTCACGCCCTGCCGACCAACAACCTGCTGTTGGTATGGGCGCGGCTGGCGCCGTGATGCCCGGCCAACGGATAATTGATCCCATGAATCTCTCTCTGTCTCTTTTTCCCCTGGGCTGGCAGCACTACCTGCTGGGTGGCCTGTTGATCGGCCTTGGCACGGCGCTGTTGTTCGTCTTCACCGGCCGCATCGGCGGCATGAGCACGGTGTTCTCCAGCACCTGGTCTTACGTGGTGCGCGGGCCGTTCTTCCAGCAACCGCGCTTCACCGGCTCGCGCGGCTGGCGGCTGGTGTATGCGGCGGGGCTGATCGTCGGCGCCGCTATCTGGTGGCTGGGCTTTACTGACGGCACACCGCTGGCCACGCGGGTACCTGCTTGGCAGCTGCTGGTAGGCGGCTTCTTCGTGGGCTACGGAGCGCGCCTGGGCAACGGCTGCACTTCGGGCCACGGCATCTGCGGGCTGGGTTCGCTGCAATGGCCGTCGCTGATGGCGGTGCTGACCTTCATGGCCACCGCCTTCCTGAGCGCCAACCTGGCGGCGAGGTGGTTGGCATGAGCATTCAACAAAACTCCCTGCCGCGCGCTCTGGCCACGCTGGCCGCGGGCGCCCTGTTCGGCTTTGGCCTCTCGCTCTCGGGCATGGTGAAGCCGGAAGTGGTGTTGAGCTTTCTGCAGTTCTCCGACTTCGGCCTGATGCTGGTGATGGGCGGCGCGGTGACGGTGGTGCTTGTGGCCTACAAGGTGGTACCGCGTGTGCTGAACCGCCCGCTGCTGGGTGACTACTTCCACACCCACCCGAGCGAATGGAACCGTGACACGCTGGTGGGCGCGGCGCTGTTCGGCATCGGCTGGGGCCTGTGCGGCGTCTGCCCCGGCCCGGCCATTGCGGGCCTGGGCACCGGCAACCTGGACCTGCTGTGGGCACTGGGCGGCATTGCGCTGGGTGCGCTGGTGCAAGGTCTTGTGGCCAGCAGGCGCAGGTAAGGCGCAACCCCACGCGGGATGCGACATGGCCATTCGTCTGCTGCGAGGGGGCGGGCGTGACAGCCCGCTCGCGTGCCACTACACTAAGCCTCATGCGCCCCTCCGAAGCCCTCTCCCTGCACCGCAACCGCATTCGCGAAATTGCGCTGAGCCACCGCGTCAGCGGTGTGCGAGTGTTCGGCTCGGCCCTGCGCGGGGAAGATGGACCAGGCAGCGACCTGGACTTGCTGGTGGACCCCACCGCGCAGACCACGCTGCTGGACATTGGCGCCATCCGCCATGAGTTGAAAAATCTGTTGGGCTTGGAAGTGGATGTGCTCACACCCGCTGGCCTGCCTCCCAAGTTCCGGGACCAGGTGCTGCGCGAGGCCATGCCCGTATGAGCCGGGCGGACCCGCTGCGCATTGCAGACTACCTGCAACACATTCTGGAAGCCGTCGACAACATCCGCGACTACACCGCAGGCATGGATCTGGCTGCTTTCATGGCAGACCGCAAGACGCGCGATGCCGTGGTGCGCAACCTGGAAGTGATTGGCGAAGCATGTAACAACGTGGCCAAGCATCACCCGGACTTTGCGGCAAACCACACGGCCGTACCCTGGAGCTTTGCCTATGAAATGCGCAACGCCCTGTCGCACGGCTACTTCACCGTGGACCACACCATCGTCTGGCAAACCATCCAACAAGACCTGCCTGAGTTGCGGGCACAGATCGCCCAGTTGATCTAAAAACGCACTACCGCCGTGGTGCGCCGGCATTGCGCTGTGCGCGCTGTTTAAAGCGTCATCTCAACGGCGAATGACACGGAGCAGTATCACCACGACTGCGATGACCAGAAGAACGTGAATGAAGCCGCCCATGGTGTACGAGGAAACCAGGCCCAGTAACCAGAGGACGACCAGGATGACGGCAATAGTCTCAAGCATGTTGTTCACTCCTGTGGATGTTGTCTGAGGTCATGACCCCAAGACCTGGCGATTTCGGTTGACAAGGAACAACCCCGGATGGAACCCCAAGGTAGTTCCCGGCCATGACCGGAGCAGCGTTATTTCACCCGCATGTCGTTCTTGACGGATTTGACGCCCTTGACGCCACGCGCCAGTTCAACCGCTTTGTTGATGTTCGCGGAGGAGCTGACGAAACCGCCCAGCTGAACGATGCCTTTGAAGGTTTCGACGTTGATCTCGGCTGATTTCAGGGTGGGCTCGTCGAAAATGGCCGCCTTCACTTTGGTGGTGATCACGGTGTCATCGATGTATTCGCCGGTGCCTTCTTGCGTGGAGGTGGATGCGCATCCCGCCACGACGAGCATCAGCACAGAAAAGAAGAAAACAGCAAACCGATTGGATAATTTCATAGTCGTACTCCCTGGGTTGCAAAGAAATTTCATGGTGCTCCCGTGCGTTGTCGCTGTCAAGACAGCCACATCGTTCCAACCGGCTCACCGTCCAAGGCTGTCACATCCAGGGCGTTTCTCTAATGAGGGCGCGCGGCTTGATAACCCAAAGCAGCTACTTCTGTAAGCGCTCAGCAGCATTGCGCACGGTGCGCTGGTGCAGGGGCTGGTGGCCACCCGCAAGGCTCGTTACCCGGCCAGGCCGGTGGTTCCGGGCGCCAGCGCTTATCGCTTGGGTGACTGCGGCGCCGGCCGGGTGCAGGCATGCTCACACATCGTTTTGGAGAAGCCCCGATGGATGCCAGCACCTGTTTTCGTTTCTGCGTCGAGCGCGATGACCTGCACACCACCCGCCTGCTGAGCGACCCTGATGCGCCGTCCGCGCGGGCTCTGGTTGAGGGCGAGGTGCGTTTGCGTGTGCAGTCGTTCGCGCTGACGGCCAACAACATCACCTATGCCGCCTTCGGCGACAAGATGAAGTACTGGCAGTTTTTTCCGAGCGGTGCCGAGGGCTGGGGCTGCATCCCGGTCTGGGGCTTTGCCGAGGTCACGGAATCGCGCTGCGCGGACGTACCTACCGGCCAGCGCGTCTATGGCTACCTGCCGATGGGGCACTACCTGGTGGTACAGCCAGCGCGCGTGAACCGGCACGGTTTCATGGACGGCGCGGCGCACCGGCGCGAACTGGCCGCCGTCTATAACCAACTGGTGTTTTGTGCCACCGACCCAGGCTACGACCCGGCGCTCGAAGGCCAACAGGCCGTCTTGCGTCCGTTGTTCACAACGTCCTTCCTGATCGACGACTTCATGGCCGAGCACGGTTTTTTCGGTGCGCACCAACTGCTGCTGTCCAGCGCGTCGAGCAAGACGGCCTACGGCACGGCCTTCTGTCTTTCGCGCCGCAACGGTGCCCCCCGGGTACACGGGCTCACATCGAATGCCAATCTGGACTTCACGCACGGGCTGGGCTGCTATGGCGCGGTGAGCACCTATGAGCAGGTGACCGCGCTGGACCCCAGCGTGCCCACGGTCTACATTGACTTCGCGGGCAATGCCGGGCTGCGCCGCACGATCCATGAGCACTTCGGCAGCGCGCTGACCTACAGCTGTTCGGTCGGCGGCAGCCACTGGGAGTCGCTCGGCGGCGGTGGTGGGCTGCCCGGGCCGAAGCCCGAATTGTTTTTTGCCCCGGCCCAAGTCAAGAAGCGCGTTGCACCACCGCCCGAGGGCTGGGGACCCAGCGGCTTTGAACAGCATCTGGGACTGGCCTGGAAGGCCTTCCTGCAAACCGTGAACAACCCCAGCCAGCCTTGGCTCACGATCCGCACAGCCCGAGGCACCGAAGCCGTGACCGCAGCCTACCAGCAACTGCTGGCCGGCCGCGGCGATGCGCGCGAAGGGTTGATGCTGGCGCTCTGAGTGCTCACGCGCTACGGCCGTGGCGCGCTGGCGGCCAACGCCGGGGCCACTGCAGCCCCTGTGACCAACTTGCGCACCTCCAGCAGCTTGGCGCGCAGGCGCCGGTGGTTGACCGGGCCGGTACGGATCAGCATCTTCTGCCCGGCGGACAAGGCCTCCAGCCGCGGGTCGGCAAACTCGTAGCGCACCCAGGGGCGCTCGGAGGGCACCGGCCCTTTCACCTCCACCAGTTGCACGCCCACCGGGCCGTCCTGCACCGGCGCGGCCAGCAGTTGGTCGAGCACGGCCACCAGCCGGTCGTTGAAGTAGCGCTTGGGAAAACCCACCTCTTCATAAGCTTGCTGGAACAGCGGGTACAGGCTGACGTACAGCTTGACGGCCTGCGCCGTGTCCACCGATTCGACGAACAGCACGAACGGGGTGTAGCGCTGGCTGTTGTCGGGGTGGATGGTCTCGGTGCCGGCAGCGCCTCGGGTGCTGAAGCGCCCGGGCGTGGGGTTTACCGGCCAGACCTGGGGCGGCGCGTGTTCGCGCCCCAGGTTGTCGACCGTGGCCACCACGCGGCGCGCAAAGCTGTCGAGTTGCAGGAAGGTGAGCACGTTCTTTTTGCCCAGCAGGTCGGTCAGCGCGGCTTGCACGTAGGCATCGGAATCCGCCAGGGCCGGCAGGGGCTTGGGCGGCGCTTCGGGTTCGGCGGCGGGCACCGGGTACTGGATGGCAGGCTCGGACGCGACCGGGGCGGGGGGCGGGGCGGCCGGTGTGACCACCGGTGGCGCAACAGGCTCGGGCGCCACCTCGTTTTGGCGCAGCCAGCCGAAGTAGGCGGCACCCAACACCGCCGCCGCCAAGACAACCCCGATCACGACTCTGGATTTGTTCATGCCTTCCCCCTGTGCGCGCTTGAAAGAGAGGAACCATGCTAGCACCGCCTGCGCGCTGCCCCTTCAAAAAGCTGATTGCAGTGGCCTGCAGGCCCTCCTACACTGCGGGCTTCACATCAGGGAGGACAACATGAGCCAGAACTTCAACCCGGTCGGCTGGTTTGAGCTGTACGTGGACGACATGGCACGCGCCAAGAAGTTTTACGAAGCGGTGTTTCAACGCCCACTGGCCGACCTGCCTGCGTCGCAGAGTGGCGACACGCAGATGGCGCTCTTTGCCATGGACATGTCCGTCCCGGGGTGCGCCGGTGCCTTGGTCAAGAGCCCGCGCAACAAGCCAGGCGGCGGCGGGACGATGATCTACTTCACCTGCCTGGACTGCGCGGTGGAAGCGGCACGTGCGGCTGCGGCCGGTGGCACGGTGTGCCAGCCGCGCGTGAGCATTGGCGAATACGGCTTCATTGCCATCGTGCAGGACACCGAGGGCAACACCATCGGCCTGCACTCGCGCCAATAAACTCCGGCCCATGGCCTACGACCTTCATCTGATCGACCTGATGCGCACAGCCGTCAGGCGGCAGCACGGTTTTACCGAAAAACGCATGTTCGGTACCTGGTGCTGGATGTATGAGGGCCACCTGGTGTGCGGCGCGGGCACGGGGCGCTATCTGTTCCGCGTGGGCAAGGCGCTGGAGGCGCAAGCGCTGGCGCGCCCGGGCGCCACGCGCATGGAGGCCAGCGGCCGGCGCATGAGCGGCTTCATCTGGGTGGATGCCGATGCCGCGCTGGACGAGGGGCTGGAGAGCTGGATCGAGCTGGCCATGCAGTGCGTGCGCGGCCTGCCACCGAAGTAGATGCGCCCACCGCGGCCGACTCGCCGCCGCAGTTTCTGCTTTACCATCAGGCCATCAGGTCCCATCCCGAGACCCAAGCTAAGGAGGTCTTATGGCCAAAGGCGAACAGCGCAGCAACAAGATGGCGAAGAAACCCAAAAAGGACAATTCGCCGCCCAAACCGCCCTCGGGCTCGGACCGCCCCATGGCGCCCATCACCAGCGTGATTCCGCGCGGCAAAGACAAGAACAAGTAAGCGCGCGGGCCAGCCCGCCGCCAGGCTGGCTTTGCACATGGCAACCCATCGCTGGAACGCGCACGGCAGGACCATCGAGCCTGCCGCTGGGCACCGCTCTGGTCAACGCAGCGCGGAGCAAGCAAGCATCTCCCTCTTGAGCAACTGAGCGTTGCGGATGACCGCAGGCTGGCTGGCGTCTTGCCGGGCAGACCGTCTCCCCAATAACCTTGTTCAACGCAAGGGTTATCCCTCATCAATACCCATGCGTGTATGTCGACAATGAAATGAGCGACCAAAAACAGGCGTTGGGGACGAGGTCTTGACTGCAAGGTGAGACATCGGCGTTCCTCTGCGCACCAAAAAAGAGGATCTCGACATGCGCTTCATCGGCAATCTGAAAGTCATCAACCGCTTTGCCTTGCTTGGCGTCATCGGGTTTGTGCTGACCCTGGCCCCCACCCTGCTGTATGTGCGGATGGCCTACCAGAACATGCAGGCCGCGCAAGTCGAAGCGCGGGGCATTCCGTTCACCAAGGGTGTCTTGAAGGTGATCCAGTTCACGCAGCAACATCGTGGCCTGAGCGCCCTGGCGCTGGGCGGCAATACGGCAGCGCAGTCGGATCGCGGCAACAAGCAGGCCGAGGCCGACAAGGCCTATCAGGCACTGGCCACGCTGATCGAAAGCGAAAGCCTGCTGGAGCCGGCCTTGAAGTCCGAATGGCAAACGATCCTGAAGGACTGGAAAACTCTGAGCGGCCAGGTGGCCGGCGGCAGCCTGGTGGCGCCGCAGAGTTTTGCGGCCCACACCGTGCTGATTGAAAAACTGCTTGCGCTGACCGACCGTCTGGCCGATGGCTTCGGCCTGTCGCTGGACCCGGAACTCGAGAGCTACCAGTTGATCCAGTCGGTGCTGTATGCCCTGCCGGTGCTCAGCGAAGAGCTGGGCAAGTCACGCGCGCGCGGCAGCGTGATGCTCGCCAACAAGGGGGCCACACCGGCCGAACGCCAAGCGCTGGCGGTTTTCATGGCACGGGCCCGGGTGGAGCAGGAGCGCGTCATCCTGGCGTATGGCAAGTCAGCGGCCGCCAATGGCAACATCAAGCAGGCCCTGGATGGTCAGGTGCAGGCGATGGTGTCGTTGACGCAACAGGCCATCAAGCTGGCGACGGAGCAGGTGATCACGCCGGAAGAGCTCAGTTATGCCTCGGGTGACTATTTCATCTTGCTGACCAAGACGATTGATGCCCAGGTCAAGCTCAATGACATGGCGATGGACGTGCTGGGCCAGTTGCTTGACAGCCGCGTCACCAACCTGCAGCGCCAGTTGCTGGTGCTGATCGGCGTGCTGCTCACCCTGGGTGTGCTGGGCGCGATGGTGGGCATCGCGGCAGCGCGCTCCATCACGCAGCAGCTGGGCGGCGAGCCGAGCGAGGTGATGGCGATTGCGGACGCCGTGGCAGAGGGTGATCTCAGCTCCAGCATCCAGCTCCAGCCGGGCGCACCCAGCAGCATCATGTCGGCGATGGCGGCCATGCAGAGCTCGCTGCAAAAGGTGGTCGGTACCGTTCGCCACAGCTCGGAGGCGTTGGCCTCAGCCAGTGACCAGATTGCCCAGGGCAATCAGGATCTGAGCGCCCGCACCGAAAGCCAGGCCAGCGCCCTGGAACAAACCGCGGCCTCGATGGAGGAGCTCGGCTCCACCGTCAAACAGAACGCCGACAACGCCCGCCAGGCCAACCAGCTGGCACAAAGCGCTTCCACCGTGGCCGTCAAGGGCGGTGAAGTGGTGGCCCAGGTGGTGGACACCATGAAGGGCATCAACGACAGTTCACGCAAGATCAACGACATCATCAGCGTGATCGACGGCATCGCCTTCCAAACCAACATCCTGGCCCTGAATGCCGCCGTGGAAGCCGCCCGTGCCGGCGAACAGGGCCGCGGTTTTGCCGTGGTGGCCAGCGAAGTACGCAGCCTGGCCGGGCGTTCTGCCGAAGCAGCTAAGGAAATCAAGACCCTGATCTCTGACAGCGTGGAGCGGGTGGAACAAGGCACCGCCTTGGTGGATCAGGCCGGCAGCACCATGCAGGAAGTGGTGAGCAGCATCCGCCGTGTGACCGACATCATGGGCGAGATCAGCGCCGCCAGTTCGGAGCAGAGCGCCGGTGTGGCTCAGATCGGTGAAGCCGTGGTCCAGATGGACCAGTCGACACAGCAGAACGCCTCGCTGGTGGAAGAGATGGCCTCGGCCGCCTCCAGCCTGCGTTCCCAGGCGCAGGAACTGGTGCAGGCCGTGGCCGTGTTCAAGCTGTCGCAAGGCAAAGGGCCCGCCTTGCTGGCTGCTGCTTGACCGACCGCGGGCGGCTGCTGCGGTGATGCAGCGGCCCGTTTTCCGCCTCGAATCCGGCGCTCTTTACAGCATCTTTACAGAAGCGAAATTCGGCCACGCAGCCCATCGGGCATGCTGTCCGCATGTGCTCACTGAAAGGTCGACGCCAATGAAAAAACAAGTGGTACTGACTGCGGCCATGCTGGCCAGCGGTCTGTGTCTGGCGCAGGACGTCGGGCGCGTGATTTCCATCACCCCCATCGTGCAGCAGATGGCGGTACCACGCCAGGTGTGCACCACCGAGCAGGTGGCGGTGCAAGCGCCCAAATCGGGCGCAGGCGCACTGATGGGCGCCATTGCCGGCGGGGCCATCGGCAACTCGGTCGGCAGTGGCGCGGGCCAGGCCGCGGCCACCATGATCGGCCTCGTCGGCGGCGCTGCTCTCGGCGACAAGATCGAGGGCACCCCCACACCGCAATTGCAAAACGTGCAGCGCTGCGGCGTGCAGACCGTCTACGAAAACCGCGGGACGGTCTACCACGTGGTCTACGAATACGCCGGCAAGCAGTACACGGCGCAGTTGCCCTACGACCCGGGCCGCACGATGGCGGTCCAGATCACCCCGGCCGGCGCGAACCCGGCAACGGCACCGGTCAGCAACGCCATTGCACAGCCGCCGGTGTATGTACAACAACAGCCAGCGCCTGTGGTGGTCACGCCAGCGGCCTACCCGGTCTACTACCCACAGCCCTACTACCCGCCCATCGGCATTCAGCTGGGCTTCGGCTACTGGGGCGGCTACCGGGGCCACCGGCACTGGCACTGAGGCACGCGCAGCCGTAGCGCCTAGGACGCCGCCCGCCCGAGCGCGCGCATCTGGCCCTGCCACTTCTTCACGCCGGCCTCGCCCAGCTTGTCCACCATGCCGACGAGCGTCTCGTTCACCGGCGCGATGCCGACAAAACCCAGGATGTTGCGCTCCAGCGACTTGAGGCTGTGAGCGCGGAAGTACCAGCGGTACACCAGCGCCGGCATGCCCATGGTGACCACCACACGCGCACTGCGCCCGGTCAGGCCCTTGCGGCCGAAGGGGTTGTTGCCCTCGGCGCTGAAAGCAAAGCCGGGCCGTGCCACCTGCTCCAGAAAACCCTTGAGCAGTGCCGGCATATCACCCAGCCAGAGCGGGAAAAACAGCACCAGATGCTCGGCCCAGGCGATGTCGTCCTGCGCGGCCTGCAGCGTGGTGGGTAGCGTGCCCTGCTCCCAGGCCTGCTGGCTGCGCAGCAGCGGGAAGTCGAGCCGGGCAACATCGGTCCAGCGCACCTCGTGGCCGGCCGCCGATGCGCCTTCGGCATAGGCCTCGGCCAGCGTGTGGCACAGGTGCGGGGTCACGGCGTCCGGGTGACCCTGGATCAGCAGGATGCGTTGGCCAGCCATGTGTTGCTCCGGCAGTGGATCAGGCACCATGGTGGCACGACCCGCGCAGCGTGTCCATGGGCCACCTCAAACGCTATCATTTCGATAGCTGCTTGCGCATATTCCACAAGGGCCACCTGCCAATTTGATGCCAAATACAATCTGGGTGGTCTGAACCGCATCACCCCTTCTCGCATGAGCCCCACCGATACCCCGGAATTTTTCATCGGCCGCACCGAAGCCTTCGACCAGCCCTTCGACGCCTGGCCCCAGCAGCCGCTGCTGCTGTCTATGGAGCAAGGCGGCATCGACTGGCCAAGCTCGTGCCGCAACGGCAGCTGCCGCACCTGCATCGGCCAGCTGGTCAGCGGGCAGGTGCGTTACGCCATCGAATGGCCCGGCCTCACCCAGGAAGAACAGGAAGAGGGTTACCTGCTGCCCTGCGTTGCGCACCCGTGTTCGGACGTGGTGCTGCGCGAGGGCTACTGACGTCGCCCCCCGGATCGACGCCGCTCAGGCGTTGAGCGTGCCGCGCAGCAGTTCGGGCAGGCGGTCTGCACTCATGCGGAAACCACAGGCCTGCGCGTGGCCGCCGCCGCCCATGCTTTCGGCCAGCGCAATGCAGTCGTAGTCGCGCTGCGAACGCAGGCCGGCTTTCACCACACCGTTGCCGGCGGCGCTCCACATCAGCGCAAAGGTACCGCTCTGCTTGGACAGGATGTCCCCCACCAGGCTATGGAACATGCCAGGTGCGTTGACCATCAGGCCCGGCACGCCGTTGAAGACCAGCGGCTGCGCACCGGCGGCGATATCGCCGCACAGCTTGCGGTACTTCTCGTCCATGGCCTGGCCGCGCGCCATGAAGTCCTGCAGTTGCGCGGGCGTGAAGGAAGCGATCTCGGCCCAGCGCTCGAATGTCTGCGGCTCCATGTCGAGCGCGGCCAGGAAGCCGGCGCTCTCTTCAAACTCCCATTTCCAGATGTCGCGGTCTTCAATGAAGCGCACCAGGTCGGGCAGCGCACGGTCTGCCTGGAAGAACTCCCAGGCCAGGCGCGAGCCGGACTTGGCCATGTCGAAGTGCACCACGCCGCAACGGCAGGCGAAGCCGGTGAGTTTCTCAGCGGCGCTCTTGTGGTGGTCCAACATCACCAGCTTGGCGGCGCGTTGTTCGATCTCGCGCATCAGTTCGGCATCGAAGGAGAAATCGAGGATGTAGACGGCGCGGCCGTCGAGCGGTGGCAGGTCGGCCACGGTCTTGACGTCGCCATGGTCCAGGCCGTGGAATTCGGCGTGGCCTTCATAAAACAGCCAGGCCGCCAGCGCGGCGCCAAAGCCGTCGGGACAACGGGCGTGATACAGGATGAGGGGCTGGGGATCGTGACGGTCAGGCGAAATCAGCAAGGCCAACGGCAGAATAGTTTTCTTCATGCCCCCGATTGTCGCCGCTGTCACCCCCCTTTTTCAGACGCCCTAGCGTTTGACCTTGAACGACGATGGCTTGCGCACCGGGCTGGGGACTGAGGGTTTGCCAGACGCCTTGCCGGGTGTTTTGGTAGACGTTTTCGCCGCGCCCTTCACTGGCAGCTTGCCGGCTGTTTTGGCCGCGCTCTTCGTTGCCGGCGTTTTGACTGTCGGCTTCTTGACGCGGATCAGCCCCTCGCTGGCCAGCGCCTCCTTGCGCAGCTGGCGCTCGGCATCGAGCTTCTTGCCTTCGGTCAGCCACTGGGTGAACTCGGCTGGCGTTTCCAGCGTGATGCGCCCAAGCCGGCCGGCACGGAAGTCGGACAGCACCAGCTCGGCCGCCTTTTGCAGGTTGACGCGTGCACCGGCCAGCAGCGCGCCGTTGCGCCGGCCGATCTCTTCCAGCAACTGCTCGTCACTGAGCTGCGCCACGGCATCCAGCTTGTAACGTGCCGCCAGCAGACCGGCATAAGGCGCCTTGATGTAGTCCAGCAGCTCCAGCGCCACCTCTTCCTCGTCGAAGGCATTGCGCCCCACAGCACCACTGGCCGCCAGGTTGTAGCCGCTCTTGGCAACGATGATGCGCGGCCACAGCATGCCCGGCGTGTCGTAGAGGTAGAAACCGTCAGTCAGCGTGATGCGCTGCTCCATGCGGGTGATACCGGCCTCGTCGGCCGCCTTGGTGACGCGCCGGCCGACCATGGTGTTGATCAGGGTGGACTTGCCCACATTGGGAATGCCGCAGATCAGCACACGCATGGGCTTGGCCATGCTGCCGCGCGTGGGGGCCAGCGCCTGGCAGGCCGTGATGAGCGCCTTGGCCGGTGCCGCCATGCCGGCATCGAGCGCAACGGCGCGTGTTTCCGGCAGGCTGTTGTAGTGCGTCAGCCATAACGCGGTGCGCTCCGGGTCGGCCAGGTCCTGCTTGCTCAGGGCCTTGAGCGTGGGCTTGTGCGCCGTGAGCTTGGCCAGCATGGGGTTGGCGCTGGAGCCGGGCAGGCGCGCGTCGAGCAACTCGATGACCACATCAATGTTCTTGATGCGCTCTTCGATTGCCTTTTGGGTCAGATACATGTGACCCGGGAACCACTGGACGGCCATGGCTTGTTTTTCTTCTGTCTGGAGGGGAAAGATCAATTCAACAGGGTGAATTGTGACCCACCGCATAAGCGGGCCGCCACGGCACCGATAATCGGCGCATGGCCCACCCACCCCGAATTCCTTCCCGCCAGCGCGACAAGAACGCCAACGACCTGCTGATCAAGGGCATCGTCGTGGCGTTGATCGGGCTGGCGGTGCTGCTGGCGCCCTATGTCAGCCAATCGCCGGAGATGCAGGCCATCCTGGCCGGCTCAGCGCTGGTGGGTTGGTTCGCGTTGGTGCTAGGCATCGCCTTCATCGTGCAGCATCTGTTGCGTCGCCGCGCCGGCAAATAGGCCGAGCCGCTGGGGCGACACGTATTCCTGCCGGAAAACCTCGAACGGCATGGTGTCGGCCGCTTCAATCGCTTTCTGATCGCGTCGCGACTGCTCGGCCAGCGCGTCGAAGCGCGCCTGCTGCGGTGCCGACCACGGCTGTTCCAACAGCACCTCGCGCGTGTGCCGTGAACGTTCGCGCGTGAAGCGCAGGAACGAGTTGTCATGCTCGGCCATGGCCGCCAGCACACGGGCCGACGGCAGTGCCGTGGCATCCTGCAACATGGCCTGGGCAGACTGCACCGCCTGGCTGTAGTCCTGGCCGCCGTGCATCGCGTCCAGCGTTTGCGCGACCGGGCCAAAAGCCTGCAACAACTCACTCCCCCATTCAACCAGGCCCACCTCGCGTCCACCGCGCAACAGCGGCAGACCGGGCTCACGGCCGCGGGCGGCGGTGAGGTTCTGGTTGTGCGCCAGTTCGGCGATTTCCTGCGGCGTGTCGGGCGGGCTGTCGCTCAGCAGGCAATGCAGCAGGAAGACATCGATGAAGCGCATGGTCTGCGCGTTGATGCCCACCGGCTCGAACGGGTTCAGGTCGAGCAGGCGCACCTCCACGTACTCGACACCGCGCTCGCGCAGCGCATGCAGCGGCCGCTCACCCGGGAAGATGGTGCGCTTGGGGCGGATGTTGCCGTAGAACTCGTTCTCGATCTGCAGCAGGCTGGTGGCGAGCTGGATGTAGTCGCCGCCGGGGTTGAGGATGCCCAGACCTTCGTAGGCTGGCCAAGGGCGCGTGAGCGCGTCGTGCAGCGAGGCGGCATAACCCTCCAGGCTGTTGTAGCTCACCGCCAGCGAGGCCTGGGCATCGCTCTGGTAACCCAGCCGCCCCATGCGCAGTGAGGTGCCGTGCGGCATGTACAAGGTGTTGTTGGTCAGCGGCTGCAGTTCATGCGGCCGGCCAAGCACAAAGTTCGAGCACACCGCCGGTGAGGCACCAAACAGGTACAGCAGCAAAAAGGCGTGGCGGCGGAAGTTGCGGATCAACGCGAAGTACTGCTCGCTCGTGACCCCGGGCAGCGACCAGTTGTAGTGGATGCCCGAAATGGTCTGCATGCGCCGGCCGTAGCGGTGGCCCAGGCCCATGCGGTAGACGCTCTTGGCGCGGCCGATGTTGGACGAACCGTAACGGCCCAGCGGAATGGTTTCGTCGGTCGGCAGGCCGCAGGGCATGCTGGAAACCCACAGCATCTCGTCACCGGCCTCGCGCAGCACGCGGTAGGTGTACTGGTGGATTTCGGTCAACTCGTCCAGACAGGCCTGCACCCCGGCGTGCACGCCGGTGATGAGTTCAAGCTGGGACTCGCTGTAGTCAGTGGTGATGTGCGGGTGCGTGAGGGCCGAGCCCAGCGCGGCCGGATGCGGCGTCAGTGCCAGCATGCCGTCGGGCAGCGCGCGCAGGCTTTCCTTCTCGATGCCGCGGCGGATGCCCCGCAAGCGCTCGGGCGCCAAGGCCCCCAGCCGCGCGGCCAAACCGGCATGCGCAATAGTCATGGCTGCTATCTCATTCTTCTGATCGGACCCGGAAATTAACACGGACGAGCCAAATCGTCCGGCGTAAGGGCTTGTGGCAGGTCAGACATCATGATCCGGGACAGCCGGATCGGAATGAGTCGGCGGCAGAGACGGCCGGCCGATCGAGGCGTCAGGCCTGCTCGTCGAGCAGGCGGCCCATCATCTTTTTCTCGGTCTGGATGACCTTCAGGTTGGCGTCAAAGGCATAACCGGCGCTCTTTTGATCCACCAGGTCCTTGGCCAGCGCCTCGCCGGGCACCGCCGCCCGGCGGGTATGGGCCTTGACGCCGCCCTCGGCCACGGCTTCCTGCGTCACTTCCTCGCGGCGAAAGTTGCCGGTTTCCACATTCGCAATGTTGTGGGCAGACGAGCCCATGCGACGCTGCGCTGCGTTGAGACCGGATTGGGCAATGGTGGAGGCGACGTTCATGGCAGGACCTTGGAACCTATGGCTGCAATTTAACAAACCTGGGCGCGACCCGAGCGTTCAGGTTTGTAACAATTCGTACAAACAGACGCCGATAATGGCCGCCGTCGAAACCCCGTCCGTACGCGCTGATTTGCTCCCAATGACCGCCCAGCCCAGCCCTCTTGAAGCCACCCAAGCCTTGTTTGCCGAACTGCAACAGCGTGCACGGGACGCCGGTCTGACCCTGCGCACACCGCCACCCGTGCCCACCACCTGCTGCGGGCGCGGCTGCAACGGCTGCGTGTGGGAAGGCTTTTATGGCGCAGCGGCGTACTGGCGGCAGGAAGCAGAGCTGGTGTTGCAAGGCTGAAGGATTCCAGATGCGCATTTTCATGCTCGTCGGCCTCTGCTACGGGCTGTCAAGTCTCATCACCTTCGCGGTTTACGCGGTAGACAAGTCCGCCGCACGAACAGGTGGCCGGCGCGTGCCTGAACGCACGCTACACCTTCTGGCGCTGCTGGGCGGCTGGCCGGGGGCGCTGCTGGCCCGGCAATGGCTGCGCCACAAGTCACGCAAACCAAGGTTCTCCGCCATGTTATGGCTCACGGTGCTGGGGAATGTGGCCTTAGCCGTGCTGCTGACTTCCGTGCAAGGTGGTCGCTGGGTCTGGCTGCATTAGGCGCCGACCGTTCCCCAGGCCCCGGCGCCCCCAGTTTGCAAAAGGAGACGAAGCCAGTACAGTGGACTCGCTGGTCGCCTCCGGGCATCAGTGTGCTTTCGTCCCCAAAATCACACCCAAGGGAGACTCCGATGCGAAATACACAAAAGATGGTTCAAACCTTCCTGATCGCGCTGCTGTCAGCTTTGCTGTCCGTCTCGGCGTTCGCCCAAGGCGCCGGCACGGCCAACCCATCGCGTCAGACCCTGAGCGCCACACCCGACGGCAAGTACCTGGTCGACGCGACAGGCAAGAAGAAACTGCAGTACCTCGACTCCGCCAAGGCATTTGTCCCGACCATGGTGGACGACCAGACGGACGGCAAACTGAGTCTGAACAAGGACACCTTGAGCAAAGGGCTCAGCTTCTACCCCTGCAATTGCCGCAATGAGTGCATCCGCTGGGATGCGAACGGAAAGTGCCTGCAAACCTACCGAACCTGCGACATCTGCGTCAAGGGCGACTCTGACTAGCTCACTTTTGAGACAGCATCGCCATCGCACGCGAGACCTCATGCGAACCCTGGGCTGAGCCATTGGGCGGCACGGTCTCGCCCGCGCGGTCGGTCACCTCGGCCAGCTGAGCTGCCAGGCGTTCGTCCGCATCGCTGCCGAAGCCGACCCAGGCGCCTTGCGTCATGGTGATGTGGGCGGCCTCGACGCTGCCGGCGCCGGCGCACAGGGTGGTGCGGGTCGGCGCATCGGCGCTGGCCAACACCAGCATGGCCGGCACCACGGCTTCGGGCTTGAGCGCTTGCAGCACCGCTTCGGGCATCAGGTCTTCGGTCATGCGCGTGGCGGCCGTCGGCGCCAGGCAGTTGACGCGGATGTCATGCTTGGCACCTTCCAGCGCCAGCGTCTGCATCAGGCCGACAAGGGCCAGCTTGGCCGCACCGTAGTTGGACTGGCCGAAGTTGCCGTACAGGCCAGTGGAGGACGTCGTCATGACGATGCGGCCGTATTTCTGTTCGGTCATGATGGGCCACACCGCTTTCGTGCAGTGCACGGCGCCCATCAGGTGCACGTCGAGCACCAGGCGAAAGTCGGCCAGATCCATCTTGGCAAAGGTCTTGTCGCGCAGGATGCCGGCGTTGTTGACAAGAATGTCGACGCGACCCCAGGTGTCCATGGCCTGCTGCACCATGGCCTGCACGGCAGCGAAGTCGGTTACCGAGGCGGCATTGGCAATCGCCTCGCCGCCGGCGGCACGGATCTCGTCCACCACCGCCTGTGCCGCCGTGGCGGAACCACCGGAGCCGTCGCGCGCGCCGCCCAAATCGTTGACCACCACCCGGGCACCACGCGCGGCCAGTGCCAGCGCATGCTGTTTGCCCAAGCCGCCGCCGGCGCCGGTCACGATGGCCACTCGGCCCTTGAAGTCGATCATGCTGTTTCCTTCCGCTTGGTTAGCCTATGCTGTGAATCCTGCAAATCTTAATTCACCCTTTTTCCGAAACCGGTCACCTGTCTGACAGCACCATGCAACTGAACTCCGAAGTCGTCACCGCTCCACCGCGCGCCGCTGCCACGGTGGTCATGCTGCGCGATGCCCCCGAAGGCCTGGAGGTGTTCCTGCTCAAGCGCCACGGCAATTCGGACGTGCTGGGCGGCGCTTATGTCTTTCCCGGCGGCAAGGTCGACGAGGCCGACGCTGGCCTGGCCGCCCACCTGAACCAGTCGCCGGCCGAATTGCACGCTGCTCTGGGCGACACCGAACTGGACCTGCCAACGGCCACGAGTTTTTATGTGGCAGCGCTGCGCGAAGCATTCGAAGAGTCGGGCGTGCTGTTTGCCACCGAGGCAGACGCCGCGCAGTTGCAACAGGCCGCTGCACTGCTGCGCCAAGGGTTGGCCTTCGATGCCATGCTGGCGCAACTGGCATTGCAGCTGGACACACGCAGCGTGCTGCCCTGGTCGCGCTGGATCACGCCGCGCATGCCCTCGGTCAGCAACAAGCGCTTCGACACGCGCTTCTTCGTGGCCGCCGTGCCGGCGCAGCAGACGGCGCGCCACGATGACTACGAGGCAACCGACAGCGTCTGGCTGGCACCGCGCCTGGCACTGCAACAGTACTGGGATGGTCAGATCTCGCTGGCACCGCCACAGATCATGAGCCTGGCGCATCTGGCGCGGCATGCGTCGGTGACCAGCGTGCTGACTGAGGCGCAGCATCGTTTGCCACCGGTGATCCTGCCGGAATCGTTTGATGACAACGGCCTGCGCGTGATCTGCTACCCCGGTGACGAGCGCCACCCGGTCTCGCAGCGCGCCCTGCCCGGCCCGACGCGTCTGCATTTTCGCAACAAGCGCTTCGAGCCGCACAGCGGCTTCGAGGGTCTGTTCGTCTGAGGCGGCAGGCACGGCAACACCGGGCGACGAGCGGTCTTGCGCCCGCGCAGCGCGGCCACTAGCATGCCCTCCCACACCAGCGGCAAGCAGCCGCGGTCCAAAGGGAGGCGCACGATGGACATCAAGGCTCCGTGGGAATTGCCCGGACTCAGCGGCGGTCTGGCTTCCTACCGTTACCGCTTTCTGGCCGAAGGTGACTCCTGGTTTTCGATCGGCGAGCTGCCACCCTGGGCCACATCCAATCTGCTGTTTGAGCTGCGGCAAAGCAGCCTCAAGAACGACGTCGTCGTCAACTGCGCCCATCAGGGCGACACGCTCACCCACATGGTGGAGATGTGGCACGACGCCAATTTCACCGGCCTGCTGGACGGCCCGATCCAGCGGCCCTGGGATGGCATCCTGCTGTCCGCCGGGGGCAATGACCTCATCGATGCCAGTCTGGTGCCCGGCAGCGAGCCCAGCCACAAACGCCTGCTGCTGTTGCCGCACGAACGGCCGGAACAGCCCAGCCTGGGCAGCGACTATGTGTCCGAAACGGGCTGGCAGCTTTTCCTGTCTTACCTGCAGGCCAACATCAAGACCCTGATCGAACGGCGCGATCACAGCCCGAGCCACGCACCGCAGCTGGGCTGGAAGGCACCGATCTTTCTGCACACCTACCACCAGCCCACCGTGCGCAATGCGCCCGCCGGCCCGCTGGGCCCCTGGCTCTACAAGGCCGTCACGCATTACCAAGTCCCCGAGCCGCACTGGCAGTTGGTGGGTGACGAGCTGTTCGGCCGCCTGCGCAGCGCTTTGCTCGGCGTGGCGTCGGACAGCGACCGCGTGTTTGTCTTCGACAGCTCTGGCGCCGTGACGCTGGCCGCCGCCGTGCCCGGCTCGACCGGCGCCAGCGGCGACTGGCAGAACGAAATCCACCTCACGCCGCAGGGCTACCGCAAGGTGGCATCCGCCCTGCTGGCCTTCATCGAGGGCCACATGCCTTGAAGCCGCATCAGCTGTTGGCGCGTTGCTTCAACCAGCGCATCAGTGCACCCACCAGCGGCAGCTTCTCGTACAACTCCTCCGCCGCATCCCAGTAGTCGCGGTGAAAGCAGATGCGCCCATCCGGCGCCAGCCTGAGGTGCGTGGCGCCGCGAATGGTCTGCTGCACGTCCGGGCTGAACTTGCGGAAGCGGAAATGGAAGTCCCAGGTGAGGAAGCATTGCTCGCCATCAACCACGCGACTGGTGATGACGAAACGCGGCTCGTGCAGGTTCTCGTACATGTGGCCGAAGATGCGACTGATGGCCGCAATGCCACGCACCTCGTTGAAGGGGTCCTTGAACCAGGCGTTCTCGGTATAGAACTCGCCGAAGCGCTCGACGCTGAGGGGCGTCAATGCTTCAAAGAAGACCACGATGCGTTCGATGGCGTGACTCATAGTCCGGTGAACTTTCGCACAAGTGGGAAATAAAGGCGATAGGGCAGCAGGCGCAGCAGCTTCATCCAGCGCGTGAAGCGCTTCGGGTAATGGATGTCGAAGTCACCGCGTGCCCAGCCCGCCAGCATGGCCTGTGCCGCCTGCTCAGGGGTGATGAGGCCGGGCATCTTGAATTCGTTCTGGGCCGTCAGCGGCGTTTCGACAAACCCCGGATTGACCAGACTGACGCCAATGCCCAGCGGCTGCAGATCGAGGTAGAGCGTCTCGGCCAGGTTGATGAGCGCGGCCTTGGTCGGGCCATAAGCCAGGCTTTGCGGCAGGCCGCGAAAACCCGCCACGCTGCTGACCAGGCTGATGTGACCGCTACCCCGGGCCCGCAGCCCCGGCAGCACGGCGTCGAGCACATACAAGGCGCCCAGGTAGTTGATGCGCTGGTGCACCAGCATCTCCTTGAGATCGAAGGCATCGGCCCGCAGCGCGCGGTAATGGCCGGCGCAGTACAGCACCAGGTCGATCGCCTGCCGGGCCTCGATGCTGCGCGCGGCGGCCTGCACCTGCGCCAGGTCCGTCACGTCCAGCGGCAGGGCCACGGCACGCAAGCGGCCTTGTCCATCGCTGCCCGGGTGCTGCGCCACCCACGCATCGAGGGCCTGGGCATGGCGGGCCGAGACA
This sequence comes from Hylemonella sp., assembly GCA_030680575.1. Classification (GTDB taxonomy): domain Bacteria; phylum Pseudomonadota; class Gammaproteobacteria; order Burkholderiales; family Burkholderiaceae_C; genus Hylemonella. The sequence goes on from JAUXVI010000013.1 coordinate 58,856, forward strand.
AACACGGTGGCGCCCTGTGCATGCAATGCCGAGGCCGTGGCTCGGCCGATGCCGCTGGAGGCACCGACCAGCCAGACCGTCTTGCCGTGCCAGTCTCGCAGGGGGGTGTTGAACGTCATGGCAGCCGCTTGCTGAAGGACAGTGTGACCTCCCCCAGTGTCACGCCCCACTTGCTCATGGTGGCGCGGTTGAGCATGACGCGGTCGTTCATCAGGTACATCCAGTCGTCGAAGCGCACCTCGATGATGCGGCCATCCACCGGCAGGCTCAGGGTGTAGGCCCAGTAGAAGGCATTGCCCTGCTCTTCACCCACGGCCTCGCCCACCACGTCGTCGGCGCGGCCGCTGTAGCGGCCCTGCCCGCCCGTACCGGGCTCGCGCTGGAGGCGCCAGATGCGTTTTTGTGTCGTGCCGCCGGAGTAGACAAAGTCTTCGTCCAGCACGCCCTCCTCGCGGCCGGCGTCGCCCTGCCAGCTGCATTGCATGACCACGGTAAAGCGCTTGACCACCTTGCCGGCGCGGTCGGTGAAGACGCCATAGGCGTCGATGGTGCCGTTGAAGTAGCGCCGCAGATCCAGCAGCGGGGTCTGGCCGGCGTAATCACCGATCCTGGGTGAAGCGCAGCCAGACAGTGAAGCCGCACCGAGCGCGGCGGTACCGGCGAGGAGGAGACGTCGTTTCATGAGTTGCCTTTCGTGCCGCCGGAGCAGCGGATGAAAAACCGATACAGCAGGCCGGCCGCCAGCAGCTTGAGCAGACAGGGCAGCAGGCCGTAGGCGATGCCCAGCGCCTGCAGCGCCTGCGGCTCGCGTGTGCCCGGCACATAACCGAAAAGACCCAGCAGCGGCAGCGCCAGGCCGGCGGCCAGTGCCAGGTTGAGCTTGGTGGCAAAGTTCCACCAGCCGAAGTAGGCGCCTTGCGCCTGGCCCAGGTCACCGGCACGCGCCATCAAGCCGCTGAGCAGGGCGCCGGGCAGGGCCAGGTCAGCACCCAGCGCCAAACCGGACAGCATGCAGATCAGGACAAAGGGCAGCGCGTCGCCCGCCCCCAGCCCGCTGGCCCAGACAAACACGCCGATCGCCAGCAGCATGCCGGCCAGCCAGCAACGCGCCAGGCCAAAACGCCGCACGCCGCGCAGCCACAAGGGCATGGACAGCGCGGCACACAGGAAATAACTGCCCAGGACGAGCGGCTCCAGCGAAGGCGGCGCCTGCAAGCGGTCCTGCACGAAGAACAGCACCAGCGTGGCCGGCACGGCGCTGGCAATACCGTTGAGCATGAACACCGCCAGCAGACGGCGAAAGGCGGGGCGGCGCCAGGGCAGCCACAGCGCAGCCGCCCGCGGCGCTGCCGGGTCGTGCTGCAGCTGGGGGCGCGGCGCACGCAGCCAAGCCAACCAGCCCAGCACGAGTGCCAACCAGAACAACAGCACGGTGGGCGCCAGCCCGAGCAGGACCGGCGCCAGCGACGCCAACAGCACGCCCAGCAGCCCCTGGCCTTCGCGCCAGGCCACCAGCCGGCTTTGCTGCACCGCATCGCCCGCCAGCAGCGCGCCCCAGGATTGGTGCGCCACCATGACCGCGCTGTAGCTGGCATAGGTCAGCATCAGCAGCACGGCACTGGACCAGAGCAAGGCCTGCGGTTGCTGGGTTAGCGGGAAAAAAAGCAGCAGAAAGCCCAGCGCCAGCAAGCCACACGCCGCCGCCGCCCATGCCAGAACGGTACGCGCCGAGCGACGGAACAGACGATCACACCAACGCCCCAGCAGCGGGTCGATCAGGGCGTCGAGCAGGCGGGTTGCCAGCAGCACGGCACCGAGCGCGGCCAGCGGCACACCGAACTCACGTGCGTAGTGGTTGGGCAGCAGCACGTACAGCGGCAGGGCGACAAAGGCCAGCGGCAGCCCCATCAGGCCGTAACGCCAACCCTGGCCCAGCGTGAGCGTGTGTGTGTTGGACATGGGATGCGTCGGAACCCGGCGTCAGTTGCTGCTGGCCACCGTCTGCCCCAGCAAGGCTTGGCGCAGGCGCGGCTCGGACGTCTTGTCCGACAGCCAGATGCCGAAAAACAGTTGGGCAAATTCGGCGTCCATCACCTCGGCTGTCAGGCGGCCGTTGGCCAGGAAACGCGCACCCTGCCCCGGCAGGTAGATGCCCAGCAGACGATCGCCGGGTTCCACATCAGGAAAGGCTTGCGTCATGGCCTGCAGCCAGGCCTGTGCCTGCGTTTCGGAAAAACGACCGAGCCGGCGCATTTCGTCGATGGAACGCTGCGCGATGTCGCGCCCCTTGAAGCCGCGCAGGTAGCGCAACTCCAGCGCATAACGCTGCCGCGCCAGCGCGGCGCTGTCGAAGCCGGGTTCGACCCACAGACTGGCCTGGTAGACATCAAAGCCCCAGAAGCTGAAGCGCGAAGCACCGGCCAGCCGCGGCTGCGCCAGCTCGGTGGCCACCGGCACCGGCACGGCAGTTTGCGCCTGCGCCGCTGGTTGCAGGCAAAAAATGGCTGTAGCCCATACCAACAATGCGCGAGCCGCTATTTTTTTTGTAGCGTGAACTGCACCACGTCGATGTTCGCCTCGTCGAAAGCTGCTTCGCAGTAAGCCAGATAGAACTCCCATAAGCGCATGAACCTTTCGTCAAAACCCAGTTGCAGAATGCGGCGTCGCTCGGCCAGGAACTGGTGGCGCCAGCGCCGCAGCGTCTCGGCGTAGTCGGGTCCGAAGGCCAGCTCATCCACCACCTTGAGGCCGGCCGCTTCGGCCTGGCGGCGGAACTCGCTGGGGGACGGCAGGCAGCCGCCGGGAAAGATGTACTGCTGGATGAAGTCGGTCGAGTTCACATAACGTTCGAACAGCGCGTCGTCGATGACGATGCTCTGGATGCAGGCACGACCACCGGACTTGAGCAGGCGGTGCACGGTCTCGAAGTACTGCGGCCAGTACTCGCGGCCCACGGCCTCCACCATCTCGATGGAGCAGATGGCGTCGAACGGGCCGTCGTGGATATCGCGGTAGTCCTGCAGCCGCAGGTCGGCACGCTGGCCCATTCCCAGACTCACGCCCAGACGGGCCAGGCGCGCCTGCCCCCAGGCCAGCTGCTCGGTGCTGAGCGTGACGCCGACCATGCTGGCGCCGAACTCGGTGCTGGCCATCTCGGCCAGTGCGCCCCAGCCGCAACCGATCTCCAGCACGCGGTCGCCCGGCCCAACGCCCGCCATGCGCAGCGCACGACGCACCTTGGCCTGCTGCGCCGGCACCATGTCACCGTCCGGCCGACCCTCGAACCAGGCCGAGGAGTAGTTCATGGTCTCGTCCAGCCAGAGCTTGTAGAAGGCGTTGCCGAGGTCGTAGTGGGCGTGGATGTTTTTCTTGCTGTTGGCTTTGGTGTTGCGATGCAGCAGGTGACGCAGCCGGTACAACAGGCTTCCAAGCCAACTGCCGTAGATCACGCCCTCGATCTCCTGCCGGTTGCGCACGAACAGGCGCAGCAGCTCGGCCAGCTGCGGCGTACTCCAGTCGCCGGCCATGTAGCTTTCGGCAAACCCGATGTCGCCGGACTTGAGCACCGCACCGAACACGGCCCAGTTGTGCAGCACCAGGGTCGCCGTGGGCTGCTCACCCCGGCCGAACTGCTGCACCGTGCCGTCGGGCAGGTGCAGGGTCAACGTGCCATGGCGCAGGCGCTGCAGCAGCTGGAAGACAGTGCGCGCGCTGGCCGGGGCGCCGCGCGGAAGCGTCAGGGTGGGTGCGGTGGTGCTGTTCATGAGGAGGAAGACGTGGGGTTGGAACGGGTGACGAATTCCGGCGGCGGGGCCGGCTTGGCAAAAAACGGAACGCGCTTGAACCACAGGCGGCAGGCCTGCCAGTGGATGTGCGCAATCAGGCCCAGCGTCATGGCCGGGTGTCGCCACAGGGCCTTGCGGATGGCTTGCGGCGTCACCGGTTCGAGCACGCCGCTGACGCTGGTCTGCAGCAAGGGGCCCTGGGCGTCATCGAGGTCGACACGCACCACGGTGTGGGACACGCCGGCACGCGCCGTGCGCATGAAACGGAAGCGGTAGTCGCCTTCGACACGACAGAAGGGCGAGACGTGGAATACCTTGGTCGCCCGCAGCTCCTGGCCGTAGCGCGGTGACTCCAGCAAGTAGCAGTGGCGTTCGCCGAAGGTGTTGTTGACCTCCGCCACGATCGCGCGCAGGCGACCGTCGGCCGCATGGCAATACCAGAAGCTCACCGGCTTGAAGGTGTAGCCCAGCACGCGCGGGTAGCAGTGCAGCCAGACCTCGCCATCGACGTCTTTGATGCCGTGGCTGTGCAGCAGCTCCTCCACCCAGCCGAGTGCACCGCCCTGCGCTGCGCTGCGGCCATCGCCGTGGTCGGCATCAAAAAAGCTCAACCAGCCGGCACGGTTGAAGGCCAGCGCGCCCCCGCCCTGCCGCGGCATGCTGCGCAAGGGCAGCATGAGAAAAAACGTCGGGTAGGCAAAGGCGTGCCGTGCCGGCCGCAGCCGCGTGTGGCGCACCTGGCCAAAACCAATAAGCGGGGTGGCCGTGCTCATGGGTAAGCCGGCTCGCGCAAGGCAATGTCCATCAGCAGCTGGCGCGCCACGTCCAGCCCGGCTTTCAGGCCGTCTTCGTGGAAGCCGTAACCCATCCAGGCGCCGCAGTACCAGGTGTGCTGCCGGCCCTGCAGTTGCGGCATGTCGGCCTGGGCGCGGATGGCGGGCACGTCGAACACCGGGTGCGCATAGCCATACGCGCCCAATACCTGCTTTTCGGCAATCGCCTGCACCGGGTTGAGCGAGACGATGACCGGCTGCGCAAAGGGCAAGGGCTGCAACTTGTTCAGCAGGTAGTGCAGGCAGACGCGGCTGTGCTCCTGCGCGGTGGCCGGTGCGCGTTCGTAGTTCCAGGCCGCCCAGGCCCGGCGGTTGGCCGGCAGCACCGCGGCATCGGTGTGCAGCACGGCGCGGTTGGCCTGGTAACGGATGGCACCCAAGGTGCGGGCTTCCAACTCCGAGGGGTGACGCAGCAGGCTCAGTGCCTGATCGGAGTGCGTGGCCAGCACCAATTTGTCAAAACGCTCGGGTCCTTTGTCCGTAAAGACCGTGACACCATCCGCATCACGCTCGATCAGGCGCACCGGCGTGGCCAGCCGTTTGTCGGCGATGCCATGGATGATCTTGTCAACGTAATGGCGGGCGCCACCCGTCACCGTCCACCACTGCGGCCGGCCGTTGACCTGAATGAGTCCGTGGTTGTGGCAGAAGCGCACCATGGTGGACACCGGAAACTGCAGCATCTGGGCGGTGGGGCAGCTCCAGATGCAGGCCATCATGGGCAGGAAGTACCAGTCGCGGAATTCGGGGCTGAAGTCGTGGGCATCGAGAAACTCGCCCAAGGGCTGCACCAGCTCGCTTTCCTGTCCACTCTCGGCCAGACGGGTGGCCAGGGCGTTGAAGCGCAGCACCTCGCGCAGCATGCGCAGGAAACGCGGATTCAGCAGGTTGCCGCGCTGGGCAAACACGGTGTTGAGGTTGGCGCCGTTCCACTCCAGCGTGCGGCCACGGGTCGCGTCCGCCGCCTTGACGGAAAAGGTCATGTCGGTCTTGGCGGTGGCCACCCCGAGCTCGGCCAGCAGCTGGATCAGGTTCGGGTAGGTGCGCTCGTTGAACACCAGAAAACCGGTGTCCACGCCCCAGGTGCACGGCCCCTGCGCCGTGGGCAGCGTGACATCCACGGTGTGGGTATGACCACCAAAATAGTCGGCCGCTTCGAACAGCGTGATGTCCGCGTGCCCCCGCAGAGCGTGAGCCGCGGCCAACCCTGAAATGCCTGAACCGACAATCGCAATCTTCATGGTTTGCCTGCCGTTGGGGGCGTTCCGTTGGCCGTCTCGCCCTGCTTCAACCTAGCCATCAAATTAATAATTGACATGGACAAATTTCAAAATAAACGAGTAACATCCGAACAATTGAAGAAAATTATTGCATTTGTCCTAGACAAATAATCTATCCACGTTAAAGACCACATACATAGGTCAACCATTGAAGACCCCAACCTGCCAGCCATGAACGCACCCAGTTCACCCGCCGCCCTGCCGATCTCGGCCGTCGAACGCGACACCGGCCTGTCCAAGGACACCTTGCGCGTCTGGGAGCGCCGCTACGGCTTTCCGCAACCGGTGCGCGATGCTTTCGACGAGCGGGTGTACCCGGCCGACCAGGTGGAGCGGCTGCGCCTGATTGCACGTTTGCTCAACAGCGGACAACGCCCGGGCCGGGTGGTGTCGCTGCCGATGCCGGAGTTGCAGCAACTGGTGCAGCAGGCCGCACCAGGGACGAGCGGTGATAGCGCGGGCAACACGGAACAGCGCGCCATCCTTGAAGGACTCAAAGCGCACGATGTCGTCGGCCTGCGCCGCGCCCTCAACCAGGCCGTGCTGCGCATGGGTCTGGGCGGCTTCGTCACCGAATTGCTAGCACCTTTGAATGTGCTGGTGGGTGAGGCCTGGGTGCGGGGCGAGATTCAGGTGTTCGAGGAACACATGTACACCGAGAGCGTGACGGCGGTGCTGCGCAGCGCCATCGGCAGCACGCCCGCGACACCCTTGCCGGGGCGGCCGCGTGTGCTGCTCACCACCTTTCCGCAGGAGCCGCATGCGCTAGGCCTGCTGATGGCCGAGGCGATGCTGGTGCTGGAGGGTTGCGACTGCGTCTCGCTCGGGGTGCAGACCCCGCTGCTGGAGATCGCGCAGGCAGCGCAGGCCAACCGGGTGCAGATCGTGGGCCTGAGCTTCAGCGCCAGCCTCAACACCAACCAGATGCTGCGCAGCCTGCAGGAGTTGCGCGCCAAGCTGCCGGCCGAGATAGGCATCTGGGCCGGCGGCAGTCACCCTGCGCTGAAAAAGCGCGACCTCGACGGCATCACGCCGGTTGCAGATCTGGCCAACATTCAGCCCTTGCTGGCGCAGTGGCAAGCTGTGCGTTGAGCCACTGTTCGATCAGCACCGGGTCGTTGATGGTGCGCAAGGCCATGAAGGCCTCCTGCGCTTCGGGGTAGACGCGACGCAGGTAGTTTAGCCACTGCTTGAGGCGACCGGAACGGTGGCGGCGCTCGACGCGGCCGCTGACCAGACGCCAGAAATCCGCCATCAGTGGCAGCAGGGATGACCAGGCCATCGGCGATGCGGCTTGCACGCCAAGAGCGGCCCGTACGGCCAACGCCAGCCCCGGGTCGGCCACCATGCCGCGGCCCAGCATCAGGCTGTCGCAGCCTGTGACCTCGCGGCAACGCAGTGCGTCCTGCACATTCCAGATTTCGCCATTGGCCACCATTGGCACGCTGACCCGGGCGCGCAGATCGGCAATGCGCTCCCAGTAGGCCGGGGGCCGGTAGCCGTGTGCCTTGGTGCGTGCGTGCACCACCAGCTCATTGGCGCCGCTGTCGGCGATGGCCTGGGCACATTCTTCGGCGCGGCTGTCGTCGTTGAAACCGAGGCGCATCTTGGCCGACACCGGCACCTGCGCCGGCACGGTACGGCGCACTTCCGACACGATGCGTGCGATCAGCTCAGGCTCGTCTAGCAGCGCGGCCCCGCCGCCATGGCGATTGACCACCTTGGCCGGGCAGCCGAAATTCAGATCGACGCCCGGTGCGCCGAGCGCGGCCAGGGCGGCCGCGTTGTCGGCCAGCACCGCCGGGTCGGAGCCCAGCAACTGAGGCCGCACCGGCACACCGGCCAACGTGCGCCCGCCGTTGCGCAACTCGGGCACGATGCGGGTGAAGGCCCGGTCCGGCAGCAAACGATCTGTCACGCGGATGAACTCGGACACGCAACGGTCCACGCCGCCCACACGGGTGAGGATGTCGCGCAACGCGCAATCGAGCAGCCCTTCCATCGGGGCGAGAAGAATTTGCATGGCAGGGGAAACAAACGTCAGGCAGAGCCGGTCTATCCTACACGCCGGCTCTGCGCCGCTTCGTGTCGCGGGGGAACATCTCTGATCTATGATCGTCCCCATCAGTTTCAGTGGAGTCCACATGCGCAGCCGCATCACGCTGGCCCTGCTGTGCCTGGCCAGCACCCTGGCGATGGCACAGGAAGTGCCAACACCTGCCCGCCCCAACCCACCCCGCTGGCGCCACACCACGGCCGTCACGGTGGTCATTGGTGCCGATGTACCTCCCAGTTTTGAGGCGCAACTGCCCCTGACCCGCGTCATCCTGCGCGTGCATGAACTGAATGTGCTCGCCTCACTGGTACAGGGGGCCACTGAATGCGTGATCGAAGCCGATGTCACGGCCAATCTGTCATCGGAACGCATCATGGTCACCCCACGCCTGCAGCGCTGCTTCGACAGCCAGGGCCGGGAACTCCTCCCAAGCAAGAATATGGGCGGGTTCGCCGTGGATCGTGATGCACGCACCGGTATCAAGGCCAAGATGAGCTGGAGCCCGGAAGCCAAAGAATTGCTGCTGCTGGGCGTCGGCACACAAGGCCAGCCAGGCTACTTCTCACGCCTGATGTCGCGCAGCCTGAGCACGGCCTCCCTGGGCCTGAGCGACGAGTACTTCAACAAGGATGACAAAAAACCGGCGCCAAGCCTGGATGCCGTGCGCGAGATCCGCGGCGTTGAAGCCCTGCTGCCCACCCTGCTGCTGGAGCCCGGCCGCCAGTTCGATCTGGTGCTGAGCGTGCGCCCCTGAACAGATCGACCGGGGTCAGCGCAAGGTCGACAGGGTATTCAGGTCCTGTGGAACAAAATCGCGCAGCAAGCCGGCAGCACAGGACTGAAGCCAGCGGCCAGACAAGCGGCTCAGCAGGGCGGTCGCTGTCGCCGGCTGACTACCCTCGTCACTGGCCACGGGGACCACGGCGTCCACCAACCCGATTCCGTTGCGATCCCCGGGCAGGACAATCTCCTGCATCTTGCGGCTGTCGACTTCCAGCACGGCCCCCAATGCATCTACCCGCAGGGCCAGTTCCTGAACCTTGCCGGATTCAGCCTGGACCTGTACCACGATGAGTTGGCGCGAGTTGTCGCTGATTCGCGAAACGGGTGGCAGACCGGTCGGCGTCTTCTCCTTGCCGGCGGCGATCACACTGCGTAAATCGATCACGGGGTAGGCCTTGCTGCCGATCTGGGTGATGCCAAGAAAAGGGGGCTGGATGCCCCCCGCATTCGCGATGGTGGCATCCGGCGCCGCCAGCAGGACTTGCGCGGCAGGCAAACCGAGCCAATGCCCGGCCACGCTGAATGTCGCCACTTGTAGCCCATGGCCGGCCTCGATCCGGCCACTGCGGCTGGACGGCCGGTTGCCGGCCTCCGCCCGGGCCCGTGACTGCGGCTTGCACAGACTCCGGAGCGCCATGCAGCCCAGGCCATGCGCATAACCGTCGCTGACCCGGAACTCGCGATAACCCTGCCCACGATGCAAACCGACGCCATACAAGGCCCCGCCCAGCTCCGCAATGCGTTCCCCCTGCAGACAGGCCTGCGGTGCCTGCTGCCCCGACAGCAGTGCGTCATTGCCATGCACGCTGATCGGGTGGCCGTCGGCATCCACAAACATCAGCAGGTCATCGGCAGCGGATCCTTCCCCACAATCCGCCAGAATGGATGACAGTTGGCTGGTCGCGTCCCAGACGATGCCGATGCCGCCAAGCACGGAGGCATAGGCGTCATCCGGATCATGGACCGCCGCTGCGTACACAAAGGTCGGGTTGCTGCCGGAAAACTGGCTGGGCTCGAAGGCACTCACGACATAGTCCTGGCTGCTGCTCAGGCGCAGGGCCTGCACGGCCCAGCCGGCCTGGATCGGCTGTCCGATCTGCGACGCCAGCTCCGGTTTTGACACAGCGACCACCTTGCCGTGCCGATCGAACAGCACCAGTGAGGCGTACACCGTGTAGAGCGAGTTGATGTACTGCAACACGCGCGTGGCATCGGCACACCCGACCGTCCCCGCACGCAGGGTGCTCACGAACTGCGGCGTCAAGGCCCACCAGCGACAGTCGTTGGCGCGTTCATACAGGTTGCGGTCCAGGATCTGCATCGCCAAAGAGGCGCGGTCCTGCACGTCCCTGAGCATCGACTGGATGACGACGAAATGCAGGTCGTGCAGGGTGCTGGAGAAGGCCTGAGCCGTCTTGAAAGCGGTGTTGCCGATCTCGGACAACAGCGTTCTGGCGAATGTCAATTCGCGGGTGTGGGCCGCAGACCCGTCCGACTCGATCCGGTTGATGTCGAGCAAACCGTTCCAGACCGAACGCTCCAATGCAGCCTGGATGGCAGCCGCATTGCGGGGGATGTCACGCAGGTTCGCGGCCAGCAGATCGGTGCTGCGAGCCGCCTCCAGCATCAAAGGTGAACCGGCGTGTTCATCATCGTCCTCGAATGCCATGTCCATGGGAATCATGGCCAGACCACGCCAGCCAGGCCCGGTGTAACCCTGGAACCCGTGGGTGTCGCGCACCACCAGCAGGTACTCGCGTCCGAGATGGCGCACCGTGCTCATGCCAGCCTGGCACGCCTGCGGGATCTGCCAGCCCAGAGGAAGCTGCAAGGGGTCGTTTGTGCCGATGACCCCCCCCTGCGCATCGACCAGTGCCAGCACAATGCCATCATCCGCGGCCGCTGCGCCTTGAATCGCATTGAAGATGGCGGGCATCTCGTCGGCGAGATTGAATTGCAGGCACAACGTCCCTGCGACAGCCCGTCCCGACTCCACGCGATGCGCATAGATCAGTGTGGACGGTCTGGCCGCGGCTGAATCGATGCAGAAGTGGTGCTGCGCATAGTGCTCGACATACGGCGCGCTGCTGGTCTGCACTGCCTGCAAAAACGCCGCATCGTGTGGATCGGCCAGAGGCGCCAGCTCATCCCCTCGCGTCCTGAGGCTGGCACGCAGGCGTCCCTCCACATCGAACAGGAAGATGTCACAGTAGACCGAGTATTTGCTTGCGTATTCGTAGAGCCGGGCCTCAACGTCGGCACGCGTCAGCGAATCGGTTTGCGCCAGATAGCGGGCAATGATCTCGTCGGTGGCCAGAAAACCGATATCAGCTGTGCGTTCGAACAAATTGCGCACCAGGATGTCAATGCACACCTGCGCCCGGGAAGCCAGATGGTCGAGTGCGTTCTTCAAACTCTCGGACTCCAGCCCGCGCATCATCGCGTCAGACAAGGATGCGAATTCCTGCCGTGCCCGCCCCAGGTCGCTGCCGGAGGAGGCATCCGACGACAGCCGCGACAGCGAGGACAGCAAGGCCAGGCTGTCCCAGGCGGACTCCACCAGTCTCAACTCCTGGCGCCGGAGTTGCACCCGCGGCATGTACCGCAACAAACGCCCAAGATTCGAAAAAAGCTCACTCATCCCGTCATTCAAGCTACTGCTCGCCCTTTTATGAAGCATGAAACACCGATGTATGAGCACCGATGCACGCAAGTTGTGCGCCAGGACGGCGCGGCAAGGCAGAAGAAGAAAAAACGGGATCAGGGCCTGATATCAGCCCATTTGCATGGCATCCTGCACCAAGAGTGCATCTCACACGCCGATGACGCACCCCATCGGTGCAGTTCGCGTCGATAAAGATCCAACTGGGCTAGCGCAGGCGTCGGGGGGAGCACAGCGCATGCCCTCGCAAAGACAGGCAGGTTCGTGGTGAACCTGCCCCAGGCTCTCAGGCGGTAGCGCGCTTGAGGCGGATTTCTTCCAGCCGGAAACCGCCCATCGGCACGGTCTTGGCCGTGGTGAGTTCACGCTTGAAGCCGGCCAGTTCATGGAAACGCAGGGCACGCTCGTTGCCCAGCGGCAGCCAGACCGTGACCTGGGTGCAACCCTCTTCCTGCAGGCCGTCGCGCGCGGCATCCCACAACGCCAGGCCGGCGCCGGTGTCCCAGTGCGAGGGCAGCACGTAGATGGCCCAGATCTCGCCCACCGTCGGCTTGGTGCCTTCGTCGCGCGAGCGGTCGTAACCGACGAAGCCGATCACCTTGTTGTTCTCGTCGACCGCCACCTGCACCTGCGGCTCGGCGTACTCGATGGCTTCGCGCCAGAAGGCCAGGCGCGCATCGGCGCCCTGGGGTTTCAGAAATTCAGCAGGCACCAACTCGCGGTAGATGGTCTCGCTGGTATTGGCGTGGATGGTGGCAATGGCTTTGGCGTCGCGCAATGTGGCGGGGCGGATGGTGTAGCTGGACATGGAAAAAGACAAACTCGTTCAAAAACCGTGCGGCAGGCACGCCGCGAAAGCAAGCGGGCGATAATAGCGCACGCGATACCCCCACGCCCATGAGCAACGAGACACCCCAGAAATCACTGGCCCAGCTGGTCGAGGAACTGCGCAGCTACCAGGCCGAGCTGGAAGCCCAGAACGAGGCCCTGCGCTACAGCCGCATCGCCGCTGAAGGCGCTTCGGAACGCTTCGAGTCGCTGTTCTCCAATGTGCCGCTGGCGCTGATGGTGGTGGACGAACTCGGCATGGTGGTGCAGAGCAATGCCATGGCCTTGCGCCTGTTCCGGCCGCAGGAATACGACCCGCCGCTGAACTTCCTGCTGCCGCTGGTCGACGAGGCCCACCTGGAGCGCGTCGGACGCTGTTTCAACGAGGCGCGCCGCAACGGCACCAGCGATGTGACCGAGGTGGTCTTTCTGCGCGGCTCGGAAGGCACGCTCACCGGCGACCTGCACATGGCGCGCATCGAGTACTCGCAGGACGACGAGATGGCGCATTTCATCTGCGCCGTCATCGACCAGGGCCCGTTGCTGGCCGAACGTCACGCCCTGCAGGAAAGCGCCGAAGCGCTGCGCCAGCGTAACGAGGCCCTGCACCTGAGCGAGAACCGCATGGCGGCCATCATCAATTCCTCGCTCGACGCCATCATCTGCGTCGATGCCGACCAGCGCATCTCGGTCTTCAACCCGGCCGCTGCCGCACTGTTCCAGTGCCCGGCCATGGAAGCCATGAACAGCTCCCTGGCGCGTTTCCTGCCGGACGCCATGCCCGCCATTGCCGCCACGCAGGTGTCCAGCCACACCCGGCTCGACGAAGTGAGCGGCCTGACGGCCAATGGCCAGCCGCTGACACTGGAGGTCAGCGTCTCCTGCGAGCGCCACCCCCAGGGCAACATCACCACCTTGTTCGCGCGTGACCTGACAGCCCGCAAGGCCATGGAGGCGCAGCTGCGCGAGTCGCACAAGATGCAGGCCATCGGCACCATGGCCGGCGGCATTGCGCACGACTTCAACAACATCCTGGGTGCCATCCTGGGCAACGCGGCGCTGGCCATGGAAGACGCCGGACCGGACTCGCCGGCGCAGGTCAGCCTGATCCAGATCGAAAAGGCCGGCCAGCACGCCCGTGACCTGGTGCGTCAGATCCTCACCTTCAGCCGCAACGAGGCACCGCGGCGCGACCCGGTCAAGCTCGCCGACGTGGTGCAGGAATGCAAGCGCCTGCTGAAGGTCACGCTGCCGACCAATTTGAAGCTGCAGGCCCAGATCGAGGCTGACACGCCCGATGTGCTGGCCGACTCCACCCAGGTCGGGCAGGCCTTGTTCAACCTGTGCACCAATGCCATCCACGCCATGGGCAGCAAACGCGGCACGGTGCGCATCGAGCTGGGGCATGCCCGCCTCGATGCCTTGCAGGCCGAACCGCTCGGGCTGCTGCCCGGTCACTACGCCACACTGACCGTGCGCGACACCGGCACCGGCATCGATCCGGCCACGCTGCAACGCCTGTTCGAACCCTTCTTCACCACCAAGCAGGTCGGCCAGGGCACGGGCCTGGGCCTGGCCGTGGTGCACGGCGTCATGCGTACCCACATGGGCACGGTCGATGTACAAAGCACGCCCGGCGCGGGCAGCGCCTTCACGCTGTACTTCCCGGCACTTGACGAGGCGGTCGAGGCGGTCGAGCCCCCGCCCGTCAAGACGCGGCGCCCCACCAGCCATGATGCTGCCAGCGGCCATGTCATGTATGTCGACGACGACCAGGCCCTGGTGTTCCTGATGCAGCGCGCGCTGAGCCGCAAGGGCCTGAAGGTCAGCACCTACACCGATCCGCAGCAAGCACTGGCCGCGCTGCGCGACAACCCCGATGACATCGACCTGCTGGTGACCGACTACAACATGCCGGGCTACAGCGGTGTGGATCTGCTGCGCGATGCGGCCGCCATCCGGCCCGGCCTGCCGGTGGCACTGGCCTCCGGTTACGTCACGCCCGAAATCGAACAGGCCGCCCAGGCCGCCGGTGCGCGTGCTCTGATCCACAAGCCCAATGATGTGGAAGAGATGTGCGAAACCGTGCAACGTCTGCTCCGGGGTGAATCCGCCGCTGAACCTGATGCCAAGCCTTGACGGCATAACCCTGCTGCACGCCGACGAGGCCCTGCTGGTGCTCGACAAACCGGCCGGCCTGCTTTCCGTGCCGGGTCGCGGCCCCGACAAACAGGACTGCCTGAGTGCCCGCGTGCAGCGCCACTTTGCCGACGCCCGCATCGTGCATCGGCTGGACATGGCGACCTCCGGCCTGCTGTTGATGGCGCGCGGCGCGGCCATACAACGGGAACTCAGCATCGCCTTTGCCAACCGCGCAGTGCACAAACGCTATGTCGCGGTCGTGGACGGTCACCTCGAACCAGCGTCTGACGCGTGGCAGGTGATCGAGCAGCCCATCCTGCTGGACTGGCCACGCCGTCCGCTGCACATCATCGACCCGCGCGGCAAGCCCAGCCTGACACGCTGGCGCGTGCTGGCACACGAAGCTGATACGGCCGGCCGGCCGCAGACCCGGCTGGAACTGGAGCCCGTGACAGGCCGCTCGCACCAGCTGCGTGTACACCTGCAGGCGCTGGGCCACGCCATCGTCGGTGATGCGCTGTATGCCAGTGCCGAGGTCCAAGCCCGCAGCCAACGCTTGCTGCTGCATGCCAGTGCCATAACGCTGCAGCACCCGCTCACCGGCCAGCCCCTGCAACTGCGCAGCCCGCCGTCGTTCTGAAATGAGCCCATTTTGCTATCAAAACAATAGCTGTTGACGCATATTTCACAAGGTCAAACGACATATTTGACACTCAAACGGAGGCCCCATGTCTCACCCGCACCTGTACATCCTCACCGGCGCCTCACGTGGCATGGGCCTGGCCATGGCCCGGCAACTGCTGCAGCCCGGCCATGCCCTGCTGTGCATCGCACGCCAGCCCCATGACACCCTGGCCGAACAGGCGCGGCAGGCCGATTGCCCGCTGGAGCAGTGGCCGCTGGACCTGGCGCACAGCCGTGAAGCCGCCGCCATGCTGCGCCAATGGCTGGGTCGTCCCGCTGCGCGTTATGCCAGCGCCACGCTGATCAACAACGCCGGCATGATTCCGGGCATCACGCCCCTGTCCGCGGCTGATCCGGATGAGTTGGCCCAGGCGCTGCGCGTGGATCTGGAAGCGCCCTTGCTGCTGAGCGCAGCCTTTCTCGGCGCCACCGAGGGCTGGAACGTGCCACGCCGTGTGCTCAACATTTCCTCCGGCCTGGGCCGCCGGCCCATGGCCTCGCAGGCCCCTTATTGCGCCGCCAAGGCCGGCATGGACCATTTCACGCGCTGCCTGGCGCTGGAGGAGGCGAGCAAGCCGAATGGCGCCAAGGTCTGCGCACTGGCGCCAGGTGTGATCGACACCGACATGCAGGTGCAACTGCGCCATGCTGACGCCGTAGCCTTCCCCGACCGCGGCCGTTTCGAGCAGCTCAAAAGCGGCGGCCAGCTCGACAGCCCGCAGACTGCCGCCCGCAAGGTTCTGGCTTATCTGGCCCGGTCCGACTTCGGAGCCGAGCCGGTGGCCGACGTGCGCAGCTGAAATGCACCGGGTTCAGTCAGGTGACTCGCGCCGCCTGACATGATCCGGCACCCGAAGTCTCAGGCCGCGTGCAGCATCTGCACGATCTCGTCTTTCAGCTTGAGGCGCTGTTTTTTGAGGTTCTCCAGTGCTTCGTCAGTCATGACGGCACCGCCGGTCTCGACCTTGGTGATGGTGTGGTTCACCTCGTCGTAGTCGTTGTACAGACGCGCAAAATGGTGGTGCGTCGTCTTCAGCGTATGGATTTTCTCTTTCAGCTGGGGAAATTCAGTGGCGATGTCGTGCTTGAGCAAATCCATGGGTGATCTCCGGTTTCAGAATGGTTCCAGTCTAAGAGACTGCAGCCTGAAAGTCATGATCAAGATCAATTTATTCCGGCTTGAAGGGCTGGCACAGCACGCCCTGAAGCTAAGATGCCAGCCATGACACGCCGCAAGCACTGGAGCCTGAGCGCCAAGCTCGCCTTGGTGGCTACCCCCTTCCTGCTGATGGCCCTGCTGGCCACGGCGGCCACGTTGTGGGTGTCGTGGCAGCTCGACGGTGGTGCCGCCGCCGTGAACGAGGCCGGTCGCATGCGCATGCAGGCCTACCGCCTCTCGCTCTCGCTGGGCACCGGGGAAATGGCCGCTGTGCCAGCCCAGGTGCGCGAATTCGAGGACAGCCTGGCTGTGTTGCGCCATGGCGACCCGGAACGCCCCCTGTTCGTGCCGTGGGACGACACGGTGCAGCGGCGCTTTAACGTCATTGAACAAGACTGGAAGGTTTTCCGCTCGCTGGCAGCCATCCCGACGTCGCCGCAGGAACTGCGCTTCAGGACCATCTCCTTTGTCGAGCACATCGAGGCGTTCGTCCAAGGCATTGAACACCATATCTCGCGCTGGACCGCCATCCTGCACCTGCTGCAGACCACCATGATGGCCATGGTCGTGCTCGGCGCACTGGTGCTGCTGTATGCCGGCCATCTGTTCGTGCTGGAGCCGGTGGGGCTGCTCAAACAGGCGATCGAAAAGATCCAGGGCGGGGACTTCGATGCCCGGGTGGAAAAACTCACGCGCGACGAATTCGGCACCCTGGCCGAAGGCTTCAATGGCATGGCAGAGCACCTGCAGTCGATGTACCGCAACCTGGAAGGCAAGGTCGCGGAAAAAACCGCCGAACTGGAAGAAAAGCGCGAGCGGCTGGAGAGCCTGTACGAAGTCACGACACTGGTGGCACGCGCCACCACCCTCGACGAACTGGCGCAGGGTTTTGCCGGCAGCATCGTGCGCATCGCCCATGCCGATGGCGTGGCGTTGCGCTGGTCGGACCAGGCCAACCAGCGCTACCTGATGCTGGCCGCCAGCGGCTTGCCGACCGACCTGCTGGAAGCCGAGCATTGCATCCACAAGGGCGACTGCGACTGCGGCTCGCCCGTCGGGCAAGCGGGCCTGCGCGTCATTCCCATCCATGCCTTGGGCGACACCAAGGAGCGTCTGTGCGGCCAGGCCGGCTTCGAGACCCTGGTGAACATCCCGGTGTTCCTGCATGAACGCCTGATGGGCGAAGTCGACCTGTTCTTCCACGCCAAGATTTCCCTCTCCCCCGCGGAGCGCTCGTTGCTGGAGGCACTGGCCAGCCATCTGGCCAGTGCCATGGAAAACCTGCGCCTCAATGCCTTGGAGAAAGAGGCCGCGGTGGCACAGGAGCGCAACCTGCTGGCGCGTGAATTGCACGACTCGATTGCGCAGTCGCTGGCCTTTCTCAAGATCCAGGTTCAGCTCATGCGCGATGCGCTGGCGGGCGGCAACCAGCAGGCGATCGAGCAGGTGCTGGAGGAAATCGACGTCGGTGTGCGCGAAAGTTATGGTGATGTGCGCGAACTGCTGCTGCACTTTCGCACCCGCGCCAACACCGAAGACATCGAGCCGGCGCTGGCCACCACCCTGCGCAAGTTCGAACACCAGAGCGGCCTCACGACCCATCTGCAGATCCAGGGGAACGGCCTGCCGCTGTCGCCCGACCTGCAGATCCAGGTGCTGCACATTGTCCAGGAAGCACTCTCCAATGTGCGCAAGCATGCCCGCGCATCGCAGGTCTGGGTCGACGTGCAGCAGCAGCCCGAGTGGCGTTTCGAGGTGCGCGACAACGGCATCGGTTTTGTCAGCAATCACCCCCTCGACGAGACCCATGTCGGCCTGCGCATCATGAACGAACGGGCCGAACGCGTTGGCGCCCGGCTTGAGATCATCTCCACCCCGGGGCGCGGCACCTCCATCGTGCTGACCTTGCCGGCCCAGCTGACCCCCTCGGCGCCCACTGCGGCGGCCCCCGTGGCCGTGGTGCATGATCTGAACTGACCCTCTCCATGGCCTTGCCTGACACCATCCGCATCCTGGTTGTCGACGACCACACCCTGTTTCGTCGCGGCCTGACCGCCTTGCTCTCGCGCGAGCCACAGTTCGAGGTCGTGGGTGATGCCGCCGATGCCGGCGAGGCCCTGCGTCGTGCCCAGGAACTGCAGCCCGACCTGATCCTGCTCGACAACCACCTCCCCGGTGTCCGGGGCGTGGATGCCCTGCCCTCCCTGCGCGAGGCCGCGCCCGGCACCCGGGTGCTGATGCTCACCGTCAGCGAGGACGAACAGGACCTGGCCGATGCCCTGAAGGCCGGCGCCGCCGGCTACCTGCTCAAGACCATTGAAGGTGACGCCCTGGCCGCGGCGATCCGCCGCGTCATGAGCGGCGAAAGCGTGCTGGCGCAGGAGATGACCAGCAAGCTGGTCGCTGCCTTCCAGGGTGCCAGCAACGCCGTGCGCCCCGCTGCCATCCCCGCCTCGGTAGCGGCCACGGCAACGTCTTCGCTGCTGGGCAGCCTGTCGCCGCGCGAACGCGAGATCCTGCGCGGCATCGCGCGCGGCGCCAGCAACAAGGAAATCGGCCGCGAGCTGGGTATTGCCGAAACCACGGTCAAGATCCATGTGCAGCACGTGCTGCGCAAGCTCGACGTGAGTTCGCGCGTCCAGGCTGCCGTGCTGGCGACCGAAAACGGCTTGACCTGAATCGCCCATCAGGGCTATCTTTTGACCTGCATCAAACAGGCAAGGAATTCCAGCCCCTCATAGTTCTTTCGAACTATGCCGAACCTGCCAGCGAAGGATGGCGCCCACGGCGCTTGGTCCCTAGAGTCAGTCCATCCTTCAAAGGAGTTTGGACATGGAAAAAAACAGACAAGCACTTTCGGTGCTGATTGTCAGCACACTGGCCTTCACGGTGTGTTTCATGGTGTGGATGATGTTCGGCGTGATCGGCATCCCGATCAAGAAGACGCTGGGCCTCAACGCCACCGAATTCGGCCTGCTCACCGCCATGCCGGTGCTGACCGGCTCGCTGATCCGGGTGCCGCTGGGCATCTGGACCGACAAGTTCGGCGGCCGCATCGTCATGACCATCCTGATGGCCTGCACCGTCCCGGCCATCTACCTGATGAGTTATGCCACCGCTTACTGGCACTTCCTGGTGATCGGCCTGTTCGTGGGCCTGGCCGGCGGCTCGTTCTCGGTTGGCACACCTTATGTCGCACGCTGGTTCCCGAAAAACCGCCAAGGTTTCGCCATGGGCGTCTATGGCGCCGGCAATTCGGGCGCCGCCGTCAACAAGTTCATCGCCCCGGCACTCGTGGTGGCCTTCGGCTGGACCATGGTGCCGCAGGTCTATGCCGCCATCATGCTGGGCACCGTGGTGCTGTTCTGGTTCTTCAGCTACAGCGACCCGACCCACCTGGTACCCAGCAACGTGAAGTTCATGGACCAGCTCAAGGCGCTGAAGGACCCCAAGGTGCTCAAGTACTGCCAGTACTACAGCATCGTGTTCGGCGGCTACGTGGCGCTCTCGCTGTGGATGGTGCAGTACTACGTGGGCGAATACGGCCTGGACATCCGCGCTGCCGCGCTCCTGGCCGCCTGCTTCTCGCTGCCCGGCGGCGTGCTGCGCGCCATCGGCGGCTGGCTGAGTGACAAGTACGGCGCCCACAGCGTGACTTGGTGGGTGATGTGGGTGAGCTGGATCTGCCTGTTCCTGCTCAGCTACCCGCAGTTCGACTTCACGGTCACCACCATCGACGGACCCAAGACCTTCCATATCGGCCTCAACGTCTACGCCTTCACCGGCCTGATGTTCATCCTCGGCATTGCCTGGGCCTTCGGCAAAGCCAGCGTGTTCAAGTACATCAGCGATGACTACCCAACCAACATCGGCACCATCAGCGGCATTGTCGGCCTGGCCGGCGGCCTGGGTGGTTTCGTGCTGCCCATCATGTTCGGCGCCCTGCTGGACCTCACCGGCATCCGCTCCAGCGCCTTCATGCTGATGTACGGCGTGGTCTGGGTCTCGCTGATCTGGATGTACTGGACTGAGGTGCGCCGTGCCGAAGTCATGGGCGCCAATGCCAAAGACTTCAGCCTGCAAGGCTGAGGCCCAACCCTTCAATACCAAGGACGCACTATGAATACGACAAGCAAAGCAGTCCAAGACAGCGGTGCCGACATCACCGACTGGCGGCCCGAGGATGAGCAGTTCTGGGAAAGCACGGGCAAGCGCATCGCCTACCGAAATCTCTGGATCTCGGTGCCGGCCCTGCTCTGCGGCTTCGCCATCTGGGGCATGTGGGGCATCATCACCGTGCAGATGCTCAACCTGGGCTTCCCCTTCAGCCAGGCCGAACTCTTCACCCTGACCGCCATCGCGGGCCTGGCCGGTGCCACCATGCGCATCCCGGCCAGCTTCCTGATCCGTTTGGCCGGCGGGCGCAACACCATCTTCCTGACCACCGCCATGCTGCTGGCCCCGGCCATCGGCACCGGCATTGCACTCCAGCACCCGGAGTGGCCGCTGTGGGTGTTCCAGCTCATGGCCCTGTGGTCGGGCGTGGGCGGCGGCAACTTCGCCTCCTCCATGTCCAACATCGGCACCTTCTTCCCCAAGCGCCTGCAAGGCACGGCGCTGGGCCTGAACGCGGGCCTGGGCAACTTCGGCGTCACCACCATGCAGGTCGTGATTCCGCTGGTGATGACGGTCAGCCTGTTCGGTGCCTTCGGTGGCGAATCCATGACCCTGGTGAAGGACAGCGGCTGGATCCTCGGCAAGATCACCGCCGGCACACCGACCTACATCCAGAATGCCGGCTTTGCCTGGCTGCTCTCGCTGGTTCCGCTGTCGATCCTGTGCTGGTTCGGCATGAACAACCTGAAAACCGTCTCGCCCAATATCGGCGGCACGATGGCAGCGTTCATCAAGATCATCTGGCTCTACACCCTGTCCTTCCTGCCCGCCGGTCTCGGCCTGTACCTCTACCTGCCCGCCCCCACCGGCCTGGGCCTGCTCAACATGTGGGTCGCCATGCCGCTGATCATCATCAGCACGCTGATGGTGATGAAGCTCACGGCCTTCGGCACCATGAAGGAGAACATCGACAAGCAGTTCGCCATTTTTCGCGACAAGCACACCTGGTCCATGACGGCGCTGTACATCGTGACCTTCGGCTCCTTCATCGGCTTCTCGATGGCGCTGCCCTTGTCCATCACCGTGATCTTCGGCAGCACGCACGTGTTCGATGCGGCAGCCAACGCCTGGGTGCATGCCAAGAACCCCAACGCCCCCTCGGCCCTGACCTACGCCTGGATCGGCCCCTTCGTCGGCGCCGCGGTGCGCCCCATCGGCGGCTGGATCTCGGACAAGGTGGGCGGCTCCATCGTCACGCAGATCATCTCGGCGGTGATGGTTCTGGCCTCGGCCGCCGTGGGCTACATCATGCTGCAGGCCTACCAGTCGGCCACGCCTGAACAGTATTTCCTGACCTTCATGGTGCTGTTCGTGGTGCTGTTCACCGCCACCGGCATCGGCAACGGTTCAACCTTCCGCACCATCGCCGTCATCTTCGACCGCCAGCAAGCTGGTCCGGTGCTGGGCTGGACCTCGGCCATCGCCGCCTACGGCGCCTTCGTCGCCCCGGTGGTGATCGGTGCCCAGATCAAGGCCGGCACACCGCAGTTCGCCATGTACGGCTTTGCCGTGTTCTATGCCCTGTGCCTGGTCCTGAACTGGTGGTTCTACCTGCGCAAGAACGCCTACGTGAAAAACCCCTGAACGTACCGAACCTGATTGACTGGAGACCCATATGAGTCACTTTCTCGACCGACTGAGCTACTTTTCGCAGCCGAAAGAATCGTTCTCGAACGACCACGGCGTCACCACCGGCGAAGACCGCACCTGGGAGGACGCCTACCGCGACCGCTGGGCGCACGACAAGATCGTGCGTTCCACCCACGGCGTGAACTGCACGGGCTCCTGCTCGTGGAAGATCTATGTCAAGGGCGGCATCGTCACCTGGGAAACCCAACAGACCGACTACCCGCGCACCCGCTGGGACATGCCCAACCACGAGCCGCGCGGTTGCGCCCGCGGCGCCAGCTATAGCTGGTACCTCTACAGCGCCAACCGCGTCAAGTACCCGATGGTGCGCGGTCGCCTGCTCAAACTCTGGCGCGAAGCGCGCCTCTCGAACGAGCCGGTCGATGCCTGGGCCTCGATTGCCGACAGCAATGCCAAACGCAAGGAATACCAGAGCGTGCGCGGCTTGGGCGGTTTCGTGCGCTCCAGCTGGGATGAAGTCAACGAGATGATCGCCGCGGCGAACATCTACACCGTCAAGAAACATGGACCGGACCGCGTCATCGGCTTCTCGCCGATCCCCGCCATGTCCATGGTCAGCTACGCCGCTGGCAGCCGCTACCTCAGCCTGCTGGGCGGCGTCTGCATGAGCTTCTACGACTGGTACTGCGACCTGCCGCCGGCTTCACCCCAGATCTGGGGTGAACAGACCGACGTGCCGGAATCGGCCGACTGGTACAACTCCACCTACATCATTGCCTGGGGCTCCAATGTGCCGCAGACGCGCACACCCGACGCCCACTTCTTCACCGAAGTGCGCTACAAGGGTGCCAAGACGGTGGCCATCACACCCGACTACGCCGAGATCTCCAAGCTGGCCGACATCTGGATGCACCCCAAGCAGGGCACCGATGCCGCCTTGGCCATGGCCATGGGCCATGTGATCCTGAAGGAGTTCTACTTCGACAAGCGCAGCGTCTACTTCGACGACTATGCCCGTCGTTACACCGACCTGCCCATGCTGGTGATGCTCAAGGAGCAGAAGGCACCGAACGGCGAGACCATCCTGGTGCCGGACCGTTATGTGCGTGCCAGCGACTTCAACGGCAAGCTCGGCCAGGCCAACAACCCCGAGTGGAAAACCGTGGCCTTCAACGAGGATGGCAAGGTGGTGCTGCCCAACGGTGCCATCGGCTTCCGCTGGGGCCCGGATGGCCGTGCCGATGCCGGCCAGTGGAATCTGGAATCGAAGGAAGCACGCCACGGCGGCGATGTCAAGCTCAAGCTCTCGGTGCTGGAAGGCGACAACCCCAGCAGCGAGACCGCACGGGTGGGATTCCCCTATTTCGGCGGCATTGAATCCGAGCACTTCCCGAACAACACCACGGGTGCTGCCAGCAGCAACGTGCTGGTGCGCACCGTGCCGGTCCAGCGCATTGCACTGGGCAAGGAAGGCGAGAAGCGCGAGGCCTTGGTGGCCACCGTGTTCGATCTGCAAGCCGCCAACTACGGCGTCGCCCGCGGCATCGCCGGCGAGCTGGCCGCCAGCAGCTTTGACGACGACACCCCTTACACCCCGGCCTGGCAGGAGAAGATCACCGGTGTGCCGCGCCAGCAGCTCATCACTGTGGCGCGCCAGTTCGCCGACAACGCCGACAAGACCAAGGGCAAGTCCATGGTCATCATCGGTGCGGCCATGAACCACTGGTACCACAGCGACATGAACTACCGCGGTGTCATCAACATGCTGATGATGTGCGGCTGTATCGGCCAGAGCGGTGGTGGCTGGGCCCACTACGTGGGCCAGGAAAAGCTGCGCCCGCAGACCGGCTGGACCGCGCTGGCCTTCGCACTGGACTGGATCCGTCCGCCGCGCCAAATGAACTCCACCAGTTTCTTCTACGCCCACACCGACCAGTGGCGCTACGAGAAGCTCGGCATGGAAGAGGTGCTCTCGCCGCTGGCCGACAAGAAGCTGTACGGCGGCAGCATGATCGACTACAACGTGCGCGCCGAGCGCATGGGCTGGTTGCCCAGCGCCCCGCAGCTGCAGACCAACCCGATGCAGGTGGTGAAGGACGCCGTGGCCGCCGGCATGGACCCGAAGGACTACACGGTCAAGGGCCTGAAGGACGGTTCGCTCAAGATGAGCTGCGAGGACCCGGACCATCCGGCCAACTGGCCGCGCAACATGTTCGTCTGGCGTTCCAACATCCTGGGCTCCAGCGGCAAAGGCCATGAGTACTTCCTCAAGCATTTGCTGGGCACCAGTCATGGCGTGCAGGGCAAGGACCTCGGCCGCGACGAGGCCAAACCGACCGAGGTGGTCTGGCATGACCAGGCGCCGGAAGGCAAGCTCGACCTGCTGGTCACGCTGGACTTCCGCATGAGCACGACCTGCCTGTACTCCGACATCGTGCTGCCGACCGCCACCTGGTACGAGAAGAACGACCTCAACACCAGCGACATGCACCCCTTCATCCACCCGCTGTCCACCGCGGTGGACCCGGCTTGGCAGAGCAAGAGCGACTGGGAAATCTACAAGGGTTTCGCCAAGAAGTTCAGCGAGCTGTGCGTCGGCCACCTGGGTGTGGAACGCGAGATGGTGCTGTCGCCGCTGATGCACGACTCACCGGCCGAACTGGCGCAGCCCTTCGGCGTGCAGGACTGGAAGAAAGGCGAGATCGACCTGATCCCGGGCAAGACCGCGCCGAACATGATGGTGGTCGAGCGCGACTACCCCAACCTGTACAAGCGCTTCACCGCCCTGGGCCCCTTGATGAACAAGGTGGGCAACGGCGGCAAGGGCATCGCCTGGAACACCCAGACCGAAGTCAAGCAGCTCGGCGAACTCAATGGCGTGGTGAAGGCCGAAGGCGTGACCTGCGGCATGCCGAAGATCGAGACCGACATCGACGCCTGTGAAGTGGTGCTGCAGCTCGCGCCCGAGACCAACGGCCACGTCGCCGTGAAGGCCTGGGAGGCATTGAGCAAGCAGACCGGTCGCGACCACAAGCACCTGGCCCTGTACCGCGAAGACGAGAAGATCCGCTTCCGCGACATCCAGGCCCAGCCACGCAAGATCATCTCCAGCCCGACCTGGAGCGGCATCGAGAGCGAAACCGTGTCCTACAACGCCGGCTATACCAACGTGCATGAGCTGATCCCATGGCGCACCCTGACTGGCCGCCAGCAGTTCTATATGGATCACCCGTGGATGACGGCTTTCGGTGAAAACTTCACCAGCTACCGTCCGCCGGTAGACCTGAAGACCACGGCCGGCATCCATGGTGTCAAGTCCAACGGCAACACCGAGATCCTGCTGAACTTCATCACACCGCACCAGAAGTGGGGCATCCACTCCACCTACACGGACAACCTGATGATGCTCACGCTCAATCGCGGCGGCCCGGTGATCTGGCTCAGCGAAGACGACGCCAAGAGCGCCGGCATCGTGGACAACGACTGGGTCGAGCTGTTCAACATCAATGGCGCCATCGCGGCGCGGGCGGTGGTGAGCCAGCGTGTCAACCCGGGCAGGGTCATGATGTCCCACGCGCAGGAGAAGATCATCAACACCCCGGGCTCGGAGATCACCGGGGCACGCGGCGGCATCCACAACTCGGTCACGCGCATCGTGTTGAAACCCACGCACATGATCGGCGGCTACGCGCAGTTCAGCTACGGCTTCAACTACTACGGGACCATCGGCACCAACCGTGACGAATTCGTTGTGGTGCGCAAGATGAACAAGGTGGACTGGCTGGATGGCACCGCCGCCACGTCCACCAGCACTGGCGCACACGCCTGAGACTAGGAGAACAACCATGAAAATTCGCGCTCAAATCGGCATGGTGCTCAATCTGGACAAGTGCATCGGTTGCCACACCTGTTCGGTCACCTGCAAGAACGTCTGGACCAGCCGCAAAGGCATGGAGTACGCCTGGTTCAACAACGTCGAGACTAAACCCGGCATCGGTTATCCCAAGGAATGGGAAAACCAGGACAAGTGGAACGGTGGCTGGGTCCGCAAGGCCAACGGCAGCATCGAGCCGCGCCAGGGGGCCAAGTGGAAGCTGCTCATGCGCATCTTCGCCAACCCCAACCTGCCGCAGATCGACGACTACTACGAACCCTTCACCTTTGACTACGACCACCTCCAGTCGGCACCGGAGATGAAGGCCGCGCCGACTGCCCGGCCGCGCAGCCTGATCACCGGCCAGCGCATGGAAAAGATCGAATGGGGCCCGAACTGGGAAGAAATTCTCGGTGGTGAATTCAGCAAGCGCTCGAAGGACAAGAACTTCGACGACATACAGAAGGACATCTACGGCCAGTTCGAGAACACCTTCATGATGTACCTGCCGCGCCTGTGCGAGCACTGCCTGAACCCGGCGTGCGTGGCATCGTGCCCTTCCGGCTCGATCTACAAGCGCGAGGAAGACGGCATTGTGCTGATCGACCAGGACAAGTGCCGCGGCTGGCGCATGTGCGTGTCCGGCTGCCCCTACAAGAAAATCTACTACAACTGGGAATCGGGCAAGGCCGAGAAGTGCATCTTCTGCTATCCGCGCATCGAAGCCGGCCAGCCCACGGTCTGCTCGGAAACCTGTGTCGGCCGCATCCGCTACCTCGGTGTGCTGCTGTACGACGCCGACCGCATCCAGGAGGCGGCCAGCGTCGAACATGACCGCGACCTGTACCAGGCGCAGTTGGACATCTTCCTGGATCCGAACGATCCCAAGGTGATCGAGCAGGCCCGCATCGACGGCATTCCGGACGCCTGGATGGAGGCCGCACGCAAGAGCCCGGTCTACAAGATGGCGGTGGACTGGAAGATCGCGCTGCCGCTGCACCCTGAGTACCGCACCCTGCCCATGGTCTGGTACGTGCCGCCGCTCTCGCCCATCACGGCGGCGGCCAACGCCGGCGACATCGGCATCAACGGCGAGATTCCGGACGTCAAGCAGTTGCGCATCCCGGTCAAATACCTGGCCAATCTGCTGACCGCCGGCGACACCCTGCCGGTGGAGCGCGCCCTGGAACGCATGCTGGCCATGCGCGCCTACCAACGTGAAAAGCACGTGGAAGGCCGCATCAACACCGCAGCGCTACAGCAAGTGCAGATGACACAGGCCGAGGTGGAAGACATGTACCAGGTGATGGCGATCGCCAACTACGAAGACCGTTTCGTGATCCCGAGTTCGCACCGCGAATATGCGGAAAACACCTTCGACATGCGCGGCGGCTGCGGCTTCTCGTTTGGCAACGGCTGTTCCGACGGCGCCAGTGAGACCAGTCTGTTCGGCGGCTCCAAACGCCGCACCATTCCCATCAAGGCAGGAGTCTGACCATGGCCATCACCACTGCAACACTCAGCCTGCGGGTGCTGGCGCGCCTGTTGTCCTACCCGGATGCCGAACTGCGCGCCCATCTGCCGGACATGCGCGATGCGCTGCACAGTGAGCGCGCCCTGGGCGCTGCTCGCCTGGCCGAACTCGACGCCCTGATGCACAGCCTGACGGCTCAAGAAGCCCTGGAGGTGGAGGCCGAATACGTTCAGCTCTTCGACCGCGGCCGTGCCACCTCGCTGCACCTGTTCGAGCACGTGCATGGCGACTCGCGTGACCGTGGCCCGGCCATGATTGATCTGGCGCAGACCTATGAGCAGGCCGGTCTGTACCTGGCCGAAGGCGAATTGCCTGACTACCTGCCGGTGGTACTGGAGTTCGTCTCGACCCAGCCACTGAAGGAAGCGCGCGCCTTTCTCGGCGAGATGGCCCACATCCTCAACGCCATCTTCAGCGCCCTGCAACAGCGCAGGAGTGCCTACGCCAGCGTACTCGGCGCCTTGCTGGAAATTGCCGGCGAGAAAGCACAGGCCGTGAAGGTCGCGCCCGATGCGCCGCTCGACGAAAGCTGGGAAGAGCCGGCCGTCTTCGGCGGCTGCTCCACCGAGGGCCAGGCCAAGCCGGGCCAGCCCCAGCCCATCCGCATTGTCAAAAATGAAGCGCAGCGTCAGAACGCCCCGCTGCAAGGAGTGTGATCATGAGCTACCTCAACCAGTTTGTCTTCGGCATCTATCCCTACATCTGCCTCACGGTTTTCCTGCTGGGCAGCCTGATCCGGTTTGACCGTGACCAGTACACCTGGAAGAGCGATTCCTCGCAACTGCTCAAGATGGGTCAGTTGCGCCTGGGCAGCAATCTGTTCCATCTGGGCATCCTGTTCCTGTTCTTCGGCCACACCGTGGGCATGCTGACGCCGCACTTCGTCTATGAGCCTTTCATGACGGCCGGTGCCAAGCAGTTGATGGCCATGATCTCTGGTGGTCTGTTCGGCCTGCTGGGATTCGTGGGCGTCACATTGCTGCTGCACCGCCGCCTGGCCGAGCCGCGCATCCGCGCCACCTCCAAGACCAGCGACATCGTGTTGCTGATCTTGCTGTGGCTGCAGTTTGCGCTCGGCCTGGCCACCATCCCGCTGTCGGCCCAGCATCTGGACGGCGGCATGATGATGAAATTGGCCGAGTGGGCACAGCGCATCGTCACCTTCCGCGGTGGTGCGGTGGAGCTGCTGGCCGAGGCCAGCTGGATCTTCAAGGCGCACATGTTCCTGGGCATGAGCATCTTCCTGATCTTCCCCTTCACCCGCCTCGTGCATGTGTGGAGCGGCTTTGCCTCGGTGGCCTACCTGGCGCGTCCCTATCAGGTGGTGCGCAGCCGTCGGCTGAACCTGCCCGCGGGCCACAACCTGCCACGCCGTCCTGGCGCCGGCGTCTGAAGGAGCCCGCCATGAGCACGGCTTGTTCCCCTACCTGCGGCTGTGCCGGCGCTGACACCAGCGTCGCCACCACCGACAACACCGTGGCCCGCGTCAATGGTGTGGCCTTGCACAACTCGGATCAGACGCTGTCGGTCGACGAATTGCGCCAACGCGCCTACACCGAGCTGCTGCGCCAGGCGGCGCAGAACCGCGGCCTGCTGGCGGCAGACGATGTCGCCACCGCCGATGGCATTGCCAGTGAAGCCGCCAGCAGCGCCATCGAGCAATTGCTGGAGCTAAGCCTGCAGATTCCCGAACCATCGGAAGAAGCCTGTCGTCGCCATCATGCGGCCCATGCCGCCAGCTACCGGGTGGGCGAACGCGCCAACGTGCGCCACATCCTGTTTGCCGTCACCCCCGGGGTGGATGTCAAGGCACTGCGGCTGCGCGCCGAAAGTGCCCTGCTGGACGTGCGCAGCCATGACGGCCAGGGCGACCCTTTTTCTGTCGTGGCACGCCAACTCTCCAACTGTCCGAGCGGGCAGGAAGGCGGCGCGCTGGGCTGGCTGTCAGCGCAGGACTGCGCGCCTGAATTCGCACGCGAGATCTTGGGTCATGCAGAGGTCGGTGTGTTGCCGCGCCTGGTGCACAGCCGCTTCGGCCTGCACGTAGTCGAGGTCTTGCAGCGCGACGCAGGTGAAGACCCGCCCTTTGAAGCCGTGCGCGGCGCAGTGGCCATGGCGCTGCGCCAGCAGTCGTATGTGACGGCGCTGCGCCAGTTCCTGAGCCTGCTGGCCGGGCAAGCCCGCATTGAAGGCGTGGACCTGGACGGCTCCGACACACCGTTGGTGCAGTGATATGACACACCCCCAGGCTATGCGCACTTCGTGTCGCTACGCCAGACAGGCCCGCGCCAGAGGCTGTGGCTCTTCGGCCTGTCCGAGCCTGCGCAGGCAGGCTCGGAGCCGCAGGCCTCAGCCCCTTGCAGGGGCAACGCCAGTGGCCCGGCGGAGCCGGTTCCACGGCGTTCCGTGGTTAGACTGCTTCATGCCAAAATCTAAGTCGAAGATTTATGCCTGACGAACTGCTGGATCGGTTGCGCCGCTTCCACGACCACACCTTCCCCGGCATTCAAGAGCAGTTTCAGGATCTGGTGACGCAGGGACAGCACCCGACCATCCTGTTCATCGGCTGCTCCGACTCGCGGCTGGTGCCCTACCTGCTGACCGGCACCGGGCCAGGCGACCTGTTTCTGGTCCGCAATGTCGGCGCTTTCGTACCGCCCTACGATGGCTCGGCCGGTTTTCACGGCACGGCCGCAGCCATCGAATTTGCCGTCCTCAACCTGCAGGTGTCGCATGTGGTCGTGTGCGGCCACAGCCACTGCGGCGGTATCCGCGCCCTCTACGAGGGGGCGCCTGCGCAGGCCATCAATCTGGCAGCCTGGCTGGAGCTCGGCCGCGAGGCGGCACTTCCGGTGCAGGTGACGCCTGAAGCCTTGCGCCGCACCGAGCAGCGCGCCGTCATTCTGCAACTGGAGCGCCTGATGGGTTATCCCATGGTGCGCGAACGGGTTGAGCAGGGCAAGCTGGCCCTGCACGGCTGGCATTACGTGATTGAAGAAGGCGAGGTGCACGTCTTCGATGTCAAGAGCGGTGAATT
This sequence comes from Hylemonella sp., assembly GCA_030680575.1. GTDB lineage: Bacteria > Pseudomonadota > Gammaproteobacteria > Burkholderiales > Burkholderiaceae_C > Hylemonella. The sequence goes on from JAUXVI010000013.1 coordinate 89,279, forward strand.
CGTGCCGGCGTCCAGCGCTTCGCACAGCGGCACCGGCCCGTATGCCATGCCGGAAGACACCATGTCCAGCCCGCTGTTCAACGAAATCGACGAGAGCTACCACCGGCTGCAGCCTGCCGCGGCGCCTGGCTGTGCATGCGACAAATCTTGACCCGGCTTGAACACGCCTCTGCGGCAGTTAGCGCCGCAGCGTCGCCTTGAGTCAGCCTTCCGGCACCTCCTCTTTCTTGATCTTCGTCATGCAAATGGCATGGGAAGCGGCTATGCTTGACCCGAGTTTCCAACCTGTCACTTACGGAGAACCCGCATGCCTCAACTCACCAGTGCCCACAAAGATAAATTGATGGCCGACCTGCACGTCATGATTGCCGATGCCGAGGAATTGCTGCGCGTGACGGCCGACCAGGCCAGTGGCAACGCCGCCGAAGTGCGCAGCCGCATCCAGGGGCGCCTGCAACAGGCTCGCGCCGAGCTGGCTCAACTGCAAGGTGCGGCGATAGCTCAGGTCAAGGCCGCCGGCCATGCCGCCGATGAATTCGTCCACGAAAACCCCTGGAAATCGGTCGGCGTCGCCGCCGGTATCGGTTTGGTGATCGGCCTGCTGATCGGCCGTCGCTGAATCCATGGCGACCTCTGACGGCGGTCTGTTTGCGTCGGCGCGCCAGTTGCTGGCCACCGGCGTCGAGACGCTGCGCGTTCGGCTGGAATTGCTGAGCACCGAGGTCGAGCAGGAGAAACTGCGCCTGTTCGATGCCGTGCTATGGGCTGGCATGGCCTTGCTGCTGCTGGGCATGGGGTTGCTGTTCCTGTGCGGCTTGATCGTGGTCTTGCTGTGGGATCAGCACCGGCTGCTCGCCCTGGGCGGTCTGACCGTGATCTTTCTTGGCAGTGGTTACTGGGTATTGCAGATCGCGCGTACACGACTGCGCGCGCCTGGCGGCCTGTTTGCCAGCAGCGTGGCCGAACTGGAACGAGACCGCTCTGAACTGACCCGCGAACGTGCCGGCTTGGATGAGGCGGAATGAGATGTCCGGCACGACGCATCAACACGAGATGGAACTGGCGGCACGCAAACAGCAACTGTTGATCCGCAGTGCCGAGTTGCGCGTCACCTTGGCACACCAATCTCAGACCCTGCAAGGGCCACTGGCCTGGGCTGACCAGGCTGTCAGCGGTACCCGCTGGTTGCGCAACCACCCGCAATGGCCGCTGGGCGCCCTGCTCCTGCTGGCCGTGCTACGCCCGCGCCGCGCTTTGGCCTGGGCCGGGCGGCTGTGGTGGGGCTGGGGCCTGTACCAGCGGGCCCGAAGCTGGCTGGCTCGCGGCGAGCGCTGAAGCCCCATAACGGCAAGCCGGCCTCAACGAGCAGGTCTCGGCCCCATGCAATCGCGAGGAAAATGGACGTCTGACGTTCGAGTTGGGGCGTAGCTTGCATTGGCATAAAGCGGCCAGGGGTATCCCATGGTCGTCGGCATGGGTCAGTATCTCGAACGCGGCCCGACACGCTGTCGACAGCGTGAGGGTTGGACGACCACGCTCCGAGACGCGTACGGTGCAAGACGCGAGTTTGGTGTTGAGGCACGTCTTCTGCCCTCCCGGGGGATCATCGTAGGCGAGGGCCACAAATCGGTTTGCCGGCGCTTCCATCGAGACCGATACGCACAAAGGACCGCGGCAACACTCGACTGACCAGTGAAAGTAGCCGTAACGGCCCCGGTTGCGCAGGGCCTGAGACAGCGAATTCAGCTCGATGGTTCGCCCCTGGACTCGCAGGACCAGGGTGGTCAGCCAGGGTGTCCACAGCGGGCCGATCATCAACCGCGCGGTCGAACACTCGAGAAAAGCCGTGGGGTCTGTATCGAATCCCGCGACCTGGCCCCATGCGTAGGCATCCGTGTGTTTCAGTCCCCAGTTGTGATTCTGGCTTCCACGCCACTGAGCGACATCGATGTCTTGCTCATTGACACGGATGACGCCGGAAAAATCCGCCAACGGGACACCGCTGAGTGCCTTGGCCTTGGGGAAACCGCGACTGTACAGAGGCAATGGCAACAGGAAGGCTGGCGCCGGAGCGCCGTCATAGACGAGGTCCCATGACAACTGGCGCGCTTGCTGCCGCACGGCACCATGCAACTCGCGCCCATCCAGGGTCGCCTCTCCAATCCGAACACGGAGTTCGGTGCCGGAGAAGGTGCACTGCGACAGAGGAACGGACTGCTTGATCGCGGTGATGGACGAAGACTCACCGTCAAAGTAGATGGCCCACAGCTGGCCCTGCGTCGCAGCCAAATTCCCTTTGGGGCTGAACAGTGTGTACCTGATCCAGAAGGCCAGAGGTCGCGTCGGGTGATTGGCACGCAAAAAGTAGCTCTCGTAGAAGCCAAGGGGGGAATCAGGATCAAACTGGGAGGCATTGATTGCGTTTTGGAGCTCAGAACCGGCAAGTGGCGTCAAATTCTGCATGGAGGTACCCCACGGGTGGTGCAAGTTGCCAACTATCGTTCGGAATCGCTGCGCGCCAAGCGCGTCAGCGACGTGACCATCTTCGGCTTGCGCTTCAACTCCAGCAGTCGCTTGACATCTTGAAGCACAGCCATGCTGTCAACGTTGATCAGAACCCATTTACCGTCGTGATACGTCGTGCTTTGTTCGTAGTCATCACGAACATGCGTCACGAGGCTGGAAAGAATCGGCTCCACCTTGGCGCGCTCCGCAGTGCCAAACACCAGAACCACCAGGAGCCGGGATCGCTCAGGGATCAGGGTACAGAAGGACTTCGATGCCTTGAACCGCAACGACCAGCCATGTTGGCTTCCGCCAAACAGCCACTCGCTGCGGAATGCACCGGGATAAACCGTGTTGATGAATGTCGTGAGCTCGACCCAGCGTTTGGCATTACGTGCGCCAATCCATTGCGCCACGGCAGCAGCGCTCGGCACAACGTTTCGATCAACCAGCCGCGCCGACGTGCTCACAGGCGTCACCTCGTCGTCCGCGCGGATGCAAACCGGCGCCTTATCCCAAACGCACCGGCACGCCCTGCGTATCGAACGGCAGGTAATTGCCCAGCGCCCCGCGCTTGACATCTTCCACCATGCGCTGCAACGGCGCCTCGGCGTCCTGGCCATCGGCCATGCCAGCCACAAAAACCAGCGCCCAGGGCTGGCCGAACTGCTGCGCCTCCTCGGCCAGTGCCGTAAACGAGACAATTTCTTCCGGCGTCTTGTCCACGCACATCAGCGGCACCAGCGCCCCGCCTTGACCCGCCTCAAATTTGGCGGCCTGCTCGGGTGTGCTGTCTTCCGGCAATTCGGCCGAGGCAAAAACGAAAAGAAGACGCTGCGGCTCAGGCTGCTGCCGTGCAGCAGCCAGCAGTTCATCAAAAGAGGAGATATTCATACTTGATTTTCGTCAAGGCAGTGCCACACTTACACAACGTCTGCCGCGAAACAGGCTGCGCGCACAAGGCGCACAAGGTTTGTGGCAGGTCAAACAGCAAAGCTGACCTGACTTTAGCATCGTGCAGAAATGACGAGGAGTAATGATTCATGACCGACACCACGCAGAACCTGCAAGTCAGCACCCAGAGCCTGCCCCCCCAGTCCATCAGCGAGGAAGTGCTGCTGGAGAAATACGCCAAGGGCGATGAACACAGCATCCTGCAGGTCAACCAGCGCGTGGCGCATGCACTGGCCCAGATCGAGGCGCCGGAACAGCGCACGCACTGGGAGGGGCGTTTCCTGCATGCCCTGCAGCAGGGTTTTTTGCCGGCCGGGCGTATCCAGTCCGCCGCCGGCACCGACCTGACGGCCACGCTGATCAACTGCTTCGTGCAACCGGTGGGCGACTCGATCGCACACGACGACGAAGGCCATCCCGGCATCTATGTGGCACTGATGGAAGCGGCCGAGACCATGCGCCGCGGCGGCGGCGTGGGTTATGACTTCTCCCGCATCCGCCCGCGCGGCGCCTGGGTGGGCAGCACGCAAAGCAGCGCTTCCGGCCCGGTGAGCTACATGCGCGTGTACGACCGTTCCTGCGAAACCGTGGAGTCCGCCGGCAGCCGGCGTGGCGCGCAGATGGGTGTGCTGCGCTGTGATCACCCGGACATCGAAGAATTCATCCATGCCAAGGACAGCGGCGACCTGAGGAACTTCAACATCTCGGTCGGTGTGACCGATGCCTTCATGCAGGCGGTCGAAAACGACACCGAGTTCGAGCTGGTGCACCGTGCCGAAGCCGGCATGGCGCAGAAAGATTCCGGCGCCTATTACGCCAGCGAACGCGGTCTGTGGGTCTACCGCAAGGTGCGCGCGCGCGACCTGTGGGAGCAGGTGATGCGCTCCACCTACGACCATGCCGAACCTGGCGTGCTGTTCATCGACACCATCAACCGCGACAACAACCTCTCCTACTGCGAGGCCATTTCCAGCACCAACCCCTGTGCCGAACAGCCCTTGCCGCCCTATGGCTGCTGCTGCCTGGGGTCGATCGATCTAACGCGCTTCGTGCGCGAGCCCTTCGACGACAAGACCCATTTTGACTTTGCCGGCTTCTCGGAGCTCTGCCGCACTGCCACGCGCATGCTCGACAACGTGCTGGACGTGACCGTCTGGCCACTGCCGCAACAGCAGCAGGAGATGCGCAACAAACGCCGTATCGGCCTGGGCTTCACCGGTCTGGGCGATGCACTGGTCATGCTGGGCCTGCGCTACGACAGCCAGCCCGCGCGCGACATGGCGCGCAAGATCTCCGAAGCCATGCGCGACGCCGCTTACGACGCGTCCTGCGAACTGGCGCGTGAGCGCGGTGTCTTCCCGCTCTTCAACGCCGACCTGTACCTGAGCAGCCCGCGTTTTGCCTCGCGCCTGCCGGCTGCGTTGAAGGAAAAAATCCGTGCCCACGGTCTGCGCAACTCGCACCTGCTGTCCATCGCACCGACCGGCACCATCAGCCTGGCCTTTGCCGACAACGCCAGCAACGGCATCGAGCCGGCCTTCAGCTGGCACTACACGCGCAAGAAGCGCATGCCCGACGGCAGCCTGAAGGAATACGCGGTGGAGGACCACGCCTGGCGCCTGTACCGTCACCTTAAAGGCGAGACCGCCCCGTTGACGCCGGCCTTCGTCACCGCGCTGGAGATGAGCGCGCAGGACCACGCGGCCATGGTGGCCGCGGTGGCGCCGTGCATCGACACCGCGATTTCCAAGACCGTCAACGTGCCGGCCGACTACCCCTACGCCGACTTCCAGGATCTGTACCTGCAGGCCTGGAAGGCCGGCCTCAAGGGTCTGGCCACCTACCGCCCCAACGCGGTGCTGGGCTCGGTGCTCAGCGTCACGCCCACGGCGGCGCCGCTGCAGATCGACGATGCCAACCAGCGCCTGGCGCTGGAACGCCTGCCGGCACCGGTGCTGTCTTCACTGCGCTGGCCGGGCCGGCCCGAGTTGCCTGGCGGCAACCCGGCCTGGAGCTTCATGGTGCACCACCCGTTCGGCGAATTCGCGCTGTTCGTCGGCGAGCTGGCGACCGAGCAAGGCTCGCCGCCCCAGCCCTTCGAGGTCTGGGTCAACGGCACGGAGCAACCGCGCGGCCTGGGCGCCATGGCCAAGACACTGTCCATGGATCTGCGCTCGAATGACCCGGCATGGCTGCGCCTGAAACTTGACGCGCTGGCCACGGTGGCTGAAGAGCGCGCGTTTGAAATACCCTTCCCCCCGCACGGTGAACGACGCCTGTTCCCCGGTGTGGTGGCGGCCACCGCAGCCGTGATCCGCTGGCGCTGCGAACAACTCGGCGTGTGGCGCGAACGCGCACAGCCTCTGGCCACACCGGTGCTCGACGCCATGTTCAGCCGCGACGAACCCATCACCGGCCCGTCCGGCACACTGGCCTGGGCCGTGGACATCGACAACCCGGCCACCGGCGAGGCCTTCACGCTCACCCTGAAAGAGGTCAGCCTGCCGGGCCCCGACGGCACCCCGGTGAATCGCCCCTGCGCCGTGGGCCTCTCCGGCAATTACCCGCGTGCACTGGATGGCTTGGTGCGACTGCTGTCGCTGGACATGCGTGTGATCGACCCGGCCTGGATCGGCATGAAGCTGCGCAAGCTGCTCAACTACGCCGAGCCGCTGGGCCACTTCATGGCTTTCGTGCCCGGCCTGCCACACGGCGAACGGCGCCAACAGATCTGGCCCTCCACCGTGGCCTACATGGCGCGCCTGATCATCCACCGCTACGCCATGCTGGGCGTACTCGACGAAGAGGGTTTCCCGCTGCGTGAAATGGGCGTGCTTGAAGCCCCGGGCGCCGACGAAGAGACCGCCGCTCTGGCCGGCCGCCCTTGCCCTGAGTGCGGCAATCCGACTGTGATCAAAAAGGATGGTTGCGACTTCTGCACCGCCTGCGGATTTGTGGGACAGTGTGGCTGATGACCTCCAGCAGCGCACTCCCCGGCTTCAATTCACCTGCCGTCGGTTTCGAGCAGCCTTTTGAGATGCTCGAAGCCTGCCACGACCGAGTGCGCCGCAGCCTGGCACTGCTGGGCAAGCTGGTGGAGCACGTTGCAACCCAGGGACATGATGCACAGAGCCGCTCCGCGGCGGCAGACGTGCTGCGCTATTTTGATCTGGCGGCGCCCCTGCACCATCTGGACGAAGAGACACATGTCTTCCCGCTGCTGCTGGAACAAGGTGATACGACCGTGCGCGAAGCCGTTCAGACGCTTCAAAAGGATCATGTCGCCATGGGCCAGCTATGGCTTCAGCTGCGTAGGGTTCTGCTGGACTGGCGTGACGCCGAGGCGCCAGCGGCGTTGACAACGGCCATGCGCGCGGATGCAGCGAGCTTTTCCGCGCTTTATGCCAGTCACCTCAAGACCGAAGAAGGCCTGGTCTTTCCGCAGGCCCGCTCACGTCTGAATGCCACCGATCTGGCGGCAATGGGTCGGCAGATGCAGGCTCGTCGCCAATCCTGACGAATCCTGATCGATTCGATTTAATCGCGCACCACAAACACCGGCAGGTGCGAATGCGACAGCACGCGTTGCGCCACGCTGCCGAGCACGATCTTCTCCAAGCCATGGCGGCCATGCGAGCCCATGACAATCAGATCGGCCCCAGCCGTCTTGGCCGCCTCCAGGATGCCACGCCAGGCCGCATGCTCTTCCACCACGCGGGTCTGCGGCACGACATCTGCCTGCGCCAAGGTCTGCTTTGCGGACTGGATCGCCTGCTCGGCCTCGGCCGTGGCCGCGCTCAGGTACTCGGCTTGCCCATAGGCAAAATCACTGCCCAGGCCCGTGAAGGGATAGGGGTCGATCACGTAGATCACGGTTGCGGCGCTGCCAAAGGCTTTGGCCAGCCCAGCTGCCTTCTCCACGGCTTTCTGGGCCGTCTCGGAACCATCGACCGGAACCAGAATGTGCTTGAACATGGGGTCACCTCTCCTTGGTTAACTGTGCATTGGCGCTGTTCCGACCGTCCTGATCGGCATCCAGTCCGTCATCGCCCTGGAAACGGCCAGCGCGCAACGTCACCACCAGCGTATCACGGTGGCCCGCTGTGCCCAGCGGCTGGATCGGCGTGGTTTCATGGATCACGCGCGCATCGTCGAGCAACAACAGGGACCAGGGCTCGCTCAGGGTGAAACGCTGGCCGTCGGGTCCATCCGCCTCGAACACCCGCGTCTCTCCGCCCTTGACACCCTGACGCGCCAGCAGGAACACGGCCACCAGATCGACACCGTCGCGGTGCGCGCCTTCCGGCGTGGGACGGCCGATGCCGTCGGTGGTGTCGATGCGAAACGAATGGGCCTCCACATACCAGGGCTGCCCCCCCTTGAGGGCCGAACACACGGCACCCAACCAGCGCAGCAGGCACGGCCAGACCGCTTGCTGTACCAGTGCCGCTTGCATGGGCTCGAACAGCCGCTGCATGCCACCGTGCAAGGCGTTGTATTCCAGCGGCTGCCAATGGGCCCGGTGCGGCGCCTGGGTCACGCGCTCGCCATCGACCACAAAGCAGGCATGACGCCGGCGCCGGTAGCGGCCACCGTCCTTGAGGAAGGCATCAGGCGGCAAATCGTCCCAGAACGGCAACAGGGCCTGGAGCGCATCGAGCGCGCAGCCACTGGCGTCACTGACCCCGGCTGCATCGAGCACGGCATAACCGCGCTGGCGCAGACTGGCATCCAGCTCAGCCGGAGAAATGGAGGGTGGGGGAAACAGGGAATAGCTCATGACGGCCTCAAGCTTACCGCGCACAGCCCGTGGGGGTCTTCGCCCGCCATGAACACGATCGTTTTACCGCAGGTTTTCTGACCTGCGTCAAGACCGCCTGAGGGCCCTGCACTTACCCTGCCGGCTCAACTCCGGAGTTTTGACATGCCTTCACTGCAATGGTCCGATGCACTGGCGCTGGACCTGCCCCTGATGGACGACACCCACCGTGAATTCGTGGAACTGCTGGCCCATGTCGAGGCATCCGCCGACGCAACCCTGCTCGATGCCTGGCAGACATTGATCGCCCACACCGACGAGCATTTCGGTCGCGAAGACGAATGGATGAAGAACACGCGTTTTGCCTCCTCCAACTGCCACAGCATGCAGCATGAGGTGGTGTTGAAAGTCATGCGCGAAGGCCTCGAGCGCGGCCAGACCGGCGACCTGGCGACCGTGCGGCAGATGGCGAGCGAACTGGGCCTGTGGTTTCCGCAGCATGCACAGAGCATGGACGCGGCACTGGCGCTGCATCTGCGCCGCGTCGGCTACGACCCGCTGACCGGCATCGTGTCGGCACCGCAGGCGCTGCCAGCCGACATGATCCACGGCTGCGGCGACAGCTGCTCAACCGACGACGCCGAAAGCAAAAAGCCCGCGCTGGTCAGCACTTGGTAACCCATCCGTCGCCAGCGCCGGACGCGAGACGCGGCGATTCAGCGCTACGCGCCGGTATCCGATGAATAGACGGGCAAACGGGCACCGCAGTGCAGGCAGTAATTGGCCTCCGGCAGATGCCCCTCGCTCAGGCACTCATGGCAGGTGCGCGTGGTCGGGGTGCGTGTCATGCGCTGCGCCGTCATTTCGGCGGTCACGATGCCGGTCGGTACCGCCAGCGTACCCCAGCCCAGCAGCATCATGGCCGAGGAAATCAGGCGCCCCAGATCGGTCTTGGGCGTGATGTCGCCAAAGCCGACGGTGGTCATGGTCGTGATGGCCCAATAAACCGAGGTCGGGATGCTGGTGAAGCCATGCTCAGGCCCCTCCACCACGTACATGACGGTGCCCATGACCAGCACGATCATCAGCACCGCGGTCAGGAACACCATCACCTTGCGCCGACTGGCGCTCAACGCGCGGCCCAGTGCCTGGTACTCCGACATGTAGGCGGTGAGCTTGAAGATACGGAACACGCGCAGCAGGCGCAGCACCCGCACGTCGATCAGGGCATGCGCTTCCGGTACCAGCAGGGCCAGGTAGGTCGGCAGCAGCGCCAGCAAGTCGATGACGCCATAGAAGCTCAAGGCATAACGCCAGGGATGGCGCACGCAGGCCAGGCGCGCCAGGTACTCCAGCGTGAAGACGGCCGTGAACAGCCACTCCAGGCTGCTGAACAACCGGTGGTGCTGCTGTGCCAGTGGTTGCACGCTGTCCATCACCACCACCACCAGGCTGGCCAGGATGACGACGATCAGCCACTGGTCGAACAGCCGGCCGGCACGGGTGTCGGCCTCGAAGATGATGGTGTACAGGCGCAGTCGCCAGCCGGTCAGCGGTTTACCCAATTGCAGTGTGTCGTTGCTCATGTTTGGCGGAAGCGTTGCAGCATGTACATCAGACCCGATTGTGCATGCTCTGCCTGCCACCGGGTGGGCTGAACAAGTCGTGCTCCGGACGGGGAGAACCGTCCCATGAAGCTGGGCCAAAATATCAATGCCCACCATGCCCGACAAGGACTCACCATGGAAACTACCGCACACGCCCCTAGGCTGGATCGCATCCGGCGTCGCCTGTTGGTTGCCCTGTGCATGGCGACATGCAGTGCCAGCAGCTACGCCCAGGCCTCGCTGGATGCCCTGCTCAAAGTGCAGAGCCAGCAAAACAACTTGCCGGCACTGGCTGCCGCTGTGGTCGTCAAGGGCGAGCTGGTGGCGGTCGGCACCGCCGGCACCCGCCGCGCGGGCGTGGCCATTCCGGTCACGCAGGACGACCGCTTCCATCTCGGCTCCGACACCAAAGCCATGACGGCGCTGTTGGCCGCCATGATGATCGAGGACGGCAAGCTGCAATGGGACAGCACCCTTGCCCAGGTCTTTCCCGAGCTGGCTGCGGGCATGGATACGCGCCTGCAGCAGGTCACCATCACGCAATTGCTCTCGCATACCAGCGGCCTGCCGCCGGACGACCAGGCCTTTGGCGAATTGATGATGAAGGCGCTGCTGCAGGACGGCAATCTGGATGAGCGACGCTACTGGATGGTCCAGCAAATGGCCCCGCTGCCGCTGGCGGCGCCCCCTGGCTCACGTTTTGCCTATTCCAACCTGGGCTACATCGTGGCCGGCGCGGTGGTTGAGCGTGTCAGCGGCAAGACATGGGAAGAGCTGATGGTGGAGCGTATCTTCGACCCGCTGGGCCTGGAGACCGCCGGCCTGGGGCCGCAGGCCAGTATGGGCCGGGTCGATGCGCCGCTGGGTCACCGCCTGATCAATGGCCAGCTCAAAGCCATCCTGAGTGGCCCCGAAGCAGACAACCCCTCGCTGCTGGGGCCGGCTGGCACGGCGCATATGTCGGTACTGGACTTTGCCCGTTGGGGCAGCTGGATGGCCGGTCAGGGCCGACGGGGGCCTGCGCTGGTCCAACCCGCCACGCTGAGGAAACTGGTCACGCCGCAGATCGCCATGCCGCTGGCCTCCACCACAGCCACCACAGTGGCCGGCGTGGCCCAGTACGCCTTGGGCTGGGGCAATCTGAAGGTGGCGTGGTCCCCGAACCCACTGGTGTTTCATGGCGGCTCCAACACCCTGAACAAGGCCCATATCTGGCTGGATACCGAACGCGATGCGGTCGTTGTCGTTCTCACCAACATCGCCACCGCCAACACCGAGGACGTGATGATGCAACTCGCCGGCCAGCTCTATACCACCTACGTGGGTGACAGCGTGCAGCGGCCGTAAGCACCTGCTGCACCGCACCAGAGCTTGCAGCCGACCTCGCCCCCTCAGGCGGCTTCGGCCTCCTGCAGTGCCCGCCACATCACCTTGCCGCTGCCGCTCTTGGGCAGGGCGTCAACGAATTGCACCACACGCGGCACCTTGTAGACCGCCATGTTGTCGCGACACCAGTCGACGATGTCCTGCTCGCTCACCTGCCCTTTGTGGGAAGAACGCAGCACGACCACCGCCTTCACCGATTCGCCGCGGTAGCTGTCCTTGGTCGAGATGATGCAGGCCTCCTGGATCGCCGGATGCTTGAACATCAGCGCCTCCACCTCGGCCGGCCAGACCTTGAAACCGGAGGCGTTGATCATGCGCTTCAAGCGGTCGGTCATGAAGAAGTAGCCGTCTTCGTCGACCCGGCCCAGGTCGCCAGTGCGGAAAAAACGCTTGCCCTCGATCTCAATAAAAGCTTCTGCGGTGGCTTCCGGCCGCTTCCAGTAGCCCTGGAAAACCTCGGGCCCGTGGGTCACGATCTCACCTGCCTCGCCCACCGGCAGTTCGGCCCGCGTCTCCGGGTCAATCACGCGCGAGTCGGTGCTCATGAACGGAATGCCCAGGCACTGCTGCTTGGGTGCGTCGGGCGGGTTGGTGTGCGAGGGCGCAGCGGTCTCGGTCAGGCCGTAGCCTTCGACATAACGCAAGCCGAACTGGTCCAGCAGACGCTGCGCCACGGCTTGCGGCATGGCCGCGCCGCCGCCGCCGATGTAGACCAGACTGGACAGGTCGTACTGCTCGAAATGGGGACTGCCCAGCAGGTCGATCATCATGGTCGGGATGTTGGTCCAGTGCGTCACACGGCGCCGCGAGATCAGACGCCCGGCCAGGTCGCGATCCCAGCGCGGCATGACGATCAGGGTGGCGGCCAGGTAGATGCTGGAGTGCATAACGCTGACCATGCCGGTGATATGGAACATCGGCACCACGGCCAGTGTGACGTTCTCTGCCGTGGCATTGCCCCACAGGCTGCTGGCCACCGCGTTGTGCATGATGCTGGCATGTGTGTGCATGCAGCCCTTGGGCAGGCCGGTGGTGCCGCTGGTATAGGGCAACAAGGCCAGATCGGCCGGCCCGACCAGCAACTCAGGCAAGGGCAAGCGACAGGCCAGGGCCTGTTCCCAGCCATGGACTTGGCCGCCCTGCAAGACCGGTAGCGCATGCTGTGTCAACAGCCAGTCACACCAGACCGCCGGCGGCGCCTCCTCGCCGCTGACCTCGGCGTCGAAGGCATCGGTGAACTGCGTCACGACCAGATGGGCCAGCCCCTGGCCGACCGGCAACGCGTCACTGGCGCGGGCCAGCTCTGGTGCGAGATCGGCGGTGGTGAGGGCCACCTTGGCGTCAGGGTCGGTGATGTAGTGCTTCAGTTCCTCGGCCCGGTTCATCGGGTTGACCGGCACCACCACGGCATTGGCGCGCAGGATGGCGAAGTGGGCAATTACCAGTTGCGGGCAGTTCTGCATATTGAGCACCACACGGTCGCCCTTTTTGACCCCCAGCCCTTGTAGATACGACGCCAGGCGCTCTGCTTTTTGTAGCAAATCGGCATAACTCAGAACGCTGCCAAAGAACACCAGCGCGGCCTTGTTCGGGTAGCGGCGGGCGCTGACGGCCAGGTTATCCCACAGCGAGGTGGCAGGCGGGGTGATGGCATGGGGCAGACGGTGGGGCCAGAATTTGTAATGGGCGCGCATGCAGAAAAACTCCTCAATTGCCGCAAGCCTAGCGCCGCGAGGGCACAATCGCATTGGGGTAGCCCCCAAGGCCAGTCGCCGATGTGACGCCTCCAACCCATCGATTTTTACGGAGCCAAGCGCATGAACCGCCCTTTTATCCAGCTCACCACGTTGACCTTGGCCGCGGCGGCCACCCTGCTGAGCCTGCCGGCCCAGGCCGGCAAGACACTCGACGGCATCAAGGCGCGCGGTCAGCTGGTCTGCGGCGTCAACACGGGCGTGGCCGGCTTCAGCGCCACCGACTCCAAGGGCAAGTGGACCGGGCTGGATGTCGACATCTGCCGCGCGACCGCGGCTGCCGTGCTGGGCGACAGCGAGAAGGTCAAGTACGTCGCCCTCAATGCCCAGCAGCGCTTCACCGCCCTGCAGTCGGGCGAAATCGACCTGCTGTCGCGCAACACCACCTTCACGCTGACGCGCGACGCCTCGCTCGGTCTGCACACCACCGCCGTCACCTACTACGACGGCCAGGCCTTCATGGTGCCAGCCAAAAGCAAGATCCGCAGCGCCAAGCAGCTCAAGGGTTTCACAGTGTGCGTGCAGGCCGGCACCACCACCGAAAAGAACATGACCGACTACTCGCGTAGCAACGACCTCAAGCTCAAGCCCGTCGTTTTCGACAAGCTGGAGGCTGCCAACGGCGCCTACCTGGCCGGTCGCTGCCAGGCCTACAGCACCGACGCCTCCGGCCTGGCCTCCATCCGCGCCAAGGAAGCCAAGAACCCGGCCGACCATGTGATCCTGCCCGAGCTGATCTCCAAGGAACCGCTGGGCCCGATGGTGAGGCGCGGCGACGATGAGTGGTTCGCCATCGTCAAATGGGTGGTCTACGGTCTGCTGGAAGCCGAGGAATACGGCATCACCCAGGCCAATGTCGACAAGCTCAAGACCAGCGCCGACCCGGCCGTGCAGCGCATCGTTGGCAGTGGCGAGGACATGGGCAAGCTGCTCGGCCTGGATCGCGAATGGCTGGCCCGCGCCATCCGTGCCACCGGCAATTACGGTGAGATCTTCGAGCGCAATGTCGGCGCGGGTTCGGCCCTCAAGCTGCCGCGCGGTGCCAACAACCTGTGGAGCAAGGGCGGCCTGATGTACGCCCCACCTATTCGCTGATGGTCGCCTTGACATCCTCAACCAGGAAGCGCTGGAACTGGCGCAGCCGAGCCGTGCGCGGCCTGGTCTACCAGGTGCTGCTGCTGGCCTTGCTGGCGCTGGTGTTCTGGTTCCTGGCCGGCAACACGGCGCGCAACATGGCGCAGCGCGGTATCCAGAGTGGTTTTGATTTCCTGTTGCAACCGGCCGGCTTCGAGATCGGCGAGGGCTTGTTCGGCTTCGAGGCCTCGCAGGCCTACTGGCTCGCTTTTCTCACCGGCCTGGGCAACACCTTGCGCACTGCCCTGGCCGGCATTGTGCTGGCAACGGTGCTGGGCACGGCACTGGGGGTTGGCCGTTTCTCCCGCAGTGCGTTGCTGCGCGGTCTGTGTGCCAGTTATGTCGAACTGTTTCGCAACATTCCGCTGCTGCTGCAGTTGCTGATGTGGTACCTGCTGCTGGCCGAAGCACTGCCCGCATTCGATGCCCCGGCCCAACTGGGTGTGCTGACGCTCAGCAAGAGCGGGCTGATCTGGCAGGCCACACCGGATGCCGAGCCCCTGTTCACCCTCAGTCCCGAGTTCCTGGCGCTGACACTGGGCCTGAGCCTGTACACCGCCGCCTTCATCGCCGAAGTGGTGCGAGCCGGCATAACCGCCGTGCCACGCGGCCAGAGTGAAGCCGCCGCCGCGCTGGGTCTGGGCCAACGCCAGACCATGCGTCGTGTGGTGCTGCCGCAGGCGCTGCGCGTCATCATCCCGCCGCTGACCAACCAGTACCTCAACCTGACCAAGAATTCCTCGCTGGCCGTAGCCATCGGCTACCCGGATGTGGTCTCGATCGCCAACACCGCCATCAACCAGACTGGCCGTGCGGTGGAGTGCCTGGTCATCGTGATGGCGATCTACCTCTGTCTCTCGCTGGCCACCTCGCTGCTGATGAACGTGTACAACGCCCGTGTCGCCCTCAAGGAGCGCTGACGCGATGACGAGCCAGCACGCCCACCTCATCCCGCCTCGCCCGGCCCCGGTGCGCCATCGGGGTGCATGGGCCTGGCTGCGCAGCCGCTTGTTCTGCGACCGGGGCACGGCGCTCACCTCGCTGTTGATTGGCGCTGCGCTGATGTACTGGCTGCCCCAGTTGCTTGACTGGGCCGTGCTGCGCGCCAGCTGGCGCCCCAACGCAGAAGCCTGTCTGGCCCACCCGGCGGGCGCCTGCTGGGGCGTGATCGCGGAGAAATACCGCATCATCCTGATGGGCCGCTACCCATTCGACGAACAATGGCGGCCGCTGCTGGCCACCGGACTGATGATGACCCTGCTGGTCGTCAGCTGCATCCGGCGGTTCTGGCGGCGCTGGCTGGTGCTGCTCTGGCTGGGCGGGCTCGGCGCCTTCTTTCTGCTGATGCACGGCAAGATGCTGGGCCTGAGCACGGTCGATACCGACCAGTGGGGCGGCCTGCCGCTGACCCTCCTGCTGTCGTCGCTTTCGATCGCCATGGCTTTTCCACTGGCACTGCTGGTGGCCCTGGGCCGGCGATCCGAGCTGCCGGCCATGCGCGCCGTCTGCACTGTCTACGTGGAACTGGTGCGCGGCGTGCCGCTGATCTCCGTGCTGTTCATGGCGTCCTTTCTGTTCCCGCTGTTCATGCCACAGGGGTTTTCCATCGACGTGCTGCTGCGCGTGCTGGCCGGCATCACGCTGTTTGCCGCCGCCTACATGGCCGAGGTTATCCGCGGTGGCTTGCAGGCTGTCCCGCGCGGCCAGGTCGAAGCCGCTGCGGCGCTGGGCCTGTCCTGGTGGCAGACCCAGCGCCGGGTGGTGCTGCCGCAGGCCCTGGCCGCGGTGCTGCCGGGCCTGATGAACAACTTCATTGCCATCTTCAAGGACACCTCGCTGGTGACCATCGTCAGCCTGTACGAACTCACCGGCGCCTTGAGCCTGGCGCTCAATTCCGATGCCGACTGGCGGCCCTTCAAGCTAGAGGGCTACCTGTTCGTCGCGCTGATCTACTTTGTCTTCTGCCTGGCCATGTCGCGCTACAGCCTGTGGGTGGAAAAGCAACTCAACCGCGGCCAGGTCCGCTGAAGCACCATGTCCGACCCCATCATCGTTTTCGAACAAGTCAACAAGTGGTACGGCGATGACTTCCACGTGCTGCGCGACATCGACCTGTCGGTGGCCAAAGGTGAGCGCATCGTGATCTGCGGTCCGTCCGGCTCGGGCAAATCCACTCTGATCCGCTGCATCAACCGGCTGGAAGAGCATCAGCAGGGCCGGCTTTTCGTCAACGGTTTGGAACTGGGCGACGACGTCAAGGTGGTCGACGCGGTGCGCAAGCAGGTCGGCATGGTGTTCCAGCAGTTCAATCTGTTCCCGCACCTGAGCGTGCTGGAGAACCTGACGCTGGCACCGATCCAAGTCAACCAGTTGTCCCGGCACGAGGCCGAAGAGCGCGCCATAGAGCAGCTCGCGCGTGTCAAGATCGCCGAGCAGGCGCACAAGTACCCGCTGCAGCTCTCCGGCGGCCAGCAGCAGCGCGTGGCGATTGCGCGCGCGTTGTGCCTGAAGCCGCAGATCATGTTGTTCGACGAGCCGACCTCGGCACTCGACCCGGAGATGATCAAGGAAGTGCTCGATGTCATGAGCGAACTGGCGGCCCAGGACATCACCATGCTGTGCGTCACGCACGAGATGGGCTTCGCCCGCGCCGTGGCCGACCGCGTGATCTTCATGGACCAGGGCCAGATCGTCGAGCAGAATACGCCGCACGAATTCTTCAACCACCCACAGAGCGAGCGCAGCCGCGACTTCCTCTCCAAGGTGATTGGGCACTGACCATGCATCCCGATCTCGCCGCGCTTCAGGCGCAACTGCAGGTTCTGCGCCATGGCCAATCCAGACCTGCCGACTTCTGCCACATCGCGCGTGCGCACACAAAGCTGCTGGCCGACCTGCCGCCCCGTTATGCCGACGTGTTGCACCAGCTGCTCGACCGGCTCGAATCCAGCGCCTTGTTTGCCGAGGAAAGCTGTTCCTTCAGCCAGCAGGGCCTGCTGGACAGCCTGCAGCTGTGGCTGGACAAGGCCGACCAGCAACTGACGGCCGACTGACGCATTCCCCCGCTTGACCCTGCGACCGGCAGGCCCATGCTGGTCAAGGCGGGCTGTTTTTTATAAGATGCATGTAATTTAAATCTTTAATGCCGGCACTTCTCCGGCAAGGAGTCGTCCATGCCTAATCCGCAGCTGTGCAGCGAAGAAGAAATTGCTGAACTGGTACACCGCTTCTACGCACGGGTGCGACGCGATGCGCAACTGGGGCCAATCTTCAACGCGCACGTGCATGACTGGGATGCACACCTCGTCAAGCTGACTGACTTCTGGTCCTCCGCTTTGCGTGGCACGCGGCGCTTTCGCGGCACGCCCATGCCGGTGCACGCCGCCCTGCCGGGGCTGACGGCCGGGTTGTTCCAGCACTGGCTGCAGCTCTTCGAGGCGACCGCCGCCGAATTGTCCAACCAGGCTCTGCGCGAGCGGGCGACCGAACTGGCCGGTCGCATCGCGCAAAGCCTGTGGTACGGCTACCAGATGGCCCATCACACGCCCAAAGAACCGGCACAGATCGAGGAGTTGTCGCATGGGTAATCTGTTGCAGATCAACGAACCCGAGACGCCCGAACGCATTGCGCCTTCGCTGCAGGCGTTTCTGGAAATGGGCTTTCGCCCGCTGTACCTGGCGGGCGCGGCCTGGGCGCTGGTGGCGGTGGCACTCTGGATCTTCTGGCCCCAGCTGCTGCAAGGGCCGTTGGCGGGCGTGGCCTGGCACGCCCACGAGATGATGTGGGGCTTTGTTGCCACCATCGCCGTCGGCTTTCTGATGACCGCAGGCGCCAACTGGACCGGCGTCAACCCGATGCCGGGCCCCATCCTGCTGGCGGCCTGCGTACTGTGGCTGGTCGCCCGCGTGGGCCTGCTGGCCGGCACTTCGACCATGTTCTGGCTCGGCTTTGGCGCCGAAGCGGCCTTTTTCCTGCTGGCCTGTGTCGCCATGGCGCGCGCGGTGTACGGCACGCGCAACCGCCGCAACTATGCCGTCCCCGTCCTGCTGCTCGGTCTGGGTGCCACGGATGTGCTGTACCTGCTGGCGGCACTGGACGGTGACTACACCTTGCTGATGCAGCGTTTCAACGCCGGCTTGCTGTGCATGGCCGTGATCGCCCTCCTGGTCGGCCGGCGCGTCATTCCCTTCTTCGCCATGCGGGCCGTACCCGGTCTCAGCATCCCGATGCAGGAACGCAGCGGGCTGGTGCAACTGGGCGCTGGCGCGCTGGCCGTGCTGTTCGTGTTGTTGCAATGGCAAGCCCCCCTGGCACTGACCTTGTTGGTAGCTGGTGGTGTGCCTTTGTGGCAACTGCTGACCTGGAAGCCCTGGACTGTGCGCCGCAAGCCGCTGCTCTGGATCCTGTACGCCGGTTATGCCGGTCTCGGTGCCGGCTTGCTGGTGGCCGCAGCCCAGGCCGCGGGGCTGCCCCTGCGCACGGCCGTTCATGTGCATGTGATCGCCATGGGGGGGTTCTCCGTGCTGATCATTGGCATGGTCACGCGCACGGCGCTCGGTCACCTGGGGCGGCCGTTGGCGGTGGATCGCAGCATGACGGCGAGTTACGTGCTGATGCTGCTGGCGTTTGTGCTGCGACTGGCAGCACTGCATCCCTCGATGTTCAGTACCGTGCTGTTGCAGGGTGCCGCACTGGCCTGGATCGCATCCCTGGCGCTGTACCTCTGGCGTTTCTTCCCGTGGATGATCCGGCCGCGACCCGACCGCGCTGCCGCACCAGCCACCGTCATCGTGAACAAACGACCATGACACACGTTGTCACCGAATCCTGCATCCGTTGCAAGTACACCGACTGTGTCGACGTCTGTCCGGTCGACGCCTTTCGCGCCGGCAAGAACATGCTGGTGATCGAGCCGGACGATTGCATCGACTGCGCCTTGTGCATTCCGGAATGCCCGGTGGACGCCATCTTCGTGGAAGAAGACGTACCGGCCGACCAGCAAAGCTTCATTGACCTCAACGCCCGGCTGGCCAAACGTTGGCCGCTCATCGCCCGAAGCCGCCTGGCCCTGCCCGACGCGCAAGCGTGGGCCAAGGTCAAAGACAAAAAAGACCAGCTCGACGAACGGGGCGACAACGAGAAGGAGTGAGCAACGCCCGCTGCCGCTAACCAGCCGGCTGCAGTACTGCCTGAGCGGCGTACGCGCGCAGCACTGGCCCTATGGCGCGCAGGAGCTGGTGGCGCTGGAGCTGTATCTGGCGACACAGGCCCGCTGCATGGCACTGGAGAGCCCCGCCGTTCGGCCTTGAGGCGCCCTTACAGCTGGTAACATCGGCGGCAAGGGGGGAGTTCGTGCCTGCTGTTTCGACTCCGATCACAACAAAAACGGATTTCGATGACAGCTCACATGAGCATGCCGCGGACCACACTTCGCCATATCAGTCTGAAGACACGCGTCGCCCTCGCCATGGCGGCCGTCTTCGTCACAGTGGTCGGCACCTTGGCGGTGCTGGGCTTGCGGTATTTCGAGACCGAATTCCGCAACAGCCTGTACACCCAGCAGTACGCCCTGGTGTCCTCACTGGCTACCAGCATCGACGAGAAGATCCGGATCACGCAAGACGCGCTGAATCTCTCGTCGCGTCACCTCTCGCGCGAAGCCCTGAGCGACCCTGAACTGGCGCAGCGGTCGCTCGATCGCATGGCGGCGCTGCACTCGCTGTTCGACAACGGGCTGTTCCTGATCTCACCCGAAGGCAAGGTGATCGCCGAAAGTCCCTACAAGCCTGACCAGCGTGGCCGAGACATGACCAACCGGAAGTTCTTCCAGGTCGCCGCCGCCACCCTCAAGCCGCACATCTCCGTCCCGTACCTGTCGTCCGACGCGCCGGGACAACCCGCCCTGATGATGACCTCGCCCCTGCTGGGCGAACGGGGAGAACTGATCGGCATCCTGCAAGGCAGCTTTGACCTGCTGGGCCGCAACTTTCTGGCCAACCTGAGGCAGACCAAGATCGGCCACTCGGGTTACGTCTTCATCACCGACCTGAACCGGACGATGATCATGCACCCCGACGCGATCCGCCTCATGTCAGAGGCGGCCCGCCCCGGCAAAAATGAACTCTACGACCAGGCCTTGACCGGTTTCGAAGGCAGCGGCCCCACCGTCACGTCGCATGGCCAGGCCATGTTCAGCAGCTTCAAACGCCTGTCCACCACCGGCTGGATTCTCGCTGCCAACTATCCCATTACCGAGGCCGAAGCGCCGCTGCGCCAGGCCCAGCGCTATTTCCTGCTGGCCTTGGGGCTGGGAACCGGCATCGTGCTGCTGGTGGCCTGGCTGATCATGCACCGGCTCCTGGCCCCACTGGCCACACTCACACGCCATGTGCAGGAACTCCCCAACAAAACGGGAACGAACCGTCTGCTACCGGTCACCAGTGGCGGCGAGATCGGCACCTTGATGCAGGCCTCCAATGCCATGGTGAACGCACTGGATGCACAACAGCAGACCCTGCGCGACAGTGAAGCGCGCTTTCGCAGCCTGACCGCGCTGTCGACCGACTGGTACTGGGAACAGGACGCCGAGTTCCGCTTCACGCAAATGTCGATCGAGCGCATCCGCGCCGACATCGAACCGTTCATCGGCAAGACACGCTGGGAACTCCCGTTGGAGGGAGTGACACCCGGGCAATGGGCCGAGCACCGCCGGCTGCTGGAACAACACCAACCGTTCAGGGACTTTGTCTATCAGGTCCGCGCCGACAACGGTGAATTGCATACCTTCTCCATCAGCGGCACCCCTTTCTTTGACGAACAGGGTGTGTTCCGCGGTTATCGCGGCGTGGGCTCCGACATCACCGCCCGCATGACGGCCGAACAGCGCATTGAATTTCTGGCCTACCACGACACCCTGACCGGCCTGCCCAACCGTCTGCTGTTGCAAGACCGTTTCGAACAGGCCATCGCCCAGGCGCAGCGCAGCAACACCCGGGTCGCCCTGCTGTTCCTTGATCTCGACAGTTTCAAGAGCATCAATGACACCCTGGGCCACCACTGCGGCGACGCCTTGCTCAAGGCGGTTGCCGAACGCCTGAAAGAGTGCGTGCGCGACACCGACACCATCTCCCGCCAGGGGGGTGACGAATTCCTGATCGTGCTGCGCGACCTGCCCGACACCGATGTGGCGGCGGAGGTCATGATCAAGATCATGGACTGCTTGCAGGCCCCTCTTGTGACGCACGGCAATGAAATCACAACCACCGTTTCCATGGGTGCGACGGTCTTCCCCGAAGACGGTACTGATTTCGAAACTCTGCTGAAAAAGGCCGATCTGGCCATGTACCGCGCCAAGGAAGCCGGTCGCAACACGTATCGTTTCTTCGACGAAGCGATGAACGCCGAGAGCGTCGATCACTTGCAGTTGCTGGGTGGGCTACGCCGTGCCCTGGAGCGCCACGAATTCATGCTGCACTACCAGCCCCAGATCGATCTGGCCAGCGGCAAGGTGATTGGCGTCGAAGCGCTGCTGCGCTGGCAGCATCCTGAGCTGGGACTGATCGAGCCGCAGCGTTTCATTCCGGTAGCCGAAGAAAGCGGCCTGATCGTGCCCATCGGCCAGTGGGTTCTGTTCGAGGCCTGCCGCCAGGCCATGGCCTGGCAGCAGGCTGGCTTGCCACCCTTGACGATGGCCGTCAACTTTTCCGGCGTCCAGTTCAAGCGCGGTGATGTGGAACAGTCCGTCAGGCGCGCGCTGCAAGAGTCCGGGCTGGCGCCGGCGCTGCTGGAGCTGGAGTTGACTGAATCGATCCTGATCCAGAACGTGGACGGTGTGCTGGCCAGCCTGCAGAACCTCAAGCAATTGGGCGTGCAACTCTCCATCGACGACTTCGGCACCGGCTACTCCAGCCTGGCCTACCTCAAACGCTTTGACATTGACCGGCTGAAGATCGACCGCACGTTTGTGCGCGACCTCGCCACCGACCCGGACGATGCGGCCATCGTGCGCGCCATCATCCAGATGGCTCACAGCCTGAGCCTGCGTACGATTGCCGAAGGCGTCGAGACGGAAGACATGCTGACGCAGCTGCGCACCTTCGGCTGCGACGAAGTTCAGGGTTTCCTGTTTGCCCGGCCCATGCCGGCGGCCGACATGGCGCACTACCTGACGACCAGCGTGGCAAGCGCTTGACCATCGCTTCAAGCGGAACTTTTGTACCGCAGGCTTTATCATTCATACATGCGCATCCTCCTGCTCGCCCTCATGATCGCCCTGCTGCCCCTGCGCGGCTGGGTCGGCGACGCCATGGCGATGGAGATGGTGGCGAGCGCCCTCCATGGCACCGAAAATGCTATTGATTTCGTAGCTACCCGCACAGACAAAACAAGGGCAGAATCCCGATTTGAGGCTCAACCCGTGGCCATGGACTATGCCGACTGCCCGGGCCACATGGCCATGGTGACCAGCAGCGATAACCCGGCCGACGACTCTCACCAGGCCCACGCGGCCGACTGCGCCACCTGCGCCGCCTGTCAGATCTGCCACACCGTCGCCCTGACGCCGATGGCGTGGCACATCGGCACCTACGCCCTGCCGGCCGTCCAGCCGCAGGCCTCCTCCCAGCACTTCGCCAGCGCCGAGCGCGCACCGGGCTTCAAACCGCCCATTTTCTGATCCTGACAGCCGTAGTGCGTCCGCCGTGTCCCGAAACCGGGCCCATGGCGGTACCACACCGTTCCCTGAACGCTGTTTTGGAGAAGATCCGTGAGAAAAACCACTCTGCTGGCCCTGGCCGTTCTGGCCTGGCCGACGCTGAACCTGGCGCAAAACGCACCAGAAAAAACCAGAGCTACGACCGCGGCCGCCGATGCAGGCGCA
This sequence comes from Hylemonella sp., assembly GCA_030680575.1. Classification (GTDB taxonomy): domain Bacteria; phylum Pseudomonadota; class Gammaproteobacteria; order Burkholderiales; family Burkholderiaceae_C; genus Hylemonella. The sequence continues at coordinate 112,257 of JAUXVI010000013.1, forward strand.
TCGGTCCCCGCCCTGCGCTACCACTCGGCCCTGGTCTACAGCCCGCGCGGTGTGGTGCAGGACCAGGATGACTGGGCCGCCGCCAACGCACGTGTAGGCGAGTTCGCACGCGGCCACGCAGACATTCTGAAAGCCGAACAGGCGCAAGCCACTGTCACCCCGGTCACCCCGGCCACACCCAATGCCCCGGCACCTGGAGCAAAACCATGACACACCGCACTCTCTTGGCCAGCGCCAGTGCGCTCGCCGTGCTGCTGGCAGGCTGCACTTCGCTCACGCCCGAACAGAACCTGAACGACGTGCAGCAGCTCACCGAGGGCCGCACCGCCGGCACCAGCGTCACCCTACAGCGCAACAACAACGAGATCGATGCCGCCGTGGCGGAGTTGCTCAAAGCACCGCTGAGCGCCGAGAGCGCCGTGCGCATTGCCCTGCTCAACAACCCGGGCCTGCACAGCGCGCTCGCCGCACTCGACATCAGCGATGCCCAGCGCGTGCAGGCCGGGCGCGCGTTCAACCCGCATTTCTCGATTGCCGAATTCGCCGAAGGCGACAAGCGCGAGATCGAACGCATGCTGCGTTTCGACGTGGTCGGCCTGCTGTTCCTGCCCTGGCGCGCCAAGTGGCAAGGCCAGCAGCACGAGTTGGCCAAGCTGCAGGCGGCACAGCAAGTCATCGTGCTCGCCACCGAGACACGCAAAGCCTGGATCAACGCCGTGGCGGCGCAGCAGACGGTGGCCTACATGGGCCAGGTGAAAGAAGCCGCCGAAGCCGGCAGTGAGCTGGCACGGCGCATGGCGCGCGTGGGCAACTGGAGCAAATTGCAACAGGCACGTGAGCAGGTCTTTCTGGCCGATGCCGCCGCCCAGCTGGCACGCGCACAGCAGACCCTGTTCAGCGAGCGCGAGCGCCTCACCCGTCTGATGGGCCTGTGGGGTGCGCAGACGCAATTCACCTTGGCCGAGCGCCTGCCTGACCTGCCGCCGCAGACGGCCGACATGCAGAACGTGGAAGCCCGCGCCCTGCGCGAACGGCTCGACGTGCGCTCGGCCGTGGCCGAGACCGGCTATGTGGCCGACTCGCTGGGCATGGTCAAGACCGTGGGCTACCTCGACGGCCTGACGCTGGGCTACAAGCACCGCAGCCTGGTGGACGGCACCGGCGCACGCGAGGAGAAGCACGGCTGGGAGTTGAGACTGCCGCTGCCGATCTTCGACTGGGGCACGGCGCGCAACGCGCGTGCACAGGCGCTGTACCTGCAGTCGGCCACGCGCGTGCGCGACGTGGCGGTGAAGGCGCGCAGCGAGGCACGCGAGGCGTATCACGGCTGGCGCACCGCCTACGACCTGGCACGCCACTACCGCGACGAGGTGGTGCCGCTGCGCAAGGCCATCAGCGACGAAGTGCTGCTGCGCTACAACGGCATGCTGGCCAGCGTCTGGGACCTGCTGGGCGACATGCGCCAGCAGGTGATGAGCGTGAACAACGCCATCGAAGCGCAACGCGACTTCTGGCTGGCCGAGGCCGACCTGCAACTGACGCTCACCGGCACTTCGCCCGGCACCCTGGCCCGCCCGCGCAGCAGCGGCGCATCGATGGCCTCTGCGCCCCAAGGACACTGAACATGAATCGACGCAATTTCTTCAGCGGTGCAGCCATGACGGCCGTCGCCGCGGCCTCTGTCAGCAAGGTGGCCATGGCCGCCCTGCCCGAGCCGGTCTTGATGGACAAACCCGACACCGCACCGCCGCTGCTGCCGCCCAATGGCCGCCCCTACCACCCGGTGGTCACGCTCAACGGCTGGACCTTGCCCTGGCGCATGAACCAGGGCGTGAAGGAGTTCCACCTGGTAGCCGAGCCGGTGGTGCGCGAGATCGCACCCGGCATGCGCGCCACGCTGTGGGGCTACAACGGCCAGAGCCCGGGACCGACCATCGAGGTGGTGGAAGGCGACCGCGTGCGCATTTTTGTCACCAACAAGCTGCCCGAGCACACCACCATCCACTGGCACGGCCAGCGCCTGCCCAACGGCATGGACGGCGTCGGCGGCCTGACGCAACCGCAGATCCCGGTCGGCAAGACCTTCGTCTACGAGTTTGTGGCACGCCGGCCCGGCACCTTCATGTACCACCCGCATGCCGACGAGATGACGCAAATGGCCATGGGCATGATGGGCTTCTGGGTCACGCACCCCAAGGGCCAGCACCCGCTGATCAGCGAAGTGCAGCGTGACTTCTGCTTCCTGCTCAATGCCTTCGACATCGAGCCCGGCAGCAGCACGCCGAAGATCAACACCATGCTGGACTTCAACCTCTGGACCTGGAACAGCCACGCCTTCCCCGGCATCGACTCGCTCAACGTGCGGCTGGGCGACAAGGTGCGCATCCGCGTCGGCAACCTGACCATGACCAACCACCCGATCCACCTGCACGGCCACGAGTTTGCCGTGACCGGCAGCGACGGCGGGCCCTGGCCGCTGGCGGCGCGCGTACCGGAGGTGACGACTGACATTGCGGTGGGCCAGATGCGGCAGGTCGAGTTCGTGGCGGACGAGGAAGGCGACTGGGCTTTCCACTGCCACAAGAGCCACCACACCATGAACCCGATGGGCCACGCCGTGCCCACCATGATCGGCGTCGACCACCGCGGCCTGGTGCAAAAAATCCAGAAGCTGGTGCCCGACTACATGGTGATGGGTGAACGCGGCATGGCCGACATGGGCGAGATGGAAATGCCGCTGCCCGACAACACGCTACCCATGATGACCGGCAGCGGCCCCTATGGCCCGGTCGAGATGGGCGGCATGTTCACCACCTTGAAGGTGCGCAAGACCCAGAAGCCCGGTGACTACCGCGACCCGGGCTGGTTCAAGCAGCCGGCCGGCACCCGGGCCTACGAGTGGGGTGGCGCACTGCCTGCACCCAAGCGCCAGACGCCCCCTGCGGCCAGCGCAGCACCGGCGGAACTCAAGGCGGTCAAACCCCGTTCACATTCATCACATTAAGGAACACCATGAACGCTATCAAATTCATAGCTATTTGCGCAATATTAACGGGGGCCAGCGCCACATTTGGCCATGAACCCCGGCATGGGCAGCCGATGCACGCCACGGCGGCAGAGCAGAAAACCTGGGGCATGGCCGGCGAGGCCAAGGCCGTCACGCGCACCATCACGATCCACATGAAAGACACCATGCGTTTCACCCCCGCGCGCATCGAGGTGAAGCAAGGCCAGACCGTGCGCCTGAAGGTACGCAACGACGGCAAGGTGCTGCACGAGCTGGTGCTCGGCACGCCGCAGGAACTGGCAGAACACGCCGCCCAGATGCAGAAGCACCCGGGCATGGAACACGATGAGCCGCACATGGTGCACGTGGCACCGGGCAAGACCGGCAACCTGGTCTGGACCTTCAACCGGGCCGGCGAGTTCGAGTTTGCCTGCCTGATCAACGGCCACTACCAGGCCGGCATGAAGGGCACGATCCGCGTCATCGCGACCAAGGCGGGCAAGGACCAGCCAACCACGGCACCCACCGCCACGCACCAGCACGGCATGCACCAGAACATGCAGGCTGGCCAGCCCCACGGCAACATGTCGGGCGGCATGCACAGCCCGTCTTCCTCCAGCCAACCCTATGCCGGCGAACAACAGCGTCAGATCAAGGCCCTGTCCGGGCAGGACATCCAGGCCTACGAGAACGGCCAGGGCCACGGTTTTGCCAAGGCAGCCGAACTCAACGGCTACCCCGGTCCCCTTCATACGCTGGAGCTGGCCAATGAACTGAAGCTGAGCGACGAACAGCGCACCCAATCGCAGGCGCTGCTGACACAGCACAAGACCGAAGCGCGCCGCCTGGGGGCTGAGCTGATCGAAGCCGAGCGCGCGCTCGACCAGGCCTTTGCCAGCCGCAGCATCAACGCCGAGTCACTGAACCAACTCACCCGCGCGGCCGGTGAGAAACTGGCACAACTGCGCGCCGAGCACCTGCAAACCCACCTGGCACAGACCGCCCTGCTGACGCCGCAGCAGATCGAACGCTACAAGACCCTGCGCGGTTATGGCCACACCATGCCGATGCACCCAGGCATGCAACACGACATGAAACACCACCCCATGATGGAGATGAACCATGGCCAACACCACTGAACACCTGCGCCGCCGCACGCTGCTGCAAGGGGGCCTGACCGCAGCGCTGGGCGCCCTGCCGCTGCTGGCCCTCGGCACCACCGGCAACAAGCCCGTGATCGAGGTCTGGAAGACGCCCACCTGCGGCTGCTGCCACGACTGGATCCGGCACCTGCAGAGCAATGGTTACGAGGTGAAAACGCACGACGTCAGCGATGCCACCAAACGCGACTACCGCCAGCGCCTGGGCTTGGCCGACAAGTTCGGCTCCTGCCACACCGCGCTGGTGGGTGGCTACCTGCTCGAAGGTCATGTGCCGGCGCGCGACATCCAGCGTCTGCTGAAAGAAAAACCACGAGCCCTGGGCTTGGCCGTGCCCGGCATGCCAGTGGGCTCACCCGGCATGGACGGCCCCGAGTACGGCGGCCGCAAAGACCCGTACGACGTGCTGCTGGTGCAGCGCGGCGGCAGCGCCGCCGTTTACCAGTCTTATCGCTAGGGCCTGTTCACACGAAAGGAAATTCGCATGAAACATCTCATCCTCTCCCTCAGCCTGCTGCTGGCCGGCAGCCACGCCCTGGCGCAGAACAAGATCGCCGACCACGACAGCCATCACACCACGCCCGCTGCCAGCTCAATGAGCGAGGGTGAAGTGCGCAAGGTGGACAAGGGGGCGAAGAAGATCACCCTCAAGCACGGCGAGATCAAGAACCTCGACATGCCCCCCATGACCATGGTGTTTCAGGTGAAAGACGCAGCGCTGCTGGAGCAGGTGCAGGCCGGTGACAAGGTGCGCTTCACGGCAGACAAGGTGGGTGGCGCTTACATCGTGCTCACCCTGGAGCCGGTGAAGAACTAGAACAAGCTGCCCTGCCCGGCCGCCAGGCCGGGGCGAAACTGCGACAGGTCCAGCTCAAGGCGCTCGCGGTTCAGGCCGTGGCGGGCGCAGGCCTTGTGAAAGCGCTGGCGGATCAACTCCGACCACAGGCCGCTGCCCGTCATGCGGGTGGCGAAATCGCTCCGGTAGTCCTGGCCGCCGCGCATCTCGCGAATGCGCGCCATCACACGCGCCGCGCGCTGCGGGTAGTGCAGCGCCAGCCACTGCTGGAACACCTCGTTCAACTCCCACGGCAGGCGCAGCACGGTGTAGAAAGCGCTCTTCGCACCGGCCTCGGCCGCCGCTTCCAGCACCTGCTCCATGTCGTCGTTGATGAAGGGGATCTGCGGCGCCACGCTCACGCCCACCGGCACGCCGGCTTCGGCCAGCGCGCGGATGGTACGCAGCCGGCGCTGCGGCGAGGCGGCACGCGGCTCCAGCTGGCGCGCCAGCGCAGCGTCGAGCGTGGTGATGGTGACGTAGATCGCCACCAGTTTGTCCGCCGCCATCGGTGCGATCAGGTCCAGGTCGCGTTCCACGCCGCTGGACTTGGTGACGAGCGAAAACGGATGGCGCGCCTTGCACAGCACCTCGATCAGCGAACGCGTGATCTTCAACTCGCGCTCCACCGGCTGATAGCAGTCGGTGACGGAACCGATGACGATCATGCTCGGCCGATAACCAGGCCGCGCCAGTTCCTTGCGCAAGGTCTGCGCCAGCCCGCGCTTGGCAATGATCACCGTCTCGAAATCCAGCCCCGGCGACAGCCCGAGGTAGCTGTGCGTCGGCCGCGCATAGCAGTAGGAACAGCCGTGTTCGCAACCTCGGTAGGGGTTGATGGAGTAGTCGAAGGCGATGTCCGGCGAATCGTTGGCCATGATGGCGCTGCGCGCGTCCTCCCAGCGCACCTCGGTCTGCGGCTTGGCGGCCTCGCCCAACAAGGTTTCATCCCAGGTCTGCCAGCCATCGTCGAACGCGGCGCGTGCATCACGCTCGAAGCGGTGCGCCACCCGCGTGGCCGCGCCGCGGCCCTTGAGGGCCGTCAGCGGGATGGAGAACTCGGCCATGGCGTCAACACCCCATGGCACATGACGCGGGATAGTCGGGTGCGTCGCGCGCCGTGCAGCGGCTCAAGTGCATCCCAAGTGAGAACAAGCGGTCGGGTTTCATGTCTGCATCAAGTACTGTATATCTAACCAGTATATAGATGTCAACCCAAGAATCAAGCCATCTTCAGAAGTTTGACGGGATCGATTTAGACTTTCGTCGTCAGTTTCAAGTGCAGATTTGGCGGCATACATTACGCTATACGCCAAGTTGATGTTTCTGCACTTTGTATTCTTCTAAGCCGACATCAACACCCAAGGAACCATCATGTCCCTCATCGCCAACATCGTCATCGCCCTGATCGCCCTCCTGCACGTCTACATCCTGGTGCTCGAGATGTTCCTGTGGGACAAGCCGGCCGGACTGCGCGCCTTCGGCCAGACCCAGGAGGCCGCAACGGCCACCAAGGTTCTGGCCGCCAACCAGGGCTTGTACAACGGCTTTCTGGCGGCCGGCCTGTTCTGGGGCCTGAGCCTCGGCGCCAGCGGCATGGGGGTCAAAGTGTTCTTCCTCGGCTGCGTGCTGGTGGCCGGCCTGTATGGCGCCGCCACGGCCAACCGCAAGATTCTTTTCATCCAGGCCATTCCCGCCACCATCGGGCTGGCCCTCGTCTTTCTGTCTTGAGCGGTTGATCCAGCGGGCTGATCAAAACCGCACGGCCTGAGACCGGATCCATCAGAACCACCTCTCATGTACGAACCGCGCCACCTGCCCCCCATCCCCACCAGCCGCTTCACCCTGCGCATGCTGACGCATGCGGCTCTGGCGCTGGCGCTGATAGCGTTCTCCCTGTTGGCGGGCATGCTGGGCTACCGTCACTACGAACAGATGTCGTGGATTGATGCCTTCGTCAACGCCGCCATGCTGCTCGGCGGCATGGGGCCGATCGAAACCAAGCTCAGCGATGGCGGCAAGCTCTTCGCGGGACTCTATGCACTGTACGCCGGCCTGGCCTTCATCGCCGTCATGGCCATCATGCTGACACCGGTGGTGCACCGCTTCCTCCACCGCTTCCATTGGGCGGAAGGAAGAGATTCCCAATAAGCAGCGGCTTGGCATGGTCTGCGCATAATCTGCGCTCATGAGCACAACCAACCCGCGCACCACCTACCCGGGCTCTCTCACCGATGTCGCAGGCATCGAGGTCGGCCACTTCACCGAGACGCGCCGCCCCACCGGTTGCAGCGTGGTGATGGCACGCGACGGCGCAGTGGCCGGCGTCGATGTGCGCGGCGCCGCGCCGGGCACACGCGAAACAGATTTATTGCAACCGGCCAACCTGGTGGACAAGGTGCACGCCATTGTTCTTTCTGGTGGCAGCGCCTGGGGACTGGACGCCGCCAGCGGCGTGATGCGCTGGCTGGAAGAAAACCACATTGGCCTGAGTACGGGTTATGGCCTGGTGCCCATCGTGCCGGCCGCGGTGGTGTTCGACCTCGGCGTCGGGGATTCAAGCATTCGCCCCGATGCACAGGCCGGTTACCAAGCCTGCCTGGCGGCCAGCCGCCAGCCGCCAGCACAGGGCAATGTGGGCGCTGGCACCGGTGCCCTGGTCGGCAAACTGTTCGGCATGCCGCGTGCCATGAAGGGCGGCATCGGTACCTCCTCACTCTGTGTGGAGGGCATCACGGTGGCAGCACTCATCGTCTGCAATGCGGTGGGTGATGTGATCGACCCGACCACGGGGCAAGTCATTGCGGGTGCGCGCACCGCGGATGGAAAGGCCTTGCTGGGCAGCCGCGATGCGATGGTGAAGGGCGAGCTGCCGCAGAACCTGCTGGCCGGCACCAACACCACCATCGGCGTGGTGGCCACCGATGCCGTGCTGACCAAGCCGCAGGCGCAGCGCCTGGCGCAGGTCAGCCACGACGGGCTGGCACGCGCCATCAACCCGGTGCACACCATGCTTGACGGCGATACCCTGTTTGCACTGGCGACCGGCCACAGCGGCAAGAGCGCCAGCATGTTGTTGCTGGCCACGCTGGCGGCCGAAGTCACCGCGCGTGCCGTGGTGAACGCGGTGCGCGCGGCACAGGGCATCACGGTCGATACGCAAAACTGGCCGGCAGCTGCCGATCTCACAAACCCGACGATCTGAGACCTCGCACCATGCCCAAGACCTTTCGCTACACCCTGCTGTCGCTGCGCGAAATGCTGGTGTCAGCCGGCCCGCTCGTCTTGCTGACCGTCGGCCTGCTGGTGCTGGTCTACTGGTGGCTCGACCCGATGCCGCCGAAGCACCTGACGCTGGCCACCGGCCCGGCGCAAAGCGCGTATGACGAGATCGGCAAACGTTATGCCAGCGCTCTGGCTGAGCATGGCATTGACGTACGGCTGCTGCCCAGCGAAGGCGCCGCGCAAAACCTGCAGTGGCTGCGCGAGGGCAAGGCTGACTTCGGTTTTGTCCAGGGCGGTAGTGACGAGCTGGCCGCCAAACAGGAACATGGCATGGAGTCGCTGGGCAGCCTGTTTGTCGAACCGGTATGGCTGTTTTATCGCGAGGCGTCGGCACGCAAGGTGACACCGGATGCCACGCTGAAGACCCTGGCGCAACTCAAGGGCCTGCACGTCAATGTGGGCACCGAGGGCAGTGGCGTTCCCCGCTTGATGGCCAAGCTGTTCGAGGTCAACCGCATGGATGTCAAGACCCTCCGGATTTCGCAACTGGAACAAACCCCCGCCACGGTGGCGCTTCTCAACGGTGAGCTCGATGCCTTGGTCTTCGCCTCGGCGCCGGAGTCACTGATGGTGCAAATGCTGCTGCAGACACCGGGCATCAAGCTCATGAGTTTTACGCAGAGTGAAGCCTATTCGCGTCGCTTTCCCTTTTTGAGCCCGGTCTACTTGCCGCAAGGTGTGGTGGATCTGGCCGGCAATGTGCCGGAACGCACGGTACGACTGATCGCCACCACGACCACGCTGCTGGCACGCCCTCGTGTGCATTCGGCATTGAAGGAGCTGTTCTCGCAAGCCTCGCTCAAGCTGCATGGCAATGCCGGTTGGTTCAATCGCGCGCATGAGTTCCCCAGCGTGGCGAACCTGGAGTTTCCACTGGCCAATGAAGCCGAGCGCACCATCCGCAACGGTGTGCCGTTGCTGCAGCGCTACCTGCCCTTCTCGCTGGCAAACCTGGTGGAGCGCATGTGGCTGGCGCTGGGCATCATCATCGCCCTGCTGCTGCCGCTGAGCCGAATCGTGCCGCCGCTGTACGAGTTCCGGATCCGCTCGCGGGTGTTTCGCTGGTACGGCCAGTTGCGCGTGATTGAGGAGCGACTGGACAGCCAGCATCCCGAATCCAGACAGGAATCGTTGGATGAACTGAAACGACTGGAAGCACGGGTGGAAAAAATCACGGTACCTCTGTCGTATGCCGATGAACTCTATGCCCTGCGCAATCACATCGAGCTGGTGCAACGCAGGCTGCAGGCCAGCTGAAGACAACCTTGCTTTGCTCACAACCCGACGCCGCAGGCGCCGAGCCCTGACACCCCACCCGGGCCGGCCGGCCCGGGTGATGGTTTTTACTTGAGTGCCTTGAAGCGCACGCGGTGCGGCTTGGCGCCTTCTTCACCCAAACGTTTCTTCTTGTCGGCCTCGTACTCCTGGTAGTTGCCGTCGAAGAAGGTCCACTGGCTGTCGCCTTCGGCGGCCAGGATGTGGGTACAGATACGGTCGAGGAACCAGCGGTCGTGGCTGATGACCATGACCGAACCAGCGAACTCCAGCAGCGCATCTTCCAGCGCGCGCAGGGTTTCCACGTCGAGGTCGTTGGACGGCTCGTCCAGCAGCAGCACGTTGCCGCCAGCGATCAGGGTCTTGGCCAGGTGCAGACGGCCGCGCTCACCACCCGACAGCGTGCCCACGCGCTTTTGCTGGTCGCCGCCGTTGAAGTTGAAACGGCCGCAGTAGGCACGGCTGGCCATCTGGAACTTGCCGACGGTCAGGATGTCCAGGCCGCCGGAGACGTCTTCCCACACGGTCTTCTCGTTCGCCAGATCGTCACGGGTCTGGTCGACGAAGGCCATCTTCACTGTCTGGCCGATCTTGACCTCGCCGCTGTCCGGCTGTTCCTTGCCGGCGATCATCTTGAACAGCGTGGACTAGCCGGCGCCGTTGGGGCCGATGATGCCGACGATGGCACCCGCCGGCACCTTGAAGCTCAGGTTGTCGATCAGCAGGCGGTCGCCGAATGACTTGCTGACGTTCTTGAACTCGATGACTTCATTGCCCAGGCGGTCGGCCACAGGGATGAAGATTTCCTGCGTCTCGTTGCGCTTCTGGTATTCGAAATCGGACAGTTCCTCGAAGCGGGCCAGACGGGCTTTGCTCTTGGCCTGGCGTGCCTTGGGGTTCTGGCGCGACCATTCCAGTTCTTTCTTCAGGGCCTTGGCGCGCGACTCTTCACCCTTCTGTTCCTGCTCCAGACGGGCCTGCTTCTGCTCCAGCCATTCGCTGTAGTTGCCTTTGTAGGGAATGCCGGAGCCGCGGTCCATTTCCAGAATCCACTCGGCCGCGTTGTCCAGGAAGTAGCGGTCGTGGGTGATGGCCACCACGGTGCCGGAATAACGCTGCAGGAACTGCTCCAGCCAGTCCACCGATTCGGCGTCCAGGTGGTTGGTCGGCTCGTCCAGCAGCAGCATGTCGGGTTTGGACAGCAGCAGGCGGCACAGGGCCACACGACGCTTCTCGCCGCCGGAGAGCTTGCCGATGATGGCGTCCCAGGGCGGCAGGCGCAGCGCGTCGGCGGCAATTTCCAGTTGGTGTTCGCCGCCATCGCCGGCGGTGGCGATGATGGCTTCGAGCTTGGCCTGCTCGGCGGCCAGGGCGTCGAAGTCGGCGTTTTCGTCCGCGTAGGCGGCGTACACCTCTTCCAGACGCGCCTGCGCAGCCTTCGACTCACCCATGCCGCCTTCGACGGCCTGGCGCACGGTCTCGTTCGGGTCGAGCTGCGGCTCCTGCGGCAGGTAACCGATCTTCAGGCCGGCCATGGGAATGGCTTCGCCCTCGAATTCCTTGTCGACGCCGGCCATGATCTTGAGCAGCGTGGACTTGCCCGAGCCGTTGAGGCCGAGCACGCCGATCTTGGCACCAGGGAAGAAGCTCAAGGAAATGTCCTTGAGGATGTGACGCTTCGGCGGCACGATCTTGCCGAGGCGGTTCATGGAAAAGACGTATTGAGCCATCTAGTAATAGTTCTGCGGGGGGATAAAACCCGTATTATCCCCCGCCGGCCCATTTGACGCAGCCCCGCCTAGCCTAAGTGTCGTCTGCGCCCTGTGCCTGTTCGTTGCGCAACGCGGCCTGGGCCACGGCGTCCAGAGCATGGTCAACCACATGGCCGTCAGACACGACGCGGATCAGGCCACGGTTGCGCAGCCGGTCCATGGTGCGGCGGGTCATGGAATGTGCCAGTCCCTTGACCGAGGTGAACATGAACAGCGTGCGGTGTGGGCTGGTCCAGGTCAGTTGGGCGCGTACCCACGCCTCGTTCAGCATCAGCTCGACCCAAGCCCCCACCGTCAGGTCGGCCACGCTCCAGTCATGCGCCAGCACCCCAACCGGGCTGGGTGGCACCACATCGTCTTCGGGCAGGTACCCGGCTTCGCTGGCCTCGTCCTCAGCCACCCAGAAGCCTTCGTCAGCGGATTCCTCAGGGAGCACACTGCGCCGGCTCTCGGCATCGGCCTCAGCCGCAGCGTCGGCCTCCAAGGTCAATTCATGCGCGGGCGGCGGCATGCTGGCTGGATTGACTGGCGCCATGGGGCGATCTACCGGAACGTTGACCGCGGCCTTGGGCGACGAACTTGTCAATGCCTGCTCATGCAGGGCAATCAGATCGTCCAGAAACTGCACGATGCGCTCTTCCGGGTAGCGGATGCTTTGCAAACCCTGGCGTAGCTTGAGCAGCAGCTTGGGGACCAACTGCGCCAGCCGAGCCCGGTTGCGCCGCGCCTGGTGCACTTGCACGCTCCAGACCAGATCGTCCACCAGCTCCAGATACCCTTCGGCGTCTGCCGTGCCGTCGGCACTGGCCAGTTGCGACTCGGCCACCACTTGCGCCCAGGGACCACCCAGAAACAGCGCCACCCGTTCAGGCACCTGCTGCGAATGCAGCCGGGTTTCGAAATCGATCGCCAGCCGCTGTGCCAGCAGGTTGCGTTGCTCCGCGTGCAGCAGGGCACGTGCCGCCTCCACCTGCCGCGGCAACTGCCCCGCACCCGCCTGTGCCCACTGCGTCTGCAGTGTCTGCAACGCCCGCGCAAAGTCTTCACTCGCCCCTTCGCTGGCCGCCAGTTCGCGCACCGACATGGCGACCGACTGGAAAAAAGCATCGAAACCTTCGTCGCTTTCGGTCAGATACGCCAGACTGCGGTGGGTCAGCTTGTCCAGCAACTGGCGTGCCGGGTGCTTGCGGTCGTTGAAAAAACGCGGATCGGACTGCGCCAGTTGGAGCAACACCGGCTCCAGCCTCTGGACCTGACCGCGGATCGCCGGCAGCAGGCGCTGGTCCTGGGCAAGGTTGTCGAGCATCAGGCGCACCACCTCCTCGCCCAGCTGGCGCCCCAGCTGCGGACCACGGCCCGTCCCTGCCGGGTGCTTGTCGTGCGCTGCCGGCGTGGCCGCAGGCGCCCGTTGGCTCAGGCGCTTCATGAGGGGCTCGACCATCTTCATTTCTTCGAGCGCTTCCAGCGGTGTGGGCACGGTGTGGGGGAACTCCAGCGCCCGACTGTCTACGCCGTTTTTTTCTGCCGTGTCGTCCAACTCACCCGACAGCAGGCGGCGCAGCTTGCGCAGCGTCAGCATGGTGCGGCTCACCGGGTTGTCGCTCTTCTTGCGACGACCGGCGCTCGCATGCCCCGTACCCACCGGCTCAATGCCGTGCGAGCGCAGCCAGTCCAGCAACTCCTTGTACAGGCGGTGCAGGCTGGCCCCCATGAAACCAGCCGCCGGGGTGATCAGCCCGATGCGGGCCTGCTCATCGGGTACATGCTGTCGCAGGGTTTCGCGCAAGGCACGGGCAAAGGCCTCTGGCTTGAGCGGGTTCAGATGCGGCTGCACGGTCATCCAGCCCAGCAGCCGACTGACCAACGCATGCAACTGCGGCAGCAGGTCATCAACGGCGAACTGGATCTCCTGCTGTGCCAGCGCGAACTCGATGTTGGCATCGATCTGCTGCTCGTCGAGCAGTTGCAGGTCGTCAAAGCGAACGGTCGCGTCACGGACGGAATCCTGCGCGCCGCTGTGGTAGATCGCCAGACGCAACTGCACGCCGAACGTGGCGCGCACAGCATCCAAGTCGTGCCGCAATTGCGCCACCGCCGGTTGGCTGATCTGGCGGTAATTGATTTGTGCCACCTTCGGCTTGGCCTGACCGGCGGCGCCCTCCAACCCCTTGAGGGCATCCTCGATCAGGACGTCGGACTGCGCCAGCACCGCCTCAATGCAATCTTGCAGTGAGGGGCGCGGACCGTTCGGGTCGTCCGACACGCCGAGTCGCCGTATCAAGTGTTTCTTCATCAACCAGGCTGTATTGCGGGGCCGGACCAGCCGGCGACATCCCAATTCTCCCAGTTGCAAGACCGCAGCAACCCGCCACGCAACAACTTGTTACCGCAGAGTCAAATTGAGTGAATTTGGACACCCACCGACACAAAGACCGGGAGCATGCGACAATAGGGCCTGTTGCGGCGCTCCAGTTGCCCGCAACGCCAGCACCCTGCTGGTGGGCCCTCCCGTTGATCAACTCATCGATCCGGCCTTTCTTTTGAATCCTATCTGCCTTTGACTGGCCAGGTGTTGCGACACCTGAACAGGCCGATATCCCTGCGCCCGGATGGGCGCCATCACCATGAACTTTGAAGATCTGAAACTGGCTCCGGCCATTCTGAAGGCTGTGCGCGAGCAAGGCTACGAGACCCCCACCGCGATCCAGGCCCAGGCCATCCCGCTGGTGCTGGAAGGGCACGACCTGCTCGGCGGCGCCCAGACCGGCACCGGCAAGACCGCCGCTTTCACCCTGCCGCTGCTGCACCGCCTGACCATGAGCCGCAGCGCCCAGAACAAATTTGGCGGCACCGGCATCCGTGCCCTGGTGCTGACGCCGACACGCGAACTGGCCGCCCAGGTCGAGGAATCCGTGCAGGCCTACGGCAAGTACCTGCAATTGACGTCTACCGTCGTCTTCGGCGGTGTCGGCATGAACCCGCAGATCAGTCGCCTCAAGAAGGGCGTCGACATCCTGGTGGCCACACCGGGCCGCCTGCTGGACCTGCAGCAACAGGGTTTCCTGGACCTGTCCACCGTGCAGGTTCTCGTGCTGGACGAGGCCGACCGCATGCTCGACATGGGCTTCATCCATGACGTGAAGAAGGTGCTGGCCCTGGTGCCGAAGGAAAAGCAGAGCCTGCTGTTCTCCGCCACCTTCAGTGACGAGATCCGCGACCTGGCCAACGGCCTGCTGAAGAACCCGCAAAGCGTGCAGGTCACGCCGCGCAACACCACGGTGCAACGCATCACCCAGGTGATCCACCCGGTCGGCCGCGGCAAGAAGAAGGCCCTGCTGGCGCACATCATCCAGCAGCACAACTGGAGCCAGGTGCTGGTGTTCACCCGCACCAAGTTCGGCGCCAACAGCGTGGCTGAATTCCTGGAAAAGAATGGCATCTCCGCCATGGCGCTGCACGGCAACAAGAGCCAGAGCGCCCGTACCCAGGCCCTGGCTGGCTTCAAGAGTGGCGACGTCCGTGCCCTGGTGGCCACCGACATCGCTGCACGCGGTATCGACATTGACGAACTGCCGCACGTGGTGAACTACGAGATCCCCAACGTCAGCGAAGACTATGTGCACCGCATCGGCCGCACCGGCCGTGCCGGCTCTGATGGCGCCGCCGTCAACCTGGTGTGCCTGGACGAAGAAGGCTTCATGGCCGACATCGAACGCTTCACCAAGCAGAAGATCGAAGTTCAGGTGGTCGAAGGTTTCGGTCCCGAACCGGGCGAGCGCGCAGAACCGATCGCCATGGGCCGCCAGACCATCTGGGGTGGTGCCGGCAAGCCGCCGAGCCGCGACGTCATGCAGGCGGCCGCCAAGGCAGCGCGTACCGAGATGATGCAGCGCGTCCGTGACAACAAGGCCGGCCAGGGCGAGCGCTCCGGTGGCGGCAACGGCGGCGGAGCCCGCAAGCCTGCTGGCCATGGTGGCGGCAAGCCGCGCAACCAGGGCGGCGGTCAACCCGGCAACCAGGGCGCCCGCAGCTCCCAGGGGCAGGGACAAGGCCGACCGGCCCGCAACGACGAGCCGCGCCAGAACGCGCAACGCCCGTCGGCCCAACCCGACCCGATGCGCACCAGCGTCGACATGATGGCCGAACGCGGCCGTCGTGGCGGTGGTGGCGGCTTCGGCGGTGGCGGTGGTCAGCGCAATCGCAGTGGCGGCGGTGGTGGTTACGGCGGCGGCAGTGGTGGTGGCTTCGGCGGTGGCCGTGGCCCCCGCAACTCCGGCGGCGGCTCCTACGGCCGCTAAGCCACAACGCACTGCGGGCAGGAAGCTGCCCGCAGCGTAGCGCTGGCGCTTCTGGCGCAGCAGCATGGCCAAGCCGTCGGCCGCTGCCCCCCCATCCGAATCGTTCTCCAAGGCCTCGCGCAGAAACTGCGCTTTCGCCTTGCTTCAGAACGGCGCATCGACCAGCTTCATAATGAGCCCCGCTGACAGGTCAAGCCAACTTGGGTTGATGGCCTGGTCCGCAACAGGAAGGGGCTCGACATGACAACCAGCCGAACAGAGCGCGATTCCTTCGGCCTCATCGAGGTGCCGGCCGATCGGCTGTGGGGCGCACAAACGCAGCGCTCACTGCAACACTTCCACATTTCTTCCGAGCGTATGCCGCTCGAACTGGTGATGGCACTGGCCCGCACCAAGCAGGCCTGCGCCCGCGTCAATGGCGAACTCGGCCTGCTGCCACGCGAAAAAGCCGATGCCATTGTGGCCGCGGCCACGGAAGTCCTGGCAAACCAGCACGACCGCGAATTTCCGCTGTCGGTATGGCAAACCGGCTCGGGCACACAGAGCAACATGAACATGAACGAGGTGCTGGCCAACCGTGCCTCCGAACTGCTGGGTGGCGTGCGAGGCGAAGACCGGCGGGTCCATCCCAACGACGAGGTCAACCTCGGGCAGTCGTCCAACGACATCTTCCCTACCGCCATGCATCTGGCGGCCTGCCTGCAGATCTCGGGACAGCTGCTGCCGGCGCTGCGCACGCTGCGCGCGCGGCTGGAAGACAAATCACAGGCCTTTGCCGACATCGTCAAAATCGGCCGCACCCACTTGCAGGACGCCACGCCGCTGACACTGGGGCAGGAGTTCTCTGGTTACGTGGCACAGCTGGCACATGCCGAAAGCGCGCTCTGCGCCACCTTGCCAGCCCTGTATGAACTGGCCGTCGGCGGCACAGCGGTGGGAACGGGGCTGAACACACATCCCGAATTCGGCGCACGCGTGGCGACAGAACTGGCGCAGGCAACGGGCCTGCCCTTCACCAGCGCGACCAACAAGTTTGCAGCCCTGGCCGCCCATGACGCCCTGGTGTCGGCGCATGGCGCGCTCAAGACGCTGGCCGCTGCGCTCATGAAGATTGGGAACGACATCCGCTGGCTGGCCTCCGGCCCGCGCTCAGGCCTGGGCGAGCTCAGCATCCCGGAAAACGAGCCGGGCAGCTCCATCATGCCGGGCAAGGTCAACCCGACCCAGTGTGAAGCACTCACCATGCTGTGCTGCCAGGTGTTCGGCAACGATGTCGCCATCAACTTCGGCGGTGCCTCGGGTCAGTTCGAGCTTAATGTGTTCAAGCCCTTGATCGCCCACAACTTCCTGCAAAGCGTGCGCCTGCTGGCCGATGGCATGGCGAGTTTTGAAGCGCACTGCGTGCGCGGCATCGAAGCGAATCGAGAACGCATCGAGACCTTGCTGGAGCGCTCCCTGATGCTGGTGACGGCTTTGACGCCGCACATCGGCTACGACCACGCCGCCGAGATCGCCAAGCAGGCGCACCGCCAAGGCAGCACGCTGAAAGCGGCGGCGCTCGCACTCGGTTATGTCAGCGCAAGTGATTTCGACGCCTGGGTGCGGCCGGCCGACATGGTCCGACCGCCCCGGGTCTGACGCACTGAGTCAACGTACTCAGGCAGCCGCCTGGCCGACCTTCCCCAGTTTGGGCAGATGGGCCTCGCGGATCGGCAGGTGAATCAGTGCAGCACCGATCGCCAGCATGATGTCGATGTACCAGACCCAGTCGTAGTTGCCGGTGGCTTCGAACACCCTGCCGCCGAGCCAGGCCCCCAGAAAGCCGCCGATCTGGTGCGTCAGCATGACGACACCGAACAGCGTGGCCATGTTGGCGGTGCCGAAGAATTTGGCCACCAGACCGGCCGTCGGCGGCACGGTGGAGAGGAAGGTCAAGCCCATGACGGCGGCAAACACCAGCATCACCGCGCCGGTCTTGGGCGCCAACAGGAACAGCAGCACGGCCAGGGCGCGCGTGGCATACAGCAGCGACAAGAGTGACTTCATGCGCCAGCGCCCCACAGCCCAGCCCATGGCCACGCTGCCCACGATGTTGAACAACCCCAGCATGGCCAACGACCAGGCGCCGAACTGCACCGGCAAACCACAAGCGGCAATCACGCCCGGCAAATGCGTGGCCAGAAACGCCACATGAAAGCCGCAGACGAAAAAGCCTGCCGCCAGCATCAGATAACTTTTGTTCTTCAATGCGGCCCGAATGGCATCCAGCGTGCCAACCGGCTGGTGACCAACTGGCCCCGACTGCAGCGAGTTGCCCTTGAGCACCAGGGCGGCCGGCAATCCCAACAGCACCAGCAGGCCCAAAATCTGCATGGCATTGGCCCAGCCCTGGCTGACCATCAGCGCACCCGCAATCGGCGCCATCAGGAACTGGCCAAAGGAGCCGCCCGCGTTGACGATGCCGGTCGCCAGGCCACGTTTCTCCAGCGGAATCAGGCGCGCCGTGGCGGCCATCAGCACTGCCGGCCCGGCCATGCCGGCGCCGCCTGCGGCCAGCACGCCAATGGCCAATACCAAGCCCGCACTGGTCGTCATGAGCGGGGTGATGAAGGTCCCGAGTGCCACCAGCAGCACACCCGCGAACAGCACGCGCCCGGCGCCGATCTTGTCGGCCATGGCGCCAGCGAACGGCTGGGTCAGCCCCCACCAGAGCTGGCCGAAGGCAAACGCCAGGCTGATGCTGCCAATGCCCAGACCGGTGGCGGTATTGAGCGGGCTCAGAAACAGGCCCATGGTCTGCCGTGTGCCCATGGTCAGGGCAAACGTGCCGGCGGCCGCGAGCAGCACGACCCAGATCATCGTGCGTGGGCTGCGCGCCTTGTCAATACGGGTCATCGTCGACTCCTGGTTCGATGGGGGATAAGAGTTCGAGCGCGTCATCAATCAAGGTATGCAGCGCCAGCACGCGCTCGATGCCCAACTGCTGGTTGAGCCCGTCCTGCGCCACACGCCAGCGGCGCTGTGCCTCGTGCCGTTTCTCGCGACCGCTCTCGGTGATGCTGACCAGGCGGCTACGCCCGTCCGAGCCGGCGCCCAGCGCCAGCCAGCCGGCCTCGACCAGCGGCTTGAGGTTGCGCGTCAGCGTGGAGGCGTCCATCTTCATGGCCCGCGCCAGCTCGCCGGGACGAATCGGCCCCAGCTTGAGCACGTAGGACAGCAGCGAGTACTGGGTTACCTTCAGGCCGGCCTTGACGAGCTCGGCGTCGTAGTACTGCGCCACGCGGCGCATCAGCTGGCGCAGCTTGAAGTTGGTACAACCCTGCGGCTTCATCGCCTCCGCACTTGACGCGTGTGTGACATGTTTCATGTTTTCATTGTATCTACAATCATTGCATATGCAATAACCAGGAGCACAACATGGACTCGACCCGCACCCCCTCGAATGCACTTGATCAGTGGCTGGCCGAAGAAGCCGCCACGCGCCAGCGGCTGGACGCCGGCCCGGGCCCAGGCGTGGCCAGCCCGGCACAGATCGGCGGCAAAAACGGCCTGGAGATGATGCAGGCCATGCTGCGCGGCGAACTGCCCTACGCGCCGATCGCGCGCACGCTGGACTTCATGCTGATCGAGATCGACGCCGGGCGTGCCGTCTTCCAGGGCACGCCGGGGCCACAGCATTTCAACCCCATGGGTACGGTGCATGGCGGCTGGTTTGCCACCCTGCTCGACTCGGCATTGGGCTGCGCCGTGCACACCATGATGCCGCCGGGGCGCGCCTACACCACGGCCGAGCTGGGCGTGAACCTGGTCAAGGCGCTGACGCCCAAGGTAGCGCGCGTGCGGGCCGAGGGCCGCGTCATCCACTGCGGCCGCCAGCTGGCCACGGCCGAGGCACGGCTGGTCGGCCCTGACGGCACGCTGTATGCTCATGCCACCACAACCTGCCTTGTTTTTGACATTCCGGCATCATCCCGACCATGAGACTGCTTCACACCATGCTGCGCGTTGGCAACCTGCAACGCTCGATCGACTTCTACACCCAGGTGCTGGGCATGCAACTGCTGCGCACTTCTGAAAACCCCGAGTACAAATACACGCTGGCCTTTCTCGGCTTTGACGGCGGCAACCCCGGTCAGGCCGAGATCGAGCTGACCTACAACTGGGGCGTGGAAAACTACGAGCTGGGCACGGCCTACGGCCACATTGCGCTCGGCGTGCCCGATGCGTACGCGGCCTGCGCCAAGATCAAGGCCGCCGGCGGCAACGTCACGCGCGAAGCCGGTCCGGTCAAGGGCGGCAGCACGGTGATTGCCTTCGTGACCGACCCGGATGGCTACAAGATCGAGCTGATCCAGCACTAGGCGAGTCACTCGCCGGCCGACATCCGCGGTAGGATGTACCCATTGGCGCTGCCGCCCCATGCGGCAGCGACTCACGGGGGCAGACACACAGTGACGGCGTTTCAGACCCTTCAGCAGACCTTCCTGACTCCGCAAGCGGAGAACGAGGAATTGCACAACTGGCGAGAGCGCATTCTCTCGGCCATTCTGCTGGTGATCGTCACCCTGGGTAGCCTGGCCGCCATTCCCAGCATACTGCTCGCATGGCGCGAAGGGCTGGTGGCGGTTGCCTGGATCGATGCCATCGCGCTGACCTGGGTGATCGTCATCTGGCGCAACCGCACACTGCCCTACCGTTTCCGCGCCTGGAACCTGCTGGCCCTGGTCTATCTGCTGGGGCTGTGGTTCCTCATGAACATTGGCCCGGCCAGCCAGATCTACCTGATGGCCTTTCCCGTGATGGCCGCCCTGCTGCTGGGCCTGCGGCCGGCCTTGCTGGCCCTGGTGCTCAATGGCGCAAGCCTGCTGGGCCTCGGTTATGCGGTCAATGCCGACTTGCAAATGCCGGGGTTTGAGTCTCAGCCGCTGCTGAAGTGGATCGTCATCACGATCAACTTCATGTTCATCAATTCGGTCATCACCATTGCATGCGCCGTGCTGCTCAACCAGCTGGAGATATCACTAGAGCGGCAGCGCACCATCGCCAAGTCCCTGGAGGAAGGCCAGGCCATCCTGCAAAAGGCCAACGAGGATCTGCGGCTCACGGGAACAGCCTTGACGCGCCTGAATGACATGGTCGTGATCACCGAGGCCAGCCCCCTGAATGCACCGGGGCCCCGCATTGTTTTCGTCAACGATGCGTTCGAGCGTTGCACCGGCTACACGCGCGAAGAAGTGATCGGGAAAACACCGCGCCTGCTGCAGGGCCCCCGGACTAGCCGCACCGAGCTCGACCGGATCAAGGCGGCGTTGGGCAAGCAGGAGCCGGTGCATGCCGAGCTGCTCAACTACGCCAGGGACGGCCAGGAGTACTGGCTCGACCTGACCATCGTGCCGGTCACAAACGAGCAGGGTGAACTCACGCACTGGGTGTCGGTGGAGCGCGACATCACCGAGCGCAAGAAGGCTGAAGAGGACATCCACCTCTTGGCTTATTTCGATGTGCTCACCGGCTTGCCCAACCGGCGCATGCTGCTCGATCGGCTCGAGCATGTGCTGGCGTCCGCGCGGCGCTCGCCGGTCATCGGTGCGCTCCTCTACCTGGATCTCGATCGTTTCAAGAACATCAATGATGCACGCGGCCATGCCGCCGGCGACGTGCTGCTGATCAACGTCGGTCAGCGCCTGGGCACCCTGGTGCGCGAGGAAGACACCGTGGCCCGCCTGGGCGGCGACGAATTCGTGATCCTGACGACCCACCTGACGGCAGACCATGATGCCGGCGGACGGGCCGCCATGGCGGTTGCCAGCAAGGTGCGGGAAGCCCTGGAGCAGCCCTTCATGATCCATGGCGAACCCTACAGCACCAGCGCCAGCATCGGCGTCACCCTGCTGCCCAAACCGGGCCAGTCCGCCGACGATCTGCTGCGCGAGGCCGACACGGCCATGTACCGGGCCAAAGCTGCAGGCCGCAACCGGATTGCATTTTTTGAAGCGGCCATGCAATCGGAGGTGGAAGAACGCCTGGCCCTTGAGCACGACCTGGCGCTGGCCATCACCCAGGACCAACTGGCGCTGCACCTGCAGCCCCAAGTCGACCGTACGGGGCATGCCGTTGGCGCCGAACTGCTGCTGCGCTGGGCACACCCTGTGCGTGGCCAGGTTCCGCCCTCGACATTCATTCCTGTCGCCGAAGACAGCCCCCTGATGCTGCGCCTGGGCCACTGGGTCATGGACCAGGCCTTCCGCACCCAGGTCGCTCTGCAGGCCGCCGGCCACACACTGCCCTTGTCGATCAACGTCAGTCCGCGCCAGTTCCGGCAGTCCGGTTTCGTCCGACACGTGTCCGACCTGCTCGCAAGCACCGGCGCCAACCCGGCCCGCCTGGTCTTCGAAGTGACGGAGGGCCTGCTGATCGAGAACCTGGACCGGACCATCGCGCGCATGAACGAGATCGCGGCACTCGGCATCCGCTTCTCGATCGACGATTTCGGCACCGGCTACTCCAGCCTGGCCTATCTCAAGCGGCTGCCGCTTTACGAGATCAAGATCGACAAGAGCTTCATCGACGACACCCCCACCGACCCCAACGACACGGCCATCGTGCAGATGATCCTGTCCATGGCCCGGCACATGGGGCTCAAGGTGGTCGCCGAAGGCGTGGAGACGCGCGAGCAGGCCGACTTCCTGCTGGCCCATGGCTGCGATGCCCTGCAAGGTTATCTGTTCGCCAAACCGGCACCCGTGAGCGACTGGCTGGCCCTGCAAAGCAGCCGGCCCTTGCAGCCACACCCAATGACCTGAGGTGGGCCAGGGTTGAGCGGCCGCCGGCTTGCCGGAAACCGCGCGCAGGCCTACAGTCGCAGCGGTTCTTCCACCCTTTGAGGAGATTGCCATGATCCGTGTTCTCATGCCCCTGGCCGCAGCCGCCCTGCTCTCGGCCTGCGCCACCCCGACCGGCCCCACCGCTTCAGCCCAACTCCAGCCCACCCGCGGCAACACGACCAGTGGCGAAGTGCGCTTCACCCAGCAAGGCGACAAGGTGCTGGTCAGCGCCGAGGTGCGCGGCCTCAAGCCCAACGCCGAGCATGGCTTCCATGTGCATGAAAAAGGCGACTGCGCCAGCGGCGACGGCATGAGCACCGGCGGCCACTTCAACCCCATGGGCAAGATGCACGGCCCACACGGCCGCGGCGAGCACCATGTGGGTGACCTGCCGAGCCTGAAGGCCGATGCCTATGGTGTGGCTCGCTTGAGCTTCGAGTCGAGCAGCATTTCGGTGGGCAGCGGCAGCAACGACATCATCGGCCGCGGTCTGATCGTGCACCGCGACCCGGACGACTACACCACCCAGCCCACCGGCAACGCCGGCCCGCGTCTGGCCTGCGCCGTCATCAGTCGCATGTAAGGCACCGGCAGCCTCAAGGTTGCCTGGTCTGCCACAGTGCCTGCGCCTGCTGCAGGTCCTGCACGGTGTCGATGTCAGTCACGCAACCGACATCGTCCACTATCAATTCAGTAGCACCTTGCGCTTTGACGATAAGGGCTGCGCCCTGATTTCCTTCTAAACGCATGAGCTGCGGGCCGCAGACGCGGGCAAAGCGCACCGGGTGACCGTGCCGCCCCTGGTACACCGGCCGCACCACCGCCTGCTGCACCGGGGCGGCTGCCACGCGGCGGATGGTTTCGGGCTGCAGCAGCGGCAAGTCGGCTGGCAGGATCAGCCAGGCGGACGCATCGGGGTTGGCACGCACCGCTGCCGCAATGGAGTCCCCCATACCGGGCAGGCCGGTCTCTTCCAGATAAAAAGGCAGCCCGCTGGCGCGCACGGCATCCAGGGTGTGCTGCAGCACGGTCTTGTTCCCGAGCAGCGCCTGCAGCTTGTGTGTGCGGCCACCTGAGGCGAGGAAGCGCTCGCCCCGACCCGAGGCCAGCACGATCACCACCGGCTGAGAAAACGCTTCAGACCGCATTCAGACGACGGTGCAACCGGGTGTGCGCGCCACCGCGGAGCTGACCGCGTTCTTGACCTGCACGATCTCAGCCACGATCGACACCGCGATTTCGGCCGGCGTCTTGGCACCAATGTGCAGACCCACCGGGCCATGCAGGCGTGCCAGCTCCTCCGCGCTGAGGTCGAAGTGCTCGGCTAGGCGCTGCCGGCGCACGGCTTGGTTGCGGCGCGAACCGAGGGCCCCGACGTAGAAGGCCGCCGACTTCAAGGCTTCCAGCAGCGCCATGTCATCGAGCTTGGGGTCGTGCGTCAGCGCCACGATGGCGGTGTGGGCGTCAGGCAGCAGTTCGCGCACCACGTCGTCGGGCATGCCCGCGACGCGCTGCACACCGGCGATCTCCAGCACCGCCGCATACTCTTCACGCGGGTCGCATACCAGCACCTCGAAGTCGAGCATGCCGGCCATCTGCGCCACCGCCTGCGACAACTGGCCGGCACCGATGAGCAGCAAGCGCCACTTGGGGCCGAACACCGTGCTCAGGGTCTGGCCGTCGAACGTCATGCCCTGGCCGCGCACGGCATCGGTCAGCACCACATCGCCGGTTGCCAGATGGAGCGTGCGCGCCATCAGCCGGTGTTCAGCCGTGCGCGCCAGCAAGGTCTCGACCCAGCTCACCTCACGCAAGGGCTCCTGCACCAGCCGCAACGTGCCGCCGCAGGGCAGACCGAAGCGTGCCGCCTCTTCCTTGGTCACACCGTAGGCAATGAGCGAAGGCTTGGTGGAGGTCTGGTCTGCGGTGCCAGCGGACAGCGCGGCCTTGGTGCGGGCGATCAGGTCATCCTCGACACAGCCGCCCGAGACCGAGCCGCTGACCACGCCGTCGTCGCGCACGGCCAGCAGAGCCCCCGGGGGGCGCGGTGCGCTGCCCCAGGTCTCCACCACCGTGACCAGCGTGACTGCATGGCCAGCGCGCTTCCAGACCAGCGCATCGGCCAGCACGCGCAGATCAAGACTTTCCATGCTCAGCTTCTCCTCTTGTCTTCTAATCGCTTATCGAACACGCTGAACTTGTGAAGAAATCGTAGCGAGCGGCCCGAGCGCAAGGCGGACGGAGCGCAGCCACCGGAACGTACTGGCAGTACGTGAGGATGGTGAGCACCGCCCAACGCGGCGATCGGGTTGCGGAGTAGATTTATCACAAGTTCTCAGGCTTGGCGGATGGCCTCGGGTGACAAAGGCAGCTTGCGCACACGCTTGCCGGTAGCCGCAGCCACCGCATTCGCAATCGCCGGCACCACCAGAGCGGTCGCGGGCTCACCGATACCGCCCGGTTTTTCGCTGCTCTCGACCAGCACGATATCAATGATCGGCGCTTCGTGCATGCGCAGCATCGGGTAATTGTTGTAGTTGGTCTGCAGCACACGGCCTTTGTCCAGCGTGATCTCCTGCATCAGGGCTGACGACATGCCGAACGCGATGCTGGACTGGATCTGCGCCTCCACCGTGTCGGGGTTGACCATGCGGCCCAGATCGGCGGCCACGGTAACGCGGTGCACCGTGACCTGACCATCCTTCACAGAGACCTCAGCCACCTGCGCCATGTAGGTGTCATAGCCTTCCATCAGCGCGATGCCGCGCGCCCGGCCGGCCGGCAGCGGCTGGCCCCAGCCGGCCTTCTCGGCGGCGAGCTTGAGCACGTTGGCAAAGCGCGGCTTGTTTTTCAACAACGCCATGCGGTACTGGTACGGGTCCTTGCCCGCCGCCAGCGCCAGTTCATCCATGAAGCTTTCGTTGGCGAAGGCGTTCATGTTGTGGCTCACCGCGCGCCAGTAACCGACGCGCATGCCGCTGTCGTGGATCACCAGGTCGTGCTGCGTGTTGGGGATCTCATAGGCCGCCACCGCCGCCTCGGCCATGAAGGGGTCGAGCGTGTCCTTGGGCAGGCCGAAGGCGCGCTGCGTGACCGACTGCGAGGTGACCTTGAACTGCAACGCCACCGGCATGCCCTGCGCATCCAGGCCGGCCTGCACCTGGTTCAAGCCGAGAGGGCGGTAGAAGTCGTGCGTCATGTCGTCCTCGCGCGACCACAGCAGCTTGACCGGACGGCCCACGGCCTTGGAGATCTGCGCCGCCTGCACGATGAAGTCCAGCTCCAGCCGGCGGCCGAAACCGCCGCCGAGGAAGGTGGTCTTGAGCGTCACGTCTTCCGGCTTGATGCCCAGCACGCCGGCCACGGCGCCATGCGCGCCCTGCTGGAACTGGGTCGGCCCCACCAGCAGGATCTTGCCGTCCTTGTAGTGGGCGGTGAAGTTCATCGGCTCCAGCGGCGCGTGCGCCTGCATCGGTGAGACGTACTCGGCCTTGACCACCTTGGCGGCGCCCTTCATGGCCTCGGCCACATGGCCCACCGGCTTGCCGATCGGCAGCACCTTGCCACTGTCGGCGGCGGCACGCGTGCTGGCCAGCACGGTGTTGTGGTCCAGCGCAGCGCCGGGGCCTTCGTCCCACTGCACGCTCACGGCCTTGCGCGCCTTCTGTGCCTGCCAGTAGCTGCTGGCCACCACGGCCACGCCGTCGTTGACCTGCACCACGTCAAGTACGCCCGACATGCCTTTGGCCTTGGAGGCATCAAAGCTCTTGACCTTGCCGCCGATCACCGGGCACTGCTCGATGCTGGCGTAGACCATGCCCGGCAGCTTGACGTCGATGCCGAACTCGGCCGTGCCGTTGACCTTGGCCGGTGTGTCCAGGCGCTTGACGCGCTGGCCGATAATTTTGAAATCCTTCGGGTCTTTCAGCGCCACTTTCTCCGGCACCGGCAGCTTGGCGGCGGCGGCCGCCAGTGAGCCGTAACTGGCCTTTTTCCCCTTGGGGCCGAGTACCATGCCGTTCTCGGCGCGCAGCGTGCTGCGGTCCACCTTCCACTTGTCGGCGGCAGCGGAAATCAGCATCTCGCGCACTTGGGCACCGCCCACGCGCAGCTTCTCCCAGCCATCGCGCACCGAGGTAGAACCACCGGTGATCTGCGCACCCAGCAGCGCATTAACGTAGACCGCCGCCGGCGGCGCAATCGCCACCTTGATCTGCTTGATGTCGACGTTGAGTTCTTCGGCAATCAGCATGGGCATGGAGGTGTAGACACCCTGCCCCATTTCGGAGCGCGCCGAGATCAGCGTGATGGTGTTGTTGTCGGCAATGTGCACCCAGGCATTGGGGGTGTAGACGGTGCCGGCCGCCTGGGCCTCGACCTTGGCGCCGGGCAGGGCAAAGCCCATGATCAGGCCGCCGGTGGCAAGCGTTGAGGTCTTGAGGAAATCGCGACGGGAGGTTTCGAGTGTGGTCATGGTGTCTCTCCTCAGGCGTTGCGCAGGCTGGCAGCCGCATCTTTGATGGCGGCCTTGATGCGACCATAAGTGCCGCAGCGGCAGAGGTTGCCGCTCATGGCCTGGTCGATGTCCGCATCGCTCGGGTTCTTGTTCTTGTCCAGCAAGGCGGCCGCGCTCATGAGCTGGCCGGACTGGCAGTAGCCGCACTGCGGCACGTCGTGCTTGATCCATGCCACTTGCAGCGGGTGCGTGTTGTTGCGCGAGAGGCTCTCCACCGTGGCGATCTTCTTGCCCGCCACAGCCTCCACCGGCGTCTGGCACGAGCGCACCGGCTGGCCGTTCACGTGCACGGTGCAGGCGCCGCACAGCGCGGCACCGCAGCCGAACTTGGTGCCGGTCAGGCCCAGTTCATCGCGGATCACCCACAGCAAGGGGGTGTCGGGTTCGGACTTGGCGGCGACCGCCCGACCGTTGACGTTCAGCTTGATGCTCATGGCAAAGGCTCCTCTCTCTGTGTATATAAGCCGCCCATGATGGAGTCGGCATTGTTGGATTGAGACTGCGCCAGCGTAGTCATCGCCATGGCCGTCGCCATGCGGGTAAGCCCTAGGCGGTTCATGAAATTTGCAAATTGAGACAGTCTGTGGCGCTGGACTGCTTTGGGGCCGCCATGCCTATACTCGACACATGACCTCGATCGCCGATCTCCGCAAAAGTTACGAACGCCACGAACTCAGTGAAGACGCCTCGCACGCCGATCCGTTGAAACAGTTCGACCAGTGGCTGCACGAAGCCATCAACTCCGAAGTGCCTGAGCCGAATGCCATGACGGTGGCCACCGTCGGCAGCGACCTGCGGCCTTCCACCCGCGTGGTGCTGATCAAAGGCTATGACGAGCGCGGCATCGTCTGGTACACCAACTACGACAGCCGCAAGGGCCGTGAGCTGGCCGGCAACCCGTTTGCCGCCATCCAGTTTCACTGGGTCGAACTGGAGCGCGTGGTACGCATCGAGGGCCGGGTGGAGCGCGTCAGCGACGCGGAAAGCGACGAGTACTTCCACAGCCGCCCGCTCGATTCGCGCATCGGCGCCTGGGCCAGCCCGCAAAGCCAGGTGATCACCGGCCGCGGCGTGCTGGTGACCAATGCGGCGCGTTACGCCGCCCAGTTCATGTTGCAACCACCACGCCCGCCGCACTGGGGCGGCTTCCGCCTGGCACCGGAGCGCTGGGAGTTCTGGCAGGGCCGCCCGAGCCGGCTACACGACCGGCTGCGCTACACACCCGACAAGCATGTCGGCTGGCTACGCGAACGGCTGGCGCCTTGATACGGTTTTCTGTTTCGATGCTTTTGTATTTCCCTTCCTTGCTCATTTCAGCAAGAAATCATCCGAGGTAAAACTATGCTGACTTCGATGCAAATCAAAAATTTCAAAGCATGGCTAGATACAGGAAAAATTCGTCTAGCTCCATTGACTGTGATTTTTGGAGCAAATAGCGCTGGCAAAAGCAGCCTTGGACATTTGTTGCTGGCGCTCAAGCAAACAGCTATGTCCACCGATCGAAAACGTGCTCTTCATCTAGGCGATACATCGACTCTGATTGATCTTGGAACGTTCTCGGATTGTCTTCATGGACACGATTTGAACAAATCGCTTGAATTTGAAATGACCTGGACCCTTCCAAAAACACTGGAAGTACTAGATCCACTCAAACCAAACCAACGATACGCCGGGGATCGACTGAATCTTGCAGTGACCTTGGCAGCAGGGAAATCTGGACAACCGGAGGTCAGCTCTCTACGTTACGACTTGAGTTCCTCAAATGAAGTGGTACTTGATGTAGATTTGACGCGTCGTGACAACCAGAAATTCTCTCTGGAATCTCAGAAATATCATTTCAAAATGGCCGATGGTCGCAAGTGGCCACTGGAGGAACCTGAAAAGTTTTATCGAGTATCGGATGTGAGCATGGCGCGCTTCAAAAACGCGGGGTTTCTTACCGATTTCGCACTCGCTACTGAATCTATGCTCGGAAGCATCGGCTATCTGGGACCTTTGCGAAATCACCCGCAGCGCACTTATCAATGGTCCGGAGACACACCGGAAGGCGTTGGACAAATGGGCGAATACACCATTGCAGCAATCCTTGCCGCTCAGAACGAGGGACGTAGGTTGAATCGCGGCCCCAGACGACCTACACAGGCTTTTACAGAATTTGTTGCTTCTTGGCTAAAAGATCTGGGTGTCATTCATAGTTTCACGGTAAGACCCGTCGCTGAGGGGCGCAAGGAATACGAAGTATTGGTCAAAACTCACGCCAAAGCCCCAGAGGTGAAAATTACCGATGTGGGATTTGGTGTTTCCCAAGTATTGCCTGCTCTAGTTCAAGCCTTTTATTGCCCACCGAATTCAACGGTCTGGATGGAGCAACCAGAAATTCACTTGCACCCCCAAGTGCAAGCCGAGTTGGCTGACGTTTTCATCTCTGCAATTCGTGCTCGAGAAAATGGCAAAGAACGCAATATTCAGCTCATCGTTGAAAGTCATTCTGAGCATTTTCTGAATCGTTTACAAAGACGCGTTGCAGAAGGAGAGGTCACCCCTAATGATGTGGCGATTTACTTTTGCAGACGCGCAGGCAGTGTCACAGAGCTGGAGCCATTGAGACTCAATCTCTATGGAGACATTGAAAATTGGCCCGAGAACTTCTTTGGCGATGAGATGGCAGATCTAACAGCGCGCACCGTCGCAGCCATGAACAGACAACAGCAAGGACGAACGACGTGAGCACTACAGTTGTCGATACAAATGTTGTGTTAGTGGCCAATGGACAACATGCCGATGTTTCGAGTGAGTGCATAGCAACCTCTGCCTTGCGCTTACAAGCCATCATGCACAATGGGAAGTTGGCTCTCGATGACCAGTTTCAAATTCTCGGTGAGTATCTGAACAAAACCCAACCAAAAAACGGAAATCATCCTGGAGATGCATTCGTAAAATGGGCATTGCAAAATCGCGTTAATACATCGCGCGTCGAGTCTGTAAGTTTGCAAGCTCATCATGAGCGGGGATTTGAAAGTTTCCCGGACGATGCAGATCTAATCCATTTCGACGTACCTGATCGAAAGTTTGTTGCGGTTTCGAATGCTCACCCTTCAAAGCCACCGATATTGCAGGCCGCGGATTCGAAATGGCTGGATTGGTCCGAAGCACTGAATCGATACGGAGTTGCAGTGGAATTCATTTGTCCAGCTGATATAACCCGCTTCCATGTAAATAAATTTGGTGCATGAGCGTCTTTTTCCGTTTCCCACATACTCCACATATTGCATGGTTAGGCAAGGATCGTCCTCGCGATGACAAAGTCATGTCCATTGACGAGGCAAATCAATTTCTGCGAAATATCGTGGTACTTGAGGAAAAAGTTGATGGTGCCAATTTAGGCCTGTCTATTGGGCCGGATGGCATAGTGCGAGCGCAGAATCGTGGGCAATATCTTCTTAAGCCGTATACAGGGCAATTTTCGCGGCTCAATGCTTGGCTCACAAGTCATGAATCGACGCTACGTGACGAGCTAAACGAAAACTTGATTATTTTCGGGGAATGGCTAGCGGCTAAACATAGCATTGGGTATAACCAATTACCAGACTTTTTTCTAGTATTTGACGTATACGATCGAGATCAGAAACGTTTCTGGAGTACTGCACGTCGTAACGCATTGTCCGAACGGCTCGGACTAAGAACTGTTCACTGTCTTGGTATTGGTCAATTTTCCCTCACCGAACTGAAGCAATTCGTCAAGAAATCTCCCAGCACATACAACGAAGGGACTCTTGAAGGAATATACCTGCGCCAAGAAGACGCGAACTGGCTTATCGCACGAGCCAAACTCGTTCACCCAAACTTTGTCCAGAGCATCATCCAACATTGGCGATCACGCACTTTGCAATGGAATGCACTTGGACAAGAGATGCCGTAAACTCCCTTCGCAGACTTTAGACATTAGCACTTCGAAACAGCGGCATTTGGTAGGTGATCACTGCGTCGCACTCCTTTAATCGACTTCTTAACACCTTAACCGCGCTCACCACTGCAACAAGCCCGCCAACAGCATCACCAGCGGTCGTACGCCGGTAGAAGCACAGGCCTCCGTATTGACGATGCAGACAATGCGAGGCGACAGGCCTCAAGCGTGACCCGTTGTGGGCCCGCTCCCTTGCGATTCAAAGCGCTGCAGAACATGACTGGTCATGCCTCTGGCCAGTTCATCCTCGGCGAAGAACACCGTACCTACCCCCTCCTCACTCAGCAAGGTCGACTCGTCTTCGCTGTGGCAACGCAGCACGATTTCGATCTTCGGATTGAGTTTGCGGGCGGTGTCGGCCATCTGCCGAACGTTGAGCAGATCGGGCGTGGCCACCACCAGCATGGCCGCGTCGGCAATGTGGGCCTGGATCAGCACCGCCGGGTCGGCGGCATTGCCGGACACAGCGACCTTGCCGTTTTTGCGCAGCCCCTCCACCAGCTCGCGGTTCTGCTCGGCCACCACGTAGGGGATGCCGCGCGCCTCCAGCGCCTGGGCAATACGACGCCCGACGCGGCCATAACCGACCAGCACCACCTGCTTTTCCAGGTACTTGCGCTCGGTGCTCATCGGCAGTTCGGCGAACGGGTCTTCGCGCTGCTCCAGTTGGCGCGCCAGGGCGGAGCGCTTGAGAATCCAGCGCTGGAACGGCGCCACGGCGGCAAACAGGAAGGGGTTGAGCGCGATCGAGATCAGTGCGCCGGCCAGCACCAGGCTCATGCCCTGGGCAGGCAGCAGCCCGAGCGACAGGCCCAGCCCCGCCAGAATGAACGAGAACTCGCCGATCTGTGCCAGGCTGACCGCCACCGTGAGGGCGGTGTTGAGCGGGTAGCGAAACGCAATCACCAAGACCAGCGCGGCCAGCGACTTGCCCAGCACGATGATGGCCACCACGCCCAGCACACGCCAGGGCTGCTCAACCAGGATGACCGGGTCGAACAGCATGCCGACCGACACAAAAAACAGCACCGAAAAGGCATCACGCAAGGGCAAGGACTCCTGCGCCGCCCGATGACTGAACTCGGACTCGCGCATCACCATGCCGGCAAAGAAGGCGCCCAGCGCAAACGACACGCTGAACAACGCTGCTGCACCGTAGGCGATGCCGATCGCCACAGCGATCACGGTCAGAGTGAACAGTTCACGCGAACCGGTGCGCGTCACTTGCCACAAAATCCAGGGCAGCAGACGGCGGCCCACCACCAGCATCAGGGCAATGAAGGCACAGACCTGCAACAACGTCTGCCCGATGGTCATCCACAGCGGGCTGGCGTCCGCCGCTGATGAACCCGCGCCACCCAGCACCCCCGCCAAGGGCGGCAGCAGCACCAGCACCAGCACCGTGGCCAGGTCTTCCACCACCAGCCAGCCCACGGCAATGCGCCCGTTCATCGTCTCCAGCACGCCCCGGGCCTCCAGGCCCTTGAGCAGCACCACGGTACTGGCACAGGACAGCGACAGGCCGAAGATCAGGCCGGCGCCCCAGCTCCAGCCCCACCACCGCGCCAGCGCCATGCCCAGCACAGTGGCCAGCCCCATCTGCACCACCGCACCGGGCACGGCAATGCGCTTGACCGACAGCAGATCCTTGAGCGAGAAGTGCAGACCGACGCCGAACATCAGCAGCATGACGCCGATCTCGGACAGCTGGGAGGCAATGCCCACGTCGGCCACAAAACCCGGCGTGGCCGGGCCGATGAGGATGCCGGCCACCAGGTAGCCGACCAGGGCCGGCACCTTGAGACGTTCGGCGATGAAACCCAGAATCATCGCCATGCCGAAACCGGCCGCCAGCGTGGTGATCAGGGAGATGTTGTGTTCCATTCAGGCCTCGTCATGGATCCATGGGATGGGTGGGCAAACATGAGGCCGACATGCGGCACGCCATGCGAACGATTTTGACAGAAGGCCCTGCCAACACCACCGCCCCTGCCCGCTACACCCACACAACGGCAGGTATTGCCATCACCACAAGCCGCCAGCCACCCTCCTGGCAGATGCCGGGCACCTGCCAGGAGGGGGCAACATCCCGACCGTTGCCTCAGAAGCTGATCTGCAGGCCGGCTTTCAGGCTGCGTCCCGGCAAGGGTGCCTTGCCCACCGCGGTCTGCGTCAGGATGGAGCTGGCCGAATAGGCCAGGGTATCGCCGATGTTGTCCAGGCGCGCGTACCAGAGCAGCCGCGACTTGCCGGCTTTGGCCCGGTAGGTCAGCGCCGCGTTCCACAGCGTGTAGCCGTCGGTGGCGCGCTGACCCACCGGCACACGGTCCTGCGCCGCGATCTGGTCGACACCGAGACGTGCACCCCACGGGCCGCTGGACCACAGCAGCGTGGCGCCCAGACGCATCGGCGCAATGCGCGGCAGCGGCTGATCCGTGCTGGTGTTGTCGGCCCGCACCGTGTCGGCGCGCAGCGCTAGGTCGAGCTTGTGGCCGGTATCCAGCAGGCGAATGTTGCCGCTGACCTCTGCGCCGGTGAAGCGTGCCTGCACCTGGGTGTAGCTGTACTCGGGCGGCGAAGCCGTCAGATCGGTGCCTTCGAGCGAAATGTAGTTGCTGAACCGGTGCTGGAACACCTGCAGCCGCGCCCGGTGGGCGCCGCGTTTCCAGGCCGCGCCCACATCCAGGTTGGTCGAGCGCTCTTTTTCCAGGTTGGCGTTGCCGACTTCTTTGGCGTTGGTTGCCACGTGCTCACCGTCGGCAAACAGCTCGTAGTCCTTCGGTGCCCGCTCGTTCCACGACAGGTTGGAGGTGAGCTGCCACTCGGGCGCCACATTCCACAGCGCGCCCAGCGCGTAGCTGCCCGGATTGAAGCTGCGCGTACCAGCGATGAAACGCGCCTCCGTCGGGTTGCCGAAGGACTCGACCTGGACCGACTCCAGCCGCGCGCCGGCACTCAACTTGCCCCAGGCAGTACCCAGTTCCTCGTGCGCAAACACGGCGCTCTGGCGCGTGCGGCTGTAAGGCGCGTAGGCCTCGGCACCATCGGCAGAGAACTCGCTGTCCTCGAACTGCAAGCCGATCACGCCCTCCAGTGCCCCCAGTCGGGCATGGCGTGCCTGCAGCCGCAGGTCATTGCCCTGGGTCTTGAACTGCGTGCCGGGTGCGTCGGCGTTGAACTCGGTGTGGCGGTAGTCGTTGCGGCTGAACTGTGCCTTGACGCTTTGCAGCGCACCGCCCAGATCACGCACCTCACCTTCGAGCGCGAAGCGGCTCGAACGCATGCGAATGCTGACCTCGTCTTCGGCCACCGTGCCGTAGTTCGTGTCGTAGGTGGACAGCGAAGCGCCGAGGTAACCACGGTCGAAGAACACCGAGCCGCCAAAGGCGCCGCCCCAGGTCTGGCTGGCCGAGTTGCAGATGCGGCGTGCGGTGGTGGTAATGCCACCGCGTGTGCAGGCCAGATCCACCGGCGCGGCCACGTCCTGCGTGTTACGCGACATCACATCGGCATGCAGGGCATAACGGTTGGTGCCGGCATCCAGCACCACAACCCCGCTTTGCTCGCGGTTGCCGCTGGCCAGGCCGAGGTCGGCCTTGCCGGCCACACCGCCCTGGGCGTCGAACAGCGGCTCACGGTGGATGCGGCTGTCGATCACATTGACCACACCGCCCACCGCGCTGCCGCCGTACTGCAGGGCGCCGGGGCCGCGCAGCACTTCGACACGCTCGATCAGCAGCGGGTCGAGTGTCGTCGCATGGTCGTAGCTCAGGCTGGATGCGTCGTGGCTGGCGCCGCCGTTGTTCAGGATGCGGATGCGGTCGCCATCCAGGCCGCGGATCACCGGGCGGCTGGCGTTGGGGCCGAAGTAGGTGCTGCTGACACCCGGGGTGCCGTCCAGCGTTTCGCCCAGCGTGGATTTGGAGCGCAACAGCAGCTCATCACCCGAATACTGTTCGGCTGGCGCGATCAGCTCATTGGAGCCCAACGGGTTGCCGGTGACCACCACGGTCGACAGGGTGGACGCATCCTCATGCGCCAGCGCACCGGTCCCCGCCAGCAAGGCGAGGACGGCCGCCGCCGTCGGCATGACCTTCAGGGGCCGGGGCATGGCAAAAACAGCGCCCGATGCGCTGCGAGTTTTGGGGTTGTTGTTCATGACAGGTTCGTTGAATCGGAAAGACAGGCGTGACGTCGGCAGCAAAGCCGGACGCACGCCAAGACGACAGGGATTCAGCGAACCAGGGGTGGGGCACGCGCCTCGAAGGCGGCAGGGGCCGGCAGGAACAGGCGGGTAAGGACCGCCGTCGAAAGAAACACGGGCAGCGGCAACGCCATTGCCAGCGAGGGCAGCGACGGCAACGCATCGGCGTGGCCGAGCTGGTCATACAGGCGGCAATCGGACTCGTCGCCATCGGGTGCCAGCAGGTGCGCCAGCAGGCCCGGGGCATGGGCCGTCGAGCCCTGCGCCGCCTGGGTGGCCAGCGGCACGCTGCCCGCCTGCGGACTGTGTAGCGCACGGTGCGCCAGGCCCAGCATCTGTGCCCACAGCAGCGCAACAACGAGCAGCAGCACCGGGCTCAAGGCCGGGCGCTGACGCGTCAGATGCGAAGGGGAATGATGTGATTGCATGGCGGGAGGAAAACCGAGTTTACTTCAGCGTCATTTCACCGGCACGGCATCGGTGATGCGGTAGTACAGACCATACTGGTCGTCGTGCAGCACGGAAAAGCGACCTTCCACCACCACCGGCTCCATGCCGTACTTGACCGGCGTCTTGCTTTTCACCTCGATCATGCTCTCCGGCCCGCCGGGCACGCAGAAGGAGCAGGTCAGCGGCACCGAGCTGAGCAGAAAATGCGTCTGCTTCTCGCCCGGGTCGAGCGGCATCATGAAACCCTGCACACGCTGGGTCTTCTGGTCCAGCGCCTGGATGGCCGGCGGAAACACCGGCAGCACGCGGTTCTTTTCCACTTTGGTCTTGACCGTGGTCAGCAGCGACCAGGCCAGCACGTCGCTACGCTCTTTCAGTTGCGGAAACGGGCTGTTCGGGCTGTGCACACCGGCCCCGCTGCCATAGGGGCCGGACGGGATGGGCGAGCTCAGCTGCGCCTGCGCGCCCAGGGCAGCGCCCAGCAGCACGGCCAGCAACGGCAGGTAACGTTTGCGCAACAACATGGTCATCTTGGATTCAGTTCTTTGAATTCAGCAATTGTCCGGCTTCCACCCGGTAGGCGCTGAACGCCGGCGGCAAGGCCGCCAGCACCGCCACACCGAGCGCGATCACCGGCACCCAGGCCTCCACGCCCAGCCAGAGCCAGCCGGTCAGGGGCAGCGATTGCTCGGCCTGCAATAAAAAGCCTAACAGACCTGTCAAGAGGTGCCCCCCCGCCAGGCCCAGCACGCTGGCCAGCACCGCCAGCCACAGCGCCTCGCACAGCAGCAGCCCGGCCAGCCGGGCCGGGCTGGCGCCCAGCATGCGCAGCAGCGCCAGATCGGCGCGCCGTTCGCGCACCGCGTTCCACAGCGCGATGAAAACGCTCAGGGCCGCGGTCAGCAACAGCACGGCGCCAAAGCCGCGCAGCACGTCGGCCCCCACGCCGACCATGCGCAGCAGGCGCGTGATCTCCAGTGCCGGCGCCGCGGCCTGCAGGTTGGTCGTGCTGTTGACGAAGCGCGGAAACGAAACGGCAGCCAACGGGCTGCGGTACCGGATCAGCGCCAACGTGATCTCGCGCTGCTCGTCTTCGTGGCCGTCTTCGTGGGCCACGTCATGGTCGTTGTCATGGTCGTCGTGCGCATCAGCCTTGCCGTGGCCGACCTCGTGCACCGCCCACACCGACTCGGTGGCGGTCAGCACCAGCCGATCCAGCACGCAGCCGCAGGGTGCCAGCACGCCAGTCACCCGGTACGGATGGGCCGCATGCGCTGCGCCACCGCCGCCCAGGCCATGGGCGCCGGCAAAGGCCTGCCCCGGCTGCAGCCCGGTGGCCTGCGCCGCCCCGACGCCGAGCACCACTTCCATCGGCGCCTGCCAAAGCTTCCCCTGCGCCAGTTGCACGCCGTAGTGGCGAAGGTAATCCGGCGTGGTGCCGACAATGCGAAAGCCCTGGACGCTGTCGCCCAGGCTGAGCGGAATCAACTGGGCCACGCGTGCGTCCTGCGCCAGCGCCTGCACCGCCTTGAGCGGGATATTGCCGGGCGGCACGTCGAGGTGAAAGACGCCAGCCAGGATCAGCTGCATCGGGCTGCCCTTGGCGCCCACCACGGCGTCGATGCCGGCCAGGTCGCGTTCGAAGGCACGGTCGATCTGCGCACGCGTCAGCAGCACGAAGGTGATGGCGGCCAGGCCGAGCGAGAGCAGCAGCAGGTTGAGGCTGGCCGCCAACGGCCGCGAGACCAGGTAGCGCCAGGACAATGCTATTGTTTTCATAGCTGCTCGCGCATATTGGATAAGGTCTGAGGCTCATTTTTAGCATCAAGATCGAGCACCAGCGCCTGCGGCAGCGCCTGCCGCACCCGTGCGTCGTGCGTGGCAATGACCAGCGTGGCACCGGCCTGCTGCGCCGCGGCCTGCAGCAGGGCCAGCGCGTCCTGCGCGGCCTCGTCGTCCAGGCTGGCGGTGGGCTCGTCGGCCAAGATCACCTTCGGCCGCAAGAGCACCGCACGTGCCAGCGCCACGCGCTGTGCCTGGCCGCCCGAGAGCTGGGCTGGCTTACGCTGCGCCAGCTCGGCCACGCCCAAGGCGGCGAGCGCCGCCTGGATGGCCGCCCGGTCTTCAGGCAGACCAGCGGCATAGTAGGCCAGCCCCAGATTGCCGGCCACGGTGAGCGCCTCACTCAGGTGCAACTGTTGCGGCAGAAAGCCGATGTGGCGCGCGCGCCAGGCATCGCGCTGCACGGCCGTGAGCGCGGCCAGCGCCTGGCCGGCCACCACCAGTTCACCGGCGCTGGGCGCGCGCAAGCCGGCGGCCAGTGCCAGCCAGGTGGATTTGCCCACGCCGGAGCGCCCGCGCAACAACAGCACGCCGCCCTGCGGCACCTCGACATCGGGAAAGGCCAACACCGCCCCGTTGGGGTAGCGGTAGCGCATGCCGCGTGTGGTGATCATGCGCGGCGTCTCACTTGAGCAAGGCGGCAAAGGTCTGCCGCAGCTTGGCCACCTTGGGGCCCACCACGAAGGCGCAGTAGCCCTGGTTGGGGTGCTGCTCGTAATAGTCCTGGTGGTAGTCCTCGGCCGGCCAGTAATTGGCCAGCGGCAGCACCTCGGTGACGATGGGCCCGTGGAAGACCGCCGCCTGCTCCAGTTCGGCAATGAGCAGTTCCGCCTCGAGCTTTTGCTCCGGGGTGGTGAAGTAGATGGCGCTGCGGTACTGGGTGCCGACATCGTTGCCCTGGCGGTTCAGCGAGGTCGGGTCGAGGATGGTGAAGAAAATCTCCAGCAACTGGCGCAGGCTGACCTGTGCCGGGTCGTAGGTCAGGCGCACCACCTCGTTGTGCCCCGTCGTGCCAGTGCAGACCTGCTCGTAGCTCGGCTGCTGCGCCTGGCCATTGCTGTAGCCGCTTTGCACATCGACCACGCCGCGCACGCGCACGAACACGGCCTCGGTGCACCAGAAGCAGCCACCGCCAAGGGTGATCATGGGCAGGGAATCGGGCATGGCAGGCACTCCGTTGAATCGACAGGTGTTGCATCTTAATGAGTGCCTTGCGCCCCTGCCGGCTTTACCCAAGATTTACCGGCGGCTTGCCGGCCGCTGGTTTGGGCTGGTTAGGCTTGCAGCTTGACGCGCCGGGGTGGAGTCGCTACATTAATAACCCGCGAGTCATTAAATCCATGTCACCGATTTCCAAGTTCATCTGCGAGACGCATGCCAAGGTGCACGCCAAGCGCGAGCGCCGCAAGGAAGCCCGCCCGGGCGAGCTGCTGGATGCCGCGCTGGAACTGTTTGTGGAAAAAGGTTTTGCCGCCACCAAATCGGAAGAAGTGGCGCGCCGTGCCGGCGTCTCCAAGGGCACGCTGTTCCTCTACTTCGCCAGCAAGGAAGAACTGTTCAAGGCCGTCATCCGCGAGAACATTGCGGGCCGCTTCCCGGAGTGGAATGCCGAATTCGACGCCTTCACCGGCAGCACGGCCGATCTGCTGCGCCACACCATGACCATCTGGTGGCAGCGCCTGGGCGCCACCAAGGCCGGCGGCATCACCAAGCTGATGATGAGCGAGGCCAGCAATTTCCCCGAGGTGGCCGCCTACTACCAGAAGGAAGTGATCGAACCCGGCCATGCGCTGGTCCGCCGCATCCTGCAGCGCGGCATCGACCGCGGCGAGTTCCGCCCGATCGACTTGAAGTACGGCGTTTACAGTGTGCTGGCGCCGATGATTTTTCTGCTGACCTGGGAGCACTCGCTCGGCGCCTGTGCCGGCTGCGATGAGATCCTGGTCCCCGAGGAATACCTGGCGGCCCAGGTGGAAACCATCCTGCACGGCCTGTGCCAGCCCGACGCGACCTCCCCGCCTGATCACAAGAAAGACCGCTGACCATGAAACGCTGGATCAAATGGAGCCTGATGGCGCTGGTGATTGCCTTGCTCGCCATTGGCATCCTGCGCGCGCTGTCGGCGCGCAAGGCCCAGCAAGCCGCCCTCGCCACGCAAACGGCGCAGAGTGCGCAGACCGTGGTGGAACTGGCCGCCAGCGACGTGCTGCAGGTCAAGTCGCAGGAACTCATGCGCGGCCTGCCGGTGTCCGGCACGCTCAAGGCCGTGAATGCGGCCTTCGTCAAGGCGCGCGTGGCGGGCGAACTGCAGGAACTCAAGGTGCGCGAGGGCGACCGCGTCCAGGCAGGCCAATTAATCGGTCGCATCGACCCGGCCGAATACGACGCCCGGCTGCGCCAGGCGCAGCAGCAGGCTGATGCGGCGCAGGCACAGATCGACATCGCGCAGCGTCAGTTCGACAACAACAAGGCGCTGGTGGACCAGGGCTTCATCTCCAAGACCGCGCTCGACACCTCGCTGGCCAACCTCAACGGCGCGCGTGCCACCCACTTGGCGGCGGTGGCCGCCGCCGATGTGGCACGCAAGAGTGCGACCGACACCCGCCTGCTGGCCCCGATCAGCGGCCAGATTTCGCAGCGCCTGGCACAGCCGGGCGAACGCGTCGCCGTGGATGCGCGCATCGTGGAGATCGTGGACGTCTCGCGCCTGGAAATCGAGGCGGCTTTGAGTGCGGCCGATTCGCTGGACGTGCGGCTCGGCCAGGAAGCCCAACTGCAAATCGAAGGCGGCACCCAGCCAGTGGCCGCGCGCGTGGTGCGCATCAACCCCAGCACCCAGGCCGGCAGCCGCAGCGTGCTGGTCTACCTCGGTCTGAGCTCGGCCAACGGCCTGCGCCAGGGCCTGTTCGCCCAAGGCACGCTCGGCACTGCCAAGATGACGGCCCTGGCCGTGCCGGTGAGCGCGGTGCGCACCGACAAACCGGCCCCTTATGTGCAACTGGTGGACAAGCAACAGGTGCTGCACCAGACCGTCACGCTGGGCGAGCGCGGCGAGGCCGGCGGCCAGGCCATGGTGGCCGTGACCGGCGTGGCCGAGAACAGCGTGGTGCTGGCCGGCACCATTGGCACGCTGCGCGAAGGCACGCTGGTGAAGTTCACGCCACAGGCCGCCTCCGTTTCGACGTTGCCCGCTTCTGCCGCCGCACCGGCAGCTGCTGCCTCGCAGGCACGCTAAGCCATGTGGTTCACCCGCGTCAGCCTCAAGAACCCGGTCTTCGCCACCATGGTGATGCTGGCCTTTGTGGTGCTGGGCCTGTTCTCCTACCAGCGCCTGCAGGTGGACCAGTTCCCCAACGTCGACTTCCCCGTGGTGGTGGTCACCACCGAGTACCCGGGTGCCTCGCCCGAGATCGTGGAGAGCGAGGTCAGCAAGAAGATCGAGGAAGGCGTCAACTCGATCGCCGGCATCAACACCCTGACGTCGCGCAGCTACGAAGGCCAGTCGGTGGTGATCATCGAATTTCAGCTGCACATCGACGGCCGCAAGGCGGCCGAGGACGTGCGCGAGAAAGTCGCCTCGATCCGGCCCAACCTGCGCACCGAGGTCAAGGAGCCGCGCGTGCTGCGCTTCGACCCGGCCAACCGCGCCATCTGGTCGCTGGCCGTGCTGCCGGACGACAAGGCCGGCAAGGCCCTGACGGCCGTCGAACTCACCAACTGGGCCGACCAGGTCTTGAAGAAACGACTGGAAAACGTGCGCGGCGTCGGCTCGGTCACGCTGGTCGGCGCCACCAAGCGCGAGATCAACATCTACCTCAAGCCCCAGGCACTGGAGGCCTTCGGCATCACACCCGACCAGGTGGTGGCCGCCGTGAAGAGCGAGAACCAGGACCTGCCGCTGGGCGCGGTGCGCTCGCTACAGCAGGAGCTGATGGTTCAGGTGGATGCGCGCATGCAGCGGCCGGAGGACTTCGCCCGCATCATCGTGGCACGCAAGGGCACGACGCCGATCCGGCTCAGCCAGTTGGCCACCGTGCAGGACGGCCCGCAGGAAATCGACACACTGGCGCTCTACAACGGCCAGCGCACGCTGCTGGCCTCGGTACAGAAGTCGCAGGACGAGAACACCATCGCCGTGATCGACGGCCTCACGCGCGCCGTGGCCGAGCTCAAGCCCCTGCTGCCCGCCGGCGTGCGGCTGGAGCCCATCACCGACGGCTCGCGCCCGATCCGCGTGGCAGTGGACAACGTGCGCCGCACCCTGGTCGAAGGCGCCATCCTGACGGTGCTGATCGTCTTCCTGTTCCTCAATTCCTGGCGCTCCACCGTCATCACCGGCCTGACGCTGCCGATCGCGCTGATCGGCACCTTCCTCTTCATGAACCTGTTCGGCTTCACCATCAACATGATCACGCTGATGGCGCTCTCGCTGTGCGTGGGCTTGCTGATCGACGACGCCATCGTGGTGCGCGAGAACATCGTGCGCCACGTGCAGATGGGCAAGACGCCCTACCAGGCCTCGCTCGACGGCACGCAGGAAATCGGCCTGGCGGTGCTGGCCACCACCTTTTCCATCGTGGCGGTATTCCTGCCGATCGGCTTCATGGGCGGCATCATAGGCAAGTTCTTCCACGAATTCGGCATCACCATCGTGGCCGCGGTGCTGATCTCGATGTTCGTCAGCTTCACGCTCGACCCCATGCTGTCGTCAATCTGGCACGACCCGAGCATCGACACCCACGGCCAGAATCTGCCGCCGGTGACGCTGTACGACAAGACCATCGGCCGTGTCACCGGCTGGTTCGACCGCACCACCGAGAGCCTGGCCGAGGCCTACCAGGGCATCCTGCGCTGGTCGCTGGCGCACAAGCTGTCCACGCTCGGGTTGGCGCTGGCGGTGTTCATCACCAGCATCTTCATGGTGCCGCTGCTGGGCACCGAGTTCGTGCCCAAGGCCGACTTCTCGGAAACCACGGTCAATTTCTACACGCCGGTCGGCTCCTCGCTGGAAGTGACCGAGGCCAAGGCGCGCCAGGTGCAGGACATCATTCGTGAATTCCCCGAAGTGCGCTACACCCTGGCCACACTCAACACCGGCAACGCGCTCGGCAAGAACTACGGCAGCATCTACGTGCGGCTGGTGGACCGCAAGGAACGTACCCGCAATGTGGACCTGATGTCGGCCGTGCTGCGCGAACGCCTGAAGCAGGTGCCCGGCATCACCATCACCCATGCCGGTCTGCTCGATGCGGTCGGCGGGCAAAAGCAGATCGAATTCTCGCTGCAGGGATCCGACCTCAAGGAGTTGGAGCGCCTGACTGCGCTGGTGATGGAGAAGATTCGCGACATTCCCGGCCTGGTGGACCTGGACTCCAGCGCCAAGCCCAACAAGCCGACCATTGAAGTCGACATCCAGCGCGACGCGGCCTCCGACCTCGGCCTCAACGTCAACCAGGTCGCCAGCGCACTGCGCATCCTGGTGGCCGGCCAGACGGTGGGCAACTGGCGCGCCAGTGACGACCAGACCTACGACGTCAACGTGCGCCTGGCGCCCGATGCACGCAACACGCTAGCCGATCTGGAGCGCCTGCCCTTTACGCTGGGCAGCAACAGCGACGGCAGCTCGCGCGTGGTGCGCCTGAACCAGGTCGCTGCGTTGCGCGAGAGCACCGGCTCCAACCAGATCAACCGGCGCGACCTGACGCGCGAGGTGGCCATCAACGGCAACGTCTACAACCGCTCTGGCGGCGAGGTGTCCAACGACATCCGCAAGGCGCTCGACGGTATCAGCTTCCCGCCCGGCTACCGTTACTCGTTCAGCGGCTCGACCAAGAACATGGCCGAATCGTTCGGCTACGCCGTTTCAGCCCTCGTCATGGCCATCATCTTCATCTACATGATCCTGGCCAGCCAGTTCAAGAGCTTCTTCCAGCCGCTGGCACTGATGACCTCGCTGCCGCTCACCCTCATCGGCGTGGTGCTGGCACTGCTGATGTTCGGCTCCACGCTCTCGATGTTCTCCATCATCGGCGTGGTCATGCTGATGGGCCTGGTGACCAAGAACGCAATTCTGCTGGTGGACTTCGCCATCCGCGCCCGCGAAGAGGGCATGGAACGCGCCGACGCCCTGCTGATGGCCGCGCGCGTGCGGCTGCGCCCGATCCTGATGACCACCCTGGCCATGATCTTCGGCATGGTGCCGCTGGCCTTTGCCCTGACCGAAGGCTCCGAGCAGCGCGCCCCGATGGGCCAGGCCGTGATTGGCGGTGTCATCACCTCCTCGCTACTGACCCTGGTGGTGGTGCCTGTGGTCTACTGCTATATGGATGATTTCAGTCAATGGCTGCGCCGGCGCTGGGGTCCGAAAGCTTAGGGAAAGCCCCGGCCCGGTAAAATTTTCCAGGATGAACTAAAATACCCCATGGAGTATATAAAATGAACTTCGAACAAGCCCGCTTCAACATGATCGAGCAGCAGATCCGCCCCTGGAACGTGCTCGACGCCGGGGTGCTGGAACTGCTGTCGGTGGTCAAGCGCGAAGACTTCGTGCCGCCGGCCCACAAGGCCCTGGCCTTTGCCGACATGGAAATTCCGCTGCGCGGCGCCAGTGAAGCCGCCTTGCAGCTGGGCCAGTGCATGCTGGCACCCAAGGTCGAAGCGCGCATGCTGCAGGACTTGGCGATTCAGCCCACCGAGAAAGTGCTGGAGATCGGCACCGGTTCCGGCTACATGGCCGCCCTGCTGGCGCA
Organism: Hylemonella sp.; assembly: GCA_030680575.1. GTDB lineage: Bacteria > Pseudomonadota > Gammaproteobacteria > Burkholderiales > Burkholderiaceae_C > Hylemonella. The sequence continues at coordinate 156,438 of JAUXVI010000013.1, forward strand.
GCGCGCCCAGCGCGTGATCTCGCTGGAGATCGAACCCGAACTGGTGACGCTGGCACGTGCCAACCTGCAGAAGGCCGGCATTCTCAACGTCGAAGTGCGCCAGGGCGACGGCTCCAAGGGCGTGCCGGTCGAAGGCCCGTTCGATGTCATCGTGCTCAGCGGCTCGGTGGCCGAAGTGCCGCACAAGCTGCTGGAACACCTCAAGCGCGGCGGCCGCCTGATGGCCATCGTCGGCGAGCAGCCGGTGATGCGCGCCACCCTGATCACGCGTACCGGCGACGCCGAGTACCGCACCAGCCAGACCTGGGACACGGTGGCGCCGCGCCTGCTGAATTTCCCGGAACACTCGCGTTTCAACTTCTGAGGCGGCCATCGCGACCGTACGACCATGATTGAACACATTCACCCCGGCGATCTCTCGGCCTGGCTTGAGAAGATGAAGGTCCACGGCCAGCCCCTGGTGCTGGACGTGCGCGAGCCGTTCGAGCTGCAGCAGGCCAGCATCAAGGCCGACGGCTTTGAGCTGGTGCACATCCCCATGGGGGTGATCCCGCCGCGCCTGGGTGAGCTCGACCCGAACCGGCCGGTGGCTTGCATGTGCCATCACGGCGGGCGCAGCATGCAGGTGGCCGCTTTTCTGGAAAACCGTGGCTTCAAGTTTGTTGCCAACATCAGCGGCGGCATCAACGCCTGGTCGATGCAGGTCGACCCCAGCGTGCCGCGCTACTGAGCCGAAACGACACCTATCTCTGCGAGCCCAAAGGACGATCATGAAAACCTTCCGCCTCCTGCCCCTGACACTTGCTGTTGGCGCTGCGCTGGCCCTGCCCGTGCAGGCACAAAGCCTGCTCGATCTCTATGAGTCGGCGCGGGGTTATGACGCAGCCTTCCAGTCGGCCAAGGCACAGTACGACGCCAACCAGTACAAGGCGGCACAAGCCAAGGCCAGCCTGCTGCCGACGGTTGGCTTGGAGGCCTCGGCCTCGAACACCAACCTGAATTACGAAACCTTCAACCCGGGTCCGGTCCCTGCCAACCGCAGCTTCGACAACCAGAGCACCTCGGTCAAGCTGAGCCAGCCGCTGTACCGTCCGGCCAACCTGGCCAGCTACGAGCAGGGCAAACGCCAGGCCGATCTGGCAGAAGCCCAATTGCGGGCGGCCGAGCAGGACCTGATCGTGCGCATCAGCCAGGCCTACTTTGACGTCCTCAACGCGCAGGACACGCTGGCTTTCGTCGGGGCGCAAAAAACCGCCGTGGCGGAACAGCTGGCCTCGGCCAAGCGCAACTTCGAGGTCGGCACCGCCACCATCACCGACACGCGTGAAGCCCAGGCCCGCTTTGACCTCGTGACCGCGCAGGAGATCGCGGCCGACAACGACCTGCGTGTAAAGAAACTGGCACTCGACCAGCTGGTCGGCAAAACGGACACGGCGCCGAAACCGCTGGCCGTGGCCGAACTGCCGGCCCTGCAACCCACCGATGTCAGCGTCTGGGTCGATCAGGCGCAGGACATCCACCCCAGCATCAAGAAGGCGAGGATTGACTTCGACGTGGCCAAGCTGGAGACGGAAAAAGCCGTGGCCGGCCACAAACCGACACTGGATCTGACCGCCAGCTACAACCTCAACAGCAACGTGGGGGGGACCACGCTGGGCACCACGTCCAGCCGGACCAACAGCTCGGCGGTCGGCGTCAGCTTCAACCTGCCCTTGTTCGCCGGTTTTGCCACGCAGAACCGCGTGCGCGAAACCCTCTCGCTCGAAGAGAAAGCCCGTGCCGATCTGGAAAATGTCCAGCGCACGGTGGCGCAAGGGACACGCGCCGCCTACTTCGGCGTGGTGTCCGGCCTGGGCCAGGTCAAGGCGCTGCAAGCGGCCGAGGCCTCCAGCCAGAGCGCGCTGGACGCCAACAAGCTGGGTTATCAGGTCGGTGTGCGCATCAACATTGACGTGCTGAACTCGCAAAGCCAGCTCTACCAGACCAAGCGTGACCTGTCCAAGGCGCGTTACGACGTGCTGGTCGGCGGCCTCAAGCTGCGTCAGGCCAACGGCTCACTCAAGGCCGACGACCTGCAAGGCGTCAACGCCCTGCTAGCCAAGTAAGCCACGCACCGCGGCGACCGTTTGATCGGTCGCGCCGCGGTGGGCTTGCGCAAAGCGGCTGGCGGCGGCGGCCATGTCGGCCCGGCGGGCGCCATCCGTCACCAGGCTACAGGCGGCCACCACGGCTTCGCGCAAGGTGGCATGGCGCGAGGCGGCACCGGCCGCTTGTGCCAAGTCGGCCGCTTCGCTGAAATTGAAGGTGTGCGGCCCCATCAGCACCGGACAGGCGCACGCCGCCGCCTCGATCAGGTTCTGCCCGCCCAGGGGCGCAAAACTGCCGCCAAGCAAGGCCGCATCACTCAGTCCGTAATACAGCGCCATCTCGCCCAAGGAATCGCCGAGCCAGACAGAAGCCGACAACTGGGCTGCGTCCGGCTGCGTCCCCCACTGGCTGCGGCGCGACAAAGTAAAGCCTTGCGACTCGATAAGCGCAGCCACTTCGTAAAAGCGCTGCGGATGGCGCGGCACGATCAACCACTGCACCGCGCGCACCTGATTCGCTATTAAATCAGGAGCATCTGACGCAGTGACAGCAAGGCCTGGCGCCATAAATTCCTGCAAAACCTGCAGGAACTCCGTCTCCTCGCCTTCGCGCGAACTGGCAAACATCACAACCGGTTGGCCCAGCGTGGCACGCCAGGCGCGCCCCTGCGCCAGTTGCCCGGCATTCGGCATCGCATCGAACTTGAGGTTGCCGAACACACCGCGCACCGGCGCACCGAGTGCGGCAAAACGCGTCGCATCATCCTGGGTCTGCGCCCATACCGCCGCCAGGCTGCGGTAGGCCGGCCGGGACAGCCAGGCCAGCCGCTGCGCCTGACGCATCGACTTCTCGGAGAGACGCGCATTGGCCAGCACCAACGGCACCTTGGCGCGCACACAGGCCGCCACCAGATTGGGCCAGACCTCGGTCTCCATCAAGATGCCGATGCGTGGCTGGAAATGAGCCAGAAAGCGCTGCACCGCGCCCGGGGTGTCCCACGGCAACCAGGCCTGCACATCACCCGCGCGCAGCAGCTTCTTGCCTTCAGCGCGGCCGGTGGCGGTGCCGTGGGTGAGCAAGAGGCGCATCTGCGGCAAGGCCTCGCGCAAGCGCGCCAGCAGCACAGCCGCCGCCCGCGTTTCTCCGAGCGAGACCGCATGCACCCAGATCGTCCGGCCGTCGGCCGGCAGTGGCGGCAGTGTGTAGCGGCCAAAGCGTTCCTCCACGGCTTCCAGGTAGCCGGGCTCCCGCACGCCGCGTTGGCGCAGCTTGCGCCGCAGAAAAGGCTGGGCCAGCCCCATGAAGCAGGCATAGAGCCAGCGCATCATGTCTGTCCGCCGTTGGAGGAGACGACCCGCCAGGCCTGCCACACGGCATCGACCGACGGTGCGGGCTGGGCAAAGACGCTGCGCTGCCGTGGCCGGTTGACGGGCCCGGTGCGCCAGGCGGTGTCGAAGTTGTAGATCTGCACATGCGGCAGGTCGAGTGCCACGGCGATGTGGCTCAAGCCGCTGTCGACGCCGATCACGCCGGCACAGCGAACCAGTGCATCGGTCAGCGCATCGAGCGTCAGGCGTGGCCACACACTGGCGTGCGCCATCTCACGCGCCATGGCCTCGCTGCGCTGCTGCTCGGCATCCGTGCCGTGCAGCAGCGCGACATCGAACCCGGCGCCATCGAGGCGCGCCGCCAGATCAAGCCAGTGTGCCACCGGCCATTCCTTGTCGGCACGCGAGGTGCCATGCACCAGCGCCACGCAAGGGCGATTCGATGCACTTGCTTTTGCTATTGTTTCAGGAGCATCTTGCGCAGGATTCACCTGGGCTATAAGCCCAAAAGACTCTGAATCTGGCAGGGCGTAACCGAGCGCGCGGGCGCACAACTCGCGTCCACGCTGCACCGCATGCACGTGTGGCTCGACGGGAATCGCCACATCGGCCACCCAGCGCGTCGGTGCTTCATAACCCGAGCCGTCGGTCTGGTTGGCCAGCGCGTAACGTCGGCCGCTTGGCGTCAGCCGCGCCAGCCAGGCCACCAGGGCCGACTTGGTCAGACCCTGCAAATCAATCACCGCGTCATAAGCCTCGCGTTGCAATTCGGTCTTGAAGGCACGCCACTCGGCACGCGTGGCGGCCGAGAATGGCGCCTTGCGCCAGCGCCGCAGTTCGCAGGGAATGACGCGTCGCACACCCGCACAGTGCTGCGCCAGCGGGGCAAAACTGCGCTCGACCACCCAGTCGATCTGGGCATCTGGCAGCGCGCGCCGGATGTCCTGCACCGCCGGCATGGCGTGCACCACATCGCCCAGCGACGAGAGTTTGACGATCAAAATCTTCACCGGTGCCTGGCTCTGGAAGCTCAATGGGCGGCCTGCTCGAACGCAGCATCGGCTTTGACACTGCGCAGCAGCGCCAGCATCTCGCCTTCGATGCGGTGCAGCGCCTCGGCGGTATGGCCTTCAAAACGCAGCACCAGCACCGGCGTGGTGTTGGAGGCGCGAATCAGGCCGAAGCCGTCGGGCCAGTCGACGCGCACACCATCGATGGTGTTCACGCGCGCCGGCGCGGCGAACGAGGCTTTGGCGATCAACTGATCGACCAGCTGGTGCGGCTCGCCCTCGGCGCACTTCACGTTCAGTTCGGGGGTGGAAAAACTCGTCGGCAAACCGTTGAGCACGGCGCTGACGTCGGCCGAACGGCTCAAGATTTCCAGCAGCCGGCAAGCGGCGTAGGTGCCGTCGTCGAAGCCGAACCAGCGCTCCTTGAAGAAAATGTGGCCGCTCATCTCACCGCCCAGCGGCGAGTCGATTTCCTTCATCTTGGCCTTGATCAGCGAGTGGCCGGTCTTGAACATCAAGGCCTGGCCGCCGGCCGCTTCAATGGCCGGTGCCAGACGCTGCGAACATTTCACGTCGAACACGATGGTGCCGCCCGGCACACGCGTGAGCACATCCTGCGCGAACAGCATCATCTGCCGGTCAGGAAAGATGTTCTGGCCGTCCTTGGTCACGATGCCGAGGCGGTCGCCGTCGCCGTCGAAGGCCAGGCCGAGTTCGGCGTCGCTGCTCTTGAGTGCGGCCATCACGTCGCGCAGGTTTTCGGGTTTGCTCGGGTCGGGATGGTGGTTGGGGAAGGTGCCGTCGACTTCGCTGTGCAGTTCGATCACCTCGCAGCCCAGCGCGCGCAGGATGGCCGGGGCCGAGGCACCGGCCACGCCATTGCCGGAATCGACCACGATCTTCATGGGTCGCGCCAGCTTGATGTCGCCAACGATGCGGTCACGGTACGGCGCAAACACATTCAGGTTCCGCACTTGGCCTGGGGCCTGCAGCATCCAGCTCTCGGCTTCCATCGTGCGGCGCAACGCCTGGATCTCTTCGCCGTAGATGGCACGGCCGGCCAGCACCATCTTGAAGCCGTTGTAGTCGGCCGGGTTGTGGCTGCCGGTGACCTGGATGCCGCTACGACACACGGTGCTGGCAGCAAAGTACAGCATGGGCGTGGTGACCATGCCGACGTCGATCACGTCGATGCCGGTCGCCATCAGCCCACGGATCAGCGCCGCGCTCAGGGCCGGGCCGCTCAGGCGGCCGTCGCGCCCTACCGCCACGGTGCTTTCACCGGCCTGGCGCGCGGCCATGCCAAAGGCGCGCCCCAGGGCTTCGGCCACCGCCTCGTTCAGCGTGGCGGGCACAATGCCGCGGATGTCATAGGCCTTGAAAATCGATGCGGCAACTTGCATGGGAATGGGTTCAGTCAGGGTTTCTTGTACTGCGCCGATTGTAGGCGGCGGCCGGCCCCGACCCACCTGCCAGGCACCCCGCTCGGCGGGTGGCGCGCGTATCATGCGGGCACCGTGTCTTGCTTCGTCGGGTACATCCGATCGCTATCAAAATAATAGCTGCCAGCGCAAGATGGACATGGGCCAAGGATTGAATTGACATGAAATTCAGCACGCATCTGCAAACCGCCGTGTTCGACAGCCCGCTGGGCCCGATCACGCTGGCAGCCAGCGCGCAAGGCCTGGCCGGCGCCTGGTTCGAAGGCGACCTGCATCGGCCCGACACCTCCGCCTGGCCGACTGCGCCCGCCCACCCGCTGCTGCAGCGGGCACAACAGCAATTGCAGGCCTATTTCGCCGGCCAAGCCAGCCGCTTTGACCTGCCACTGGACTTGCACAGTGGGACGGACTTCCAGCAGGCGGTCTGGCGCGCCCTGCTGGCCCTGCCGTTTGGTACCAGCACCAGCTACGGCGCCCTCAGTGCGCAGCTGGGCAAGCCGAAGGCCATGCGTGCCGTAGGCGCTGCGGTCGGCCGCAACCCGCTGATCATCTTCGTGCCTTGCCACCGCGTGCTCGGAGCTGACCGCGCACTCACCGGCTTTGCCGCCGGGCTGCCGCGCAAGCGGGCGCTGTTGCAGTTGGAGAAGATCGGTTTTCGCCCATGAACTCCAGCCGCAAGACCAAGCGCCGCAACAAGCTACACAAACCGCGCAACCCGCTGGTGGTGCCCGTTTTGCAGCGCCAAGCCGGCGCGCACCGCAAGTCCGGCAAGGCCGTGCGCCGGGCGGAGAAGATGGCGCTGCGCCAACATGAAGAAAACTGAGCCGCTGTCTTGCCTGCCTCCCGGCGCACAGTGACAATGCACCCATCACGTCAACCCCAAAGGATCCATCATGAAAGGCGACGCCAAAGCCATTGCTTTCCTGCAGGCCCAGCTCAAGAACGAGCTGACCGCCATCAACCAGTACTTTGTGCACTACCGCATGCTCAAGCACTGGGGCCTGGACAAGCTGGCGAAGAAGGAATACGAAGAGTCCATCGGCGAGATGAAACACGCCGACCTGCTGATGGACCGCATCTTCATGCTCGACGGCCTGCCCAATCTGCAGGACCTGGGCAAACTCGGCATCGGCGAAGATGTGCCCGAGATCTTGCGTTGCGACCTGGCGCTGGAGCAAGGCGCACAAGCCACCGTCAAGGACGGCATGGCCTACTGCGAGAGCGTGCGCGACTACGTTTCGCGCGACCTGCTGCAGAAGATTCTGGACGACACCGAGGAGCACATCGACTTCCTGGAGACGCAGATCGAGCTGATCGAGAAGGTCGGTCTGCCCAACTACCTGCAAAGCCAGATGGGCGAAGTGAGCTGACGCTTACACCCAGGCATCCGGTCAGCAAGCTGTTTTCCGGCCGGATGCCCTGGCCTGCCCGCATTTTCCCCTGTCGCACCAGGGTCAAATACAAACAGAAGTAATTCTCATTTATACTCACTGCATCAACAGTTTTGCCAGGTGAGTCAACATGATTGTTTGCGTCTGCAAGCGCATCAGCGACCGGGACATCGCCCGCCACGCATCGGCCGGCATGGACTTCGATGACATCCAGTTTGAACTGGGCGTCGCCACGCAATGCGGCCGCTGCGAAGGTTGTGCCCGCGACGTGGTGGCCATGCACCGCGAGGCCGCGACTCATCACGCACATTCTCAACCGGCCCTGCCGCTACCAGGCTACCGCGCCATCCCCATCATGCTGGCTGCGGCCTGAACCCAGCACGACGGGACACGGCAGCCTCCAGAAGAAAAGCCACCGCTTGCGGTGGCTTTTTTGTGGGCGTGTGCCGACTCAGAACTTGTAGCCGATACCCAGAGAGAAAATCTCTCCCTTGAAACCGGCAACAGTACCATTGCTGAAAGTCTTGTCGGTGAATTTGATCGAGTCGTAGCCGGCCTGCCAGAAGAGGTTTTGGTCGATCATGGCCCGAAAGCCCAAGCCATAACCCCACCCTTGCAGTGAGGCCGTGCTGGTTCCATCGTTGGATGCGCCATTGGCGGAGATGGATGAGACCTTGGCAAAAATCAGAACCTTGTCACTGACGGCAACGGCCGGAATGAGATCAAGTGAATAGCGGTCTTTGGTGTACGCATCGTTCCCGTTGGCGTAAGCACCCGCCTTGCGGTTGGTGGTGTTGGCCGTGACCCCCAGACCCAGCAAAAAATTACTGCCCAGAGCCCACCCGTACTGTGCTTGCACGGCCAGTCCGGTGCTGCTCCCACTGTCGGACCGGCCGCCCGAATCAACAGTGGATCGATCGAATTCCGCGTTGGCACCCAGACTGAAACCTTCAAAGTTCTTGGCCTGCGCCAGCGCCTGTGCAGAAGAGAGCGCCGCCACAACAGCTGTCAATGCAAAGAGTTTTTTCATAGAGCCTCCAGCAAGTTGAGCTAGCAATACTAGTGATTCGCTGCCGGATTTCAATCCGCCCAGTCATCATCCGGGGCACTGGCAGGTAAATCCTGTAACGGTGATCAAGCCGATCCCATCAGCCACAGCGCACATGGGCCGGAGGTCTGTACCTGGGGGTGAAGGGAGAAATGAAGTGCCGTGATTGCCGGGCGCGAGTGACAATCAGACAAGAAAGAAACAGAAATGAAATACGGGGCACAAGGCCCCGTATTTGCTAGCGTTTTGGCGGAGTGGACGGGACTCGAACCCGCGACCCCCGGCGTGACAGGCCGGTATTCTAACCAACTGAACTACCACTCCTGGTAGCGGTAACGTTCGCTCTTGCGAGCCAAGTCGCCGGCTCTTGCGAGCGGGCTGTTACCGACTTGTGCCGTCTCATCTGACGATGAATTTGGCGACCCTACGGGGATTCGAACCCCGGTACTCACCGTGAAAGGGTGATGTCCTAGGCCTCTAGACGATAGGGTCAAAACCTGTGGACTGTTCCAGTCGATACTTTGGTGGTGGAGGTAAACGGGATCGAACCGATGACCTCTTGCATGCCATGCAAGCGCTCTCCCAGCTGAGCTATACCCCCTCACTCACGTCCTTGCCGTTTTGTTGTCACAAAAAAGCAATTTCGTTTGTATCGAGCCTTGAATTATAGACTGAAATTTAAGCCGTCTGCAAGCGGCTCAAAACTTTTTCGCGCGTCAGCAATTCGAGCACGGCATCCAGCGATGGGGTCTGCGCGGTCCCCAGCACCAGCACGCGCACCGGCATCGCCAGTTGCGGCATCTTCAGGCCGCTGGCGGCCAATACTTCCTTGATGGCCGCAGCAATCGAAGCCTTGTCCCACGCGCAGGCGCTCAACTTCTCGACCAACTGGGCCAGCGCCGGCTTGACGGCGTCGGTCACATGCTGTGCCAACTCCTCAGCTTTCGGTGTCACGTCGGCGTAGAAGGCCTGGGCCCAATCAGCCAGCGCCACCGTGGTGTCGCAACGGTCCTTGAACAGGCCACAAATGCGCGGCAGACGCTCATCGGCCGTGATGCCGCGCTTTTGCAGCTGCGCCGTCACCAGGACGCTGAGCGCGTCATCGGCCATGGCCTTCAGGTGCTGGGCGTTGACCCAGCGCAGCTTGGCTTCGTCGAACTGCGCGGCGCTGCGACCCAGGTGGTCGAGGTCGAACCATTCCAGAAACTGCGCACGCGTGAAGATCTCGTCGTCACCGTGGCTCCAGCCCAGACGGGCCAGGTAGTTGACCATGGCGTCGGCCAGATAACCTTCGTCGCGGTACTGCGTCACGGCCTTGGCGCCATTGCGCTTGCTCATCTTCTCGCCCTGCTCGTTCAGCACGGTGGGCAGGTGGGCGTACACCGGCGGCTCCTTGCCCAACGCCTTGAAGATGTTGATCTGGCGCGGCGTGTTGTTGATGTGGTCGTCACCGCGGATCACATGGGTCATGGCCATGTCGATGTCGTCCACCACCACGCAGAAGTTGTAGGTCGGCGTGCCATCGGGGCGCGCGATCACCAGGTCGTCCAACTCGTCGTTGCTGATCTCGATGCGGCCCTTCACCTTGTCGTCCCATGCCACCACACCGCCCTGCGGGTTCTTGAAGCGCAGTACCGGCTTCACACCGTCGGGAATGGCCGGCAGCGTTTTGCCCGGCTCAGGGCGCCAGGTGCCGTCGTAGCGCGGCTTCTGCTTGGCGGCCATCTGGCGCTCGCGCAGCGCGTCGAGCTCTTCCATGCTCATGTAGCAGGGGTAGACGTGTCCGGCGGCCTGCAGCTCGGCCAGCACGGCCTTGTAGCGGTCCATGCGCTGCATCTGGTAGAACGGGCCTTCGTCGTAGTCCAGGCCGAGCCAGGACATGCCTTCGATGATCACGTCCACCGCGGCCTGCGACGAGCGGTCGAGATCGGTGTCTTCGATGCGCAGGATGAAGTCGCCGCCGTTGGCACGGGCAAAGGCCCACGGGTAGAGCGCCGAGCGGATGTTGCCCAGATGGATGAAACCCGTCGGAGACGGTGCGAAACGGGTGCGGATGCGTTGTGTCATAAGCAATTCAGCAAACTCCGTTCGGGCTGAGCTGGGTCGTTCAACTTCGACAGGCTCAGGGCGAACGGAGAGTCAATCAAATCAAAGTCGTCAGACCGCGCGCCAGATCGGCTTGCACGTCTTGGGGATGCTCCAAACCGACGGCCACACGAATCAGGCCCTGGCCGATGCCTGCCGCCTGGCGCTGGGCTTCGGACAGCTTGCCGTGCGAGGTGCTGGCCGGGTGGGTCAGCAAGGTCTTGGTATCGCCCAGGTTGGTGCAGATCGACAAGGTCTGCAACGCGTCCAGCACATGGAAGGCGCGCGCACGCGCCTGTTCAGGACTGTCGGCCTTGACGTCGAATGACACCACCGCACCGCCCAGACCGGACATCTGCTTCATCGCCAATGCGTGCTGCGGATGCGAAGCCAGGCCCGGGTAATGCACTTTCGCCACGCCAGGATGGGCTTGCAACCAGGTCGCCAGTTCCAGCGTCAGGGCGCTTTGGGCGCGCATGCGCAAATCCAGCGTCTCCAGGCCCTTGAGCACGACCCAGGCATTAAAGGGCGACAGGACCATGCCACTGTTCTTCTGCACCGGCAGGAACTTCTCGTTCACCAGTTGTTCGCTGGCGCACAGGGCACCGGCCATGACGCGGCCTTGGCCGTCGAGGTACTTGGTGCCGGAATGCATCACGATGTCGGCACCCATGTCGATGGGGCGCTGCAGCGCCGGCGTGGCAAAGCAGTTGTCGACCGCCAGCAAGGCGCCCGCGTTGTGCGCCAGGTCGGCCAGCGCCGCGATGTCGCACACCTCGGTCAGCGGGTTGGTGGGCGTTTCGGCGAACAGCAGACGCGTGTTGGGGCGGATGGCATTTTTCCAGGCGACCAGATCGGTCTGCGGCACGACAGTGGACTCGACGCCGAAGCGCGCGAACTCGCTGCCAATCAGCTTGATGGTGGAGCCGAACATCGACTGCGAGAACACCACATGATCCCCTGCCTTCAGCAGGCTGAAGCACATCAGCATGATGGCGGCCATGCCGGAGGACGTCGCCATGCAGGCCTCGCTGCCCTCCAGCGCCGCCAGGCGCTGCTCCATGCTGCGCACCGTTGGGTTGCCCGAGCGGCCGTAGGTATCGCCCTCCTCCTCGCCAGCAAAACGGCGCGCCTGCGACTCGGCGCTGGACTGCACGTAACCGCTGGTGAGAAACAGCGCCTCGGAGTTTTCGCCGTACTGACTGCGCTCGACGGCCGCGCGCACCGCCAGGGTTTGCAGGTGCAGGCCTTCGGGCAAGGGACGCTGGCTCATGCTCACTCCCCCTCGTGGTTGGGCAAGGCCAGGCGCGAGGTGTCGGCATCGTCCTCACTGCCTTTGACGCGGTTGGAATTCAGGCGCTCGATGTCGTCGGCCTCGATGTCGCCAGTCACATAGACACCGTCGAAGCAGGAGGCATCAAAACCATCGAGCTTGTCGCTGAGCGAACCGATCGCCTGCTTCATGGCATCGACGTCCTGGTAGATGAGCGCGTCGCAGCCGATAATCTGGCGCACTTCTTCCACCGTGCGGCCATGCGCCACCAGCTCGCTGGAGGTCGGCATGTCGATACCGTAGACATTGGGGTAACGCACCGGCGGCGCGGCGCTGGCCATGTAGACCTTGTTGGCACCGGCTTCACGCGCCATCTGCACGATCTCGCGGCTGGTGGTGCCGCGCACGATGGAGTCGTCCACCAGCAGCACGTTGCGGCCCTTGAACTCGCTGCCGATCACGTTGAGCTTCTGGCGCACGCTCTTCTTGCGCACCGCCTGGCCCGGCATGATGAAGGTGCGGCCCACATAGCGGTTCTTCACGAAACCTTCGCGGTACGGCAGGCCCAGCAGCTGCGCCAACTGCATGGCGCTGGGGCGGCTCGATTCGGGAATCGGGATGACAACATCGATCTCGTCCGGCGGCACGGTGGAAACCACGCGCTTGGCCAGCGTCTCGCCCAGGTTCAGGCGCGCCTGGTAGACCGAGATGCCGTCCATCACCGAGTCGGGACGGGCCAGATAGACGAATTCAAAAATGCAGGGGTTCAGGCGCGGCGTTTCGGCGCACTGCTGCGCGCTGACCTTGCCTTGCAGGTCGACAAACATCGCCTCGCCCGGCTGGATGTCGCGTTCGAACACATGGCCGGTGCCTTCGAGCACCACCGATTCGCTGGCCAGCATCACGGTGCCGTCCGGGCTGCGGCCCATGCACAGCGGGCGGATGCCATAGGGATCGCGGAACGCCAGCACGCCATGGCCGGCGATCAGCGCGATCACGGCATAGGAGCCGCGAATGCGCTTGTGCACCTGGCGCACCGCGGCAAACACGTCACTCACCTGCAGCGCCTTGCCGCGCGTGGCCTTGTCCAGCTCGTCGGCCAGCACGTTGAGCAGCACCTCGGAGTCGCTCTCGGTGTTGATGTGGCGGTGGTCGGTGTTGAACAGCTCGGCCTTCAAGGCGTGCGCGTTGGTCAGGTTGCCGTTGTGCACCAGCACGATGCCGAACGGGGCGTTGACGTAGAACGGCTGTGCCTCTTCCTCGCTGAAGGCATTGCCGGCGGTCGGGTAACGCGCCTGGCCCAGGCCGCAGTTGCCCGGCAGCGAACGCATGTTGCGGGTGCGAAACACGTCCTTCACCATGCCCTTGGCCTTGTGCATGAAGAACTTGCGATCCAGCTGGGTCACGATACCGGCCGCATCCTGGCCGCGGTGCTGCAGCAGCAGCAGCGAGTCATAGATCAGCTGATTGACGGGTGCGTTGCTGACAACGCCGACGATTCCACACATAGTTCCATCCAGTTCAGAGCCACCTAGCCTTGCGGCCGGCCGCCCCGTTGCTTCACGGGAGATACTTCCCAAACTCTTCCGGCAACATCGGCTTGAGCCCCTTGAGAGCCGTCGTCGATGCCGCCGCGCCAGTGGACTCCAGCCACCAGTCGCTGCTCTTAAACGGCGTCATGTGCATCACCACCGTTGCCGCCAACAGCAAAATCACGCCGCGCACCAGGCCAAACGCGGCCCCCAGCACCCGGTCCATGGGGCGCAGGCCCACAGACTCCACCAGCTTCTTCATCAACCAGGCCACCAGACCGCTGACGAAGACCGTGGCAATGAACACCAGCGCGAAACCCGCCGCATAACGGATCATCTCCGTGGCGCCACTCATCGGCAAACGTTGCGCCACGTCAGGCGCCAACCACTGCGCCAGCACGAAGGCCACGATCCAGGCCAGCACCGACAGCACTTCATACACCAGACCGCGCCAGACACCCAGCGCCAGAGAGGCCAGCAAAACGGCCAAGAAGATCCAGTCCAGCGCCGGCATGCCTAGGAACTGCTCACACTACTTACAAGGTGAGGATGGCGGCCGGAAGATCAAGCTTCTTGATCTTCTCTGCCGCCTTGTCGGCCTCAGCCTTGTTGGCAAACGGCCCCACCCGCACGCGGATGCGGCGTCCTTCCTTGGTTTCCACCACATGGGTATAGGTTTTCATGCCGGCACGCTCCACCTTCAGACGCACCTCGCGCGCCTTGGTCACGTCGGCAAAAGCGCCCACCTGCACGATGTAACGGTCGTCTGTTGCAGCAGCAGCGGTCTTGGCAGGTTCGGTCTTGGCCTGCTCCTTGGGCGCGTCCTTGCCTTCAAGCAGGGCCTGGGCCTTGGCGCCGCTGTCGGCAGGGGCTTTTTCGGCAGGTTTTTCGACCGGCTTGTCGGCCACCTTCTCGGCTGGCTTGGCCTCGACTTTCGGCTCGGGCTTGGGTTCGGTTTTCAACTCCGCCTTCACCTCAGCCTTCGCTTCCGGCTTGACCGCCGCCACAGGCGCCGCCGCGGGCGGGGCTGAAGCCGCCGGCTGCGCCTGCGGTGCGGGCGCGGCCACCAGCGGCTTGACCTTGGCTTTGTCGGGAATTTCGATCGGGATGTCCACGGCAATCGGGCGCGGCTGCTTGTCCACCAGCAGCGGGAAGCCGATCACGCCCGCCAGCACCAGCACCACGGCACCGATCAGGCGGTGCCTGGCTCGCCGACGCATCACCTCGACGCTTTCGGGCTGCGGGGCAGTGGTCGTCTGGTCGTCGCCACCCTTGCGGAACTTGAAAAAAGCCATGTGAGTTGGGACTTAAGGGTTCAGGTGCTTGGCTTGGAGGCGCGGCACGCCCTCCTGCAGGACGCCGCCGACCGTGAAGAACGATCCGAAGACCACGATTCTATCAGCGGGGTCCGCCGCGGCGATGGCCGCCTGCAGGGCCTGCATCGGGTTGGCAAAGGCCGCGCCCGTGACCTGCGGCCGTGGGTTCTGGCCCTGCCAGTAGGCCTGCAGTGCCGTCGCCGGTGCGGCGCGCGGCGTCGGCAGGTCGGTGAAGTACCAGCGGTCGATCAGCGGGGTGATGCGCGCCAGCATCGGCGCCAAGTCCTTGTCGGCCATGGCGCCAAAGACCGCGTGGGTGGTCGGGTAGTAGCCCATGGCGTCCAGATTGGCCGTGAGGGCCGCCACCGAATGCGGGTTGTGCGCCACGTCCAGCACCAGCGTGGGCTGGCCTGGGATGATCTGAAAGCGCCCCGGCAGCTCGACAAAGGCCAGGCCATTGCGCACCGCCTGGGCGGTGACCGGCAGCTGCTCGCGCAGCGCGGTCAGCGCGGCCAGCACGCCCGAGGCATTGACCAGTTGGTTGGCGCCTCTGAGCGCCGGGTAGGCCAGGCCGCTGTAGCGCCGGCCACGGCCGGCCCAGCCCCACTGCTGCTTGTCGCCGGAGAAGTTGTAATCCACACCGAAGCGCCAGAGGTCGGCGCCGATCTCGGTGGCATGGTCCAGCACGCTTTGCGGCGGCATCGGGTCGCTCACGATGGCGGGTTTTCCGGTGCGCAGGATGCCAGCCTTCTCGCGGCCGATGCTCTCGCGGTCGTTGCCGAGGAACTCCATGTGGTCGAGGTCGATGCTGGTGATCACCGCGCAGTCGGTGTCGATGATGTTGACGGCGTCGAGCCGCCCGCCCAGCCCCACCTCCAGAATGGCCACGTCCAGCTTGGCGCGCGCCATGCAGTCGAGGATGGCCAGGGTGGTGAACTCGAAGTAGGTCAGCGAGATTTCGGCATCGTTTTCGGCCCTGGCCCGCTCCACCCTTGCGAAAGCCACTATCAATTCCGTAGCATTCACCGCTTCGCCCTGCAGCCGCAGCCGCTCTTCGAAGTGCACCAGATGGGGCGAGGTGTAGACCCCGGTGCGGTAGCCGGCCTGGCCCAGGATGGCTTCCAGCATGGCGCAGGTCGACCCCTTGCCATTGGTGCCGGCCACCGTGATCACCGGGCAGTCAAAGCGCAGTTCCATGCGCTCGGCCACGGCCCGGACCCGGTCCAGGCCCAGTTCGATGTTCTTGGGGTGCAGCTGCTCGCAGTGCGCCAGCCAATCGTTCAAGGTTTTCATTCAGTAACGCTCGTGATACCCGACAATTGTCGCCCATGAACCAATCCATCACCCTCTACGGCATCCCCAACTGATATAAGGAAAGATCAATACCGCTTGATTGGTATTTTTATAGCTGTAGGATGTATTTATACGAACATCACATTCATATATGTCTGATTACGGCTTCAAGCTGGTCATACCTGACGCTGATGAACTGACCGAAGCGGGATTTGGAAAGGTCGCCCATATCCCTGCAATCTTTGATTCCACGCCCGGCTACGCCAGACTGCCCAGCCGATTTCTCATCGACCGAGCACTTGGCGTCTGGGACCCCACAGGGCGCGGGACCAAGCCCAACCCGCGCCCGCCATCACGGATTTCCATAAAAAACTTTGGCTATTGGCTCTGCAATGCGCTGGAGTGGGCTGAAGTCCGGGGCGTAGACCTGATCGCCTGTGACTACACCACGGTCCTCATTGGCAGGTACCAGCAAGAAATGTTGAAGGGGATTTGGTCCTTGCGCGGCAAACCGCTGGCCGCTCAAACGGTTAATGCGCGCATTGCTGTGACGCTGGAGTTTCAGATATGGTGCGCAGACAAGGGCTTCCTCGTGGGACTTGTTTGCTGCATCAGGAGTTGCTCGCAACTAAGAATCAGTTCTCGGCCATACGCTTTGGAAGCGTCCCATACAGCAACGCGACTCACCGCCAGAAGCATGTAGGCTGCATGAGCAGCTGCAACGACCAAAACCACCGTCGTTCTATTGCCCAGCTCGGTCCTGAAGTCCCATGAGGTACGCCAGAGGATAAACGCGCAAACTGCTACTACAACGATGTTCAGACCCAGCGCTAGCACCTTGACTCCAAGCAGGTTTCGGCGAAATCCGTATGTGACGTTCTCCCCAAACAATATGGAGAATTTTTTCGTGTCGCGAGTGTTTTGCCGAAGCCAATTGCCACACTGACTGTAAAAGGCGTCTGCAACGGTTAGATCTGCGCTCTCGTCTGCTGGGCTAGGTGCCGCTACGCCTAGCTTGTCCGCGAGAAAAGCTCGATACCGATCTT
Organism: Hylemonella sp.; assembly: GCA_030680575.1. GTDB lineage: Bacteria > Pseudomonadota > Gammaproteobacteria > Burkholderiales > Burkholderiaceae_C > Hylemonella. Next base: position 173,290 of record JAUXVI010000013.1, read on the forward strand.
TTGAGCCAGCGTCGATGGTCGGGTCATTTCTGCGGAACATGGTGATCGACGGCATGCCTCCGTGTTCAGCATGGAGCTTGCCCTCTATCGCGCGGCCACGAGCACGCGAGAAATCCGCGATTGCCCAAAGCAGCACCAGTATCCCGAGCGATGCGATCACATTCGAAAGTTCAAACGTCTTCCATGAGATCAAGAGCATCAGCGCTGCGAGTGCTGGTGCCGCTGCGATGATCGCGGGAAACAGCCTTGCACGAATCGAATAGACATCGAAGAACTTGAACACTTCCATCACAGACTCTCCACCTCGGCTTGGAACTTTTCTGGCGCAATTGCTACTGCATTTGGGTGCCCGCCGCCGCGAGAGTGGGAGATCCATTTTGTACGGGTGCAGTAGATCGGAAATCCTCTTCGCATAAAGGCGTTCGTCACTTGCCCACGCGGATAGTCTTCCTTGTTTGAACCGACTGAGCAGAAGGCTGTGCCGACTACCGTTCCTTGCGGTTGCTTGGGGCCAAGCCACGCGTCCAAAACTGAAGGAGTCACGTTATGCCTACTCCCATGGTGGGGTACTTGCACGAACTTGGGTCTATCAAGCCCAAGCTGAGCGCCACAGTTGGCGGCCTCCGCCAACCCGATGGGTCCCACGTCAGCGGTCAGGAGAACACCCTCGACTCCAAGTACGGCGTACTGCACTACGCAGCTCTCATTGGATGCCGAAGTCACGGCGTTGTCCGCAAGCGTTTCGATGTCCCAGTTTTCAAACAACTTTTTCGTGGCTTCAGCCAAGGATCGAAACAGCCCGAAGCTTCGCAATCCAGCGGCTTCAGTCGTGTACCTATCGGGCGTCTTCGCAAAATCGGGGATCGAGTTGACATACCGGTCTCTCGTGGGAGCAAGAACGGTGAAAGCGCCAATCCGGGCGCCCTGAAAGACGTCGTGGATCACGGTGCCTTTCTGAATGGCAAGCCTCTCAAGCTCCACCAAATAGGGATGCTGCTCCTTAATGTTGTCGATCAGCCCCTGCAACGTGAAGTTGCCGTGGAAGTGGTGAAGAATCTCCGCTGCATATAGCCATGGCCTATTCATCCACAGCTCCTTAACTTCCATCTTTTCCATTACACCAAGAAGCCCTGTCGCGTGATCGTCATCAGCGTGCGATAGCACCATGTGGTTGATGTGGTAGCCTGGGTAAAATTCATTGATGTGGTTGACAATGGTTTCCGCTGTTTCAGTGCGGCCCCCATCAACCACGTGAAGGTAATAGCCCGACTCTTCGTCGCCGTAACGAATGACGATCGCGTCTCCTGAGCCTTCCCCCACAGGCAAGAAATCGACTTCATAGTTCATTGTTGCCGCCTCCCCGTTCTGAAGCAGCAATCGTACGGCATACGGCAATCAGCTACTTTTGCGGCGACGAGTCGCGCACTCTGTTGAATTCCCAAACTCGATGTACACGGGTTAAGTGGCAGCTTTCTGACTCATGGTCGATCGTCCGGTTGTGGCCGACTGCGGGATTTCCCTAGGTGCGCCATAAGCTGACTCTGACCAACAAGCCCCGCCCGGCAGTAACTCATGAATTAGCCATTTGGCGACTCTCGGCGCATCCTACCTGCCCCTCAACTCGATGGGAGACCATCATGGAAGCAGTAGGAAACACCACTCATCGTGAGCCGTGGAACAAGGGCAAGATCGTCGGCCAGAAGGCGCCGTTCAAGCCCAAGGACATCTGGGCACTGCGTGTCCGCCTCCAGATGGAGGGGCGCATACGGGAACTTGCGCTCCTCAATCTGGGTATCGACAGCAAGCTGCGCGGGTGCGACCTAGTCGCGCTCAAAGTCCGGGACGTTTGTCATGGCGATCAGGTGGCGACCCGCGCCATCGTCATGCAGCACAAGACCCAGCGGCCAGTCCAGTTCGAAATCACGGCAACCACCCGAGAAGCTTTGCAGACGTGGATCAAGCACGCGGAATTGAAACCGGACAACTTTCTTTTCCCCAGCCGGATTCACGACTCACCCCATCTCGGCACCCGCCAGTACGCGCGGATTCTCGGCCACTGGGTTGACGAACTGGGGCTCGACCGTGCCGACTATGGGACGCACTCGATCCGTAGAACCAAGGCTACGCTGATCTACCGACGGACCAAGAACCTTCGTGCCGTTCAGTTGCTCCTGGGGCACGCCAAACTGGAGTCAACGGTGAGGTACCTGGGAATCGAAGTCGATGACGCCCTTGAAATCTCGGAGCAGACGGAGATATGAAAGGGCTGGCGGCATTGGCGCGGCCCAACAGCCGTGCCAATGCCGCCATTGTCAGCTATGGGGAGCGCCGCTAGACTGGTGCTCCCGGCCAGAAACTGCCGGTCACGAACGAACTGATCGACAGCCTGCTGGCTGACTACAAGAAACCTGAAGACCTCATTGGTGAGAACGGCCTGCTCAAGCTGCTCACCAAGAAACTGGTGGAACGCGCCCTGCAAGCCGAGATGGCCGAACACCTGGGCCACGCCAAGAATGACACGGTGGCCAACCCGGCTGGCAACACCCGCAACGGCAAGAGCAAG
>JAUXVI010000017.1 GCA_030680575.1 Hylemonella sp.
TGGCGATGCCACTACAACACCGTGCGCCCCCATAGCAGCCTGGCCTACCTGACCCCGCACGAGTTCAAACAGCAATATCATTCAATCCCCAACCCGGCCGTCTTACAGGAATGAATGGCTCGGAAAAACCGGGCAGGTCACCTATTGAATGTCCGCTCTGTACATTGAAGACTGTCTCAAATGGGTCGAAACTCACCAGCCATCACCAGACCCAAATAAAAACGGCACCCAAGGGTGTCATTTTTACATGTCAAATTGGCCTCTAGCCCTTGCCCATCATGCGCAAGCAGCTATTAAAATAATAGCGCGTCAGTCTCAAGCCGCGGCCTTCACCTTCAAGCGCCAGGCGTGCAGCAGCGGCTCGGTGTAGCCGCTGGGCTGCTCCAGGCCCGTGAACATCAGGACGCTGGCAGATTCCACACTCGTTCCTTGTTGCCGTGCACCCCAACGCGGGGCGCCAGCGGGAAGTATGCCCCAGGGCGCTGGCAAGCCCGTTCTGTTGGATGTGAAATGGACGCATGAAGGACTGATGCCAGCCATCGGGACGCTAAGGCGCAGCGCAAGGTGACGGGCTAGTTCCTATCCCGGTAGCCCCTGAGCATGATGAACACAAGCACTCCCAGGCAACCGATCAGCCCGGCGGATGTCATCAGTAACGTCGAATGCGTTGCCGAGAAGGCCGCTTTTGCCGCCTCGATCACCGCAGCGGCCTGGGGTTCGGTCAGTTCTTGGGCGACGACGTAGCTATCGCCGATCGAGCGCGCTGCGCGTTCTGCCAATGGTTGAGCGAGATCGGATGGAAGTGAGATCGAATGGCTGAAAACGCGGGACATGAAGACGCCGAAAAAGGTGATGCCCAAGCCGGTGCCCAGTTCATAGCCGGTGGCCTCGAGCGAGCCTGCTTCACCGCCCTTGCTGGCTTCTACCGAACCCATGATGGCGATGGACGAGGCTGTCAGGCCGGTGCTGAGGGTCAACCCCAGCAGTGCCAGCATCGTTGGCACCAAAAAGCCGGGGTTTCGAAAATCCGCCAGCGCCAGAAACGCTAAGGCCGCTGCAGCCACCTCCAGCGACAGACTGGCGACCAAGCGCAGGCCGAAGCGATTCGACAGGTAACCGGCGACGGGACCGCCGACCGCCGCGGCGGCCATGATCGGGATCATGAAGATCCCGGCTTGCAACGGCGTTCTGCCCAGCACGTACTGCAGTTCCTGTGCCAACGTAAGCTCGACCCCGGCCAGTGCACCGGTTGTCACCACGGCCATGATCATCCCGGCCAGTATCGCGGGGCGCGAAAAAAGCGACAGGTCCAGCATAGGCGCGGACGAGCGCACCTGTTGGCGAACAAAGATCGTCAACATGCTCAGACCCAGAGCCAACACCAGCACCGTGATCACGAGAGATTGCGTCGCGCCGACCCCGGCCTTGATGCCGTATACGATCGAAATCGTACCGGCGATGAGCAGCAAGGCCTGCCCCAGCGCCCAGTGCCCGGGCGTCGTGGTCTCAGTGCGTGGCAACAGCAGGAATACCAGCGAGGCGACCATCAGCACGATCGGCACGTTGATCAGAAAGACCGAGCCCCACCAGAAATGCTCCAGCAACCCGCCACCGATCAGCGGTCCCACCGCTGCACCGGCAGCGCCGACCGTACCCCACAGACCTAAAGCCATGGCCCGCTCGTCTTCATCTTCGAAGGTGCGACGGATGATGCCCAGCACGCACGGCACGATCATCGACCCACCCAAAGCGAGCAGAACGCGCGCGCCAATCAGCATGGTGGGCGTTTGCGCGAAGGCTGCCAGCAGGGATGCAATACCGAAGACGACCAAGCCCGTGAGCAGGACGCGCCGATTGCCGACGCGATCGGCCAGCGTGCCCATGGGCACCAGCAGCCCGGCCGTCAGCAGCGGGTAGATGTCGATGATCCACAGCACCTCTGTGGCAGAAGCATCCAGTGCCAGCGTCAGTGACGGCACGGTGATGTGCAGGATCGTCATGTCGAGGACCACAGGCAGGAAGGCGAGCATGACGGCAAGCAGGATCAGCCAGCGGCGTGGGATGACGGGGAACATAGACGTGGGGACTCGTTAATCGATCGTGAGCGACTCTCATCAGAGCGCGTGGCAGCAGAATCGCTGCACGCCATTGTGCGTCGATCAGGCGGGCGACGCTGACAGCTCCTGCCGCGCGTGACTGGCAGTAACGTGTCGAACCCGCCAGCCATCCCCAGACCCAAATAAAAAACGGCACCCTCGGGTGCCGTTTTTACATGCCAGATTGGCCTCTAGCCCTTGCTCATCATGCGCAAGCAGCTATCAAACCCATAGCGCGCTAGCTTCAGGCCGCCGCCTTCACCTTCAGGCGCCAGGCGTGCAGCAGCGGCTCGGTGTCGCCTCACGGCGATCTATGGCAGTTTCTTTCGTCGTACCGCAGCAATTCTTTTTTCTCCCATAACGAAGGCACAATAAGGCGCAAGGGACAAACTCACCACGATTATTCAATGGCTCGGATATTCGACAAGATAGACACCATGTTCTCCCGTCATCTCGACTTTGCACCCGAGCAACTTGACTACATCGTTAACTACGGTATCAAGTATCGACTTGGTCAAGCTGACGAGAGCGATGATGATTGACCTCAGCCCCGCCCAAGCCGCCATGCGTATCGCCACTCTCCTGGCGACCCAGGAGAGCCGGTCTCTCGATTTCAAACGCATCAGCGACAAGCACAAGAAGCTGATCGAAACCGTTTGCGCCTTCGCCAACACGGAGGGCGGTGTTGTGGCAATCGGGGTGGGTGATGCCAAGGATTTGAAACCGGGCGCCAAGCCTGAAACGCGGCTGTTCGGCATCGAAGAAAACCCTGAGGCCTTTGACGACTTTCGGCGTCAGGTCATCAACCGCTTCACACCGGCGATGGAGCATTTGCACTGGCTGCGTCTGCCCTGCATCTTGAACAACGGGCAGCCCGGACACATCGTCTTGCTGCGGGTGGACAAGAGTGAGCAGGTGCACACCGTTGTTGGCAACGGAACCTGGACGCGCATGGACGCCAGCAACCGCGAGATGAGTGCGGCGGAGATCGCCGACCTGGCCTACCAGCGCGGCGTGAAGAGCGCCGAAACCTTGCCCATGCCGGTGGCGCTGGATGTACTGAACACGGACGCTTGGCGTAGCTACTGCCACACACGTGGTTTGGCCGATATGGACTTGGCGGTGCGCTTGCCACGGCTGGGCCTGGCCATTTCTGGTGATCGCGGGTTGCAGCCGCTGTTGGCCGCGGTGCTGCTGTTTGCAGACGAGCCTGGCGCTTTGCTGGCCGGGCAGGGCATGCGGGCAGATATACGCGTGTTTCACTACAAGGGCAAGGCCGTGTTGCGCGGCGAGGTACCTAACTTGCTGCTGCCACCCAAGACCATCAGTGGCCCGGCGGTGGAGCAGATTGCCAAGGCGCAGGCCTATGTGCTGGAACGCCTGGCCGTGGGGCTGACGATGGAGGGCTCGGGTTTCAAGACGCGCTATCGCTTCCCTGAGCGGGTGATCAAAGAAGCCATTACCAATGCGGTGGTGCACCGGGATTACCGACTGAACCGCGACATACACGTTCGCATTTTTGATGATCGCGTGGAGGTGGAAAGTCCGGGGCGACTGCCGGGCAACCTGACCCCGGCCACCATCGACAAGGCACGTTCGGTACCCCGCAACAGTTTGCTGGCCCGGCATTTGCGGGAGTTTCCCAACCCGCCCAATGTGGACGCGGGCGAGGGTGTGCCCATGATGTTTGCGCAGATGGCGCAGGCCAATTTGTACGAGCCGCTGTACCGAGAGCAACTGGAGGCGGCCGTGCCTACCCTGGTGGTGACGTTGCTGAATGAAGAGCGCCCACCGCTGTGGGTTCAGGTGAGTGACTGGATAGACCGCAACGGCCCGATTGCCAACGGCAAGCTGCGTGAAATCTCGGGGCTGGACACCTTGGCGGCCTCAAAACAGCTGCGGCAATGGGTCGCACAAGGTGTCTTGGTGGCATTGCCCGCACCGTCTCGTCAGCAAGCCCGCTACACCAAGCCTGAGTTGGCTGGGTTGATGGACTTGACGCATTCATTATCTTTGGGCTTGGATAATGAAAACGGAAATGGAGAAAAACCTATATAAATCAATAGGTTGCATATGCAGCCATTATCCGGAGATGGGTCGACTGAGGGCAAGCCCTTGATCTCTGCGTCGTGGCATCTGCAGGGCCCGACGGCATTGATGGGGCGTGGCGCGCGTGAGCTGCTGGACTTGGAGCTGACGGCCTTCTTTGCTTCCCGGCAATGCCCCGGTACAGCTATTCGTGCGGCGATGGACTGGGCTTTCAGCAGGCCAGTGCCAAGCAAGCCGTCATCAGCGGTTTTCACTCACCGTTGGAGCAATCGGTATTAAACGTGTTAATGGCGGCGGACAGCCCGGCCGTGGTGGTGCTGGCTCGCCCAGTGCAAGGCGCCACGCTGCCGCCCGAGTGGCGCGACCCATTGGCGACTGGGCGCATGGCGGTGGTAAGTGGTGTCGTGGCTGCAAGCCGCCTGACGCAGCAGTTGGCCATCGAACGCAATGCTTTGGTGGCGCAGTTGGCCTACAGCATAGTTGTGGCACACGCCAGCCCGACGGGCTCTTTGGCAGCTCAAATTGAGCAGTGGCGGCAAGAAGGGCGGCGGGTGGAGTTGCTGGCTGTTGCTTAGCCGCTTGCGAAAGCGGCTACTGCACTCGTTTCATTATCTTTTGCTCAAGATAATGAAAGCAAAAATCAGAAAAACGTGTTTACTATCAATGAGTTAGAAGTCAGGCCATTATCTTGGGCTGGATGGATGAACAGCCCCATCGTTTCAGAGTTCAAGCAGTAAAAACGGCACCCTCGGGTGCCGTTTTTACATGCAAAATTGGCCTCTAGCCCTTGCTCATCCTGCGCAAGCAGCTATCAAACCAATAGCGCATCAACTTCAGGCTGCGGCCTTCACCTTCAGGCGCCAGGCGTGCAGCAGCGGCTCGGTGTAGCCGCTGGGCTGCTCCAGGCCCTTGAGCACCAGGTCGAGCGCGGCGCGGTAGGCAAACGAGGTGGTGAAGTTGCCAGCCATCGGCTTGTACAGCGGGTCGCCGGCGTTCTGCTGGTCCACCACGGCGGCCATGCGTTCGAAGGTGGCTTTCACCTGCGCTTCGTTGGTGATGCCGTGCAGCAGCCAGTTGGCCATGTGCTGGCTGGAAATGCGCAGCGTAGCGCGGTCTTCCATCAGGCCGATGTTGTGGATGTCGGGCACCTTGGAGCAGCCCACGCCCTGGTCCACCCAGCGCACCACATAACCCAGGATGCCCTGCGCGTTGTTGTCCAGCTCCTGCTGGATTTCTTCTGCGCTCCAGTTCGGCTTGGCGGCCACGGGCACGGTCAGCAGGCCGGTGAGCATCTTCTCTTCCTGCGCCTTGAAGTTCTTGGCGGTGGCCTGTTTTTCCAGTTCGTCCTGGATGGCGGCCACATTGATCTGGTGGTAGTGCAGCGCGTGCAGCGTGGCGGCGGTGGGCGAGGGCACCCAGGCGGTGTTGGCGCCGGCCTTCGGATGGCCCACTTTCTGCTTCAGCATGGCGGCCATCAGGTCGGGCATGGCCCACATGCCCTTGCCGATCTGGGCGCGGCCTTTCAAGCCGCAGGCTAGGCCAACCAGCACGTTGCTCTTCTCGTAGGCGGCAATCCAGTCGGTGCCCTTCATGGCGGCCTTGCGGATCATTGGGCCGGCGTGCATGGCGGTGTGCATCTCGTCGCCGGTGCGGTCCAGGAAGCCGGTGTTGATGAAAGCGACACGGCTCTTGGCCGCGGCAATGCAGGCCTTGAGGTTGACGCTGGTGCGGCGCTCTTCGTCCATGATGCCGAGCTTGACGGTGTTCTCCGGCAGGCCCAGCAGTTGCTCGACGCGGCCGAACAGCTCAGCGGCAAAACCCACTTCGGCCGGGCCGTGCATCTTGGGCTTGACGATGTAGATCGAGCCGGTGCGCGAGTTGCGCACGCCGCCCGTGGTCAGGCCTTTCAGGTCGTGCAGCGCGATGGTGGTGGTGATGACGGCGTCCATGATGCCTTCATGGATCTCGCTGCCGTTGCCGTACAGGATGGCCGGGTTGGTCATCAGGTGGCCAACGTTGCGCACGAACAGCAGCGAGCGGCCATGCAGCTTGATCTCTTCGCCATTCGCGCCCTTGTAGACGCGGTCGGCGTTCAGGCGGCGGGTGAAGGTCTTGCCGCCCTTGGCGACTTCTTCCGTCAGCGTGCCCTTGAGGATGCCGAGCCAGTTGTCATACGCCAGCACCTTGTCGTCGGCGTCCACGGCGGCCACCGAATCTTCCAGGTCGAGGATGGTGGAGAGCGCGGCTTCCATCAGCAGGTCGCTCACGCCAGCGGGGTCGCTGCGGCCGATGGGGGTGCTGGGGTCGATCTGGATCTCGATGTGGATGCCGTTGTTGCGCAGCAGGATGGCCGAGGGCGCAGCAGCGCTGCCCTGGTAGCCAACGAACTTGTTGCAGTCGGCCAGGTGGGCCTTGCTGCCGTCTTTCAGCGCCACGGCCAGCTTGCCGCCTTCCACCGTGTAGCCGGTGGAGTTGATGTGCGAACCCTTGGTCAGCGGGGCCACGCGGTCGAGCACATAGCGGGCGTATTCGATCACCTTGGCGCCGCGTTTCGGGTTGTAGCCCTTGCCGTCCGGGCCGACCTTGGTGGCGCCCTTGTCTTCCGGCAGCGCGTCGGTGCCGTAGAGCGCGTCGTACAGCGAACCCCAGCGCGCGTTGGCGGCGTTGAGCGCGTAGCGGGCGTTCAGCACCGGCACCACCAGTTGCGGGCCGGCCTGCACGGCCAGCTCAGCGTCCACGTTGGTGGTGTCGCTGGCCACGGCGGCGGGCACCGGCACCAGGTAACCGATCTTTTCCAGGAAGGCGCGGTAGGCCTTCATGTTCTTGATCGGGCCGGGGTTGGCCTTGTGCCAGGCGTCCAGTTCCAGTTGCAGGCGGTCGCGCTCGGCTAGCAGGGCGGCGTTCTTCGGGCCCAGGTCGTGGGCCAGCTTGTCGAAGCCTTTCCAGAAGTCGGCGCTGCTGATGCCGGTGCCGGGCAAGACCTTGTCTTCAATGAAACGGTACAGGCTGGTGGCGACCTTCAGTCGTTGGCAGGTGGTGCGTTGGGTCATGGTGTTCAACTCCTCTGAATCAAAAAATGCAAATGTGTTCGGTGTGTCATTCGGCCGGGAAAAACCCCAGCACATCGTTCAGCGAACTGCCGGTGCGCACGGGCTGGGTGCCCAGCTCTTCGAACGGCAGGTCATAACGGTTGACCCACAGGGTCTGATAGCCGTACCAGGTGGCGGCCAGGGCGTCCCAGCTGTTGCTGCTGACAAAGACGATCTGCCCGGCGCGCAGGCTGGTGGCCTGCTCGCCCAGGGCATACGCCTCGGGGTGGGTCTTGTACTTGCGCACGGCGTCCACGCTGATCACGTGGTCGAGCAGGCCTTCCAGCCCGGCGCTGCGCACGGCAATGCCCAGCATTTCCGGGTCGCCGTTAGAGAGGATGCCGGTCTGGATGCCGCGGGCCTTCAGCGCCTGCAGCACATCGCGGTTTTCCGGGAAGGCGCTCAGGTGCCGGTACTGGTTCATCAACTGCTGTTCCTGTGCCGGCGTGGGCGCCAGTTTCAGGCGCTTGCAGGTGTAGCGCAGGCTGGCCAGTGTCAGCGCCCAGAACGGCTGGTAATGCGCGCCGTCATTGCTGGCCGTGACGAGGTGGGTGTATTCAATCTGCTTGTCGCGCCAAAGCCGGCTCAGGGCTTCGCCCTGGCCCGGAAACAGCTGTTCCGCTGCCAGTCCGACGCTATAGACGTCGAACAGCGTGCCGTAGGCGTCGAACAGGACGGCCTGCGGCTGGGCGTGGCTGTGGCGGGATTTTTCCATGGGCTAACTGTATTTGATACTTAACCACGTATTAATACCTAAAACATTCGTTAATTCGGTACAAAAAGGTTGGAATCCGTCATCGGCTTGACTCGGGGCGGGCTGGGCATAATCGCCCAACCGCCCCACTTTGCCTTCAGCCCACACGCCGCCATGTCCCTGCCTTTTGATCTGGTTGACCTCCGGCTGATGGTGCGCATCGCCGAATCGAACAGCCTGACCCGGGGCGCCGAGGCGGCCCACATGTCGGCGCCGGCGGCCAGTACCCGTATTAAGAATATCGAGGAAGGTCTGGGCGTCAAGCTGCTTTTCCGCACCTCGCAGGGCGTCACGCTCACGCCCCCCGGCCAGGCCTTTGTGCACCATGCCCGGCTGGTGCTGGGCCAGCTGGAGCACCTGCGCGGCGACCTGCAGGAATATGCCAGCGGCATCAAAGGCCACCTGCGGGTGTTTGCCAACACCACGGCGCTGGGTGAATTCCTGCCGCCGGTCTTGCGCCGTTACCTGCTGGCGCACCCCGATGTGAACGTGGACCTGCAGGAACGCCTGAGCCACGACATCGTGCGCGCGGTGTCCGAAGGGCAGACCGACATCGGCATCGTGGCCGGCCTGGTGCGCACCGAAAACCTGGAAGTGCTGCCCTACCGGCGCGACCGCCTGGTGGTGGTGGTGCCCGCCGACCACGCGCTGGCCGGCACACCGGTGCTGGCCTTTGCCGACACGCTGGCCTTCGACCACATCGGCCTGCATGAGAGCAGCGCCATCCGCGCCTTTTTGCAGCAGATCTGCGATGGGCTGGAGCGCCCCATGAAGCAGCGCATCCAGGTCAGCAACTTCGAAGCCGCCTGCCGCATGGTGGAGGCGGCCGTCGGCGTGGCCATCCTGCCCGAGTCCGCCGCACGCCGCCACGCGCAAACCATGACCATCGCCATCGTGCCCCTGGCCGACCCCTGGGCCGAACGTGCCATGCAGATCTGCGTGCGAAGCCTGGAGGCGCTGCCGGTCTATGCGCGGGAGCTGGTGGATTTGCTGGTGGAGGATGCGCGGCAGGGAGTGGCGTAAGGCGCACGTTCCTCTAGAAGCTGCATGGCTGCTAGCGCTGCTTTTTGCCATGGTCGCTACGGTATCGAGTGAGGCTTGGTGCTCGTTGGCGTTTGGGTATGAAATCAAAACAGATGAAGCCGACGCCGTTGCGTTATGGCCTCAAACCCGCACGGAACCGATACAGGCCATCGAATCTGACATTCGATGCTCCGCAGTTGCCATTGTCCTGCGCAAAGATGAACTTGTTAACCCGACGTATGAAGATACGGCACGCCGATTCATCTCCTTCCTGTGAATTGGTAAGAATTCCATTAACCGGCGTTCCCTCCAGATAAGCCTCTCCAAAGTGAGGGCCAGCGGGTCCTTGCCATATAGCATGCCCGTCTACTATCAGTCGCTCCCCCTTCATGGCGATGTTGAGACGAGCGCGATTATTCTGCCAAACACCTACCCAAGACTTATTGGCAAGTTGCGCGTCACTCATGTCAACCTGCCAGCGTGATATCGGCAGCCAGCCCACCCACACGTCCAATGGCCGTTTCCCAGGAAGAGCTACACATACCGAGTTGGAATAGCGCGTCAGCTCAACCGCCGATGTTCCAGCCGGAATTAATCGCTGACAAATGCTCTTGTCTGCGATAGCTTCTTCGCATTTGAAATGGAGGGAGGTAGTCAAATTTACGGCGGCACCATCAGAGACGTGGCCGCTGCGAATCTGATTGACGCCTTCATCCGGTTTATTGGCGAGGTCAGTTTCACTACAAAAAGGAACGCCATCAGCAGAGCTGGCTACTGAGGTGGCAAGGAAGCTGGCCGCTGCAAGGACCACCTTCAATAGAAGTTTCGTGTTCATGCAAGCAAGAATTGGATGGGTTTCGGATTCAAAGAAGCAGGCCAAGATATGAGATTGAAATGGAAGTCTAGCTATCAGAGCGTTGGCAGGCCTATCCAGAGGCAAACGTCCGCTTTAGAGAAGATTTTTAGGTGTCTCTTTTGCCGATACCTGACAAACACCGATCAAAGGATGTGTTCAATCCAGTAGCCGTCTGTTGAAGAGAATACGAAAAAACGCCGGGCTAGCCCGGCGTTTTTATTGAAGCGTGGAACGCAGATCAGTCCGCAAACTGCCCCGCCGCACGGATCGCCGTGCCCCACTTCTGCACTTCCGACGTCAGCCAGGCGCGCTGACCTTCCGGGGTCTGGCGCGACTCGGGTGCGATCTCGCCGCCGAGGTCGGCCATGCGGCTGACGAAGGCCGGGTCTTTCATGGCGGCGCGCATGGCGTCGCCGAACTTGTCGATCACGGCCGCGGGCGTGCCCTTGGGCGCGTAGACGCCGTGCCAGACGATGACCTCAAAGTCCTTCATACCGCCTTCGTTCAGCGTGGGCGCGTCGGGCAGGGCCTTGATGCGCTGCTTGGTGGTGACGCCGTACATCTTCACGGTGCCGGCCTTGATGTGCGGCACGGTGTTGGTGGTCTGGTCGCACAGCAGGTCGACCTGGCCGCCCAGCAGCGCATTGAGCGCCGGGCCGGTGCCCTGGAACGGCACCGTGGTCAGCGTCACGCCCAGCGACTGCTGGAACAGCGTGCCGCACAGGTGCGACACCGCGCCCAGGCCGGCGTTGGCCAGGTTGATCTTGGCCGCGTTGGCCTTGACGAAGGGAATCAGTTCCGCCACGTTCTTGGGCGGCAGGTCCTTCTTTGCGATCAGCGTCATGGGCACGTCCACCACGTTGCCGACGTGTTCGAAATCGGTCACAGGGTTGTAGGCCAGCTTGCGGTACAGCGCCGGGGCGGTGGCCATGCCGTTGTGGTGGATCAGGAAGGTGTAGCCATCGGGTGCGGCCTTGCTCACGTAGCTGGGGGCAATGGTGCCGCCGGCGCCGGTCTTGTTTTCCACCAGGACGGTCTGACCCAGGGTCTTGGTCATGGTGGCGGCCAGTGTGCGCGCCACGATGTCGGTCGGGCCGCCGGCGGAGAAGGGAACCACCAGCGAGACCGGCTTGGCCGGGTAGCTTTGGGCATTGGCGATGCCGGCACCCAGGACCAGGCTGGCGGCGAGGGTGGCAAGGGTGAATGTTCTACGTTGGAAAAGCATGGTTTGTCGTCCTCTTGGTATGGGTCATTTGAAAAACTCCCTCGTCTCAGTCGTTTTTGTGTTTTATAGAGTGATCATCCTCGTCCAGATAGCGCAAGGGGACAAGCCGGGTCATCCCTAGGGTTGGCTCTGTCAAGGCAGCAGACGCCCGACTTGCGGCGCTGCGGCCACGGCCCACAGCTGCGCCATGGCCGTGCGCATTTCCGCTTCACTGGCACCGCCGTGGTACAGCGCCAAGCGCAGCGCCTTGTCTTCCAGCTCGGCTCGGCTCAGCGTGTTGCCGGGGTCGCCTTTGGGTTCGTCCACGCGGCCGTGCAGCACGCGGCCATCGTTCGTTTCCACGCGCACCTTGCCGATCCAGCGCGCCGGGTAGGCGGCATCGACTTCGGTGTCGAGTTCCATCACCACCTTGTCGTGAAAGTCGACCACCTCGCCGGCCTTGAAACTGGCATCGAACTCGGTCAGGCCGGCGCGGCCCAGCACCGCCACCAGGCCCAGCACCGTGCCCATGGAGAACTTGCTCTGGTGCACGGTCTGCGGGTCGGTCACCGGGCCCAGCACGTCAATCGCACCCTGGTGCACCAGCGCGGTGACGCGTTTCACATCGCTGGCCTTCAACTGGTGGACCTGCAGTACCTGTTGCAGCGCATCGGCTGCGGGGTGGGTGTGGCGGCAGGAAGCGTGGAACTTGAACGAAGTCTCGGCCACGGTCCAGCGTGTGCCGAGGCCATCGGTCAACTTGCTGATATCGGCATCGCTCGACATGCCGGCTGCCATGCCCTGCGGCCCTTCCAGAATGCGGCGCGCACCGGTGAAACCCTTTTGCGCCAGGTAGGCGGCGGTGAGGCCGGCACCGGCCGCGTGTGCGGTGTGCAATTGCTTGGAATCGGCGGCGTCACGCAAAAACTCCCACAGGCCGGCCGACTGCGTGCCGGCCGAGCCGAAAGCATTCAGCATCTGCTCCGGCGTGAGCTTGAGCAGGTGGCCCACCGCGGCAGCGGCGGCCAGCGTGCCGGCGGTGCCGGTGGTGTGGAACACCTTGTAGTGAGAGCGGCCGAGGAATTCACCCACGCGGATGCCGACCTCATATCCTGCCACGCAGGCGGTCAGCAACTCCTGGCCGGATCGGCCCAGCGCCTGCGCGGTGGCCAGTGCGGCCGGGAACACCACGGTGGCCGGGTGGAACACCGAACCGTTGTGCACATCGTCCTGCTCGGCTACGTGCGAGGCAGCCGCGTTGGCCATGGCGGCCAGCAGTGGGCTGCTGGTCTTGCGGTGAATCAGGATCTCGCTCGGGCCGTCCACGGGCCCCATGCTTTCGACGAAAGCGGCCAGGACCTCGACCGCACGCGCGTTCTTGCCGGCGAGGCAGGAGCCGAACCAGTCAAGCAGCAGATCTTCGGTGCGGCGGATCACCGGCGCGGGGATGGTCTCGAAGCGCAGCGTGGCGGCGAATTCAGCCAGGGCTTGCGAGGAAGGTGCGCTCATATTCAGATGGCCTTGTCAGCTTTGAGTTGTTCGATGTCTGCCGTGCTCAGGCCGAGCTCGCGCAGGATGGCTTCGCTGTGCTGGCCCACCGCTGGAATGGCGTCCATGCGCGCGTGCGCGGCATCGGGGGCACCGGGCGGCAGCAGCGCGGGGATGAGCCCGGCCGGGCTGTCGACCTCGACCCAGCGCTGGCGCGCTGCCAGCTGTGGGTGTGCCCAGACGTCGGCCATGCTGTTGACCTGCGCGTTGGCAATCTGCGCTTGTTCGAGGCGTGCAATCACCTGCTCGGCGCTGAGCGTGGCAAACGCGGTTTCAATGAGCTGCTGCAACGCGGGGCGTGCGGCCGAGCGTTTGGCATTGGTGGCAAAACGTTCATCTTTCGCCAGTGCCGGCTGCTGCAGCACCTTGTCGCAGAACACCACCCACTCGCGTTCGTTCTGCAGGCCCAGCATCACGGTCTTGCCGTCGCCGGTGGCAAACGGGCCGTAGGGGTAGATGGTGGCGTGCGACGCGCCGGCGCGCGGCGGCGGCGTGGCACCGTCGAAGGCGTAATACACCGGGTAGCCCATCCACTCCGTCATGCTCTCCAGCATCGAGACGTCGATGTAACGGCCCACGCCGGTCTTGCCGCGCTGGATCAGCGCCGTGAGGATGTTGCTGTAGGCGTACATGCCGGCGGCGATGTCGGCAATCGAGCAGCCAGCCTTGGCTGGCGCGTCCGGGCTGCCGGTGATGGAGAGGAAACCGGCCTCGCTCTGGATCAGCAGGTCGTAGGCTTTTTTGTCGCGGTAGGGGCCACTGTCGCCATAGCCCGAAATGTCGCAGACGATCAGCTTCGGGTATTTCTCGTGCAAGGCCTCGAACGACAGGCCCATGCGCGCGGCAGCACCCGGGGCCAGGTTCTGCACCAGCACGTCGGCGGTGCCGAGCAGCCGGTCCATGATGTCGCTGGCCTTCTCGTGTTTGAGGTCGAGCGTCAGGCTCTCCTTGGAGCGGTTGGTCCAGGTGAAGTGCGAGGACAGGCCGCGCACCCGGCTGTCGTAGCCGCGTGCAAAGTCGCCGCTGCCCGGGCGTTCGACCTTGATGACGCGTGCGCCCTGGTCGGCCAGCTGGCGCGAGCAGAAGGGCGCGGCAATCGCGTGTTCCAGCGCAATGACGGTGATGCCTTCGAGCGGTCTCATCAGAAACTCCGGGGCAGGCCGAGGAGGTGCTCAGCTACGTAGGAGAAGATCAGGTTGGTCGAGATCGGTGCCACCTGGTACAGGCGCGTCTCCCGGAATTTGCGTTCGATGTCGTATTCGCAGGCGAAACCGAAACCGCCATGCATCTGCAGGCACACATTCGCGGCTTCCCACGAGGCCTTGGCCGCCAGGTACTTGGCCATGTTGGCCTCGGCGCCGCAGGGCTGGTGCGCGTCGAACAGTTCGCAGGCCTTCCAGCGCATCAGGTTGGCGGCTTCCACCTCGATGTAGCTCTCGGCAATCGGGAACTGCACGCCCTGGTTCTGGCCGGTGGGGCGGCCGAACACCACGCGGTCTTTCACGTATTTCGTCACGCGGTCGATGAACCAATAGCCGTCGCCAATGCACTCGGCGGCAATCAGGGTGCGCTCGGCGTTCAGGCCGTCCAGGATGTACTTGAAGCCCTGGCCTTCCTGGCCGATCAGGTTCTCAGCCGGGATCTCCAGGTTCTCGAAGAACAGCTCGTTGGTTTCGTGGTTGACCATGTTGGGAATCGGGCGCACCGTCAGGCCGCTCTTTTCCGCTTGGCGCAGGTCGACCATGAAGATCGACATGCCTTCGCTTTTTTTCTTCACGTCGGCCAGCGGGGTGGTGCGCGCCAGCAGGATCATGAAGTCGGAGTGCTGCACACGCGATATCCAGACCTTCTGGCCGTTGACCACGTAACGGGCACCCTTTTTCACCGCGGTGGTCTTGATCTTGGTGGTGTCGGTGCCGGTGGTGGGCTCGGTCACGCCCATCGACTGCAGGCGCCATTCACCACTGGCGATCTTCGGCAGGTACAGATCTTTCTGTGCTTTCGAGCCGTGGCGCAGCAGCGTGCCCATGTTGTACATCTGGCCGTGACAGGCACCGGCGTTGCCGCCGTTGCGGTTGATCTCTTCCATCACCACCGAGGCTTCGGTCAAGCCCAGGCCGGAGCCGCCGTACTCCTGCGGGATCAGTGCTGCCAGCCAGCCGGCTTTCGTCAAGGCGTCAACGAATTCCTCAGGATAGGCACGCGCAGCGTCGACCTTGCGGTGGTATTCGTCGGGGAACTGGGCGCACAGGGCGCGCACGGCGTCACGGATGTCCTGGTATTTGTCGTTCGTGTTCATCAGTATTCGTTCATCTTTGGGGGGCAACAAGTTCAGGGCACCCGTGGAACCGGCTTTGCCGGGCCACTGGGTGCGCCTCCCTCCCGCCGTAGGCGAGAGAGGGGGGAGACGCGCAGCGTCTCGGGGGGTGCTTCATATTTCAGCCGTGGCCTGCATGGTGAGCCAGCCCTCGTGGTCGCGGCCCCACAGCGTGACGGTCTGGCCGTCGCGTTTGCCGCAGACGGTGAAGGGATGGATGTCGAAGGTCGGGCGCACGGCCTTGAAGCTGAAGCGTTTCACATGCGCGTCCGGCAGCTCGCGGCGCAGCAGGTCCAGCAACAGGGTGGCAATCAGCGGCCCGTGCACGATGAGACCGGGATAGCCTTCGACGCCGGTGACATAACTGCGGTCGTAGTGAATGCGGTGGCCGTTGAAGGTCAGCGCCGAGTAGCGGAACAGCAGCACCGGGTCGGGCACGATCTCGCGGCTGAACTGTTCGTCGCGCGGCGCCGGGGTGGGCTCGGGCTGCGGTGCGCCAGCTGCAGCGGGCGGGGGTGCATCGCGGTAGACGATGTCGTGTTCTTCGCTGAGGGCCAGGCCCTGTGCGTTGCTGAATTCATGGCGCACGCAGACAAACACCAGTGCGCCGCTGCGGCCGTGTTTTACCGTCACGTCCTGGATGGTGGAGGTGCGTGTGACAGCTTCGCCCACGCGCAACGGTTGCAGGAAGTCCAGCCGGCCGCCGGCCCACATGCGCCGCGGCAACGGCACCGGCGGCAGAAAGCCGCCGCGTTTGGCGTGGCCGTCTTCGCCCAGTTCGCTGTGGCGCGTGAGCGGCGTGAAATAGAGCCAGTGCCACAGCGGCGGCAACGTGGTGCCGGGCGCGGGCGGCGGGTCGTCGCGGTCCAGCGTGGCCGAGAGGGCGGCCACCGGCGTGGCGGTCAGGTTGTCGGTGCGGGATTCCTGGCGGCCGATCCAGTCGCGCAGGTGGGCCAGATCGGGTGGGGAGGCGTCATGGTGTTCCATGGCGCCATGATGCGGCATCCGTGCGGACGCCGCCATTCGTATTTGGGGAAGTGGCTGTTAGCCGGCTGTTAATGCCGGCGAGGCGACGACGCAGTTGCGCCCGGCATGTTTGGCGGCGTACAGGGCCTCGTCGGAGCGCGCCACCACGGCGTCGGCGCTTTCCATCGGCTGCAGCTGGGCGGCGCCGATGGAGATGGTGATCTGGAACGTCGCCCCTTCCACTTCAAACACCATGGCGGCAATGGCCTGGCGCAGGCGCTGCGCTGCCATGACGGCTTCTTTCAGCGTGGTCTGCGGCATGAGCACGATGAACTCCTCGCCACCCCAGCGGCCGAACAGGTCGGTTTCGCGCAGCTGGGTCTGCGAGACGGCAGCCAGCCGGCGCAACACTTCGTCGCCCACCGCATGGCCGTACTGGTCGTTGACGTGTTTGAAAAAGTCGATGTCCATCATCAGCACGCAGAAGTTGTCGTGGCGGCGGTGCAGGCCTTTGATCAGGCGGCGCAGCTCGGCTTCGATGTGGCCGCGGCGGAAGGCGCGGGTCAGGCCGTCGCGCACCGCCAGTTCGTTGAGCTCCCGGTTGCGGTTTTCCAGTTCCTCCGATTGCTGGCGCAGCTGTTCCTTGATGTTGCGTTCCTCGGTGAGCGCGGCGTTCAACTGGTCCAGCAGCTGCTTGCGGTTGAGTCGGGCCGTGATCCATTCACGTGTGCGCCGGTATTCGCCGCGGCTGCGCACCAGCAGCATGAGGGCATAGACCACTAAACCGATCGGCACGATCGGGTAGCGCTGGAGAAACGCCGGGTACTGCAGTGACAGCACCGCCAGGGTGCCGCCGATCAGAACCAGCAGGAAGCCGCCATACAGACGGATATCGATGCCGATGGAACTCAGCATGAACGTGCTCAGGCCGATGAGAAAGATCAGGTGCAGGTAGAACCGCATCCCCATCTCGTTCGCTTCCAGCAGGGCAAAACTGATGACCCAACCCAAGGCCAGCGCCACCACGCCCAGCCATTGGTGCAGGTACCAGCGCTGGCTGGTGTGCGCTTCAGGCTGTTGCAAGTAACGCTGTGCGATCCACAGGCGGTAGATTTGCACGGCTAACAGGCCGCTGATCCAGAGCAGCAGAGGCTGCAGCGCATGCGCATCGATGTGCAGCCAGGCCAGCAGGAAGATGGGCACAAAACCGAGCAGTGTCGATTCACGACCCCGGACATACAGCTCATGCAGCATGTCGGTGTGGATCTGACCTGGGATGGCCGATGCCGGGGTATCAGGACCAGGGAGATTTTGAGAAGAATGATTCATTTATAAGTCCCAACTTAAGTTATTATTCTCTCAAAATTGGCTCAATTCTGCAAAAAATCTTCTGATTAGGTTTAATTAAGGTAATAATCTTCGCTAATGGACAAGCTCAAGCAAATGGAATCCTTCGTCTCGGTGGCCACCCGTGGCAGCCTGACGGCGGCCGCCAACGCCGAAGGCGTGGCCCCGGCCATCATGGGCCGCCGGCTCGATGCGCTGGAGGGGCGGCTGGGGGTCAAACTGCTGGTGCGCACCACCCGTCGCATCACGCTGACACACGAGGGTAGCGCCTTTCTGGAAGATTGTCAGCGCCTGCTGGCCGACGTGGCCAATGCCGAGGCCAGCGTCTCGGCCGGTGGCGTGAAGGCGAGCGGCCACTTGCGCATCACGGCACCGGCCGGGTTCGGGCGCCGCCATGTGGCGCCATTGATTCCGAAATTCCGCGAGCTGCATGCGGATGTGACGATCTCCCTCAACCTCAGCGACCGGGTGGTGGACATTGCCGGCGAAGGCTACGACTGCGCCGTGCGCGTGGGCGACATGCCGGACTCCTCGCTGGTGAGCGTGCGGCTGGCCGACAACCGTCGCCTGTGCGTGGCTACGCCCAAGTTCCTCAAACAGCATGGCACGCCACAGCAGCCGCAGGACCTGGCCCGCCTGGACTGCCTGGTGCTGTCCAGCGATGCGTCACAGACGCGCGGCTGGGCTTTTAAGGTGCCCAAGGGCGAAACCAGCGAGGTGATCCACTTCAAGCCCAACGGCCCGATGGACTGCTCCGATGGTCAGGTGCTGCACGACTGGTGCCTGGCCGGCTACGGGGTGGCTTGGCGCAGCACCTGGGAGGTGGATGCCGAGATCCAGGCGGGCCGGCTGGTGGAGGTGCTGCAGGAGTTTGCCGCACCACCCAACGGCATTTATGCCGTATTTCCGCAACGCAAGCACCTGCCGTTGCGGGTGCGGCTGTGGGTGGACTTTCTCAAGCACCATTACAGCCAGAGCGGCTTCTGGCAGGGCTGAGGCCGGCGCCGCCCGGCTGTGCGGCGGGTCAAGAAAAACCCCGCGAGTCGAGAGACTGCGCGGGGTTTTTGTTTCTGTGCCCGGGTTTCGGGCGAAGTGCTCAGTTGCTCTTGAGGCACTCGCTCATGAACTTCTTGCGCTCGTCGCCTTTCTTGTCCTTGGCGTCCAGGTTGCATTGCTTCATGCGTTCCTGCTGAGCGGTTTTCTTGTCGCTGGCCGCCGGTTCGGCAGGTTTGCCGCTCAGGCAGGTGCTCATGAACTTCTTGCGTTCGTCACCCTTTTTGTCCTTGGCATCCAGGTTGCACTGCTTCATGCGGTCCTGCTGGGCGGTGCGCTTGTCGGCCGCCACGGCATGGTCGGCGCTCAGGCACTCACTCATGAACTTCTTGCGTTCATCACCCTTGCGGTCCCCGGCTTCCTTGTTGCAAACCGTCATCTTGCCCTGTTGGGCGGTCGGTGCCTTCTTGTCGTCGGCGGCATGGGCGGCGCCCAGGGTCAGGGCCAAGCCCATGGCCAGTGTGGTCATCAATTTTTTCATGCTGTGTTTCCTCTGGAGTGGGTGAGTTTCGGATGAATCACGCGGTGGATTCCAGCACAGAACGGAACGGCTGGCAAACCTGCTGACAAACAGTAACAGGGGTGGTTCAAGGCCTGACGGCTGTCGCCTCGTAAAATCGCCCACATGTTGTCTGTCAAAAATGAACTGCTTCAGGCGCTGGCCGCCGTGTTGGAGCAAACCTTGCCTGGTGCCGGTGCCAAGGCCGCTTTCGAATCGCCGAAGGTGGCCGCCCATGGGGACCTGGCAACCACGGCGGCCATGCAGCTGGCCAAACCCCTGAAACAGCCGCCGCGCCAGGTGGCCGAGAACTTGCGCAGCGCCCTGCTGGCGACGCCGTCGTTCCAGGCCTGGGTCGATGCGCTGGACATTGCCGGCCCCGGCTTCATCAATATCAAGCTCAAGCCTGCCGCCAAGCAGCAGGTGGTGCGCGAGGTGCTAGCCGAAGGCGAGCGCTTCGGCAACCGACCCGCCAGGGATCAACGCATGATGGTCGAGTTCGTCTCGGCCAACCCGACCGGCCCGCTGCACGTGGGCCACGGCCGCCAGGCCGCCTTGGGCGACGCCATCTGCAACCTGTTCCAGACTCAGGGCTGGGACGTCTACCGCGAGTTCTATTACAACGACGCCGGCGTGCAGATCCAGACCCTGGCCAACAGTGTGCAACTGCGCGCCAAGGGCTTCAAGCCGGGTGATGCCGAGTGGCCCGAAGCGGCCTACAACGGCGACTACATCGCCGACATTGCGGCCGATTTCCTGGCCAGGAAAACCGTGCACTCGGATGACCGCGAGTTCACCGCCAGCGGTGATGTGAACGACCTGGACGGCATGCGCCTGTTCGCTGTCGCCTACCTGCGCCATGAGCAGGACCTGGACCTCAAGGCCTTCGCCGTCAAGTTCGACAACTACTACCTGGAGTCGAGCCTGTACACCAGCGGCAAGGTGGACGATGCGGTGCGCCGGTTGCGCGAGGCCGGCAAGACCTACGAACACGACGGTGCGTTGTGGCTGAAGTCGACCGACTACGGCGACGACAAGGACCGCGTCATGCGCAAGGGCGACGGCAGCTACACCTACTTCGTGCCGGACGTGGCCTACCACATCACCAAGTGGGAGCGCGGCTTCCAGAAGGTCGTGAACATCCAGGGCACCGACCACCACGGCACCATCGCGCGCGTGCGTGCCGGCCTGCAGGCCGCGGGTGTCGGCATTCCCGAGGGCTTCCCCGACTACGTGCTGCACACCATGGTGCGTGTGGTGCGCGGTGGCGAAGAGGTGAAGATCTCCAAGCGCGCCGGCAGCTACGTCACGTTGCGCGACCTGATCGACTGGACCAGCAAGGACGCAGTGCGCTTCTTTTTGCTCAGCCGCAAGCCCGACACCGAATACACCTTCGACGTCGACCTGGCGATCACGCAGAACAACGAGAACCCGGTTTATTACGTGCAGTACGCCCATGCGCGCATCTGCTCGGTGCTGGCGGCGTGGCGCGAGAAAGAAGGCGGCGACGTGGCTTCGTTGAAGGATGTGGACCTGTCGGCGCTCGACAGCCCGCAGGCGCAGGCCCTGATGCTGCAGCTGGCCAAGTACCCGGAGATGCTCACCGCCGCCGCGGCCGACTTCGCGCCGCACGACGTGACCTTCTACCTGCGCGACCTGGCCGCCAGCTACCACAGCTACTACGATGTCGAGCGCATCCTGGTGGATGACGAAGCCGTCAAGCGCGCCCGTCTGGCGCTGGTCGCGGCCACGGCGCAGGTGCTGCACAATGGCCTGGCCGTGCTGGGTGTGAGCGCCCCGCAGAAGATGTAAGCCACATGGCGGACAAGACAACACGTTCCAAGGAACACCAGAGACAAGGGCAAGGCATGAAACAGCAACGCGGCGGAACCATTCTGGGTTTCATCATCGGCGTGGTCGTCGGTCTCGGTGTCGCACTGGCGGTGGCGGTGTACGTGACCAAGGTGCCGGTGCCCTTCCTCAACAAGGGGGCGAATCGCGGGGCTGACCAGGACGCGGCCGAAGCCAAGAAGAACAAGGACTGGGATCCCAACGCGCCGCTGTACGGCAAGAACCCGGTCAAGCCGGCGGCAGCGCCGGCCGCTGCTGCATCGGCCCCCGTGGCGGCTGCCAAGGCCGAGAGCAAGGTGGAGGGCAAGGCCGAAAGCAAACCGGCCGTGAGCGCCGATCCGTTGGGTGATCTGGCCAAGTCCAAGTCCACCGCCGATCCGTTTGCCTATTTTGTGCAAGCCGGTGCTTTCCGTACGGCGGAAGACGCCGAGAGCCAGCGCGCCAAGCTGTCGCTGGCGGGCGTGGAGGCCAAGGTGTCGGAGCGTGAACAGTCCGGTCGCATGGTGTACCGTGTGCGCGTCGGCCCGTTCGACAAGCGCGACGAGGCCGAGCGCACCAAGGACAAGCTTGATGGTGCCGGCTACGAAACGGCCCTGGTGCGTGTGCAGCGCTGAGCCCGGTTCGCAGCGCCCCGGTTTGAACTTTTGCCGCCGGGCCCTGTCTCATTCGCATTCACAAGGAGTTGCTGAAGATGAAGCGTCGTGATTTTTCCCTGGCCTGCGGTTCCACCTTGGCGGCCGGTACCTGGCTGATGTCCGCGGCTCAGGCCCAGACCACCACCCCGGCCCAACTGCAGGGCAAGCGCCCTGAGGCCGGCAAAGAATACCTGGCACTGGACAAACCGGCTGGGGTGGAAGCACCGGCTGGCAAGATCGAGGTGGTCGAGTTCTTCTGGTACAACTGCCCGCACTGCAACTCGTTTGAGCCGACGTTCGATGCCTGGAGCAAGCGCGCCCCGAAAGACGTGGTGATCCGGCGCGTGCCGATTGCCTTCCGCAGTGACTTCGGTCCGCAGCAGCGCCTGTATTACGCGCTCGAGGCCATGGGTCTGGTGGAGAAGTTGCACGCCAAGGTGTTTTACGCCATTCATGTGGAGCGCAAGCGTCTGGACCAGCCCGAAGCCATCATCAACTGGGTGAGCCAGCAAGGGGTCGACAAGGCCAAGTTCACCGACCAGTTCAACGCTTTCAGCACCGCCTCCAAGGCAACGCGCGCCACGCAGCTGATGAACGCCTACAAGGTTGAAGGCGTTCCGGCCATGGGTGTGGCCGGCCGTTTCTACACCGATGGCACCATGGCCAAGGGCATGGAGCATGTGCTGCAGGTGGTAGAGTATCTGGTGGGGGAAGTGCGCAAAGGGCGTTGAACGTCCTTTTCCCCGGCTGATCGAAAGCCCGCATTGGCGGGCTTTTTGGTGCCTGACCCTTGTATATGTTGCGTCAGATGCTATTAAATTAATAGCAAATTGAGGATGTTGAGGCCCGGCGATCGCGGCCGCACCCCTGGCGCAACACGGCTGGGTTTCATGCGCGCAGGTGGTGATCGGCGCCAACAGGCAGGAACACATCCCTGCCCGCTACAATCCCAGGCAAGCCTTCACAGCAAGATTCGTGCCTTTATGAACCATCCCTTCCCCCAGCTTCTGCTTTGTGTCGTCTGCGCGCTTGGGGCTGGCATGGCCAGCGCCGAAAAGGCGGACAAGAACAAGCCGATGAACATCGAGTCCGATGCCTTGCGCTATGACGATCTCCAGCAGATCAGCGTGTTCACCGGCAACGTGGTGCTGACCAAGGGCACCATCGTCATCCGCGGTGCGCGTGTCGACGTGAAGCAGGACCCTGAGGGTTACCAGTTTGGCGTGGCCTTCGCCGAGCCGGGCAAACGGGCCTTTTTCCGGCAGAAGCGCGAAGGGGTGGACGAATACATCGAAGGCGAGGGCGAGACCATCGAATACGACGGCAAGACCGACATCGTCAAGTTCATCAAGAAAGCCGAGATGCGCCGCCTGCGTGGCGCCACGCTGGCCGATCTGACGACCGGCGACGTCGTCGTCTACGACAACAACACCGATGTCTTCACGGTCGATGGCGGCGCTCCCAAGGGCACGACTGGCGGCCGCGGTCGTGTCCGCACCATGCTGACGCCCAAGCAGGACAAGGAGACTGCGCCGGCCGCGTCGGAGCGCAGTCCGACGCTGCGCACCACCACCACACTGGGCGAGGAGCAGAAGTGAGCGACACGGCAGCGACGGCGCAAGACGGTGGCATGACGCAAGCGCAGGACACGACCCAGAGCAAGCTCGAAGCGCGTCACCTGAAGAAGTTCTACGGCAGCCGCGAGGTGGTCAAGGACGTCTCGCTCACGGTGCGCAAGGGTGAGGTGGTGGGTCTGCTGGGCCCCAACGGTGCCGGCAAGACGACCTCGTTCTACATGATCGTCGGGCTGGTGCGTGCCAGTGCCGGCGACATCACCATCGACGGCCAGTCGGTCGAGCACATGCCGATCCATCGCCGCGCGCGCCTGGGCCTGAGCTACCTGCCGCAGGAAGCGTCGATCTTTCGCAAGCTCAACGTCGAGGACAACGTGCGTGCCGTGCTGGAGCTGCAGCACGACGAAACCGGCAAACCGCTGACGAAGCAAGAGATCGAACACCGCTTGACCAGCCTGCTGCAGGACCTGCGCGTCGACCATTTGCGCGCTTCGCCGGCGCTGGCCTTGTCGGGTGGCGAACGCCGCCGGGTCGAGATCGCCCGCGCGCTGGCCACCCAGCCGCGTTTCATCCTGCTGGACGAACCGTTTGCCGGTATCGACCCGATTGCGGTGATCGAGATCCAGCGCATCATCAGTTTCCTGAAATCGCGTGGCATCGGTGTGCTGATCACCGACCACAACGTGCGCGAGACGCTGGGCATCTGCGACCATGCCTACATCATCAGCGACGGTCATGTGCTGGCACAAGGCACGCCAGCCGAGATTGTGGACAACGTCGAAGTGCGTCGGGTTTACCTCGGCGAGCACTTCAAGATGTAAGCGCGGCACTGAATGAAACAGGGGCTTTCCCTTCGCGTCTCGCAACACCTGGCGCTCACGCCGCAGCTACAGCAATCGATCCGTTTGCTGCAGCTGTCCACGCTGGAGCTGAGCCAAGAAGTCGAGCAGATGCTCGACGACAACCCTTTTCTGGAGCTGGCGCAGGAGGAAGCGCCGCGCGAGGAGTTCGGCCTGGAGCGGGCCGACACGCCGGTCTCTCAGGAGGACCGGGAAGCTGAGTTTGCGAGCAATACCGTTGCGGCCGACACATTCGATTCGGTCTCCACCACGTCCAATGATGTCGAAACCGCACCGTTGTCGGGCGACGCCGATTGGGAAGGCGACGGCAGTGTGGACATGGCGCCCGACGACAGCGAGTGGGGCGGCGATGCGCCGGCCCGCAACGGTGCGCGTGAGGACGACGAGGCGGATGCCACCGAATTGGCGCGCAGCCAGGAGTCGCTGCAGGACTTCCTGCACCGCCAGGCCCTGACGTTGCGGCTGAGCGCGGAAGACCGGGCGGCGCTGCGTTTCCTGATCGAGTCGCTCAATGACGACGGCTATCTGGAAGACACGCTCGAATCACTGGCGCAGGGGCTGGCCGGCGACGATGCCGAGCAGGTCGAGGACCTGGTGCATCACTTCACCGTAGGCTTGCACTTGCTGCAAAGCCTGGAGCCCACCGGTGTGGGCGCGCGCAACCTGGCGGAATGCCTGACCCTGCAGTTGCAGGCCTTGCAGCGGACCTCGGGCGAGACGGCGCCGCGCCCCGAACTGCTGGCGTTGGCCCTGCGGGTCTGTGCCCAGCCGATGGAGCTGCTGGCGCGGCGCGACACGCGCCGTCTGGCGCAACTGTGCGGCGGTACCGAGGTACAGGTGCGAGAGGCGCTGGCGCTGATTGCGCGGCTGGAGCCCAAGCCGGGCCGGCGTTTCGTCAATGTCGAGCGCAACGTCATCGTGCCCGATGTGCTGGTGACCAAGGTCGGTAGCGGGTCGCAGACGCGTTTTCGTGTGCTGCTCAACCCGGATGTGATGCCGCGCCTGCGCGTGCACGACATCTACGCCAATGCGCTCAAGGGCCACAAGGCCAGCGGGCGCGATGCCGACAACTACGCCGCCCTGCAGCAGCGCCTGCAGGAGGCGCGCTGGTTCATCAAGAATATCCAGCAGCGCTTCGACACCATCCTGCGTGTCTCCAGCGCCATCGTCGAGCGGCAGAAGAATTTCTTCATGCACGGCGAGTTGGCCATGCGCCCGCTGGTGCTGCGCGAGATCGCCGACGAACTCGGCCTGCACGAGTCCACCATCAGCCGCGTGACCACCGCCAAGTACATGGCCACGCCCTTCGGCACCTTCGAACTGAAATACTTCTTCGGCTCGGGCCTGGGCACCGAGTCGGGCGGCAACGCATCAAGCACGGCAGTGCGCGCGCTCATCAAGCAGTTTGTGGCCGCTGAAAGCCCGAAAAAACCGCTGTCCGACAACCAGATTTCCGACATGCTGAAAGAGCAGGGGATTGAATGTGCCCGCCGGACTGTGGCCAAATACCGCGAGGCGCTGCGCATTGCGCCCGCGAATCTGAGGAAGGCACTATGAGTGCCTCCACCCCCCAGGCTGCGCGCCTTGCGGCGCTTCGCCACCCCCCCTCTGCTACGCGAGGGGGGCGCACCCAGCGGCTCGGCAGAGCCGGTTCCGCGGGTGCCCCCGTGAGGAATACAGCGTGAACCAACTACAACTCTTCCTCCCCTGCGCCGCCGGCGTCGAGGACTATCTGGCGCCCGAGATCTTGCGCATCACGGGCTTGCCGCCGGGCTGCATCACCAAGCAGCGCGGCGGGGTGGCGGTGCGCACGTCGTTTGCGCACGCCATGCTGCTCAACCTCTACAGCCGCCTGGCGCAGCGCGTGCTGGTGCTGGTGTCCTATACCGAGTACCGCAACGAGCAGGACCTGTACCGCGCCGCCATGGCGGTGTCCTGGGAGCAGTGGTTCACGCCCAAGCAGAGCATCAAGGTCGAGATCACGGCCCAGCACAGCCCGCTGACCTCGCTGAACTTCGCGGCGCTGAAGGTGAAGGACGCG
The DNA here is from genome assembly GCA_030680575.1 of Hylemonella sp. Classification (GTDB taxonomy): domain Bacteria; phylum Pseudomonadota; class Gammaproteobacteria; order Burkholderiales; family Burkholderiaceae_C; genus Hylemonella. The sequence goes on from JAUXVI010000017.1 coordinate 25,763, forward strand.
GTGTGTGACCGCTTCCGCGAAACGTCCGGGGGCGTGCGTCCCGATGTGGACACCCAGTGGCCCGATGTGCGCATCTACGCCCACCTGACCACCGACAGCTGCTCGCTCTATATCGACACCTCGGGCGAGCCGCTGTTCAAGCGCGGCTGGCGCGAGGACAAGGGCGATGCGCCCCTGAAGGAAACCCTGGCCGCCGCCATGATCGCCGCCAGCGGCTGGGCTGACGGCGAGGGCGACCTGCTGCCGCTGTACGACCCCTGCTGCGGCAGCGGCACCGTGGTCATCGAGGCAGCGCAGATTGCCTGCAACATCGCCGCCGGTTCCCTGCGCCGATTTGCCTTCGAGAAATACCGCCCCTTCCGCGCCCCCGAGTGGGCCGCCATGAAAGCGGAGGCCGCGCAGGCGGTGGTCAAACCCGAGCCGGGCCAGCCCACGCTCATTTACGGCAGCGATGTGTCACACCGTATGGTGGACTTCGCCCAGCGCAACGCCGAGCGGGCTGGCGTGGCCGACGTGATCGAGTTCCGTGGCGGTGACGCGCTGCAACGCATGCCGCCCATTGATGTGCCGGGCGTGATGCTGATCAACCCGCCCTATGGCGAGCGGATCGAGGCTGGCGGTTTTGCCGGCACGGCCCGCTTCGGCGCCCGTGAACTGCCCGCCACCGAAGCCGGTGGTGAGGAGAGTGGTGACGGCGGTGAATTCTTCAGCAAGCTCGCCACCCACTGGAAGAAAAACTATTCCGGCTGGACCGCCTGGGTTCTGACGCCCGACCTGAAGTTGCCGAGCAAGATGCGCCTGAAGGAATCGCGCCGCGTGCCGATGTGGAACGGCCCGCTGGAGTGCCGCCTGTTCAAGTTCGAGATGATCAAGGGCTCGGCGCGTGAGAAGCCGGGCGATAAAGCAGGCGAGAAGCCCAGCGCGCCATGATCGTCCTCGACACCAACATCGTGCTCGACCTGTTCGTCTTCGACGACCTGGCCGTGTTGCCGCTCAAAGACGCGCTGCAGACGCAGCAGCTGCAGTGGATTGCCACGCCCGCCATGCGCGAGGAACTGGCCCGTGTGCTGGCCTACAAGCAGATCGTGCCGCGCCTGGCCTACTACCAGCGCAGCGCGACCGACGTGCTGGCCGACTTCGACCGCCTGGTCCGGCTGGTGGACGTGGCGCCCAAAGCCCACCCCACCTGCAAGGACCCGGACGACCAGAAGTTCATCGACCTCGCCGTGGCCCACAAGACCCCGCTGCTGAGCAAGGACCACGCCGTGCTTTGCATGAAAAAACGGCTGCTGGCCCTTGATGTATATGCGCAAACAGCTACTGATTTTGTAGCAAACCTGATTCCCGAACCCACTGCCTGAGACCGACCATGAGCCAGACCCCTGCCGCTGCCAGCCCCGAGCCGCTGGACTCGGAAGCCTTCGACGAACTCGAAGCCATCCTCGACGAACTGCGCACGCGCGACGACGAGATCCCGCAATGGGAGTTCTGCGAAGGCTTCATGGCCGCGCTGATCTGCTGCCGTCGCGCCATCCCGGTCGAAGAGTATTTCCCCATGCTGCTCGGTGGTGACGAGGGCACCGAGGTGTTCACTGATGTCGCGCAGCGCGAGCGTTTCATGGCGCTGTGGACGCAGCGCTGGCGCGAGGTCGCCGTCTCGCTGGAAGCCGAGGTCGAAAGCCTGGAAGACGACGCGGCCTACCAGCCCGAGATCATGGACGTGCGCGGTGCCGTGGCGGCACTGCCGGCACAGGAGCGCGCTGCCCTGGGTGACGAGCCGCTGCCCTCCTTCGCCCAGGTCTGGGCACTGGGTTTCATGTTCGCGGTGGAGAATTGGCCCGAGGAATGGGCCGCGCCGCGCGACAAGGACGCCGCCAAGTGGCTCGACAGCGCGCTGCAGGCCATCGTTGCCATGACGGAAGACGACACCGAGGCGCCGACGATCTCGCCCTTCAGCGACGACGCTCCGCCCTCGGTCAGTCTGGCACGCCTCAACGCCTTTGGTGAAGCGATCTGGGCGGTGTACGACCTGTACGAGCTCTGGCGCAGCATCGGCCCGCGCGTGGAGACCATCCGTAAGGAAGCCACACCCGGCCGCAACGACCTGTGCTACTGCGGCAGCGGCAAGAAGTACAAAAAATGCCACGGCGCCAGCTGACCTGAAGACCAGGACACTGAAGGACGAAGATGATGGAACACAACCTCTGGCCTTTCCTGCTGCACTGGGGCATCACCGCGGTGGCGCTCTGGGTGGCCAGCCACATCTTCAGCGGCATCCGTTTTGCCAGCACGGGCGCGCTCATCGTCTCGGCTCTGCTGCTGGGCCTGGCCAATGCGCTGGTCAAACCGCTGCTCATCGTGCTCACGCTGCCGCTGACCTTTCTCACCTTCGGTCTGTTCCTGCTGGTCATCAACGCGCTGATGCTGCTGTTGGTCTCGGCCCTGGTGCGCGGCTTCACCGTCACCGGCTTCTGGACCGCCTTTTTCGCCAGCATCTTCATCGCGGTGTTCAGCTTCATCATCGGCGCGTTTGTTGCCGGTGGCTCGCCGGACTACAGCATCCAGATGCCGCGCGGCGGCATGTGGCTTTAAAGGGAAGCCGGTCTTGGCCCATGTCCGACACGCGTTGCGCGGCGTCGCGGCTGGCTTTATGCCCGGCCGCTGATCCACAACCTGGCATGAGCGCATGAGAGTCAACAGGGGCATCCTGCTCGCCTTGTTTTTCACGCTGGCGCTGCATGGGCTGGTCCTCACGTTCGGCATCCATCAGCTTCGCCCTGATGCACCGGCAACCCCACCCCCGGCGTTGGACGTGCCGCTGACCATCCTCGCGCCGCCACCAGAAAAACAAGAGACCCGCCCCATCAAGGCCAAGACGGCTGAGCCTGCCCCGCCTGTCATGGCGACGCGCGAGTCGTCCAGCCAGGCGCCGGCCTCCATGGCCGCGCCAGCGCCACCCTCGGCAGAGGAGTGGGCGCAGGCCGCCACCTACACGCTGAAAAACAGCAAGCGCTACCGCTACAACTGGGCGCAGCAGGTCCGCAGCATGATGGGCGCCGCAGTAGAAGGGCCGGACCAGGGCGTGGTGCGCTTTCGTGTCGAGATCGCCCCCAACGGCCAGCTGGCCAAGCTGGAGACGCTGTGGAGCACCTCTGCCAAGGCCGAGCAACTGGCGCGCGAGGCCATGCAGCGCATGCCGCCCTTGCCGCCCACGCCCAACGGCAAGCCGCTGATCTTCGAGACCAACATCTCCTTCCAGCCTTTCGATGCCGGCTGGCCGCCGATCTACAAGGACGACTGCCGCCCCGACCCACCTACCTTCCGCAACCCGTTCTCGTGGGACGGCCAGTCCGCTGGCGGCACGGCGCAGGCCGCCCCGCCGCCAGCGGAAGACGCCCCGTCGCCCGACTGCGAGGCCCATCTGCCGCAAGACAGCGTGGAGGCCATCGGTGCCGACGTGGAGCGGCAGCTGAAGGTGTGGGGCTCCAACAAACTGGCGCCGAAGTGAGGACCTGCGGCATGCACCAGACGCTGCACAGTAGGATGCAGTTGCTGATATCGCTTTCGCATCTGCGTGCGGCAGGTTTGAGCCTAGGTCGCGTCTTTAGGGGCCTGGCTGATCCGGCCCGCATCAGGCCTGGCGCAGACGCATGCCGTCTCTTGCCGGCTAGGGACATCTATTGACAAGCACACTGTCTGAGGGCCCAACCCTTTGTCAGTTGACCTCGCCGCGGCTCTTGATAGAGCAGTGGTGCTACTCCGAGATACAGCCCCTTGTAAACGTCATCGTGATGCGCCAGAAGCGGTTCATTCAGTATCCTGATGAGGCCCGGGTTGGTCACAGGAAACGTCGAGCGCAGAAAGTCCGAATTCTCGGAGTGACCTGTAGTAGCGTTGATTGCAACGCATTTCTACCTCAGGTCGTCGTCCCCCGTTTTGGGGCTGGCTATCAGCTTCAGGCCATATTTCAACTCAAACTGTTCGCGCATCATCTTTTCGCGCGCGGCAACAAATTGTGCATAGTTATCCCACAGAATCGAATCCATCGGGGGAAGAAAGTCATACGCGTCTCGGTACTTGGCTCCATCCTCGCTCTTAAAAAATTCCTTTGGATGTCGGGCGCGCTTGTAGTTGTTCACCTCGGCAGGCATCGGCTGGAAGTTCCACAGCACATCCACTGCCTCCTTGTATGCATCGTCCGTGCCATTGAGATTGAGCGGAAAGATGTGGTCTACCTGCGGCTTCCTCTCGTGGAAGATGTAGCTCCGGTTTGGCATAAGCACTTTGGTGGCGAGCCACACTTCGCTTAGGAACTGATGATCGTGGAGATCGCCCGTTCTGTTTTTCTGGATCGCAACCTGACGTATTGCCTCCAACGGAAACGCCCGCCCTGCTTCCCCTGCCTCGCGAGACAGCTTGGTAAACTGGTTGACCATCGTTTGCGTGTTCCAGTCGCAGAACTGAGATAAAAGAAAGTATCGGTGGATTAGCCCGACCTCATCGTTATTTAGGGCGCGGATGCGCCATTCGTGATTGCCACGCTTTCTGGCTGCGAGGAAGGAGGCGATAGGCAGAACCGCCAGACGGCGCGGCACGATCGAAGCGTGGTTGATATTGAAAAGGCCTGCTAGGTAACCCTGGAATACCTCTACGAGAGGATCGGCATCACTCGCCATCGCCAGTTGGAAGGCGATGATGTCCTGGGCTTCCAGTCGCGCCTCGTCGATGCGCGTCGTCTTCTTTACAACTAGGTGCAAGAACTGCAAGATTTCAGTTGACGAGAACTCGATGCCACCGCTGGCGTCATTAATCCGTTTTGAGAGCTTCCACAGATGCTCTTCGTAGTCGGACTGGACCTCTTTGATTTTGCTTAATACTAATTCCAACTGTGTGAGTGCCACACCGCCCGTGTTGAGGCGTCGGAAAACTTCATTCACCTCGCGGGCCGTCTCTGCCTTGACCGAGAAGTAGGCGATGGACTTCACGCTGTCGGCCACGAAAACATCCCATAAAGCCGTCAGATTAGTCTCGATCAACAGTTCCAGCTCAGGGTCTCCATTCGCCAGTGGTCGCAGGCGTGCAAGCACGGCCACCTTTTCCCTCGGCGTGCACGAGAGACTGAATAGTTCAGTCATGCGCAGATAGCGTGCCTCGACCGGTGCGTCGTAGTCGCGGAACAGAAAGCCAGTTTCGTCTGACTCCGTTCTCTCGGCGTCGAAGATTAGATCAAAGTGCAGTACTCGGCCGTTGAAACGGTGAAGCAGAACTGAGTAGAGCGTTTGCAGGCGCTGTTGCCCGTCATAGACCAGTGACTTGGCTGCGCCCCAACGGCCAGTGTCTACCTGATGTGCGTAGTGCCCAGGCGCATAGTCTCGTACGAACTCACGGTATGGAACAGCGTTGCTGGTTTCCCATAAGACAACTCCGCCGATCGGGTAGCGCTTGATTAGCGAATCGAGCAGCAGGCATACATATTCCTCTGACTCGTGCCGAGCGCCCCACACATACTGACGTTGCACCTGAGGCAGGAACCAGCCGCCGACGGGCGCGTTCAGTTTGGTCAGGACTTGTCGTACAGAGATGCCATCGTAGGACATGTTTTTCCTTCTGGTGAACGGCTATGAAATTGGCCGCGCGCATGCTGCCGTGACGTAAAGACTTCGATAGCCTTATAGACAAAAGAAGTCATTAGTTTGGGCGAGACGAAGAGCCGGGGCAGATCGATAACGGGTTGGAAGATGTACGTGATTTAGCCAAAAAATATCCGCAACGCCGCCGCCGTCTCCTTCGGCAACTCTTCCGGAATGAAATGCCCCGCCGGCAAGGCCTGGCCGGTGACGGTGGCGCTGCACTGCGCCTGCCAGAGTTCCAGTGGTTTGAACAATTTGTTCACCACGCCACGTTCGCCCCACAGCACCAGCGTGTCGCAGGCGATGCGCTGGTTATGGTGGCGGCTCTCGCGATCGTGTTCCAGGTCGATGCCGGCACTTGCGCGGTAGTCCTCACAGGCGCTGTGGATGGCTTCGGGGGTGCAGAAGCAGCGCTCGTACTCCGCCAGTGCCTGCGGTTCGATGTAGCCCAGGCCGGCGCTGCCCCAGCCACCCAGCTTGCTGTGCAGGTAGTCCTTGGGGTTGCCGCCGATCATGCGCTCGGGCAGCGGCCAGGGCTGGATGAGGTGGAACCAGTGGTAGTAGGCGCGCGCAAACGCCATGTCGGTGGCGTTGTACATGTCGAGCGTGGGCGCGATGTCGATCACGCACAGCTTGGCCACCTTCTCCGGGTGGTCCAGCGCCAGCCGGTGCGACACGCGGGCGCCGCGGTCGTGGCCGCAGAGAAAAAAGCGCTGCAGACCCAGCAGGTCCATCACGTCCACCATGTCCTGCGCCATGGCGCGCTTGCTGTACGTGCTGTGGTCGGGCAGGCCCTCGGGTTTGGACGAGTCGCCGTAGCCGCGCAGGTCGGGCAGCACCAGCCAGTAGTCGTGCTGCAGCTGCTGCGCCACGCGGTGCCACATCACATGGCTTTGCGGAAAGCCGTGCAGCAGCAACAGGGCAGGGCGGTTGCCGCGCGCGCTGGTGGGCACGCGGGCAAAGATCTCGACGCCATTGACGTCGAAGCGGCGGGTCTCAAATCCGTCGAACCAGCTCATGACAGCATCTCCGTTAAGCGTTGCAAGGCGTGGCGCACCGTGGCGGCACGCACGGCCGCGCGGTCCCCGGTGAAATGCATCTGTTCCGTCAGCACGCGGTCCGGCAGCGCAAAACCGAACCACACCAGGCCCACCGGCTTGTCGGCCGTGCCGCCGGTGGGGCCGGCCACGCCGGTGACGGCCACCGCCACTTGCGCATGCGACTGCTGCACGGCGCCCGCGGCCATGGCGCGTGCGACTTCTTCGCTGACGGCGCCGTGGGTCTCGATCAGCGTGGCCGGCACGCCCAGCAGTTCGGTCTTGGCGGCGTTGGAGTAGGTGACGAAACCACGCTCGAACCAGTTGCTGGAACCGGAAAGATCCGTGCACGCACCGGCAATCAGCCCGCCGGTGCAGCTCTCGGCCGTGGCCAGCATCCACTGGCGTTGCAGCAGCCGGGCAGCGAGCTGTTCGGCCAGGGGCAGGGTGGTGCTGCTCATGTTCAGATGGCCTTCCAGAGCGCGATGCAAAGCAGGGTGCAGAAGGCAGCAACGAGATCGTCCAACAGGATGCCCCAGCCGGCCTTGGCCCAGCCGTGGCGTGTGTGGCCCGGGTCCATGCCGTGGTAGAGGCGGTCGGCCCAGCGCACCGGGCCGGGTTTGACGGCGTCGAAGTAGCGGAACAGGATGAAGGCCAGCAGCTGGTCATAAAAGCTGGCGGGCATGACGAGCCACAGCACCAGCCAGAAGGCGATGACTTCATCCCACACGATGTGGCCGGGGTCGGGGTTGCGCAGGTGGCGCGCCGTGACGCTGCAGGCCCACCAGCCCAGCGGCAACGACAGGGCAATCAGCAGGCCCCAGCGCCATTCGTTCATCCACGGTTGCAGCACCCAGAAGGCCAGCCAGGCCCACAGCGTGCCCACGGTGCCGGGCGCCTTGGGGCTGAGGCCCGAGCCGAAACCCAGCGCAATCAGGTGGGCCGGGTGGGCCAGCATGAAGCGGCCGGTGGGGCGTACGAGCCCAGGCAGTGGCGGCAGAGGAGAAGAGTCAGACGCAGACATGGCCGGATTATGGTGGACGACCTGCCCCGCCGGGCAGGCTTGGTGGGGCGGGTTGCGGCTGGCGCCGTCGGGCCTGCTCAGGCGAAGTGATCGAAGGAGGCAAAGCGGCCGCTGACGGGTTGGCCTTGCGCGTCGATCAGGCGCAGGCCCGGTGTGGCTTCGATGCGGCCGATGCGTGTGACCGGGGTGGCGCTCGCCAGTGCCGCCGCCTGCACGGCCGCACGTGCTGCCACCGGGGCGGTGAACAGCAGCTCGTAGTCATCACCGCCGGCCAGCACCAGCGCCAGGCGTTGCTCTACCGGAAGTTGCATGACAAATTGCACCGCCGGCCTCGTCGAATCTGCGCCATCCGCTATCGAATTAATAGCAATTGAGGTGTCCACGGTGGCGCCGCAAGCCGAGGCCTGGAGGATGTGGCCGAGGTCGCCGAGCAGGCCGTCGCTGACGTCGATGGCGGCATTGGCCACGCCGCGCAGCGCCAGGCCGAGCGCCACGCGCGGTGTCGGCATTTCCAGGCGGGCGCGCAGTGCGGGCAGGACATCGGCCGGCAGGCTGCGTGTGCCTTGCAGCGCTTCGAGCGCCAGCCGTGCCTGGCCCGGCATGCCGCTCACATACAGGTCGTCATCCGGCTGGGCGCCGGAGCGCAGCAGCGCCTGACTGCGGCCGGCCGCCACCGGGACCTCGCCGAACACGGTGATGCAGATGTTGAGCGGCCCTTGCGTGGTGTCGCCGCCGATGAGTTCGCAGCCATGGGCATCGGCCAGTGCGAACAGGCCGCGTGCGAAGCCGGCCAGCCAGACTTCGTCGGCGCGGGGCAGGGCCAGCGCCAGCGTGAAGGCCAGCGGGCGGGCGCCGCAGGCGGCCAGGTCGCTCAGGTTGACGGCCAGTGCCTTGTGGCCGAGCGCGGCGGGGTCGACGTCGGGCAGGAAATGCCGGCCCTCGACCAGCATGTCGCAGGAAATCGCCAGCTGCGTGCCGGGCGCTGGCTGCAGCAGGGCGCAGTCGTCACCCACGCCGAGCGCGACCTGCGGGCCGGCCGGGTGCGCCGGGCGTTGGAAAAAGCGCGCAATGAGGTCGAACTCACCCATGCTGCTCAGGTTCCTCGGGGGGCAACGCCAGGGGCGTTTCGCGCGCCGGCCAGAAAAAACTCAACGGTGCACTGCGGGCCCGATTCACGATGGCGGCGCGGATGCGCGCCCGGTCCACGCCGCTCACGTTGTGGGCGCGCAGGGCGAGCCGGAAGGCGAAATAAAAACTCACCGCCACATTGAGCAGGCCGGTCACCAGCACCGCGGCCAGGCACCACCAGAAGGCCGGCAGCGTCAGCACGGCGGTGCCGAGGGTGGCACTGGCGGCGGCCAGCTGGCCGGTGGAGAGCGTGACGTGACGCACTTCCAGCCCGAGGCCGAAGAAGGCGGCAAAGGCCGGAATCAGCCCGAGCATCAGGCCGAGCGAGATGTTGGCGGCCAGCCCCGAGATGTTGATGCGCAGGAAACCGGCCCAGCGCGCGGCGCGTGCGCGGCCTAGTGCGGCGGTGATGCGCGGGTTGTAGCGCAGCGCCGAGTCGAGCCGGTGCAGCACGAACCAGTTCTCGGCCCAGCCGGCCGCGATGCTGGAGGCAAACAGCAGCACGCCGGTGAAAGCGGCAAACAGGGCGGTGGGGCCGAGCAGCGTGAGCGAGTGCAGCACGTAATCGGCCTCTTTGAGGCTGAGCGGTGCCCGGCCGAACAGCGCAAACATGGCGCCGCACAGCAGCAGCACGCAGGGCACCACCAGCGCCAGATTGCCAACGATGGCGGCCACCTGCGAGCGCATCAGGTGGGTGACTTCGTCGACGAACTGCTCGACGGCCTCCGGCGCCCCCAGGTCCTTGAGCTTGGCCGCCATGGCGGGGGCTGTCATGGCCGGCTGCTTGGTGGCCACGGTCCAGTGCAACAACTGGACCAGCACAAAACTCAACGCGTAGTTCATGCCGGCCAGAAAGCCGCCCCAGAACGCGGACACGCCGAGCGTGAGCAGCGCAAACTTCATCAGCGTGGTGAGCGACATCACGGCGCCACCGCCCGCCGCCTTGCGCAGCATGTCGCGGTATTCGGCCCGGTTGCGGGTGATGTAGTGCTCACCGGTTTCGGCGCTGCGGTCGGTGACCTTGGCCGCCAGCAGCGAGGAGTTGCTGGCGATCAGCGCGCGCAGGCTGCGGCTTTGCTGGCCGACCTGCACCAGATGCGCCAGCAACTGGCTGGCGCTGAGTGCCGGGGAGGCGGAGAGCAGCGCGTCCAGCAGCATCCGGATGCGCAAGACGCGTTCGCGCAGCTGGCGCAGGCGAAACACCATGTCGACCGAAATGCCGTGCTCGTCGAGGTGGGCGTAAACACTGGAGGCCGCATGGCGACAGGCGTCGAGCCGTCCCTTGAAGTGCTGCACCGCTGCCTCCAGCGCGGCGTCGTTGCGCGGCGACTGATGCAAGGCCTGGCACACGGCTTCAAAATCGGCGACCAGGGCGTGAAAAGGCCGTTCTTCGTGTGCTGCCGCGTTCATGCGCAGGCGCAGCTCGGGGGCGAAGCCGATGGCGCGGATCTGGCTGACGCAGTAGGTGATGGCCTCTTCCAGCGTCTGTTGCCAGGGCGAAGGCGTCGTGCCGATCGGCAACGCCAGCAGCCGGGCCAGCCGCAGGGTGGTGGTCTCGTCCAGCAGGGTCAGCCATTCGGCGTCGAAGGCATGTGGAAACAGCAGGGAAAACAGCTCCGACGCATCGCGCGTTTGCGGCGTGGCGGGCAGGATCTTGCGCAGCAGCCGGCTGAAGAACTCGCTCAGGAACACCGGGCGCTGGGCGAAACCGTGGTCGGCCAGCAGCGTGGTGCCGTCAATCGTGCCGAGCAAGGCCTGCCACCAGGCTTGCACCCGTTCACGCAGTGCCGGACGTTCTTCCACGATGTCGAGAAAGAGCTGGACCCGGCTGATGGCGATCTCGACGGACTGGCGGTCGCCGCGGACCCAGTCCAGCAGCGCCATCAGCCAGAGGTGGCGCTCGACTTGGGATGCTTCAGGATCGAGGGCGTCCAGCAGGCTGGGGAGATCGCGCGGGACCGACATATTCCCTTAATGGAGCGTGCGCGAGCCGCCGCTGGCGCTCAGGGCGTCGAGCACGAACATCGGGATGTCGATGTCGAAGCGTTCTCCGTCTTCAGCGACGAAGAAATAGCTGCCGTGCATGGTGCCGGTGGGTGTGCGCAGGCGCGTGCCACTGGTGTATTCGAAGGTTTCACCCGGTTGCAACAGCGGTTGCTGGCCGATCACGCCCAGGCCGTTCACTTTTTCGGTGTGGCCGCCGGCATCGTTGATGTTCCAGCTGCGTGAGATCAGCTGCGCGGGCGCATCGCCCGTGTTGCTGATGGTGACGGTGTAGGCAAACGCGTAAAGACCCTGTTCCGGCGCGGATTGCTCGGGCAGGTAGCGGGGCTGGACTTCGACAAGAATCTGGTACTTGGCCATAACCCGATGCTACCTGCGAAAATACCCCCATGTCTAAAACCTACCGCATTGCCCCCTCCATCCTCTCGGCCGACTTTGCCCGTTTGGGCGAGGAGGTGCGCAACGTGATTGCCGCCGGTGCCGACTGGGTCCACTTTGACGTGATGGACAACCATTACGTGCCCAACCTGACGTTCGGCCCCATGGTGTGCCAGGCCCTCAAGCCGCACGCCAAGCGCCCCGACGGCACGCCGGTGCCGATCGACGTGCACCTGATGATCCAGCCGGTGGATGCGCTGGCGGCGGCCTTTGCCGAAGCCGGGGCCGACCTGATCAGCTTCCACCCGGATGCCTCGGGCCATGTGCACCGCAGCATCCAGGCCATCAAGAGCAAGGGCTGCCAGGCCGGGCTGGTGTTCAACCCGGCGCAGCCGTTGGACGTGCTGGACTGGGTGATCGACGACATCGACCTGATCCTGATCATGAGCGTCAACCCCGGTTTCGGCGGCCAGAGCTTCATCGACTCGGCGCTGCGCAAGACCGAGGCGGTGCGTCGGCGCATCGAGGCGTCGGGCAAGGACATCCGGCTGGAAGTGGACGGCGGCATCAAGGCCGACAACATCCGCCGCGTGGCCGATGCCGGCGCCGACACCTTTGTCGCCGGCAGCGCCATCTTCGGCAAACCTGACTACAAGGCCGTGATCGACGCCATGCGCAAGGCGCTGGCTTGATGCGCGCTTGGCAGCAGAGCGCCCTTTCACGCTGCGTCTTCGGCCCACGATCGCGCCCGGCAGGGGGCGTCTCGGTTAGCATCGCCCGCATTCATGCCCGCACCATTTAAGTCGCAAAACGCGTCGCCGCCGCAGGTGAGTGACGAGTCATGGCCGCGCCGGGCCATGGCCTGGTTCGGCCTGACGAGGATGCCGGTCGATGCCGATGCGCCGGTGCACCGGCGGGTTCGGGTGGCCATGTATGCGGTGCTGCTGATCGTCGGCGCCGTCTCGGCCTGGCAGGCCTGGCGGGTGGAGCAATCCGAGGCGGTGCGCCTGGCGGATGCCGAGATCATTGGCATGGCCGCGGCCCAGGGCACGCTGACCCAGCGCATGGGCTTGCAGGCGGCCATGCTGCTGGTAACAGACGTGCCGCAGGAAGAAATCATCAACGCACTGGCCGAAACCCTCGGCCAGGCGCAGGAGCAGGCGGTGCAGCTGGACGGATTGCTGGCGCGCCAGGGCGCCTGGGATGCAGGTGAGCCTGTGGCGCTGCGTCGCGCTATCTTTGAGTGGCAGGAGCGGCGCGAACGCATCTGGTACCGGGCCCAGAGCCTGCTTTCATTGGGTGAGCGCAGCGAAGCGGACAAACGGCGCATGGCCAACCGTTTTCTGCAAGCCGAGGTCGAGCCGTTTCGCCTGACCGCGCAAACGCTGGTCGACGAAATGCAGCATGCGGCGCAGCGGCGTGCGCGCAGCGCGATTGACCAGATTGAACTCTCCGCGCTGCTCATGATGCTGCTGTTGCTGGCCCTCACCTTGGGCGTGGCGGAACCTCTGGCGCGTTTTGTGCGGCGCCAGCATCGTGCACTGGCGTGGCAGTCCAACGAACTCAAACAACTGGCCCTGGTGGCCGAACGCACCTCCAACTGGGTGGTGGTGCTTGATGTCTATCGCCACATCCTGTGGTGCAACCCGGCGCTGCTGGAGGGCATCGGCTACGCGCTGCCGGAGTTGCAGGGGCGGCATCCGGGCATCCTCGTTTCCAATGAACACAACGATCTGGCGGAGTTGAGGCGATTGGATGCGGAATTGGATCAAGGCCAGGGCGTGCGTTTCGAAGTTCGGGTGGTGGCCCGCTCGGGTGATGAGATCTGGCTCGATGTTGATTACCAGCCGATTCTCGATGCCGACGGTGCGCTGACGGGTTTCACCATTGTGGCCAGTGACACCACGGAGCAGGTCAGCCAGCGTCTGCGCATGCGGTCCCTGCTTGATGCGTTGCCGGCGGGTGTGGTGCTGCAATCGACCAACGGCGAGGTGATCGAGTCGAACCAGGCCGCCAGTGACATGTTGGGACTTACCCGGGACGACCTGATCGGCCGGCAAAGTCTGGCGCGCCAAGGCGTGGCGGTGCGTGAGGATCTGTCGCCCTACCCGGTCAGCGAGCGTCCGACCAGCCGCACCTTGCTTACCGGCCAGGGCCTGCGCGGTGAATCCATCGGCCTGCTCTCGCCCCAGGGCGACGTGCGCTGGCTCATGGTCAATACCGAGCCGATGAAGGATGCCGCGGGCCACCTGGCCGGTGTCATTTCATGCACCGTGGATGTGACGGAGCAGCGTGCCCAGCAGCAGCTGTTGACGCTGGCCCTTGAAAGTGCTTCGCTGGGGGTCTGGCAGTGGGACATTGGCAGCGGCGCCATGAGTTGCAACGACCGCATGTTCGTCCTGCTCGGTTACCAGCCGGGTCAACTGGCCATGAACGCCGATGCCTGGAACGCCCTGATCCATCCCGACGATCTGCCGGGCTGGCTGTGGGCCATCCGCACCAACCTGCGTGACTCCCTGCGGCCGCTGCACTGGGAGATCCGCATCCGTCATGGCGACGGCCGCTGGATCTGGTTGATGTACAGCGGCACCGTGGTGGCGCGTAATGCCGAGGGCCGCGCGGTGCGCATGGCCGGCATTGCCTACGACATCAATGCGCAGAAGGAGCTGGAAGAGCAGTTGCGCCACGCGGCGCACACCGATCATCTGACGCACCTGCCCAATCGCAGCGAGATCTTGGGGCGCATTCAGGCCTGCATCCTGCGCGCGCAGCAGCAGCCGGGTTACCACTTCGCCGTGCTGTTCATGGACTTTGACCGCTTCAAGCAGGTGAACGACACGCTGGGCCATGGCGTCGGTGATGAACTGTTGCGCCAGATCGCCCTGCGCTTGCAGGAGAGCCTGCGTCCGGGCGATGCCTTTGTGCAGACCAGCGACTTCAGCCAGATGGCGGCGCGAATTGGCGGCGACGAATTCGTGGTGCTGCTCGACGACATCCGGGGCAATCTGGATGCCCAAGTGGTGGCCTCCCGCCTGCTTGATGTGCTGGCCCAGCCTTACCAGCTCGGACCCCATCGCCTCAGCTCTTCGGCCAGCATCGGCATCGTGACGACGGAACACATGGGGGAGGACGCCGACAGCGTGCTGCGCGACGCCGACATCGCGATGTACGAAGCCAAGCGCGAGGGGCGCGGTCGTTATGTCATGTTCGAGCCTTCCATGCGCAAGCGCGTGCGCGACGACGCCTCGCTGGAGAATGACTTGCGCCAGGCCCTGGACAAGGGCGAGCTGTTTGTGGTGTATCAACCCGTGCTTCGTCTTGCGGACGGCAGTCTGTCCGGGGTGGAGGCGCTGGTACGCTGGCAGCACCCACAGCGCGGTCTGGTGACGCCGCTGAGTTTCATTCCGGTGGCGGAAGCCAGTGGCCTGATCGGACCGATTGGCCATTTCGTGTTGCGCACGGCCTGCACGGAATTCATGCGGCTGCAGACCGAACTGGGCGCGCGGGCGCCCAAGACCCTGGCCGTCAATCTGTCGCGTGCCCAGCTGCGCCAGCCCGGCTTGGTCGCCGAGGTGCAAGAGGTGCTGCGTGACAGCGGGATGGATCCAGGCCAGTTGATCCTGGAAGTGACGGAAAGCCTGGCCGCACAGGACGACGTGGTGCAGGCTGAATTGCGCGCGCTGCGTGCGCTCGGGGTGTCGCTCTCACTCGATGACTTTGGAACCGGCTATTCCTCGCTGTCGTGCCTGCACGAGCTGCCGGTCAATATCGTCAAGATCGACCGTTCCTTCGTCGGCCTGGCCATGGGCAGCGACTATCACCGCGTGATGATCGAGGCCACCATCCGGATGGCTCAGACGCTGGGCCTGGCCACCGTGGCCGAGGGGATTGAAACACCCGAGCAGGCGTCGCTCATGACGACACTGGGCTGCAGCAAAGGGCAGGGTTATCTCTACAGCATGCCTCTCAAGGCCCCGGCCTTGGCGCAGTGGATAACCCGCCGGGCTGACTGAGCCGCAAAGCCAGCGTGCGGACCTTCGCTTCGAAGGGTGCCTTCAGAACGAGGTCCACTCATCATCGCCCGCCTGGGGTGATTTGACCGTTGCGGTTGTGGCGGCCGACTTGACGTTGGCCGGCTGGGCGGGCATCACGGGTTCTGTCTTGGCGGGGCTGCGACGCTCGGTGCCTTTGAACGGCAGTTTGCTCGGCTGGCTGGCGCGGGTGGGGGCAGGTTGCGGTGTCACGGTGTGGGGAGCCTCGTGCGCGCCGAGCTTGAAGACGCTCACCGCTTCGACCATCTGTTGCGCCTGGGTTTTCAGGCTGGATGCGGCGGCTGCCATTTCTTCGACCAGTGCGGCGTTCTGCTGGGTGGCCTGGTCCATCAAGGTGATGGCCTCCCCCACCTGCGCCACGCCCTGGCTCTGCTCGGAGCTGGCGGCGCTGATTTCACCCATGATGTCGGTGACGCGGCGGATGCTGCTGACCACTTCGTTCATGGTGACACCGGCCTGGTCGACCAGGGTGTTTCCCTGTTCGACCCGGTTCACGCTGTCATTGATCAGGTTCTTGATTTCCTTGGCGGCTTCCGCGCTGCGGCTGGCCAACGATCGCACCTCCGAGGCCACCACGGCAAAACCGCGGCCCTGCTCGCCGGCACGGGCCGCTTCCACCGCGGCGTTCAGGGCCAGGATATTGGTCTGGAAGGCGATGCCGTCGATCACGCTGATGATGTCGCTGATTTTCTTGCTGGAGTCGTTGATGCCGCGCATCGTCTCCACCACTTGGGCCACCACTTCGCCGCCCTGGATGGCGACGGTGGAGGCACTTTGCGCCAGCTGGTTGGCCTGGCGGGCGTTATCGGCGTTTTGTTTGACGGTGGAGCTGAGCTCTTCCATCGAGGCAGCGGTTTCCTGCAGGGCGCTGGCCTGTTGTTCGGTGCGCATGCTCAGGTCGCTGTTGCCATTGGCAATCTCGGTGCTGCCGGTGGCCACGCCGTCGGCACTTCGGCGCACGTTGCTGACGGTGCGGGCCAGGTTCTCACGCATCGTGGACAGGGCCTGCAGCAGGCGTGCCGCCTCATCCTTGCCCTGCACCTCGATCGCTTGCCCCAGGTCGCCGCCGGCAATGGCTTCGGCCGAGCCGGCGGCCTGCTGGATCGGACGCGTGATCGAACGCGTGGCCAAGCCGGCCAGCAGGATGCCCAGCACTACCGCAATGGCCGCACCGGTGCCCAGTGCGATCTGGCTGGTGTTGGCGGTGGATTCTGCATGGGCCTGGACTTCGGCCAGGGTGTCCCGGGCATGCTGGGCGACCTGGTCAACAGCCTTCAAATAGGCTTCAGCCAAGGGGCGCAGTTCGCGGTCCACCGCGTCCGAGATGTTCTCGCCGTCCTTTTGCCGCTTGATCAGTGCAGCGCGGGCATCAACGTAGACCTTGCGGTTTTTGGCCACGGATTCCATCAGGGCTTTGGTGGCGTCACCCACGACCATGGATTCGAGCTGTTTCTGGTCATCGCTGATGGACTTGGAGGTGGCCGCCATGTCCTTTTGCAAGGTGTCGATGTAACCGGTGTCGCTGGTCTTGAGTGCGGCCGAAGCGCGGACCCAGTTGATGTTGATCTGCGAAGCCCAGCGTTGTGCCAGCAGGCTGCGCTGCAGTTCGACCGTGGCGATTTCGTGAGCGGCGTCTTTCAGGCTGCCCAGGCGCCAGACACCGATGATGGCAATGGCGGCCGTGATCGCGAGGACCGCGGCAAAGGCCAGCGTGAGGCGGGTGCCGATTTGCAGATTGCTGGTTTTCATAAGGATGCTCTTTCTGCCGTAAGTTGCCAGGACACATGGAAGCAGCGGATCGGTGAGTCGCTGGTCTTCTTGATGCACTCTACAGAGATGAGCCGTTTTTGCGACTAGGGTATGCACCGATATTTCCGGCGCT
This sequence comes from Hylemonella sp., assembly GCA_030680575.1. Classification (GTDB taxonomy): domain Bacteria; phylum Pseudomonadota; class Gammaproteobacteria; order Burkholderiales; family Burkholderiaceae_C; genus Hylemonella. Next base: position 42,898 of record JAUXVI010000017.1, read on the forward strand.
CATCGCGGACGAGGGCGTGGCGTTGGCAGCGATGGCAGATCCTTGCGACAGAGTTTCAAATGGGGATCGACGGGGTTTGCTACACTTTGCCCATGTTCATTCATCGCCTTTTCATCACAGGTTGTAGCGACCGGGGAGCTTGGCCCTGGCGCACGCCGCAGACTGCCCCTACGCTGGCTCGCGCCTGACAGGGCTTCACAGCCCTTGTGCTGTTGAGCTGTTTGCCGTCCCCCTTGCGGGGGTCTGTTTGAATGAACCGGGCACACCGTGCCCTTGGCCGGAGTCTTGGACTTTGGTCAAGTTCTGGAGATTTTCCTGTGATGACTGAATCCGAATTCGATGCGCTGGCCCGACAGGGTTACAACCGCATTCCCCTGATGGCCCAGGCCTTTGCCGACCTGGAAACGCCGCTCTCGCTCTACCTCAAGCTGGCGCATGCCCAGTCCGGCGGTAAGAACACCTTTCTGCTGGAGTCGGTGGTGGGCGGCGAGCGCTTCGGCCGCTACAGTTTCATCGGCCTGCCGGCGCACACGCTGGTGCGCTCGCGCGGTTTCGGCGATCAGGCCGTGACCGAGGTGGTGACCGATGACGTGGTGGTCGAGACCTCGCAGCTCAATCCGCTGGATTTCATTGCCCAGTACCAGCAGCGTTTCAAGGTGGCCCTGCAGCCGGGTCTGCCGCGTTTTTGCGGTGGCCTGGCCGGTTACTTCGGCTACGACACGGTGCGTCACATCGAGAAGAAGCTGGTGCGCAGCTGCCCGCCCGACACGCTGGGCTGCCCGGACATCCTGCTGCTGCAATGCGAGGAGCTGGCCGTCATCGACAACCTGTCGGGCAAGCTCTACCTGATCGTTTATGCCGACCCAAGCCAGCCGCAGGCCTACGCCAAAGCCGCGACGCGGCTGGACGAGCTGCGTGCCCGGCTTGATGCGCCGGTGCAGGCGCCGCAGATCAAGCCCAGTACCACGCACGAGGTGGTGCGCGAGTTCGCCAAGGACGACTACATCGCAGCCGTCTTGCGCGCCAAGGAGCTGATTGCCGCCGGCGATTTCATGCAAGTTCAAGTGGGGCAGCGCTTGAAGAAGCGCTACACCGAATCGCCGCTGTCGCTGTATCGCGCCCTGCGTTCGCTCAACCCCTCGCCCTACATGTATTACTACCATTTCGGCGATTTCCATGTGGTGGGCGCTTCGCCGGAGATCCTGGTGCGACAGGAGAAAACGCCCGAGGGGCAGAAGGTGACAATCCGACCGCTGGCCGGTACACGTCCGCGCGGCGCAACGCCCGAACTCGACCGTGCGGCCGAGGTGGAGCTGATCAACGACCCGAAGGAGCGCGCCGAACATGTGATGCTGATCGACCTGGCGCGCAACGACATTGGTCGCATTGCCCAGACCGGCAGCGTCAAGGTGACGGAGGCCTTTGTGGTCGAACGCTACAGCCACGTGATGCACATCGTGAGCAACGTCGAAGGCCTGCTCAATGAGGGCATGACGGCCATGGATGTGCTCAAGGCCACTTTCCCGGCCGGCACGCTGACTGGGGCACCGAAGGTGCACGCCATGGAGCTGATCGACCAGCTCGAACCCAGCAAACGCGGTCTCTATGGCGGCGCCTGCGGCTACCTGAGTTACGCCGGCGACATGGATGTGGCGATTGCCATCCGCACCGGCGTCATCAAGGACGACACCTTGTACGTGCAGGCGGCGGCGGGTGTGGTGGCGGATTCGGTGCCGGAGCTGGAGTGGAAGGAAACGGAAGCCAAGGCGCGCGCCCTGTTGCGCGCCAGCGAGCTGGTCGAAGAAGGTCTGGAGTGAACGCCATGAGCAACAAGATCAAACTTCTCATGGTGGACAACTACGACTCGTTCACCTACAACCTGGTGCAGTACTTCGGTGAGCTCGGCGCCGAGGTTGAAGTGCATCGCAACGACGAAATCACGGTGGAAGAGATCGATGCTCGCCTCAAGGCCGGACAGCTCGACCGCTTGGTGATCTCGCCCGGTCCCTGTTCGCCGGCCGAAGCCGGTATTTCGGTGGCCGCCATCCGGCATTTCGCCGGCAAGCTGCCGATCCTGGGTGTGTGCCTGGGCCACCAGAGCATTGGCGCTGCTTTCGGCGGCAAGATTATCCGGGCGCAACAGTTGATGCATGGCAAGACCAGCGTCATCACCACCACGCAGGAGGGCGTGTTTGCCGGATTGCCGAAACAGTTCACGGTCAACCGCTACCATTCGCTGGCGATCGAGCGTGCCAGCTGTCCGCCGGAACTCAAAGTGACGGCCTGGACGGAAGATGGCGAAATCATGGGTGTGAAACACAAGACGCTGGCGATTGAGGGGGTGCAATTCCACCCGGAGTCGATCCTCACCGAACACGGCCATGCCATGTTGAAAAATTTCCTGCAGCAATCTTGATGAAGAAGGAATCGAGCATGCACAGTGCCCACCAAATCACCCCCCAGCAGGCCTTGCAGCGCGTGATCGAGCATCGAGAGATTTTTCACGACGAAATGCTGCACATCATGCGCCTCATCATGGGCGGCGAGATGTCGCCGGTGCTGATGGCCGCGCTCATCACCGGCTTACGCGTGAAGAAGGAAACCATCGGCGAGATCACCGCCGCCGCGCAAGTAATGCGCGAGTTCTCCACCAAGGTGGAGGTGGCTGACAAGACGCATCTGGTGGACATCGTGGGTACGGGTGGCGACGGCGCCCACACCTTCAATATCTCCACCTGCGCCATGTTTGTGGCAGCAGCAGCGGGGGCCAAGGTCAGCAAGCACGGCGGCCGCAGCGTCAGCAGCAAGAGCGGCAGTGCCGATGTGATGGAGTCGCTCGGCGTCAACATCAATCTCACGCCCGAGGCGATTGCGCAGTGCGTTGCCGAAGTCGGTGTCGGTTTCATGTTCGCCCCGAATCACCATCCGGCCATGAAGAATGTGGCGCCGGTGCGGCGTGAGCTGGGTATCAAAACCATCTTTAACATCCTGGGGCCGCTGACCAATCCGGCGGGTGCACCCAACATCCTGATGGGGGTATTCCATGAGGATCTGGTGGGTATTCAGGTGCGCGCCTTGCAGCGCTTGGGCGCGGACCATGCACTGGTGGTCTATGGCAAAGACGGCATGGATGAGGTGAGCCTGGGCGCGGCCACCCTGGTGGGCGAGTTGAAAAACGGCGAGATCACCGAGTATGAAATCCACCCGGAAGATTTCGGCCTGACCATGGCCAGCACGCGCGCCATCAAGGTAGACACGCCCGAAGCGTCGCGCGCCATGTTGCTGGGTGTGCTCGACAACCAGCCCGGCGCGGCGCGCGACATCGTCACGCTCAATGCGGGCGTGGCGCTGTATGCGGCCAATGTGGCCGACTCCATGGCCGATGGCATAACGCGTGCGCGCGAGGCCATTGCCTCCGGTGCCGCCAAGGCCAAGCTGGAGCAGCTGGTGATGACGGCCCATCGTCTGGCCGCCTGAGATGTGGCAGGACCCGGGCACCTGGATTGCGCTGGGTGTCTCGGCTTTGTTTGTGGTGGCTGCCTTCGTGATCCACCGTGTTTTTGTCAAGATTTTGAAAAACGGCTCCGAGCCGCCCCCAGACCATGAGTGACATCCTGAACCAGATCGTTGACGTCAAACGCCAGGAGATCGCGGCGGCCACCAAGCGCAAATCGCTGGCCGCCATGCGCGCCGATGCCGAGTCGCGCGTGCTGACGCGTGACTTCGTCGGCGCCATGCGTGCCAAGGTGGCCGCTGGCCAGGCGGCGGTGATTGCCGAGATCAAGAAGGCCAGTCCGAGCAAGGGCGTGTTGCGCACGGATTTCGAGCCGGCCGACTCTGCCCAGAGTTATGCCGAGCATGGGGCGGCTTGTTTGTCGGTCCTGACCGACCGTCAGTTTTTCCAGGGTCAGCCTGACTACCTGAAGCAAGCGCGCGCTTCCTGCGAACTGCCTGTGCTGCGCAAGGATTTCATGGTTGACCCGTACCAGATCTATGAGTCGCGCGCCATGGGGGCGGACTGCATTCTGCTGATTGCTGCCTGCCTGGAGGATGCACAGATGGCCGAGCTGGAGGCGATCGCCCGCAGCCTGGACATGGCGGTGCTGGTCGAGGTGCATGATGCCGCCGAGTTGGAGCGTGCGTTGACATTGAAGACGCCACTGATCGGTATCAACAACCGCAACTTGCGCACTTTCGAGGTCACGCTCGAGACGACCCTGTCCCTGCGTGACCGGGTTCCGTCGGACCGCCTGCTGGTGACGGAGAGCGGCATCCTCGGCCGCGCCGATGTACAGCGCATGCGCGAGGCGGGTGTAAATGCTTTTTTGGTGGGGGAAGCCTTCATGCGCGCGCCCGATCCGGGTGTGGCACTGGCTGAGCTGTTTGTCTGACTGAGCAGTCATTGCTTGAGTAGCTGGCCATGCCCTTGTCTTCTGCGCAACAGCCCGATTTCTTCATGAATTCAGAGGTGCCGGAGGTGACCGGCGATCGTCTGACCCGTTGGCAGCCAGCGTTATGGCCGGTGGCGTCGGATTGGCAGCCGACGCTGGCGCGCTTCTTGGCCAGTGAGTCGGCGCAGCGCCTGGGACAGTTCATGACGGATCGCCTGGCGGCTGGTGCCACGATCTATCCGCCCCACCCCCTGCGTGCACTGGACTTGACGCCATTGGCTGCCGTGCGTGTCGTTATTTTGGGGCAAGACCCTTACCACGGCCCAGGTCAGGCCGAGGGCCTGGCGTTTTCCGTTGCACCCGGCATCAAGCTGCCACCTTCGTTGCGCAACATCTTCAAGGAGCTGGCGCGTGAACACGCAAGCGGTGAGTCGACAGCGCTGCCGCTGCCAGTCAACGGTTCGCTGGTGCGATGGGCACAGCAGGGCGTGCTGCTGCTCAACACCTGCCTGACCGTGGAAGATGGGCAGCCCGCCAGTCATGCTAACCGTGGTTGGGAAGTGCTTACTGATCAAATTATCAAGGCGGTTGTTGATAGTGGTGGGCCGGTAGTGTTCATGCTCTGGGGCGCGCATGCTCAACGCATGGGTGAGGCGGTGCGACGGCTGGAGATGATGGCGGAGGGGGCTGCGACGCCGCCGCAACATTTGATCTTGTCGGCCAACCATCCTTCGCCCTTGTCGGCGCTGCGCCCGCCCCAGCCTTTTCTGGGGTGCGGCCACTTCGGTCAAGCCAATGCATTTTTGCAACAACATGGCTGCAAACCCATTGCTTGGTGAGTTGGTTTGCTCAGGTGTTTAGCAAAGCAGGTTTTTCGTGGCATAATCAAAGGCTCACCTATTGGAGAGGTGGCCGAGTGGTTAATGGCAGCAGACTGTAAATCTGCCCTCTTACGAGTACGCTGGTTCGAATCCAGCCCTCTCCACCAGTGATAAGTTGATTGTGAGGCGTGCCTTTGGAGGCGAGCTGGCTGCCGTGAATGCTTGTTAGGCAGGTTTGCGCGGGGTTCGTATAGTGGTAATACCTTAGCCTTCCAAGCTAAAGCGAGGAGTTCGATTCTCCTACCCCGCTCCACAGTTGGTTTGTTGCGATGGTGAAAGAATTTGCCCTTTTGGCTCAGTGGTAGAGCACTCCCTTGGTAAGGGAGAGGTCGCGGGTCCGATTCCCGCAAAGGGCACCAGTTTCTGGTGCGCGGCTTTTGCCGTCGTGTCTTGGTGATTAGTAGTTGCTTTTCGCATCCTTCTGGAGATTTGAAAAATGGCAAAAGAGAAATTTGAACGTACCAAGCCGCACGTCAACGTCGGCACCATTGGCCACGTGGACCACGGCAAGACGACCCTGACGGCGGCGATTGCCACCGTGCTGTCCAAGAAGTTTGGCGGCGAAGCCAAGGCTTACGACCAGATTGATGCTGCTCCGGAAGAAAAAGCCCGCGGCATTACCATCAACACCGCCCACGTCGAGTACGAAACGGCCAACCGCCACTACGCACACGTTGACTGCCCTGGTCACGCCGACTACGTCAAGAACATGATCACCGGTGCCGCCCAGATGGATGGCGCCATTCTGGTGTGCTCTGCCGCTGACGGCCCGATGCCCCAGACCCGCGAGCACATCCTGCTGGCGCGCCAGGTGGGTGTTCCCTACATCATCGTCTTCCTGAACAAGTGCGACATGGTCGACGACGCCGAACTGCTCGAACTCGTTGAAATGGAAGTGCGCGAACTGCTCTCCAAGTACGACTTCCCCGGCGACGACACCCCCATCATCAAGGGCTCGGCCAAGCTGGCCCTCGAAGGCGACACCGGCGATCTGGGCGAGCAAGCCATCATGCGCCTGGCTGACGCGCTGGACACCTACATCCCCACCCCTGAGCGCGCTATTGACGGCGCCTTCCTGATGCCGGTGGAAGACGTGTTCTCCATCTCCGGTCGCGGTACCGTGGTGACTGGCCGTATCGAGCGCGGCATCATCAAAGTCGGCGAAGAAATCGAAATCGTCGGTATCAAGGACACCCTGAAGACCACCTGCACCGGCGTGGAAATGTTCCGCAAGCTGCTGGACCAGGGTCAGGCTGGCGACAACGTCGGTATCCTGCTGCGCGGCACCAAGCGTGAAGAAGTCGAGCGCGGCCAAGTGCTGTGCAAGCCCGGCTCCATCAAGCCGCACACCCACTTCACCGGTGAGGTGTACGTGCTGAGCAAGGACGAAGGCGGCCGTCACACTCCGTTCTTCAACAACTACCGTCCGCAGTTCTACTTCCGTACCACGGACGTGACTGGCGCCATCGAGCTGCCCGAAGGCAAGGAAATGGTGATGCCTGGCGACAACGTGTCGATCACCGTCAAGCTGATCGCCCCGATCGCCATGGAAGAAGGTCTGCGCTTCGCTATCCGCGAAGGCGGCCGTACCGTGGGCGCCGGCGTGGTTGCCAAGATCATTGCGTAAT